>CP133159.1:3475500-4185000 GCA_030913385.1 Cytophagaceae bacterium ABcell3
ATAAAACTGAAGATTCTCACCCAGGAAAGAAAATTATGCCAGAAGCACGTTGTTATATTAACATTGTTTATACTCCTAAAGAGTAATTAGGGCGCGCTGAAAAACGCCCAAAATGTTGACTTATTTATATTTGTGTAAAAATTATGAGGGATAGGTACATGGGTTTTTCGGTCATTTCTTAATTTACCGTGCACAGTAAATTGAGAGACTTTTAATCCAATACTTCTTTTGGGCTAGCCACAAGCGCACAATCTACTTTATGGCCTTACATTCGAAGGATTCCAATACGTCTTCATGTAAGGCCATGCGTACCTTGCACACTTGTGACTTTTTCAGCAGTCCCTAATTAAATACTTGTCAATAATCTATCTGGTGGCTAAACTGCCCATTTGGATAGTAAAACCTCCATCTCCCAGTTCTCCTATTGTTATTATAATTCCCCTCTGTTCTCAAAACTCCATTCTCATGGAAAAACTTCCAATGGCCAGAGCGCACATTGTTATTATAGTTCCCTTCTTCTTTCAGATTGCCATTTGGATAAAAAAACTTCCACTGACCACTCATTCTTCCGTTATTGTAATTGCCTTCTTTCATCAAAAGGCCATTGGGCCAATAAAACTTCCAATGCCCACTCGCAACCCCATTTTTAAAATTCCCCTCATGCCTCAAGCTTCCATCATAGTAATGGCTGTAGTGATACCCATTGTAATATGGAGGGGCTGTATGAACAAAAAAGCGAGAGGTGTCAGAAGGGAAAGGGGCTATATCATCTCTGGAATGTTTACGGCAACCAGTATCTACTAAAATAACAAGCAGAAGAAGAATAACAAGCAAAGAAAGAGGGTTCCGGTTCATTGTATAATATTCCTATTTTAAGAAAATAACACTAACAAAAATAAAAACTTAACCGCTCATTTACCAGTTTTAAGCATTAAAAAAGTTTTCATTACCAACTAACAAATACCAGCATTTACCCCTCATTAATTTGGTATAATCTTACGTCCGATGTAATTTCGGTTTTTATTACAGGCAAAATGAACTTTGATTTAAGCATATTGCAATGCCCTGTTACCAAACACGACCTTTCTGAAATAAAGAAAGAAGATTTTGAGCGTTTGGGTTTAACTGAAGACTTTAAGGGGCTTGGCAAGATAAATTCTGGGCTCATAGATAGCTCCCAGTCCTACTTTTACCCCATAGTTGATGACATTATAGTTTTACACGCTAACTATGCCTTGTACATTGGGAAAGACAAGGATATAAGAGACAAAATGTCTTATGACAAAAAGCGGGTTTTTGATTATTACAATGAAATAAACTACAAGACTCAGAATGCTATGAGCATTTATGAGGACTCTGCAAAGTGGGTCGACTATAGAGAGGTTTCGAAAGAATATATCCAAAACTCTTTTACCAAAGCGGCCAAGTTTTATCCGCCTTCAGGCAAGTATTTTTTAGATATCGCCTCAGGCCCTATAGGTTTACAGGAATATCTAAATCTCTCCAGGGGCTATGAATATCGTATATGTATAGATATTTCAATCAATGCCCTGATTCAAGCCAAACACAACTTTCAACACAGTGCAGAAAAAGGTATCTTTATCTGTGGCGACATTACCAACATCCCTATCAAGTCTAACATCTGCAATACTGTTCTTTCGCAACATACCCTCTACCACTTACCCAAAAAAGACCAAAAAACTGCTGTAGAAGAACTATACAGGGTGGCACTAGATGGTGGAGGTCATGTTGTAATAATTTATAGCTGGTTTTGGCACGGATGGTTTATGAACATTGCCCTAAACGTGGTACAGTTATACCGTATTGCCAGACATTTGGCTGGAAAGCTTTATGTTAAGTTAAACCCTAAAACGAAACCTCGGCTTTACTTTCACGCACACAGTCCGTCGTGGTTTAAAAGAAGCTTTTCTTTTAGCGATAAGATCGAGTTTTACTGCTGGCGAAGTACAGATATCTACTTTATGAATATGTATATACACAAAGGTCTGGGAGGCAAAAAAATTCTACGCTTATTGCGCAAGCTAGAAGACAAATACAGCCGCTTTTTTGGTACTTTTGGAGAATATCCAGCCATTGTAATTAAAAAATAAAAAAACCGGCACTGGCCGGTTTTTTTTCTATTCTGAAAGATCCTTTTTCCTTTTCAGTCCTTTTAACGGATTGTAGCCGTTCAATTCTTTCTGATAATACCCTGTACCATCATAAGGCCTTTTTTCTGGGTGACAGCGACACTCTTCGGAACATGCGCCTTCCATTTCCCATCCACAGTTTTCACAAATAGGTACATGACGGTTACAAACAGAGTTTGCACAGTTGACCATGCGATCACACTCTACACCACACACGTAACAAGTAGAAACTACCTTTGGGTTAACTTTATTCACGTCTACCACTACCCTATTGTCAAACACATAGCATTTTCCTTCAAAATCCTCGCCACCGGCTTCCATGCCATACTTAATAATTCCACCGTGCAACTGGTACACATCTTCAAACCCCTGTTCCAAAAGGAAAGCACTGGCCTTTTCACATTTGATGCCACCAGTGCAGTAAGTAAGGATTTTCTTCCCTTTTAAAGGTTCCAATTCCTTCACTTTTTCAGGAAAATCCCTAAAATTTTCAATATCAAGCGTCAGCGCGTTCTTAAAACGACCGATTTTATGCTCATAATTGGACCTCACATCCAAAATTACCACATCTTCCTGATCTTTGAGCTTTTTAAACTCTTCAGGGTTGAGGTGCTTGCCAGTTTTATTTTTTGGATGCAGCCCATTTAATCCAGAATGCACAATTTCCGGCTTGACCCGTACATGCAGCTTTTGAAAAGCATGTTTGTCTGCATAATCAACCTTAAAATCAGTATCAGCAAAACGAGGGTCTTCCTTGACCGCTTTCATATACGCTTCACAATCTTCAACACGACCGGAAACAGTACCATTCAAGCCTTCAGAAGCTACTATAATTCTGCCTAGAATGCCCAGAGACACGCAAAAACGATGATGCTCTTCGCGAAATGCCTCAGGATCTTCAATGTTTGTATAACAATAATAAAGTAGTATGGCGTATTTCTGTTCCATATGAATAGGAATGGTAATTTACAGATATAAACAAAATCATCCCAAAATTACTACTTTTTAAGGAAAAAAACCTACGAATTAATAAGTAGGTTAACTAGGGCGCGCTGAAAACGTCAAAATTCCAATATGCCTTCATGTGTAAGGCCGCATAGATTTCTTCCGTCAAACCCTATATTGTGCAGTAATTTTGGGATAAAATGCTTAATCTATGCTTTTGGCAGGATTTCCAAAAACAGTTTCGCCATCTTTAACATCAGAAACCACCACAGAACCAGCACCTACCCTGGCCTTTTTGCCAATGGTCACACCTGAGACGATGGTTACTCCTGAACCAATAAAAGCTCCTTTGCCAATTTTCACACCTGAATTGATGATGCTACCAGACCCTATCTGAACAAAGTCATCCAACTGTGCATCAAAATCGACTGTTGCATTGCAACTGATTATGCAGTGATTGCTAATTCGCGCATAGCTATTGACAACTGCTCCTGCATTGATCATATTGCCGTACCCTAAAAACGCATATTCTGAAACAAATGCTTTTTGATGAATCGCATTTACAGGCATTATCTTACGGTCTCGCAGCATGGAAACCATAGTTTCTCTGTACTGGTTATCATCTGAAGCTATAAAAGCTTCACATTTTTTACCCAAGTACTGGAGAAATCCTTTATCATCAGTACGGCCTAGGACAGCAATATCTCCAATCTCTTTTCCATGAAGCTCATTGTCGTCATCAAGGAAGCAGTAAATTGTAACATTGTTACTTTGAAAGATATCTAGAGCAACTTTCCCCAGTCCTTTAGCGCCAAAAATCATGACAGGGTTCTTCATCTTCATATTTTATGTTTTTGCAAAATTATAATTTTAGAATAATAAGAAAAATTTAACCTGAATTATGCGATAGATTTCGTCATGAGGAGCAAAATAACAATAAATCAGCACTTTTGGGTCGCAAAGCATAGCAGCGCTATGGTTAAGACACAAATGTGAGCGATGCGACTGATTTGAAGTTATTTTGTTACGCAATAGAAAGTTCTATTCATATTTTCAGGTTTAATACAACAGCAGGAGCAGTTATAGTACAGGTGATAAACAAGCCAATCACAGCGAAAAGTTCATTTATTGAGAGAATAAACCAAGATAAAAGCATCTTTATGCACCTCCGAGTATTTTTTTAAATCTATTCCTGAAGGCAAGTTTTTTCCCACAGGAAGCACCAGAAAATCATAAACGGCTTTCTGCGCTTCAAAATCCACTTTGGTTTCAAGCCCCTCTTGGTTGACATAGTGTTTAAAAAAAACATGGTAGATATCATCACCGGCAAGGATACGCCGAGGTTTTGCCTGAATAATTTCAGGAACAGTGGCGTGTAACTTCTGATAAAAAGGAAAACCGGTAGCCATTTTTCGCTCGTGTTCCTCCACACCATAACCGACCACCAATAGTATAACAGCCATAGGAAGGGCTACCAGCCACTTCCGAACCTGCAAAGCGCGCTGTAAAAGATGGGCTATTAAAACAACAGCAGGGATGGCCATAAAAAGCAGCGTACGGGGAAATGGAAGCACCCGCTGAACAAGCAAAATGGCAGGAATGATACCAAAAAAACAAATAAGCATAACAAACTCCTCCTTTCGTTCCTTTTGTGCCACTAAGGATGATAAGGACAAAACAAGGCAAATAGCGACCAAAACCGCAACAATTTTAGTTTCCCAAACAAACACTTGAACATCAGTTAACCATTGAGGGATATTTGCAAACATTTGCTGATAATCCATGGGTTGAATCCAGCCATTCTCAAAAACAGCTTTCCAACCGCTAAATAACATTACTGGCGCATATAAGAAGGCGACTAAGACAGCAATAGCAATATGGCTAAGGACAAATGTTTTTACAGGGTACTTTTTATATAAAACAAAGACCAAAAGCTGACTGATCAAAAGGGCCGCATAGGGATACAAAAATACTGGAATGGTATAAAAGCCAAGCACAGAACATATTACAAAAACAACCTTATAAAAAACAGATTCATAAATCTTTAAGGCCGTATAAAAGGACATAAGGGTAAACAAAAGCATAAGTATATACCCTCTTCCATGAGCAGCATAGAATAACATTGGGGCAGCTCCTACAAAAAAAACCAGCCCGCCAATAGCTGGCCAAAAACCATAAGTTCGATACAACCAAAGAAATACACCTGCCATCAATATTAACGCACAAACCATTACTGGCAGCCGCATAATCACGATTGGGTTGGAAGTAAAAAGGGAAACCCAATTGCACATGTGCAGGTATAATATATGGTTATTAGGCCCGGGATAATAAGCAGAAATGGTCCCGGCCCCTTTACTTACCAGATAAACAAAAGAAAAAGCCTCGTCTACATGAAATGGGTAAAAGAAAGCAATGCGACCAATATATATACCAAAGCCCAGCAACAAACATCCTACAAACACCTGCTGCCACCTATGCATGCCACCAATCGTCTCTTTTACCTTTAGAGTAAAATCAGCCCCTCCTTTTTCGAACAGTTTTGCAGCATTGACTATTTCATCAGCATAGCGAATACAGAATATTCCTCCTATCGTGTAACTTATTAGGGAGGCAATCAGGAAAATTTTTAAATTTAGGATTCGTTCTTGTGTAAATATTTCTTTTGCTAAAATTTTTATATCCAAACCTGTCGCCCGTGATAAAAAGTATAGCAAGCTTTCAATATTAAAGAACACAAAAAAAATAAAAACAACCAGGACCAAGCCTCCTAATAAGAGGGAAAATCTAAACAAGTGCCGCCATATGTCGGGGGTTCCGGTTGTATTCATTTTCAATTTCAAGATATATGACAGATAAAAATAAGCAAAAGGTTTTAATTATTTGGCTAGTACTGCTGCTTATACCTTTTATCCTGTTGACAGACCTGTTTCCTTTAATGCGCTTTGGAATGTTTGCCGAGCCGGTAGTACACACAAGCCAAAAAGAAAAACTAGAAATATTCATTTCAGAAAACAACGGTCGCAAGGTCTTTGACAGTATGAACATCAACCTTTCACCAAGCGCATTTTTTTATTTATGCCGAAACTATTACTACAGAGACGAGTCAGCCCTATTATTGGAGCGGGTTGCTAACCTGTATAATAAAAACAACAGTACATTTTACCTATATAAAATTACCTTAGCAGACAATCCTGCACAGAATGATACTTTAGTAGTAGCATCGTACAAGAAATGATTGAAACTAGGAAAAATAACCTATACTACCTACTAGCCATTGTTGCGCTTGCCACTACCCTGTTGCTTTATTGGTTCACCGTAAAACCTTTGGTAGTACTTGCCTATGAAGGAACGGAACCTCTATGGTTTAAAAACATTCTTGAATTTTTCTACCCTAGGTTTTATATTGAAAAACACCGGTTTTCTGCACCATTCTTTTTAGAAAAGTCAAACCAGATCATTTTAAGGTTTTCGATGATCGCCCTACTAACGATTATTGCTATTTGGGCTAACACGAGGACATCTTTTGTAAGAAACTTTATCAAGAACCAGTTTACACACAAACAAGTCAGCACTAAAAATATCAAGACAATAGTTGTTCTTTTCCATCTTATCCTGTTGTTTTTCAGCGCTGAACTTACTGAGTATTTACTATCTGCTGGCAACTTAGGCGTATTCTACAAGCCTATCCCCCTATTTAACATGCTGCATTTAAACTGGCCGCCATCTTGGTTGATCTTTTTAGTAGGTATACTACAAGCAATAGCATGTTTGCTCAGCATACCCTTGAAAAAGTGGTCTTTCTATTCATCTGTATTGGCAGCAATATTGTTCATTTACCTGCAAGGCTTATCCTACGGTTTCGAAAAAATAGATCATGGCCTAGCCACCCTCACTTATGCTGCCATGCTTATGCCATTTTTGGTCAAAGGATGCTATAAGGCAAAGGAAAAAAGGCAACATCTACAGAATGCTTTCTGGTTAAAGTTGATTATGCTGAGCATTGCAATGCCTTATTTTCTTAGTGGATTGGAAAAACTATTTATCAGCCACTTCTCATGGGCTACAGCAGCCACCTTTAGAGGCTATCTTCAGTTGCACAATGTACCTGCAGGGCAAGCGCTAGCCCAGTCCGATTTTTTTAGCCACACCTTACCTATACTGGCTTTAGTATTCCAGTTAGGATTTACCCTTGCGGTGTTTATTCCCAAAACCAGATGGGTGTTATTACCTATAGGAATCATCTTTCACATGAGCACTTACGTATTCTTTGGGGTTGGAGCCTTCTATTCTCCCTGGTGGTTAATGTACCTCTTTTTTATACCTTGGGACCGACTCAGTTTTAAGAAATCAGTTGGTGCTGCTTCATAAGGTAAATACCTCCGTTGCATTCCAAACAACGTTTACGCCGGCAGTAGTCCCTATAAAGCTGAATGCATGCCTGACTATCAAAAGCATTTCTTACCTCCAAGCCCAAGTTCTTGTAAAGCCTTGAAATCCTATTGTTTTCCGCCCCAGTAGATTCTAGTAAGGCAATTGCTTTGTCCATAAGCAGCTCATTGTCTCTTAATTTTGCGGTACAAGCTAATAAAGGCGCAATGGAATTAATAACAATATTTTCTACAGACGATCTCCCAAGCCCTGAAAGCGCCTTATCCACAGGTTTGTCAAATACGAAGTGATTTTGCCAATAAGTCGACACTTCTACATCAAACAGATCTTCCGCTTCTTTTGTATGCTCCACATTAATCAAAGCTGTGTACAAGGACGAAAGCTTATGTATAAGTGCAGCCAACGAAGCAATTTTAACCGTAGGAAAACCAGCAGGCCTGATCCGTAAAAACTTCCACTCATGACCTTGAAGCGCTTTGTTCTTCAAACCGTACTTCTGGGACAGAAATTCAAACTCTTTCTTTAGTTGATTAGGGTAGCTATCTTTAAACGAGCCATCCAGCATACCGGCCATTCCAAACAACAACGCCTCCATCTGCATGAGATTGGAACCATGCTTACGAAGAATTTTCAACGGCAAGGCTTTACCCAACATTAAAAAAGGTTCTGCATTAAGCTTAGAGCCAAAATTCATTGCCAATAACTGCCAAGCAGCCTCCTCCATGTCATTATTGTTTTCTTCGTACAGCGCATATACTTTTTCAGCTTTTACATGCAATCGCTCTACAAGCACCCTATCCAACATGGCTAGCTTTTGGATATCTGGTATTTGGCAAAACTGTACAGAACAAGGTATAATCCCAGGAGCATTTAAAAACTGACGGTACTGCTCATACATTTTTGGACTGATCCTGTTTTTGAGCTCAATAGTTGGCACAAAAGTACCATCTGCACGTTGTACAGGACAGTCATCTTGCCATACCACATGCAGTACTACATTGTTATAAGCCCTGTCGGTATGGTGCCGGTGCTTTTTCCAATCCGAAGCGTTGATATGAATTTCCACGCTACCGGACCATTCAATGCCACCTGTCCGGATGCGTGCATTGTAAAAATCGGCCCCGGCATTGGTATTCTTCAGACCTTGATGGAGGATATCTACCACCTCTCCATCGCTTGTTTGGAGTGTTTCTTTGTCAAAAAATTGAAACTCCCAAATAAAGTGTAGGAAGGATTCTTTCATCATAGCTACTGATATTCAGCAGCTATGAAATTAAAAGGTTCTTTTAAAAAATCAAAGATATTTGGAAAGGTATTTTTCCATTTCCTCTTTAACAGCTTTGGCTTCACGGGCAGCTGCCTGGGCAAAATCTTTTCCATCAGAAGCATAAATTATACCTCTGGAAGAGTTTACCAAAAGCCCGCATTTACTGTTCATCCCAAACTCCGAAACCGTTTTTAAATCGCCACCTTGTGCGCCTACACCAGGTACCAACAAGAAATGCTCTGGGGCAATTTGACGAATTTTCTTAAACATTTCCCCACGCGTAGCACCTACCACAAACATCAGGTTATCAGGATTGCCCCAAGTCATGCTCTTTCGCATAACCTCTTCAAACAGCGCTACCCCGCTTACACCTTCGATCTGTTGAAAGTCATTGCTTCCAGCATTAGAAGTCAAGGCCAATAAAATAACCCACTTACCCTCAAATTCCATAAACGGCTTTACAGAATCTTCTCCCATATACGGAGCCACCGTTACAGAGTCAAAAGGCAAATTTTCAAAAAAAGCCCTTGCATAAAGCGATGAGGTGTTTCCGATATCCCCACGCTTGGCATCAGCTATGGTAAACTTATCTGCCGGGATGTAATTTAAAGTCTTCTGCAAACTGTCCCACCCCTTGGCTCCCAAAGCTTCATAAAATGCGATATTAGGCTTATATGCCACACAATAATCTGCTGTAGCATCTATAATGGCTTTGTTAAACTCAAAAATTGGGTCTTCAGCCCTTTTGAGGTGAGAAGGTATTTTTCTGATATCTGCATCGAGCCCTACACATAAATAAGAGCCGAGACGGGAGATTTCCTGAAACAATTGATGTCTATCCATAATAAAAAAAGCCGTTATTTGATAATAACGGCTCTAAAATACTACATTAAGTTTTTATTTCTTAGCGAAGATCTTCTTCTTTTACTCCTTTATGTTTTGACTTATCAAAAGAGAACATGCTGTCGTCTGCTTTGTAGTCATGTTGAATACTGTTGATCACATAGTTATACTGCGTACCATCTTTGTCATATACTTTCCAACTTCTGATGGTGTTATCGTCTTTGGCAATAACTAATCTGATTTTATAAATAGAACCTTGTCTTTCTGTTGGCTCCAAGTCAACTACATTATAAGTTTTACCTCCTTCATTGATTTCAGACATAAGGATGTACTTGTATCCATTTTTGTACATACTGAAAATATTGGTAGGAGTAATATCGTCCTCATCAGGCTCGTAATTGGTAATCAATACCTCATTAGCTTCTTCGGTATAAGTCCAAACAGTTTTGCCATTGTTGATAATCTCCTGGCCACCCATTTTCAGGTTAAACTTACCACCTTTTACCACAATTTCTCCAGAAGCACTTTCCTTGATCCCTCTTTCAGGGTTTTCCATTGTAGAAGTAAAGTTTGCTTTAAAGCCAGACATATTCTGGTACTTTTTACTCATTGCATCCAGAATAGCTTCCGCTTTGGGGTCGTTTTGTGCTTTCACAACTGTAGAGAAAGTTATGAGTGCAGCTATAAGGTAAATAACTTTTTTCATTAGTATAATTTTATTCAAGTGTGTTAAAATCTAATAAGGTTTCGATTTATTATTTAGTTCATTCAATAATTGTTCCAAACTATATTCATCAGTAATTAAAACTTCGCGGGCTTTACTACCTTCAAAAGGCCCTACAATCCCGGCAGCTTCCAACTGGTCTATCAGCCTACCGGCCCTGTTATATCCAAGTTTTAATTTTCTTTGCAACAAAGAAGTACTACCCTGCTGATGGGTTACAATGGTTCTGGCCGCCTCTTCAAACATAGCATCTCTTTCAGAGAAGTCAAAGTCGCCAGACCCTTCACCTTCCTCATCTGCAACTTCCGGCAAGTGATAAGCATGTTCATAGCCGCGCTGGCTGCCTATATATTCACAAACATCTTCAACTTCGGGTGTATCTACAAAAGCGCATTGCAAACGAATTAGTTCAGACCCAAGAGACAAAAGCATATCCCCTTGCCCAACCAACTGCTCTGCACCTCCTGTATCTAAAATAGTCCTGGAATCTATTTTGGAGGTCACCTTAAAGGAAAGCCTTGCAGGGAAGTTAGCCTTGATGATACCTGTAATTACATTGACCGATGGACGCTGCGTAGCTACCACCAAGTGAATACCAATAGCCCTGGCAAGCTGAGCAAGTCTGGCTATAGGTGTTTCTACCTCTTTGCCAGCAGTCATCATCAAATCGGCAAGCTCATCAATAATAAGAACTATATAAGGCATAAAATAATGTCCTTTTTCAGGATTTAACCTGCGCTCCATAAACTTTTTATTGTACTCCTTTAGGTTACGGCAGTTGGCATCCTTTAGCAGCTCATACCTATTGTCCATTTCCATACATAGGGAATTAAGCGTATGGACAACTTTGGCGGTATCGGTAATAATGGCATCTTCAGAATCAGGGAGTTTAGCCAAGAAATGCCTTTCAATTTTATTAAATAAAGAAAGCTCTACCTTTTTAGGGTCAATAAGGACAAACTTCAATTGTGAAGGATGCTTTTTATATATAAGGCTGGTAAGAAGCACATTCAAACCTACCGACTTTCCTTGTCCGGTAGCACCCGCCATAAGCAAGTGTGGCATTTTGGCCAAGTCTATCACATATACTTCATTAGAAATAGTTTTGCCCAGTGCTACAGGCAGATCTTTGTCACTCTTCAGAAATTTCTCTGTAGACAACACTGATTTCATGGCCACCATTTCCCGGTTGGTATTAGGCACTTCTATACCAATAGTACCTTTTCCTGGAATCGGGGCAATAATACGTATACCCAAAGCCGCCAAACTTAGCGCTATATCATCTTCCAGGTTCTTGATCTTGGAAATACGTATACCCGCATCAGGAACAATTTCATATAAGGTAACCGTAGGGCCAATGGTTGCTTTGATACTGGATATACCAATATTAAATTGACTTAGCGTTTCAACGATCTTGTCCTTATTGGCTTCAAGTTCTTCTTTAGAAACCTGCAATTTTCCAGTTTCATATTCCCTAAGAAGGTCAATAATAGGGTATTTATAAGAAGCAAGGTCTAAGGTTGGATCGTAATTTTCAATCTTTTTGCCAACAGCCTCTTCTTCACTTTCCGATATAATAAACTCCTCCTTTTCCTCTACGGGTTCTTCTACTTTAATAGGTTCTTCTCCTTGAGGAATAATAGTTTCCAGCTCTAGGGTTGGTTTAGCTGGTGGCGCAGACGTTTTTTCTTCTTTGGCAGGCAATTCCAATGAAACAGTACCGTCGTCCTCTAATACCTCAGGTTCTTTCTTTTCCTCGTCCTGTTTATCGCCACCCTCTGAGTCATTTTGAGCATGCTTTACGACCCAGTCCTCATCACTTTCATCCTCATCATCTTCTTCGGCGTTGGCATCATCTTCTTGAAGCAGTTCTTCCATGTCTTTTTGGATCTCCTCTTCGGCACTTTTTTGATCTTGGGCATCATCTACCAAGGCTGGATCTGCTTTTTTAAATAAAGAGGTAATGTTAAAGTAAAAGATATTAAACACCAGAAGAATGAAAATCAGCATCAGCGGAGTACCCCACCCTAAGAGGTCATTCAGCCATACAGCGCTTTCATACCCTATGCCTCCAGACAACATGCCCCAATCAGACTCACCTTCTGTACGGAGCACAAAATACCCCATGGCAGGACTAGTCCATAAAACAAAAAACAGGGAAACAGTAAGTACCTTGGAAAAGTAAACATTGGCATTTTTGACCAAAATTTTGATCCCTGCCAAAAATAAAACGGGTATAAACAAGAAAGAAGCTACTCCAAACCATTTAAAAATAAAATAATAAGAAATATAAGCTCCTGAAATCCCAAGCCAGTTGTGAATTTCCTTTCCAGCTTCATGCATCTCCGTCTGGCCAAGTGCTTCAATTACGCTTTGGTCATTTTTACCTGTAAAAAGAAAAGACAGAAATGCCAATACAAGAAAGAAAGAAAGAACCACCAAGAAAAAACCTATGGTCAAGTGCAGGCGCTTATCTTTAAAAAAGCCCAGCCCAAAAGAAGGAAGTCTGAGCTTTTTCTGCTTCTTGTTCTTTTCCTGATTCTTTACTTTAGATCCTTGTTTATATGTATTTACTGCCATGTTTAATTTAAGAAAGTACTAATTTAATAAATCAGGCAGAAACTAGTGCCTTATTTATCCTTTTTACGAGCGCCGGCCCTTCATATACAAACCCTGTATAAATCTGCACGAGCGATGCCCCTGCCTTTATTTTCTCAATAGCATCTTCTGCAGAATGTATACCACCAACGCCTATGACAGGTATTTTAGTTCTTTGGCAGAGATACCGGATTACTTCTGTGGAACGCCTGGTCACCGGCTTACCGCTAACCCCGCCAGCACCAATATTTTCTATAATCTTTCTGTCCGTTTTAAGGTCTTCCCTACTAATGGTCGTATTGGTAGCTATAATTCCCGAAAGTTTTAATGATTCAGCAATTTCAACAATATCATCCAATTGCTCATCAGTTAAGTCTGGTGCGATTTTTAACAATACAGGTTTAGGCTGTGGCATAGAAGCATTTTTCTCCATCACCTTCTTTAACAGTTTCATAAGCGGTTCCTTGTCCTGAAGCTCCCTTAACCCTGGGGTATTAGGAGAGCTGACATTGGCCACAAAGTAATCTACATAGGGATGTAAAATATCTATACATTGCTCATAATCACTAAACGCTTCTTCGTTTGGTGTGATTTTATTTTTACCAATATTTCCTCCAATAATAATTTTGGCTTTCCTTCTTTTCAACCTTTCAGCCGCCGCTGCTGCACCATCATTGTTAAATCCCATCCTATTGATCAATGCTGCGTCTTTGGGCAACCTAAACAAACGAGGACGGTCATTTCCAGGCTGAGGGCGAGGTGTGATGGTACCTATTTCTACAAAACCAAAACCAAAGGGTTCCAACTCGTCAATAAAAGCAGCATTCTTGTCAAATCCAGCCGCTAAGCCCACAGGATTTTTAAACTTAAGCCCAAAAAGCTCCCGCTCTAAGGAAGGTGCTTTGACTGTATACATCCCGCGAATTATCCATTTAACAAAAGGTATTTTAAACGCGACTTTTAGAACAAAGAAAATCAAGTGATGCGCCCCTTCCGGATTTAACCGGAACAACAAAGGCTTCATAAAATGCTTATACAAAATTCTCGTAATTTAAATAATCTACAAATATACACTCTACTGAACAAATTCACCGAAAATAAAAAGCATAATAAAACACACCTACACGACACACTTATTACTAGCACGTTACATTGCAATACCGTAGAATGGTATAAAGGCTTTTTTCACGTAAAGCAAAATATAGAGATTTTTTAAAAGAAAGAAAAAGTATGCCGCTAATTTACAACCTGAAAGACAATTCTAGTCAACTAATGGCTCAGGTGCAACACTTTATCAACAGAACACTAGCTCCGGGGATGAAATTCAGTAATCACCTGCTTTAAATAATCACGGTCTAAATGGGTGTAGATTTCTGTAGTGGTAATAGACTCATGGCCCAGCATTTCCTGAACTGCTCGCAAATCTGCTCCACCTTCCAATAAATGAGTAGCAAATGAATGACGGAAAGTATGTGGACTGATATTCTTATTTAAGTTAATTGCTTTAGCTAAATTTTTAATTATAGTAAAAACCATCACCCGACTGAGCTTGGCACCCCGACGGTTGAGAAAAACAAAATCTTCATTCCCCTTTTTAATATTGAGGTGGCACCTGACCTCTTCTACGTATATCTTAAGGTGTTTCATGGCCTCTCCCCCAATCGGAACCAACCGCTCTTTATTACCTTTGCCAATAACCCTCAAAAAACCATGTTCCCTTAAGATATTACTTAGTTTAAGATCTGTAAGCTCAGATACGCGCAATCCAGAACTATATAAAACCTCTAGCATGGCCCGGTTTCGGGGGCCTTCAGGAGTACTTAAATCTATAGCCTCAAAAAGAGAAACCAGCTCGTGTACATCAAGAATATCCGGAAGTTTTCTTCCTAGCTTTGGTGCTTCTATTAAGGCCGAGGGATCCTTGATAATTATATCCTCAAGTAGCAAAAAGCTATAAAACGACTTTATGCCTGACAAAACACGTGCTTGAGAAAAAACTGACAGTCCCAGTTCATTCAGGTACTGCAAAAAACCGGATATATGGTTTTGGGTAACCTTTTGTGGCGATACGCTTGTATTGGAGATTTCTAAAAACTGTCTTAGCTTTACAACATCATGAACATAGGCCTCAACAGAGTTAGGCGACAAGGATCTTTCGAGCTTTAAATATCCTTTGAACTGCTTTATAAGTAAATCCCAGTTCATGCTGTTTATAAAATAACGAACATTTTCAAACTAAGTAATATGAAAATCTTAATAGTCAACGGTCCAAATTTAAACCTATTAGGAAAAAGAGAAACCAGTATTTATGGGGCTCGTCCTTTTGAAGCGTTTTTTGACGAATTAAAAGAAAAATTTCCGGAAATAAAAATGGAGTATTTCCAATCCAATGTAGAAGGAGAGTTAGTCAACAAGCTTCATGAAGTAGGGTTTGAGTATGATGGCATCGTTATGAATGCAGGGGCCTACACCCACACATCAGTAGCCATTGCCGATGCCATAGCCGGAATTAACACACCGACTATTGAGGTACATATATCAAATGTGTATTCCAGAGAGGGTTTTCGCCATAAGAGCCTAATGAGCAAAAACTGCGCTGGCATCATAACAGGATTTGGTTTGGACAGTTATATACTGGGCATTCAGTATTTCCAAAACAAGAACAAATGATATCTTTTTATCCAGGTCCTTCGAAACTTAACGATTCAACAGGCAGATTTTTTCAGGAAGCTATTGCAACGGGTATACTAAGCTACAACCATAGAAGCCCCAAGTTTACCAGTTTAATGGAAGAGACAATTTTTCTGCTCAAAGAAAAACTACTCGTTCCAGAAAACTATACAGTATTCTTTGTTTCCTCTGCCACAGAATGCTGGGAAATTATAGCGCAAGACCTGGTTCAAAAGTCAAGTGTTCATCTTTTCAATGGCAACTTTGGAGAAAAATGGATGAACCTAAGCAAGAAGCTCCTAGAAGATGTACGTTGCCTACGTTTTGGCATTAACAACCAAATAGACACTTCCCATCTTATTATTCCAGATGCTTGCGATTTGATTGCGCTCACCGACAATGAAACGTCCAATGGTACTTGTGTTACAAAAGATACATTAGAAGCTATCAGAAAGATGTATCCAGATAAGCTCATTGCCTCCGATGCCACTTCCTCCATGGCTGGCGTACATCTCGACTTTTCACTTGCCGACGTATGGTTTGCGTCAGTCCAGAAGTGCTTTGGCCTGCCATCAGGTATGGCTTTAATGATTTGCTCCCCAGAAGCAATAAAAAAGGCCAAAATGAAAGAAAGCAGGCACTATAACAGCATTTCTTCATTGGCTGAAAATATTAGCAAGTATCAAACCACCCATACACCTAATATTCTCAACATCTTTTTACTCAACAAAACCTTAAAAGAAAGGCCGGATATCATCAGTATAGATCAAATAATCCGCCAAAGGGCAGACTCCTGGTATAGTTTTTTCGAGACAATGGACAATGTGGAGTTGTTGATTAGTAATGAAGACTGCCGTTCAAAAACCGTTATAGTCGTACAAGGAACAGAAGATCGTATTGCAACACTGAAATTAGCTGCAGAAAAAGAAGGTTTTGTTTTAGGCAATGGATATGGCAAATGGGCAAAAACAACATGGAGAATAGCAAACTTCCCCGCTTATACGGAAGAAGATATCTTTAAACTTAAGGGCTTTTTAAGAGATTTTTACCAAAAGTAAAAAAGGCGCTTGCGGCTAGCCCATAAAAGCATTGGATCAACTTCTCAATTTATTGTACATGGATAAATAAGAAATAACCGAAAAACCCTTGCACCTATACCTTATAAAAGTTTATACAAGTATAAACAGGTCAATATTTTTGGTCTTTGTAGTTCGTTTCAATAGGAAATAATGTGTTTATGATATTATTTTCCCTTGTATCAGCAGGAAGGTCTTTGTTGAATCTACCACTTTAGTTTTTACACTCCTACCGCTTTTAAACTTCACTCAACATAGCGGCTAAAAAACTCGAAAACACCTTTGACATAACTTTGAGAAGAAGAAAAGTGGTCTCCTTTTTCGATAGGCTGTAGCCACACTTTTGAGGCTCCTCTAGCTTTCATGGCATCATAGGCATGTTGAGCATTAAAAAAGGGCACATAATCATCATCTGTGCCATGGAATAGCTTCAGTGGTGCTTTTGGCTTCCAGTCGTAGATATTATTATCGCTGATAGTTTTTAGCAACTCTTGGTCTGTATCGTTAAGAACGCCTGTTTTAAAAGCAGTGGTAAACAGTTTTGAAGGATTGGTTTCGACAGTTGCATGCACCCCGCTTTTCTCTACTGTCGTAGCGTAAGGCTCTTTCAAAAAAGCACTTACTGGCCTGTCAAGTCCATATACTCTATTGTAGGTATCAAGCACCCATAAATAAGAGTTGATAAACTTTAGTGATCTATCTTTTGCCAAAATATACCTGGCAAAACCAACCTTATCATAAGCACCACCACCCGGTGCACAGGCAGCAATATTAAACTCATCGGCATGTTTTTCTTCCAATAGCTTCATCAATGCCATGGAAGCATACCCACCTTCAGAGTACCCGGAAATAAAAAGCTGTTCGCTTAACGGTATCTCCTTTGACTGACAAAATTCCTTAACAGCCCTTAACATATCCCTTCCGGCTGTTGCCAAAGATTGCGCATGCTCATAAGGGTGCGGCAGGTTAGAAGATGCTCCATAACCTATGTAGTCAGGTACAGATACTGCAAAACCAGAGGAGGCAAACACTGCCCCAGTGGTATAAATTTCGTTATTGGCCCGGAAATAAGAGGGCGCCCGTGTTTCTTCTGTAATAGTACCGTGCTGAAGACTTAACAAAGGAAGTACTTTATCAGCAACCGGCAACAGCAATAAACCAGAAGCAGTAATGGGACTTCCATCTGTATTGATTGTATTGTATACGATCTTATAAGCTTGGATATCATGCAACGCTACAGTAGCTAGTTTCCTATTCCTTTCCTGTAATTCCGCCTTAGAAACATCCCCTTTCTTCTCATAGGAAACTAGAAACTCGTGCTCTTTGACGACATTTGACCCATCTACAGTACAAAAACCTAAGTGTGACTGAATTAAAATACTGAGAAGTAAAATTAAAGGTAGTGCTTTCATTGTGCTATTTAATAATATATCATTCCCCCACAAACAACCAACACTGCTTACCGCCAACAGATTGCCGCGGCATTGTTTCATATGAAACTAAAGACGTTAAAACTCAAACCAAGAACTTTCCCCTCCACTACCCCTCCACCTCTTGTTGGTGTTTTCACCAACAAGCTACTACACCTAGTTATATATATGTTTATTTCAAAACAAGACATACAATGTGTTAAAGCCCCCCTACCTTCTGCATCGTTCAACAACCTGCTAGCTTTGTCTTTTTACCCCATGACCTCTGCTACACTTTTTTACGCCCTGCTGGCATCAAAGGGCGCAGCTCTATTTCGGTAGCATGGAGATTTTCCGGTGTTTTGATAATATGAAGGATCATTTCAGCTACATCTTCGGCTTTCATCATATAATCATTTGCTTGAATATGATCAATATTGTCAAAAAAATCAGTTTTTACAGAACCTGGCATAACGCAAGTTACTTTAACGCCATAGTCCCTCACCTCCTTATACAAAGATTGAGATATTCCCCTCACCGCAAATTTGCTGCCACAATAAGCACTGAGCTTAGGCGAACCATCTTTACCTGCTATAGATGCTATGTTGATAATATGTCCCTCTCCCCTACTTTTCATGCCAGCAATGGCCATTTTTGAGCAATAAAAAAGACCATTTACATTGACCTCAAAAATTTCTTTCCATAAAGCTGGTTCCATGTCTTCTAAAAGGCCAGAATACCCTAAACCGGCATTGTTGATAAGGATATCAGGTTGCTGCCCTAGAAAATCTACAGATGAAGCCCAAGCCTTCTCAACTGAATCATAAGAAGAAATATCCACTTGAAACGTCTTGTAGTTTTCATTACTCACTCCCTTTCCACTCCTACTCCACCCCGCTACCTTAATTCCTTCTGCCAAGAGGGCGTTTACCAACGCCAAACCAATGCCTTTAGAAGCGCCTGTGACCACTGCTGCTTTACCTTGAAGATCCATACTCAAAACACTTTTTCTTTAAAATTAATTTATAACCTATCAAACTTATTCACCTGATCAAAACATATGAACAAAGCTAAAGTTTGCAGCAAAAGAAAATTGATATAAACACTAACTGTCAATAATCATTTTTTTGCAAGTTTAGGAATGCTACCTTTGGACATTAAAGCAACTTCATTGAAAAAGTCAGGACGTATATTAAAGCCAGTAAAACAATAAATACAAGTACCCTCTTTTCATCAAAGTTGTACCTAGACCATAAATTGTCATTATACATAATTGTAAAAATCAAAAAACAAAGGCCAAAATTATAGAACTGTAGCACTTGGTCAGGCACTTCAAAAAATACTAAAGGAGAAAGGGCAATGAATATACCTGTTAAAAAGGTAATCATTTCGAAATTTTTATACTTAACACTTTCTTGAATAGACCTGAATAGAATCAATAAACCAAATAAAGACATAAAACCAGTACCCACGTATATCAATATTTGGCTGATTTCAGGGTCGAGCAGTCCTAGGCTACCAAAAATCCTTGCAGAAAAACCAACAAAAAACACCCGGTACAAATGTTTTTCCGCTACGATAAAATAGGCAAGTAACAAAAACAAAAATAAAGACTGGAATACATACCAAAAAAATGGCGCATCTGTAAAATAAAGTAGGAAAAAACTTAAAACAATACCCCCTACAGTCAGTTGTTCAATCCGGCTAATATTCTTTTTCACGGTCATAGTAGTTAACAAATGGCAATATTAAACATATTCTGTAACACATGTAACGTCAAGTTTCATATTTTATCAAAGCATCTAAGCATATGTATAAAATATTTTTATATGTTATAGTCCTAATTGTCTTGATGCCAAACTGTTCTACAGGACAGGTAGAGGATACTCCTAACCCCTCAGGTCTTACCATAAATTTAAACCACCTGTCTGGGTTCATTTATGAACACTCTGAAAAGATGGCCCACCTAACAGACCAGTACCCCACTGCTTTTGAGCTTGACATAAACAAACAAACCTATGGCAACCGCCCCTGGCAGCAGCTTTACAATTTCCCTCAATTTGGCGTTTCTGTCCATTACTTTAACATGGACTCAGAGAAACCATTAGGCGATATGATTTCTATAACACCCTATTTCAACCCCATACTATACCGATCATCCGGCTTAATTGTGAGCTACCGTATTGGGCTGGGAGGAAGCTATATCAGCAGGGGTTTTCATCCTGAAAGCAACCCTGACAACGTGCTTATCAGCAGCAGGTTAAATTTTTCTCTTTACGGCAACATCAATATCAGAAAATATCTTTTTAAAAACCTTCATGTCAATGCTGGGGTAAGCTTGATTCATTACTCAAATGGTTCTTTTAAGACACCAAATCTTGGCATTAACATACCTGCTATCCATGTTGGGCTTGGCTATGGCCAGCAGCCGCAAAAAAGCTTTCATGAAGACGATATGTCTGCCCATGAAAGGACATATTATTTTAACCTGATAAGTAATTTTGGGATTAAAGAATATAGGACACCTGGAGGAGACAAATTCCTCAATATGAGTGGATGTATGTTCGTCAGCAGAACCTTGAACCACAAAAGCAGTATTACGGCAGGACTGGACCTCTTTTATAATGGAACCTACATTTTGCTTGCCAATAACCCAGATCCAGATGATTTAGTTTACCAGCTAACATCAGGTATTACTGTGGGGCATGAACTCACTGTTGCCAGGCTATCTATGCTGACACAAATGGGTATTTACATTTATGATCCGCTGACCCCAACACCGCCAGTTTACCAAAGGTACTACTTGAGGTACTTTTTTACCTCCAACCTAAATATTGGCGTGGGACTCAAAACACATTACGGATATGCCGACTTTGTAGAATGGGGACTGGGCATTCGGCTTTAACCTAGGACCTGCTGAAAAAGCCACAAGCATGCGTTGTGGCTACATTACGCATGGTCTTACATGAAAGTATATTGGAATACCTTAAATATGCATTAGAACTTTCAATTACCTAGAAAAAATAAGGCTCTATGTGGAATACTGTGGGTAATTGAATTTCAATTTAGAGGAAATAAAGTAAATCATGTTGATAAAATTTGTAATATTCCGATATCCACGAGCTCTTCTTTTAGCTAGTTGTATTTTGCTGTTAATCCCTTCCATGACACCATTGGCAATCTGGGACTCGACATAATTGGTAATTCCTTGCCAGTGGGACTTTATTGTGTTTACAAACTTCTTGAAGGCATACAAGCCTTCCTCTTCAACAAGGTCACACCAGTAAGCCAAGAAAGCAGAGCCCTCTTCTTTTGTTTTAAACTCCCAAAAGCTCTGAAATAAGGTCTTTAACCGATAAGCCTTCCCAATAGTTGGTAACAGTTCAATAAGTACCTGCCGGTCCTGCTTCTGTTTAGCGCTAAGTTTGTGTGTGGACTTTAATAGCGTGTATTTGTGTCCTTTAAGTATTGAGTGTTCTCGGACTTCTCGCTTACGTACATCGTCCATAGCTTCATTAAGCAGTTTGACTACATGAAATTTATCAAATGTTACCGAGGTGTTAGGAAAATGTTCGAGCATGCCTGCGATAAAACCTGTAGACATATCAATGCATGCGTCGGTAATTGACAGATGTTCAACACCCTTTGCTTTTAAATGGTCTTTAATTCTTCCGATAGTGTGCCGATCCTTGCCTGGAGTAACATGAATCACACGGCGAGTAGCCAAATCTGCTGCTACGGTCACATAATCATGTCCTTTTCTTACAGAAGTCTCATCAATACCCAATTGGGTCACCGAGCTTTGATCATCTGCCCGATAGGCAATTTGTATCCAGTAGTTAAATATATTCCATATGCGCTGTGGGTACTCATTCACTAAATCAGCTGCTTTGTTCACGGGCATCTCTCGCTCAATCAAAGCCATGCTAAAAGCCTCAAACAACAAAGTAAAACCACTTCCTTTTCTAGCCCACGGCACTTCCACGGTTTTTACCTTTCCATCCGTTGTTTTGATTCGAGGGACTTTGCAATGAAGATAACATTCATGTTCAAAAAAATTGAGGTGACGCCAAGTCCTATATTGAGTATCATGAACTTTACTTTCTGGTTCAAATACGAAACCACGCTCAAAGCTAATGGTTATATGAAGTTCTTGTTTACCATTGGATGCTTCCTGAAACCTAACATCGGTTACCGACCAAGGCTTTGTTAACTGCAAAGCCAATTGAAATATTTCGATACTGTTCATTTTGTAAAAATAACTACATTATATCACCTTTCCACAGTAAATCATATAGACCCAAAAATAAACTTCAATTCAGGATTAATGACAAAAAAAAATGGCCACTTCTGCATTCCGAAGTGGCCATTTTTATGGTATTATGTATTATGCTTATTTAGTCAACTTCCTGAGGAACGGCTTCTTCCATTTCTTCAACCTCAGCCTCTTCATCTGCTTCAATCAAAGTCATTTCCTCTATCAGGTGGGTTGCCCCGGCAAATTTATCTACAATAAATAATACATAGCGGATATCAGTAACAATACAGCGCTGCAATTCAGGCTCAAAAACCAAGTCACCGCTCATGGCTTCCCAGTTTCCATCAAAAGCAGTTCCGATCAAATGACCTTCTGCATTTATTACAGGGCTACCAGAGTTACCACCAGTAATATCATTATTGGTAATAAAACATACCGGCACAGTACCATCGCTTTCATAACGCCCAAAGTCGTTGTTGTCATGCAACTCCTTTAGTTTGGCAGGAACAATAAACTCTTCACTGTCTGGATCTTCTTTCTCCATAATACCTCTTAGCGTCGTACCATGTAAGTACTTAACACCGTCTCTTGGATAATAACTTTGTACAGTACCATAAGTCAAACGCATAGAAAAGTTTGCATCTGGATACATGTTTTTCCCTTCTTTCAACTGTTTCAATGCACTAAGGTATACACGCTCCTGTTGACCCAAAGCCATATACACACCACCCAAAACAGGTCCGGCTTTTTCACGGAATTCCTGAATAACGGTTTGTGCCAGTTGAAAAGCTACGTCTTTTTCTAAAGCTTCTGCCGTTGGGTTATCTAGAAACGCATTCACCTTTTCTTCAGAAACCAACATTGATTTCTTAAAAATACGGTCGGCCAAACGTTCAAAGCTCTTAGTGGTGTTTTTCTTTATTTTGTCAAATGCAGACGGATGGAATTCTTTATCTACATCATTGTAATACATTTCAAACAAAGCCACCATCAAATTACGATCAGTTGGCGCATTGTAATTTTTGAAATGGTCTCTCATCTCATCCCTTAGTTCAGCAGTTACCGAATCTATAATTTCTTGATCCAGGTCAGCAGAAAGCACCTCATAAAACTCGTTCATCTGATAAGCCAATAGCATCACCTCTGGAGCCAATAAAGCTTCTTCCAAATACACATAAGGAACAGTAACCTCACGGCTGGCATCATAGATCTTTTCGTAGTTATCCATTAAGTTGCCATATTTCCCCTTTCTGCTTTCATCAGCCTGCACCCATTCCATGAAAGCCTGTTCTTCTTTCTTTTTCCTGTCTATAACGTTCAGGCGCTTTACACCTTGGTTTTGACCAATAAAGTACTTATAGTAATTACTTACCTGATAATATTTTGGAGAATACTTAATACGGATTTCTTCAGAAGCATCCATATCGGCTTTCATTACCTCCAATCTTTTTTCCCTAATCTTGATTCTAGCTGAATTTTTCAGTTCCACTACTTCTCTTAAACCTTCAGAGGTAAGGTATCTCTGGGTGTTTCCTGGATAACCAAGCACCATGGTGAAGTCACCTTTTTCTACCCCTTTTAACGATACAGGAAGATGGTGTCTTGGTTGTAAAGGAACATTGTCAGGATCGTATGCAGCAGGCTTTCCGTCAGGACCAGCATATACCCTAAAGAAGGCAAAATCGCCGGTATGCCTAGGCCACATCCAGTTGTCAGTATCTCCTCCAAATTTACCAATAGAAGAAGGCGGTGCGCCTACTAAGCGAACATCTTCAAAAGTTTCATAAACAAACAGGTAGTATTCGTTACCACCATAGAAATCCTTAATTTCAGCATCATAGTGGGTACCCTCTACTGCCTTACTTTCAAGTTCTTCTGTAACCGCTTGAATAGCCTGCTCATCTCCTGAGCTTGCAGCAGCCAATACTTCAGAAGTAACATCCTCCATCCGCACTAAAAAAGTCACAGAAAGACCCTCGGTAAATTTTTCTTCCTCATGCGAAGAAGCCCAAAAACCGTCAGACAGGTAATCGTTTTCTACCGAACTGTGTGTTTGGATAGACTCGTATCCACAATGGTGGTTGGTAAGGATCAACCCTTGGTCAGAAACTATTTCACCTGTACAAAATCCTCCAAAGTTTACTATAGCATCTTTTATACTCGAATTGTTGACACTATAAATATCTTCAGGTGTAAGCTTTATGCCAAGGCGTTCCATTTCTTCAAAATTACGCTCAATTAGCAAGGGCAACCACATCCCTTCATCTGCTTTGACCAAGTTCTGAAAACAGGTCAAGAAGATAAATGAAAGACAAATAACTCTTTTAAACATATTGGAATATTAAAATTAAAAAAGGAAAATATTTACCATAAAGCCGTTTTCTTGCAAAAATGTTCAAAAAAACAGGAAATTATTCAACAGGCACAAAGCTCCTGCAATGCTTCTTATAAGCCTCACCAGCATATTCATAGCCATTTTCATCAGCCACCTTCCAATCTCTACATGCAGTCACTGTATCTCCTTTTGCAAAATAAGCAAGACCCATGTGATACACTATTTCCATCCGATCAGGTTCGAGCTCTAGTGCTCTCTTTAAATCAATAACGGAAGAATCGTACTGGCCCACATATAAACGGCCGACACCCCGCCCATACCACGCATCTACCAACTGATCATCAATATCTAACAATTTGTTATAATCTTTAATAGCATTTGCAGGATCTGACAATGCATAGTTCTTTATTTCAGCCCTTACAAACAAAGCGCTGTCGTTTTCTGGGTATTGACTCAAAAAAACATTTAAGTCTTCAACAGCTGGTTTATACTTTTTAAGGTTTACATAAGCCATGGCTCGGTCAAAGTAAACTTCAGCGGCAGGTTCTTCGGAAAAAGCGATGTGAGAGTTATAGTCAGAAATACTTCCACGATAATCGTCAAAGAGGTGAATTCTCAAGGCTGCCCGTTCAGCATACGGGTCGGGGTTTTCAGGATTTAACTCCACCGACTCTGAAAACTTTTGGTACGCTTGGACATAAAACCCTTTTGCTTTCAAATCTATTCCTTCTGCAAAGTATTTGTCAGAAGCAAATCTGTTCATAAAGTTATAAAAAAACACCGCAGCGACAATCAATACAGCAAATATCCCTAAGCTCATAAAAACATGAGCCAGCTTTACACCAGGCTTTTTCTTTGCACTTGGTCTTCTGGCTTTGTATGATGCTTTTGGTTTGGGCTTTGGTTTTTCTGCATAAGAAGCCGTGGATGTACTTGAGTAGCTCCGTTGCCGTTGATACATTTGCCGCAAGTCATACTGCTTACGCTTTCTAGGGTCAGAAAGCACTTGGTAGGCTTCGTTTACCTTCTTAAAATGCTCCTCAGCAAAAGAGCTCCCAGGATTTTTGTCAGGGTGATATTTGACAGCAAGTTTTTTAAAAGCAGCTTTTATCTCCTCTTGATTGGCAGTAGGAGAAATCCCTAAAATTTGATAATATGTAAATTGCATCAAGAAGTAAATTTATACTTTTTTCCAGGTAGCTGCTTAATAACATTTCTACATTCCAGCCCTAACAATACGGACGCCAGCCTGCTAAGTGATATTTGGGACTTCCAGCTAATTTCATCCACATGAAGAAACTCTACACCGGCAAGCAATTCCAATATACAGTTTTCATCGTCCGTATATAATGCTCTATCCCAAGCACAGTTATTAACTTTAGGAGCACTTTGGTCTAGATCCCAATTTAACAAATATTCAATATCTTTAACGCCTGTATAAATACTAGCCTTATGTTTTTTAATTAGGTTGTTACAACCAGAAGAATATTCTTCGCCGATTTTTCCTGGAACAGCAAGTACCTCCCGGTTGTAGTCATTGGCTATTTCTGCTGTAATTAAAGCTCCGCCAGAAACTGCTGCTTCTACCACTATGACCGCATCGCACATGCCTGCAATAATCCTGTTCCTTGAAGGAAACCGGTGTGCGTCAGGCTCTGTGCCAAATACGTACTCACTCAAAACCCCACCTCTATCCTGCATTTTTAACGCTGTAGATTTATGCACAGGAGGGTAAATCCTATCTACACCAGTGGCCATCACTCCTATAGTAGGCAAACCACATGCCACAGCGGCTTTGTGGGCACAAATATCTACACCGTACGCCAAGCCACTAACAATAAGCGGCTGATGAGGCATAAGGTCATTTACTATTTTCTGCGTAAGTTCTTTGCCATAGTCAGTAGCCCGCCGTGTGCCAACAATGCCGATAGACTTACTATTATTTAAATCGGCATTACCCTTATAGTAAATCAACACGGGTGCATCATTAATCTGGCGCAGCCTTACCGGATACTCCTTGTCCGTATAAAAAAGCAGTTTCACATTTTGCTGCTCTGCTTTTTTCAAAATTTTTTCGGCCTCCGGAAAAACTTTTTTCTCGATTATGGCCATAGCATGTTTCTCCCCTATACCCGGTATCCTTAAAAGCTTACCTTTAGGATATTTGAAAACCTGCTCTACCGAACCACAATAACTAACTAACTGTCTTGTTAAAGAACTTCCTATTCCAGGAATAAGCCCAATGGCTACTTCAAAAAATTTACTATTGTTCATGGTCTCTCAGCAAAGTAAGAACCCCTTTATAATGTTCCCAAAAATCGTATTTGTCAAATCCTTTTATTTTCACATGCCAATAGTATACACCGTCGCTACTGTTCATTCCGTCCCATGCATCTTCGGGGTCTTCAGAATAAAAAACACGGCTCCCCCATCGGTTATATATGCTCAGGCTAAACTTACTATAGTCTTTTGCGCCTATTTTAAAGGTGTCGTTTAAACCATTCCCATCAGGTGTAAATAAGTTAACTGCCTGTATTTCTGGCTTACAGTGAGAAATATAAACAGAGTCTCTAACAGTACACCCTCCTACTGGTGTCACCTCTACCCAGTAATGACCAGGCCTGGTAATATTAATTTCATTTTCCCTTTCACCTGTGTTCCAAAGGTAATTATAGTCATTATCATGATGTGTCGCAAGTGCTTCTTTGTTTCCTTCACAAAGTTCAAAAGGTTCACTGACAGAAACAACTGGCAGTGGAACAGGAATGACATCTACCCACATCGAGTCTTTTCCGATACAACCATTGGCATCAGAAACAGATAAATAATAAGTAGAGGGCACTTCAGGGGACACGACAGCAGTTTCGCAACCAGAGGCAACCTGTCTATCATTTTGTAGCCACTGATAGTTATATGGAGGCAATCCTCCAGAGGCCGCAGGAGTTGTCCCAATTTCAACCTCCTGACCTATGCAAATTTCTTTGTCATTGCCTGCGTCTGCATTAGGCAAAGGATTTACCGTTACCCTTACCTCATCATAAGAAAAGCAATTATCCTCAGGATCTCCAGCTTTTAATGTATATAGATAATTTGCCGGCTCATGACCATTGGCTTGGGGTCTAACAGTAGGGTTTTGAAGGCTAGAGGCTTCATCAGGCAAATTCGGCGACCATTCAAAAACATAGTTTTCAGGATAGTTTTGGTCACCCCCTAACCTTACCTCTTCGCCATCACAAATAACTTGGTCTTCACCTGCGTCTGCATCAACAGCGGGTGTTTTTCCTTCAATACTTACATTTTTTATAGAATGGTTGTCTGCCCTACCACCGGTAGAAGCAGAAAATCCGAAGTACCCTTTATAATTTAAATCATAAGCACCTTCCAGCATCAAGGTTCCATTCAAAAACACCTTCAATTGACCATTATCATAGTCAACCCTGGCGGTGTTAAAGGAACTGCTCCTAAGGCCGCTTACCCGCTCCACTCGATGTAGCTCACTGCACTCATCATAGTCTACCGTACCATCTCCGTAAAAAATCTGTATTTCAGGATTTTCACCTTCACAAAAAGCAGGTGAGGATGTAGAGTAATCATTATCTACCCGGTTGTTATAAGTATCAAAAACTACGGCCAGTCCTCTGGGGAAAGCAGGCAAACCGACTTTGCTTCCATGCCTCAAATCTTGCTCTTGTGGCAATTCCCTTAAAAAAGAAAAAGCCAAACCATCAGCGCCATTACCATCAAATATCCTGAAGTCAAATGTTACCCTCCACCGCTGACAGGCACCGGCATCGAAAGGTAGACTGAAGAAAGCCCCGCCAGCCCTATCTAATCGGCTATTGTCCACCAAAATTACTTCAGGACGTATATCGCCACCTTGTGTAGAGCCAGTATAAGCTTCTCCCATCAAATGCCATCCCTGTACAAAAATATCCGGCCAGCCTTCCAAGGAAGCAAATTCATTAAGCTGTGAATAGCCAAACCTACTGAACAGCAGTAGAAAGAAAAGTATAAATATACGTTTCAAGATCTAGGGCAAGTTATTTCTTAATTCAACTAAAAACGATTTAATTTTCTCAAGAGAATAAATCATTTCGGCATTATCTTTCACTTTGTCTTTTTGCACTTTAATAATTTCATTAGCCCCCTGCAAGGTATAACCTTTCTCTTTGACCAGGTGATAAACCAGTTTGATATTCTTGATATCTTCACTGGTATATTGACGGTTTCCCTTACTATTCTTTCTGGGTCTTATTATTTCAAACTCCGACTCCCAAAAGCGAATAAGGGATGTGGCGACCTTAAACATATCTGCCACTTCACCTATGGTATAATACCTCTTTTCTATATTTTTCTCTTTATAAGGCACTACTTTTCCTTGAACTTATAACATTAGCCAATGAATATATTAAACCTGAAATATGCATTAGAACTTCTATTGCATAATCCAGGTTAAAGCTGCCTAAAGTTAAGTGTAAAAAACAACATCAGCAACACCAAATCTTTGATATCACAGCGTCAAGAACTCAATGACATAACCAATGTCCTACTTAATGTTATAAAATCAAAGTGCCAACCTAAACATGCTTTTATGTGGTTGGCACTTTATTATAATAGACTTATGAATATAATAGACTTATGACAGTGATTGGTTTTCTTTAGAGGCAATTTCCAGAATCTTCTCATATTCTTCTGGATTCAGATCGTTATAGAAGTAATGAACAGGGTTTACTTTTTTCCCGTTGTGGATCACTTCATAATGCAGATGGGGAGCTGTTGAAGATCCAGTATTTCCGACATAACCTATACACTCGCCCCTCTTCACCTTTTGTCCTTGCTTCACATTAAATGCACTCATGTGGGCATATTTAGTCACATAACCATAACCATGGTCGACTTCGACCTGCTTACCGTAGCCTCCTAAACTTGTTTGCACCAAGCGCACCTTACCATCGCCCGTAGCATAAATTGGGGTACCTTTAGGCGCCATAAAATCTACCCCTGTATGCATTTTCTTAACTTTATAGATTGGGTGAAAACGCATACCAAAGCCAGATACCAGTTTATTAAGCTCCTTATTGATCACAGGTTGAATAGCCGGTATGCTGGCCAACATATCCTGCTTGTTTTTGACCATTTCAGCCAACTCATCATGAGATTTGGTCTGAATGTACATCTGGCGCTTCAGGTTTTCCATTTTCTGAATCGTGTTAACAATCAGTTTTTCGGTACCAGAGCTTTTGGCAAGAATATTTTTATAGTTAGAGTTAAACATGTTTTTGCTGCGGATATTGGCAGGAATAGGTTCTGCCTCGAAAATCACCCTATATATGTTATCATCTCTTTCCTGAAGGGAAGTAAGCATGTCCCTGGCCATATCCAGCTCCTTGTTCAAAAGCTCATAATAAAGGATCAGTTCTTCATTTTCACGAGCAAGAGCGGTTTCCTTAGGAGACTCAAAATATCTTGTATAGGCAAACACAAGCCCAACGGCAAATACAAAACTCAAAAGAACAAAACCAGCAGCATTGAGAATAATGTCTGAAGTTGATGTCTTTACCCTTTCGTATTTACAAGTTTCGGTGTCGTAGTAATAATTTATTCTGGCCATTATAAACTTCCTGTTTTTATTCTAACTTTGCAATTAGTAAAATTATTTGAATAAACGCTTATTCATGTAATTTTTCTGCAAACAAACATGTAATATATAAAAAAGTTTTGTAAAAATATAACTTTAAAAGGAACATTTAGGCCTGATGGAATCTAAAATAATCAGAAAAAAATTTTTGGAGTTTTTTAAGTCAAAAGAGCATCAAATCGTTAGCTCTGCTCCCATTGTAAATAAAAATGACCCCACCCTGATGTTCACCAATGCAGGTATGAACCAGTTCAAGGACTATTTCCTTGGCAACAAAGTTCCTACCAGCAGAAGGGTGGCCGATACCCAAAAATGCCTTCGTGTATCTGGTAAGCACAACGATTTGGAAGAAGTTGGCATAGATACCTACCACCATACAATGTTCGAAATGCTGGGCAACTGGTCTTTTGGGGATTATTTCAAAGAAGAGTCTATTCAATGGTCTTGGGACTTGCTCACTGAAGAGTTTAAACTGCCGAAAGACCGCATATATGTTACTGTATTTGGTGGCGATCCTGCTGAAAACCTACAACCAGACAATGAAGCTTACCAATTATGGAAAAAAATAGTACCAGAAGACAGGATCCTTTATGGCTCTAAAAAAGACAACTTCTGGGAAATGGGCGACCAAGGGCCATGTGGGCCTGCGTCTGAAATCCATATAGATTTGCGCCCAGAGGAAGAGATTGCCAAAATTCCTGGCAAAAACCTGGTAAATGAAGACCACCCATTGGTCGTAGAAATTTGGAACATCGTTTTTATACAATACAACAGAAAAGCCGATAGCAGCCTTGAACCATTACCTGAAAAACATATTGATACAGGCATGGGCTTTGAACGTCTGGTAATGGCCATACAAAACAAAACATCTAATTATGACACAGATGTTTTCCAGCCACTTATAAAGTTCATTGCCGATCACGCAGGTAAAAAATATGGCCAGAACCCTCAAGACGATATTGCCATGCGGGTACTTTCTGACCACATAAGGGCCATTTCGTTTACTATTGCCGATGGACAATTACCATCAAACAATAAGGCAGGCTATGTTATTAGAAGAATTTTAAGAAGAGCGGTAAGATATGCCTATACTTTCCTCAACTTCCGGGAGCCTTTCCTTTATAAAATGGTGCCACTGTTGGCCAAACAATTCGAAGAGGTGTTTCCTGAACTTAAAGAACAACAGGACTTTGTTCAAAAAGTAATTCAGGAAGAAGAAAGCTCTTTCTTGCGGACCTTAGAAAACGGTCTTAAAAGACTTGAGCAAATAAAAGCGGAAATAAACGGAAAGACAGATACCATAGATGGGAAAACAGTATTTGAACTCTATGACACTTTTGGCTTCCCACTTGACCTCACAGCACTTATAGCCAGGGAAAACGGACTCAAAATAGATGAGGAAGGTTTCCAAGAAGAAATGGCACAGCAAAAAGACCGGTCAAGAAAAGCGGCTACTACAGAAACCGGCGATTGGCAATTGGTTCATGCAGAAGAACACGAACCAGAGTTTATCGGTTACGACCACCTGCAAAGTGCCTCTTCTATCGTAAAATACAGAAAAGTAAAAGCCAAGAAGAAAGAGCAATACCAAGTAGTATTGGACACCACACCTTTTTATGCTGAAAGCGGTGGTCAAGTTGGAGATACCGGCTATTTGGAAGTTGGCAGCGAAAAAATACCTGTTACTGACACAAAAAGGGAAAATGACCTTATTATTCACCTGACAGATAAGCTTCCGGCAGACCCTAAAGCTGAAGTAAATGCAGTGGTAGACGTAAAAAAACGTCAACTGACCAAAAACAACCATACAGCCACACACCTTTTACACGCAGCCTTGAGGCAAGTACTCGGAGACCATGTCACACAAAAAGGGTCTTTTGTTAACGACAAAGTACTAAGGTTCGATTTTTCCCATTTCTCCAAACTTTCTGATGAAGAGCTCACAGAGATAGAAAAGATCGTTAATAAAAAAATAAGGGAAAACATACCCTTGGACGAAAAGCGCAATGTACCTATAGAGGAAGCGCAAAAGCTAGGTGCTATGGCCTTGTTTGGTGAAAAATATGGAGACTTTGTTAGGGTCATTACTTTTGATCCCAAATACTCTGTTGAACTTTGTGGCGGAACACATGTTCAAGCTACAGGCGAAATAGGGTTTTTCAAAATAGTTTCAGAGTCTTCTGTAGCAGCAGGAGTAAGGAGAATAGAAGCCGTAACAGCAGATGAAGCTGAAAAATACGTCAATCAGAACCTTGACGTTCTAAACCTTATAAGAGCAACTTTAAAAACTACGGGAGACCCTGTAAAAGCAGTAGGGGACCTTCTTGAAGAGAAAAACACCCTTGCCAAGCAGGTAGAAGCTTATCAAGGACAAGAAGGACAGACGGTAAAAGAGGCTTTACTGGAAAAATCTACTAACTTTGGGGGAATCAACTGCATTATAGAATCGTTAAAGATTTCATCAGCAGATACCTTGAAAAATATCGCTTTCGAGCTAAGAAACCAGGTAGAGAACCTTTATTTGGTGTTGGCTGCTGAAATAGAAGGCCGACCTCATATAACCGTGATGTTGTCTGACAATATCGTCAAGGAGCGCAGCTTGAATGCAGGCAAAATCGTCAAAGACCTAGCCAAAGAGATTCAAGGTGGCGGTGGCGGACAGCCATTCTATGCAACTGCAGGAGGCAAAAACAGTGCAGGTTTGCCTAAAGTAACAGAAAAAGCCACCGAATTTATTAAAAGCACAGTGGCATAAACAGATTGAAATTTTAGATTTAAACAAACAGGCTTAGGCCAATAAATAAAATTATGAGTACTTCGGTTAATGAAAAATATCAGCCGGTAATCGGGCTTGAGGTGCACGCCCAGTTACAGACCAAAAGCAAAATGTTTGCGTCAGACTCCAATGAATTTGGCAATCTACCTAATACCAACATTAGTGCCATTACACTGGCCCATCCTGGCACACTGCCTCGAATCAATAAAAGAGCAGTAGAGTTTGCCGTAAAAATGGGACTGGCTTGTAATTGTGAAATTAACCGTATCAATTCTTTTGACCGCAAAAACTATTTTTACCCTGACTTGCCTAAGGGCTATCAGGTTACCCAAGACAGGGCACCTATCTGCCTGGGCGGTTATATCAACATAAAAACCAAAGCTGGCGAGAAGAAAGTGCGCCTAAACCGTATCCATATGGAAGAGGATGCGGGAAAAAACATGCACCTGGCAGGTGAAACAGATACGTTGGTAGATTACAACCGTGCCGGTGTACCACTGATAGAAATTGTTACAGAACCTGATATTTCCACACCAGAAGAAGCCTTTGCCGTAGTTGCTGAAATCAGGAAGCTGGTCAGATACCTAGAAATCTGTGACGGTAATATGGAAGAAGGCTCCCTACGTTGTGATGCCAATATTTCTATCATGCCCAAAGGCAGCACTACATTTGGAAAAAAAGTGGAGGTCAAAAACATGAACTCTACCAGAAACGTCCAGAGAGCTGTGGAGCATGAAATAATGAGGCAGATTGAAGAGACAGAAAAAGGAAATGCCATTGTTTCTGAAACCCGCCAGTTCGATGCCCCTACCGGTACAACTACCAGTATGCGTACCAAAGAAGAGCTTAACGACTACAGATATTTTCCTGAGCCAGACTTGCAGCCTTTGAAAATTTCTGAAGATTGGCTTGACGGCATCAGGCAAAACATGCCAAGCCTTCCGCACGAACTGTACAAAAAGTTTACACAGGAGTATAAACTACCTGAGTATGACGCCCAAGTTCTTACTGACTCTAAAGAAGTTGCACTATACTTTGAAGAACTTTGCACACATACAAAAAAGTACAAAGCTGCTTCGAACTGGGTCATGGGGCCAGTAAAATCATATTTAAATGAACTAACTTTGCATATAAAGGATTTTCCAATTAGTACTGAAAAATTGGCAGACCTTATAGACTTTGTAGATTCAGGAAAAGTGAATTATACCATTGCCTGTCAGAAAATATTCCCTGTTTTACTAAAAGCAGACGGAAGGACAGCTAAAGAAATCGCTGAACACTTCAACCTGATACAGGAAAGTGACACTTCGGCCATTCAACCAATTATAGATGAGGTATTGGCTAAGTTTCCAGAAAAAGTCGCAGAGTATAAAGGAGGCAAAAAGGGTATTTTGGGCATGTTTATGGGTGAGATAATGAAACGCACCAAAGGTAAAGCCGACCCTAAAGTTACCAGTGAACTAGTACGACAATCGCTTGAAAATTAATAAACACTATTGCTAATGAGATTTTCTTATTTCCTGTTTTTAATAGCCTCTGCAGGGATTATTTCCTGTACAGGAAGCCAGGATAAAAAAAATTTGGCTGACAATGGATACCAGATTACTGGAAAAATAGACAACCTGTCAGACAATGAAATAATTTTGTACAAACTTGAAAACAATTCATGGAAAGGGGTAGATACGACCCAAGCCAATGACAAAAACGAGTTTGTATTTCAAGGAAAAGTTAAAGAGAGCGACTTTTACCTGATTGGGTATGACAAAGAAAAATCGCTTGCACTGGTTCTGGACAATATATCGTTAAAAGTATCAGCAGACGCCAATGACCCGCAAGGAAGCCCTGCTGTTAAAGGTTCCTCTGATAACGATGACCTGTATGTATTGCTACCCCGTGTTATTGCATACAATGATTCAATTCAGTTTCTTAAAGCTGAGCTGGAGCGTCTAGAAACCGAAGAGAAAAGTGACTCTCTTAAAGCCGTCTTAGCAGAAATAGACGCTTATAAACAGTCTAACGAAAAGTGGCTAAAGAACTTTGCTGATAGCATAATGCCTTCTATGGCCGTTTTCAAAGCTATTCAGTTTCTTGATCCTTATCAAAATACAGAGTATTTGAATAAACTGGCTATTCGCATGAAAAAAGAAATGCCAGATGCTAAATATACTCAGCAGTATGCCACAGAGATTACCCGTATGGCCGAGGAGAAAAGGAAAAGAGAAGAAAAAATGGCCAACAGCAAGGTAAGCGAAGGTAAAAAAGCGCCTGACTTTGCCTTAACAGACCCTGAAGGAAATGAAATATCTCTGAGTGATTTGCAAGGTAAATATGTACTGCTTGACTTTTGGGCTTCTTGGTGTAACCCTTGTAGGCAGGAAAATCCAAACCTAGTAAAAGCCTATCAGAAGTTTAACAAAAAAAACTTTGAGATTTTCAGTGTCTCACTTGACCAAAAAGAAGATGCATGGTTGAGGGCTATCAAAAAAGATAACATGACTTGGAAACATGCTTCGGACTTAGGCGGATGGCAATCGTCAGTGGTTCCTAAATATGAACTAGAAGGTATTCCTGCAACATTCCTGCTAGATCCTGAAGGAAACATTATAGCCAGAGACTTGAGAGGCGATGCACTCGAAAAGAAACTGGAAGAAGTACTTAAATAATAAAAAAAGTGATGGTTCTAAACAGCCATCACTTTTTTATTTCCCCTCCCGCTTATCCTTTGTATAGCTTGATGACCTTTCTCCCCCCTACACACCCAATATTTATCTTAATTCAATAAACTAACATTCAATGACTTACCTCAAACATTGTTTTTTTTTGAACATTTATACCCACATATACAGTTCTTTCTATACAGGTATTTAATGTTTTTAACTATGAAGAATCAAAAAAAGCATAATGAGAAAGGCAAAGCGGAAAAAGTAAAAAAGACTGCTTTAAGTGATGGTGGTGAGTTTATATCAGTGAGGCCTCACAAAGATGATTTTTCGGATCAGGATCACAAAGAAAACTTTGATTTTGACAAAGCAAAAGGATATACAAAATAAAAAACAGAGGTCCCAACAGCCTCTGTTTTTTTTATTTTGCTCTGTTTCTTCTCCTATAAAGCCCTCCATCATCAAAAAACGGGTCATGATAAAACTCCTTATGTTCAAGTGTTCTGTTGTACCCATTGCCGTGCAATACCTCGCGAACTTCATGCTCATAATCTCGAGTAACCGGCCCGCCATGAAAAACAGGGGTATTCATTAATTTCTCCTGATCTAGTAGTTCTAAGTAGACCGTATCATCCCCCTCCTCTCCGACTTCTACCAAACCAATTGGAACAATTAGGTGCCGCTCTCCCCCGGCATGGGCAAATTCACTAGCCGCTTTAATATCTACATACCTAACTTTTTCTGCTTCTTTATCTACGATAAACTCATTCACCACCCCAAGCTTTTTATCGTCAGCGCCTATAACAGGCCAAGACCGTATATCGGGGTCATTGTTGGCTACTTCATAATCATCAAGTTCGCTCAACCTAAATAAATGATGGTTGTCTTTTTTGTCCATAGATACATATTTTCAAAATGACAAAATTTATGCTGCCGATATACCAAAACGTCTTCTTCCTGAAATACAATATCCCGAATAAACCCTCCTGAGAGGTTAAAAAAACGTTGAACTTCACTCCCCTGTTCATCTATTTGCACATCAATATCTATGCTTTTAGCTGCCGCCCGTACCTGTCCTATTTGGGTATCTAGCCTGGGAAACCGTTGAATCTGCAACTGTTCCATCCAATTGACTGCACTAATAAGGCCTGACCTGAGCGAATCCGCACGTAAACCTGTATTCGGAGACTGTTGAATGTATCGGGCTACTCCATCCAGCCTAGCTCTATTTTCCTTAATATCTATACCAGAAATCCTATATTCTTTTGAAAGAACCTCCAATGCGCCCGCAAGCAAGCGAACCCCTCTTGACACATGCGCATGGTCAATTTGTTCTTCTGATAGCGTATCGGTCACCGCTACATAAGTAAGGAACTCATTAATCTCTTGGGGAATTCCAGCCGTACCTTCGTTTTGCACCTCTGGATCTTCGATGTCCGCTACCTGTCGCTCCCTGTCAAATACCCTTACCACCAACCATATGACCAAAAGCCCTAGCAAGACACCCAATACCCAAGGCCAAATAGGCTTCTTCTTCTGTATCCGTATATCAGCCATAATTTTTAATTCTTACCTGTTAACTCAAAATATGCAATAGAGTTTATTATGATTGACAAAACAACAAAAAATCATCGAAATTTGACAAAAAGCACCCCAAGTTCAAAAAAATAACAAATCACAATCAGGTAAAAACAACAAAGGAGAAACAGATAGGTTCTGCTCCTCCTTCGTTGATAATGCAAATTTTACCTTCCTAATTCTTTTACCTTTTACTCATTATTTTGCTTAAAAGTCGCAAAATTTCAAGGTAAAGCCAGATTAAAGTGACAGTCAAACCAAAAGCTGCATACCATTCCATGTATTTTGGCGCTCCTGCTGCACTACCCTGCTCAATAAAGTCAAAATCCAGAACTAGGTTAAGAGCTGCTATTACTACCACAAATAAGCTAAACCCGATACCCATCCAGCCACTATCATGAATATAAGGCATAGAAGAACCAAAAAGATTCAATACGAAGGAAAGAAGGTAAACAACCGCTATAGCGCCTGTTGCAGCCACAACACCTAACTTAAAGTTTTCGGTAGCTTTGATATAACCCGACTTATAAGCCAGCAACAAACATAAAAAAGTACCCATAGTCAATGTCAAGGCCATAACCACAATACCTGGAAACATGGCCTCAAAAATAGCACTCACTGACCCTAAAAAAAGACCTTGAAACAATGCATAAACAGGGGCTGTAACAGCAGACCACTGTTTTTTAACAACTGTAACAATGGCCATAAGCAAACCACCTCCTATACCTACATACATAAGCGGCTGAACCCAAGGGCTGCCATTTATGAACATAGACCAAGAACACGCACTTGTCAAAAATACCAGCAACAACATTAGGGCAGACTTGTTAACGGTACCGCCAATGGTCATAGTTTCTGTTTGACCTGGAACGGCTGTACAAGTTGTAAAAATTTCAGATTTTAATGTTGGGTTAGATGATCTCATATAAAAGTGTCTAGTTTAACATGCCAATTAAGCTATTAATCATAAAATTAAAAAAGAATAACGACTTTTTTTTCAACCTAGATTATGCATATGATTTGAAGTTATTTTGCCACGCAATATAAAGTTCTAGTGCATAATCCAAGTTCAACCATTACGCCATCAGCAGGTTAACATAAACACCTATAAGTTTAGAACATTTCTTATACAAAAAGGTACAACTACTACAATGTATTATGACAAGCTACTAATATAACACCTAGTTTTTTACCTCTAAGCCAAAATAAACCTTGACAAAATCCTTCATTTCCTGCAGCCCTAAAGCCACTACAGCGCCATCATTTTCTATCAAAGGACGTTTTATCATACTGGTGTTATCTTGGATAAGTGCTGCAGCTTTGGAAGGGTCACTTGCAGCCTCCTTTTCTTCATCCGTCAACTTACGCCATGTTGTTCCCCTTTTGTTTACTAGGTCCTCTGCCGAAAATTGAGCGAACCATTCTTGCAGTTTTTGTTCATCAACACCTTCCTTTTTATAGTCATGAAACTCAAACTCCACCTCATGATCATTTAGCCACTTTAGAGCTTTTTTAACTGTATCACAGTTTTTAATTCCGTATACCTTCATAATTTCACCTTTTTATTCTAAAGAACAATTCTACAGTTCTCTTATAAACAAAAATAAAAAATTAGAAATAAATCCCACTATTTCATAAAAGTTCTAATGCATATTTCAGGTTTAATTCTACAAGCTGCTCCCTTAACCAAAAACCCGGAAGCCAGTGAAGACTTCCGGGCAAAGGAAACAGAAACAAACAAAAAGTATTATAGGGTTACCAACTTAGAAATCTTATGTGTTATTAGCTTATTTGGGCTCGTTTAGTTACTTTTTGCCTCGCCGGCAGGGCCTTACTTTTTTTCTTAGACAAAAAAAGTAAGCAAAAAAGTCAAGGCCTGTGATGAAATTTGCTAAACTTTATAACCATTACGCTATCCCGATAGCTATCGGGATGAAACTCACCCTCCTTGCGTCGGGCTCAAACAGCAAATTTTTTGGCCGCTTCATGCTTATAAAGTTCTTAACGCAATTTCATCAATGGCCACCTTATTTTCTTAAATGGCACATATCGCCATTTAAGAAAGGCAGTTTAAAGGATTTTATCATACAAAAAAACTTATTACTTCCTAGAGACTTAAATGGGTAATCTTAAAACATTATACCTTTCCTACCACAAATGAAGTCATAGAAATAGACCCCATTACCGTTTTATCATTAAAAAAAGATAGCTCTTCCCCCTTTCCCTGAAGTGCCAAGGCATATAAAGCTGGCAAGAAATGATCGGGAGTAGGAACAGACATTTTTACTGCTTTACCTAAGGTGGAGTAATCTGAAAGTTTTTTATAGTCTTTAGACTCAATTAACGACTTAAATAATTCATTAGCTTCCAAAGCCCAGTCATACCCATACTCCGGTTCTTGAATCTTGTCCCATGCAATCACCTTTAGGTTATGTACCAGATTTCCGCTACCTACAATCAATACCCCTTTGCGCCTCAAAAAAGCCAACTCCCGAGCAAGTTCGTAGTGATACAAAGGAGGCTTTCTGTAATCAATACTCATTTGCAACACAGGAATATCCGCTTCAGGAAACATCGGATTCAGTATACTCCAGCAGCCATGGTCAAGCCCCCAACTTTCGTCCAGACCAACTTGGGTGCCTTTCACCAAACGCTGGGTTTCTTGAGCCAATTCCGGTAAGCCTTGCGCAGGGTAATGAATTTCAAACAAAGCATTCGGGAAGCCGCCAAAATCATGAATCGTCTTTGGTTTAGGCATGGCCGTAACATAAGTACCTTTTGTTTCCCAGTGTGCTGATATGCATAAAATTGCCTTAGGCCTAGGAAGCTTCTGACCAAGCTTTTTCCAATTGAGTGAAAATTCATTTTTCTCAATCGCATTCATTGGACTACCATGACCAACGAAGAGAACAGGCATTAAAGAGGGCTCGTCAGATAGCCCACCTAAAGAACGTAAAGATTTAAAACTCATAGAAAAACCAGCCAGTGGCGCCAAAGCCAGTGCTTTAATAAATGTTTTTCTTTTCATTAATCTATTAAGTTAAACAATTTATCCTTTGCCCTCCGTACTTTAGGCAAGTTAGCCAACCAATCATTTTCAGCATCACGGTAGCCCAAAGGTAGTAACGTGACACTTCTAAGCCCTTTACCCTTCAAGCCTAGTATGCTATCTAACTTTCCACCGTCAAAACCTTCCATAGGTGTAGCATCAACCTGCGCTTCTGCCGCCGCGGCAATGGCCGTACCAAAAGCTATATAGGTTTGCCTTGCTGCCCAATTGAAGTTCTCTTCTTTAGGCCGGTCAATCAAAGAAAGAATCATCCCTTTATACTGGTTCAATGACTCCAAAGAAACGCCCCTGGCAGTAGCCATAAAACCGATGTACTCTTCTACCTGACTTGGAACCACATTATCCCAAGCGGCAAATACCAGCAAATGTGAACAGTCCACCACCTGAGACTGTTTTGCCGCCTCTTCAAAAATCTTCTGCTTCACGCCAGGGTTAGTAACAACAAGTACCGTATAAGGCTGCAAACCCATAGAAGAAGGTGCCAAACTTATTGCTTCCAACACCCTATCAACTTGAGCTTGGGGCACGGGTGTACCATTCATCTTCTTAGTTGCGTAACGCCATTTTAATGCTTTTATCAAATCCATATTTTTAAGTAAATTTAGCCAATCTAAATTAAATGTAAATACAATATATGTCATAACATTTAATTTCACAAATTGGTTTTGTAAAATAAAGTAAAAAACTGTTTCTATACATATATCTTATGCATGCAAATTGCCGTAGCAGGACATGACCGACTAAATTGCTCACTACGCCTGATTGCAGAAGGCACCAAAGACCTATCTACAACCACAAATCCAAGTTTTTTAAAATAGGAAGAAGCATCTGTTGTGAGCAAAAAAAACTCTACCACTCCCTTATCACCAGCAGTCTGAAAGACTGTTTCACACAAAAGCCGGCCAATTTTCCCGAACCTGTACTGCTCAGAAACCACCACAGACCGAAGCAGACCATATTTACCATATACTTCCATACCAGCAGCACCAATCAGATTCTTGTTTTCTTTGGCTATAGCAAAGGTAGACCTAGAAAAATCGACGTCCTCCGGAAGGTTACACTCCTGAAGCAACAGCTTTAAATCATGCCACTCTTCAAAAAAATTCTGGTGGCAAACCCTAAAAACAATACTATTTCTTTTCATACGAATTTGAAAACACCCAGACAATATCTATCAGGCTTCTTCAGCAAAAATTGTCTTTATTTTGCCAGAAAAGTAGTAAGCAAAACATGTAATTTAAACCATTTCTTACCAAGAAAAAACTTTAGCATTATCTTTTGGCCTTTCCCAACTATCCCCAAACATTCCTTCTTCACCCTTTCTCATTAACTTTAAAAACAAAAAATTGTATTATTACAACTTTTTATAAAACAATAAAACCACAACTAACTATTTTACAGAAAACAAACAACTTTAACAAAACAACAATCTAATATACACGTAAAAAAATATCATATTTAATACATATATTTGTCCAAAAATTAAAATGGTATATCCAAACCAAGACAATTTCTATTAACAGGCATTTTTCTCCCTAAAAGAAACCGAATACTTAAGGCATAGAAATAAACAAGTATAACAATGTGTAAACTATTGATTGTAAAAAAACTTAAATCTTAACTAATCATATACATGCACAAGAAACTCATTTTTTTACTGGCAGCTCTGTTCATCCCGCTAGTGCCACAAGCACAAGATATGGATTGCCCCATCACATCTGACATGATAGATGATACGGTGGAAGAAAAAGTACAGCAGTACCTCAGAGAGAACATAAACAGAAAGTCATCAGAGGTATATAAAATACCGGTAGTTATACATGTATTGTACCGTAATGGAAGAGAAGAAGTAGGTGTAGAAGAAAATATTACAGATTATGAAATATATAAGTACCTGGAAGAGCTTAACAACCAGCTTCGCAAAGTGCCTGGCTCCAGCGGTGATGGAAATGGTGTTGACACACGTATAGAAGTTGTACTTGCCACTAAAGACCCTGAAGGGATCCCTACCTCAGGCATTAACAGGGTAAATGCTTCCTCTGTACCACACTTTAATACCTTAGGATACAGTTTTAACAACTCAAATCCTTCTTTGGACAACACAGCTGCCATAAGAGATATTACAACATGGGACAGGACCAAGTACCTAAACATTTATCTCGCATGGGGCATAAATTACAATGGAGGGTTTTATGCTGGGTTAGGTGGCACATTTGGCGCAGCTATGCAGTATAACACAGACCCTAAAACCTGGACCCACGAAATTGGACATTGCTTCGGTTTATTACACACGTTTGAAGATGGGTGCAATGAAGCAGATTGCGAAACTGAAGGAGACAGAGTCTGTGACACACCTCCTACCACCCAAAATGCTTTTTCAGGGAACATGGGGGATTGCATCGGAGCCTCTCCTTGTGGAACAACCGCACAGATTAGAAACTACATGGATTACTCACTCAGAACCTGTAGAAATAAATTTACGGCAGGACAAATGGATCGTATGCATGCTTTTTTAGAAAACCCCTGGTATGTCTGGCGAACTATTTGGCAGCCTGAAAACCTAGTTGCAACAGGAACTGATGGAAGGGTAGCTCCCAAAATCACCTTTTTTGATGCCAGCACCAACAACCTCTGTATAAGAGACTCTGTCAGCTTTTCATTCCATGCGACCAGAAATCCTACTACCTGGCAATGGGAATTTGAGGACGGAAACCCTGCATCTTCCAATTCTAGAGAACCCGCTGTAGCTTTCCTGACTCCCGGAAAAAAGAAGGTAACGCTTACCTTAACAAATGATTATGGAGAAGACATTTTGTCTAAGGAAGAATACATTGAAGTTTATGCCAACGAAGATATTACAGTTGTTAGTGACACTGGGGACGTTGGTGACACCCTAAGGTTAGTAGCTTCCGGTGCAGGAAACATAAGATGGTTTGACTCACAGACTTCAGTAGATCCCGTTTTTACAGGAGATACCTTTACCACGCCTGCCTTAGACGAAACCCTTACGTATTATGCCCAAGCTTATTTCGATGTACAGCCTTATTCTACAGGAAAAGAAAGGTCTACAAAATTTAGCTCAGGAACAGGAGGGTATATCTTATTTGACGTCCACCACCCCTTAACCATTGATTCAGTAAAAATATTTGCCCGCATCTCCCCAGTAAATATATCGATTAGAGACAAAGATAATAGAGTCATCAACGAATGGGTAGTTGACACAACTATAAGAGAAGGACAATTTCTGGCACTTGATCAGTTTTTGCCTGTAGGGGAAGATTATAGACTTTCATTGGACAATAATGGAACAGGATGGTTGTATTTTGATCGAGAAGACACAGGCTTCCCATATACTGTACCAGATATCCTTACCCTGAAAGCTAGTATTTTTGGCCAAACCAACAGAGGTGACTATTTGTACTTTTACGACTGGCATATTACAGCCTTAGAAGAATGTCCAAGTGCCAGGATACCAGTTCTGGCAAAAATAAACCAGCCAGAGCCGGAGGAGCCTGAAGATCAAGATCAACCTGACGTTCCGGTAGCTGTCAAACATGCCACAGAAGGGGTTGAACTCTCGGTTATACCTAACCCGTTTTCTACCAGAACCTGTATAAAAGTAGAGTCTGAAGTACAAGGAAATCTTAAAATAAAACTTCTGGACAATACAGGCAAAGTCGTAAGCCTGGTACATGACGGAAAACTAAATACCGGAACAAATGAGTACTACCTGGAAAGAAAAAGTCTCACCCCCGGAATGTATTATATGATTGCAGAGATAAATGACCTGCCGGCAATTCAAAAAGTGGTAGTTTACTAGCAACATAAATTTGCACTAACTTAAAGCCCCTGCCCATTAACCGGCAGGTTTTTTTTGTCCTCCAGATAACAAGTTCAACCGGATAGTTTTACATAATTCGAGTTAAAATAACAACAGAAGAACTGAAAACTTGATAGAGCAAACCTAGCAGTGTCCTAAACAGGAGCATATAAAAAACTGGAGACTTTTTGGTTTTGTATCTAGATATTCCGAGCTTCATTGATGCAGATATTAAAAATAAAATAAAGCACCCGAAAAATAATATTTTTAAAGAAAAGTGGTTATTAAAAAAACATTACTTGAGCATATGAAAAGGTTTATCGTTTTATGTACAGCTATAATCATAAGTGGCATCTCCCTCGAAACCAATGCCCAGCTACTACAAAATGCTAAAAATGCCGTAAAATCAGGAAATGTTGGTTTATCCCAACAAGAAGCTGGCGAGGCTATTAAGGAAGCACTAAACAATGGTGTACAGAAAGGCGTAGAAGTACTCAATAAAGTCCGGAGGCTATCTAAATAACCCCCAGGTAAAAATACCTTTTCCGCCAGATGCGCAAAGAGTTGAAAGCACCCTAAGAAAAGCAGGACTTGACAAGCAAGTAGATGATGTAGTATTATCACTAAACCAGGCAGCAGAGGATGCTGCTGCTGAAGCAAAACCAATTTTTATGGAAGCGATCAAAGGCTTGTCTATTCAAGATGCTGTAAAACTTATCAAAGGAGAAGATGATGCTGCAACGCAGTATCTGGAAAGAAACACCACTAACTCTTTGAGCGAAAAATTTAAACCGGTTATTTCAGCATCCCTTGAAAAAGTAAATGCAACCAAGCATTGGGAAACAGCCATTACCCGCTACAACAAAATCCCTATGACCAAGAAGGTGGACGCAGACCTGGAAAATTATGTAACAGAAAAAGCCATAGCGGGATTGTTTACAATGGTAGCCAAAGAAGAGTTGGCCATTAGAAAAGATCCGGCAGCAAGAACTTCGGACCTGCTAAAGAAAGCCTTTAAATAAAAATATAACCCTTCAATGAAAATCCGTAAAACCCTTTTTATACAAAAGGTTTTTACGGATTTTTTTATGCGTGATTTTAAGACTCCCTCCCCAAATTAACCGCACATCAGTATCTCTGTCAGAACCTATTCATATTAATTTTCAAATTCAGGAATTAGTAACCCCAGGCTACCTCTAGCAGGTGGGTGGGTGGTCAGAAGACACAACCACGGAAACAGAACTGCTAAACCGCCACCAGCCAAAGGGAAAGGTCTAAGACACAACCACGGTTTAGCAGATACTCCCCCCTTGCCCAAACACCACTGGTAGACCTGAATTATGCGATAGGTTTCTTCATAAACAGCAAAATAGCAATACTACTGAACGTAAAAAATAAGTGCTATTAATAAAATTATAAAACTGTCTTAATATTCAACTTCTTCTAACGCTCTTCCATCTGGATACCAACTTCTATAGGCGCCAGACCTTTTCCCCATTTGATAATTAACTTCAATAGCCTTAGCACCATTCTTATACCAAGACTTCCAAAGCCCATCTTTTATACCCAGTTCAAACCTCCCTCTTTCAGACATTTGATCGTTATCATAGTATTTTTCAAGCAAGTAAGTACTTGTATCATTCTTTTCTTCAAAAAATTTTACCTTAGTAATCGTTCCATCAAGAGGCGACTCTATTTTTGAGACCATAACTTTATAAGAACCATCTTCCCAGAACTCATCTTTCCAGTTTTTTCTCTCTCGACAGAACGCTAAAACAAAAAGCATAATCAAGTAAAAAGGCACGTGCTTCATTCTGTCACCTCTTTTGTTCTTCCATAAATTATTCACACCTCTTTAGACGCACCACCTGTTACAACTAAACCAAGTTCATGCTCTTCAGCGAGAGCTGGCCAAGGTGCTTTTTGACTTCTTTGGTGGTGGTGCTCATTGGGCTTTAAGTTTTGGTTGAAAAATATTTAAAAAAATTTCACTTATACCTTTTTGCTCCAAAGGCAGCATTTAGGTATTAAAACACAATACATATAAGTATTTTTTTATCCACCAAAAGGAGTATTTTTGTATATAAATCGCTTCTAAAACGTTCTAACCTGAGTTCGACTTTAAAAAATGGCCATTTGGTTAGTTTCAACCGCTTCATATTTAATAGCTGGCTTCTTAGGAAAGAAAGAATAAGCGATTAAACCCGATATCAGGTTGGTTATAAAGTTGTTAAATGATCTATGCCTTGAATGCTCTACCTGGCACATGTTTTTTAATTCATCATTAACAGTCTCTATAACAGAACGTTTTCTTAGCATAATCTTGTCCTTCAATTCCATTAAAGTGTTCTTCATGTTATTGCGGATGCTGGTTATCAAGTGTAGCCCATCAATGAAAAGCAGGCTTGTCAGTTCTTTAGAAATGTACCCTTTGTCTGCATAAAGCTTTCCTTTTAAGGTTTTTATGAAACTTTTATTTTTTAGAGGCTCCCTATCGTCTACATTGCCTTGGGTAATGACAAAGTTCAGTAGCTCTCCCTTGTCATTTATAACTATATGTAGTTTAAAACCAAAGAAATAGCCCATTGTAGACTTGCCAACCGTGGCCATATCCTTAAACACCCTGTTTCTTTTTATCCTCTTGTTATTACATACTCTGATAGGGGTGGAATCTATAAAGGAAATACCTGTCCCTTTGCCCATACAGCATGTCTTCAAAAAAATAGTCATTGGAAGTGTTGCTGCCTGCATCAGTTCCACAAATCAATTGTAAGAGACGGTTTCAGGGAACAAGTGCGAAAGATGAACCTTTACAAAGTTTACATAAAAGTGCTTCATGTTTCGATACCCGCCCGAGTGGAACATAACCATTATGGTAATGACCTCGCTACAGCTCATCCTAGGCTTTCTCTTAGGTTTATTCCCCAAAAGGTTCTTTTCCATTGATTTGTCAAATTCTAAGCAAAAATCGTCAATTAAATAGAAAATTTCAGTAATTTTATTGTCGTCAAGAGTCATGTTTTAGTAGTTAAATTGTTGATTTTCAGAATATTAATTTAACAAAAGAACATGGCTTTTACTATTTTTCAGGGCAAAAAATTAGATATTTTTTGACATTTTTATAATCGAACTCAGGTTTCTAAAGCTTAAATAATCGCTTATTATGACCCTCGGAGAGAAAATAAAACTGACCAGACTTAAGAAAAAGCTCTCTCAGCAAGAGCTCAGTGAGAAAGCCGGTATTCATCAGAAAAATATATCCAAGTATGAAAAGGATCTGGTTATCCCTTCTGCTGTGGTTTTAAAAAATATTGCAGATGCGCTGGAAGTGACTGCTGATTATCTGCTAGGAAATGAAGATTCTGACACCATCAGGGACACTGCTTTGTTCAGACAGTTTAAAGAGGTGGACACTATGCCAGAAGATGATAAAGTTACCCTGATGAAAGTGATCAGTGCTTATATCAGGGATTTTAAAACCAAAAATGCTTATTCTGCTTAAAAAAATCCTGAAAATTCTGATTCAGACAAAAAAAAATCCGGAAAGCTCTACGCCTCCCGGATTTCTGTTTTTATTAACCGGATTACAAATCCTATGATAAGGGTTCGGGATTACAAATACCAAACAGCAGGTGAATTATTTACAAAAACATTCTGAAGAATAAGAATCAAGAGTATCTATACCACGATAACTGAAATCCACAGTATATGATTCAATCTTGAAATCAAGACTATCTTCATTTCTATAGTAAAAAAAACGATCACCAAAATTTACTGTACTTACATTAAGCTTGTTAGGCGAATCTAGATAATAGAATTGTTCAACTTTATTGCTTAAACTTTCAAAAAAATAAGCGGTATCTTTTCTTGAAGGTATAACAGCCCAAGCATAAAAATTACTACCTAAACCTGATCCCCCAAAAAATCTTGAAGAAACCACATAACAACTACTTTTACCTTTTGAAACCGTATAAAAAACAAGGCTGTCATGACTTACTTTATCCAACCAATCATCTATGATTTTAAAATCAGCTAAAAAATAAGACTGAACTTTATATTTATTTTCAGGCTGATTGGAGACACAACAATTGGCAGATTTTTGATTTAAAACTTTAAGGCTATTGTTTTTCATAAGAAAACAACAACTTACAGTTATCAGTAGCAACATAATAAAAACTCTTACCATGGCTTACTATGTCTATTAGCCGTTTTCCATCCATCCGTTAGTCTCATAAAAGTTGTTTGTCCTGCAGCACCTGTAGACTCAAATTTATAAATCCTAATTACTCTTTCCTGATTTAACGTCTCCTAAGTTCCAAATATCATGGGAAGGATTCGTAAACCTAAATCCAACTTTATAATAATCTTGGTGAGCGCGCGAGTATGACCGTGGCCCTCCAAAATCTTCCCCATGCCAAAAAAAGCCTCCTCCGGAATAATCTTTATCACTTGTCATGCCCATTATCAAACCCTTATAAGCATTTTGCTTAGAACCTCTATGAGCTAAAGGATCATCAATTTTTTTCCTATGGGCATAACCATAAACTCCTCCGCCTTTCGCTATAGCTAATGGTGTACTTTTTCCTGCTTCTGCTCTATTCTCCAATACAGAATAAATTCCTGCTGCTTCTTCAGCCGATAATTTACCAGCGGTACCTTCTGCATATAGAGTCCCTGCAAGGTCTTTGAAATCTGCATGTTTTATCTTTAAATCAATAACAACAGGATCTGTACTTCCAACATGATTATCTGCAAACCAATCCATGCCTTTAAGGTGTTCTTTGGTTATTTTTTCTCCTTCTTTTAAGCCTGAACCTTCCATAAACATCTTCATACTTCCCTGATAAACATAAACATTATCTTTATCAGTGCCATCATTCCCTAAATATTCTCCTTCACTAGAATAAAAATCAGAATCTCCATTAGGATCAAGTTCTTCTCATCTAGGATTAAAAATACCCCTAAAAGGCTTTAATAACACAAAAACAATAGATATAACACTACTGGTGATAATGACATTTACCAATACACTTGCACGCATGTCTAAAGAAACTAGTTTCAAAAATATGTAAGCGATTAAAACACTAAGAGTAAAGTGCAAAATGCCAATCTTTAAATATGTATATGAACTAAAAATAAACTTTTTTACTACAACAAAAAACAATGTGTATGGCAAAACAGATACGAAAAACCTTATAAATATATAATACAACGTCAATCCATGAGTAGCACGAGACAAATCAGGCCTTTTGTTATAAAATTTAAACTCTCTAATCACTTCAAAAGTTATCCATGAAAAAGGCTCAACTATTGATTGGAACAGACATAAGGAGATAATAAGAAAAACATACTTTTTCATGTCTACTCCTCACTCTCCCTTATCCGTTTCACTAAGCTTTTTCCCAAAGCCTCCCTATGTTTCTGGTTAGCAAAATCAATCTTCCGATCTCCTCCAATTTCATCTTTTGCATCTTGAACATAGCCAAACATAGCAAAAGTATATCCATTTAAACCTTCATTTATGTTTTCTACAACTCTATTAAACTTATCTTCATCAGAAGCTTTCAATTCATCAAGAAACTCTTGGACTTTCCCTTGTTCCATTTCGACTGGTTATTTCGGTGATATGGTGCCAGTTATTTCGGAGGATATAGTGCCACTTTCCAGTACAAGATTACGAATATAATTTCTCTAGTTCAAGTTTTGTTTTTTACGCAATGATTCACCTTGCAAGTCTAACCTGTGAGAGGAGTAGACAACACGGTCTAAAATAGCATCAGCAATGGTTCCTTCACCTATTAGTTCATGCCATTTACTTACTGGTATTTGAGAACAAAATATGGTAGAAGCTCTCTGATGCCTTTCTTCTATAAGATCTAAAAGTATTTGTCTATCAAACTGATCCATTGCATGTAGCCCAAAGTCATCAAGGATTAAAAGAGGCGTTTTATGCAACTGATTCAAAAGCTTAATGTATGTACCGTTTAATTTGGCTAGTTTAGCTTGATCAAAGAACCTTGCGGCTATATAATAGCGGGTTTTATATAACATTTGACAAGCATGATTTCCAATAGCTTGGGCGATGTAACTCTTTCCTACACCTGTAGGGCCTGTAGCAATGATGTTCTCTTTGTTCTTTATAAAGTTTAAGGTAAAGAGCCGCTGTAAAAAAGTTTTATCAAGGCTTCTATTGCTTTGGTAATCAATATTGTTTGCAGAAGCATCCGTTCTAAAACCGGCCAGTTTGATTAGCCTGGCGATCTTTTTTCTTTGGCGTTCTTCCCATTCATTATCAACAAGCAAGGTCATGAATTCATCCGTGCTCATGTCTTTATACAGGTTCTCGGTTATGGCTTGATGATATAGGGTTGCCATAGACGAAAGTTGCATCTGCCGAAGTTTTTCTACTGTGTTGTGTTGGTTCATTTATGTATTGTTTTGATGTTAAATAGTTTATATGTAGTTAGAAGCTCCCCTGATATTATCATGGTCAGGCGTGTTACTTTGGAGGTTGCAGGTAAAATTTGCCTCTTGGTCCAAGTTGTTTTTCAGTATTCGATCAATAGTCTTGTAGCTGGCCTTATGGTACTGCAAGGCTCGTTTACAAGCACTTTCTAGTCTTTCTGCAGAGTAAGCCTTCAAGAATGACAAAATGCCTTGTGCTTGTTTATAGGCTAGCTCAGGATAATTGTATTGGCTGATTAACCTGGTAATATAATCACAGGTATACCTGCCGACTTTTTCAGCTTTTTGGATAAAGTACTCCGGATTCCAATCGTTATAAGCCTGATGGCTAGAAGGTAGATGCTCTTTTACAGTGCTATACCCGCCTGCCTTATAACTTCTTCTATGGGAGGCAACGCGTTCTTTATTGAAGAATACCTCAACATTACAAGCGTCATATTGAACTTCGACATGTTGACCTATATACCGGTGAGGAACACTGTAATAGTTTCTGTCTTCACTTAAAAAGACATGGCCAATCTTCTGAACCTTAGCTCTTTTATAGTTTTTTATCAGGTATGGGGACGAAGGCAAAGGAGCCAAGAACTCCTTTTCGATTTCCTGAAAACGCTGCTTTCGGGTCACCCTACTGGTTTGAAAACAGTATTTGTCATTGTAGCTAATTAATTGTTCAGCAATGGCATCATTGAGCTCTTTGAGGCTAAAAAAGGTGTGTTTTGATAAAGGGTAATAAATCCTTTGATAAACGAGCTTTACAGCTCCTTCTACCAGGGCTTTATCTTGTGGATGATATGGCCTTGTGGGGTCTATTACGCATTTATAGTGCAAGGCGAGTGATTTGAGTGTTTTATTAATCACCGGAGCATATTTATGCCCTTTGCTAACTGCCGCTTTCAAGTTGTCTGACACAATAGCTTTAGGTACTCCTCCAAGCCATTGCAAGCATCCATTGAGACAGGAGATGAAATCTTCCCTTTTTTGACTTTCAACCGCCTGAACATAGGTATATTGACTGCAGGGAAGGATTGCTACGAATACTTCAGCTCCTTTTACTTCACCGGTGCTTCGGTCAACATAGCTGAGTTTTTTACCTGCAAAATCCACATAAAGCTTCTCTGCTGCCTTATGTATTAATATTCCACTACCATTCTTTGCATTGCTCCACTGGTTGTAATAAGTGACAAATTGTGTATAGCGGTAACCATCAGCATGTTTACTGAGATATTCATGCCAAAGTACCTGCAAGGTACAGCCGGGCTTATTAAGCTCTTTTTGGAAATAAGGAAAGCATTTAATTAGCTGCTCGTAGTGGAATTGCAACAAAAAACCGTACAAATAATTAAGCCCTTTTTTTGATTAATTAATGCCTGCCGCAGGGCTCCTCAAATCCTCCTATGATTTAGAAGAAAAATCATAGGAGGATTTCGAGGTTTATGCTTCTTTTACGCAGCACTTTTTCTATGAATATTATAAAATTCTTCAGGAGAAAGATATCCAAGAGAGGAATGTCTTCTGGTCCTGTTGTACCATATCTCAATGTATTCAAACAATCCCTTTTTTGCCTGCTTTATTGATTCATATTTCCGGTAACCAGTTTCAGATTTCAGGGTTTTGAAGAAGCTTTCAGCCACTGCATTGTCCCAGCAATTCCCTTTTCTGCTCATGCTCTGAGTAACATTTAGCTTACCAAGCTCATCCCTGAACTCTTTGCATGCATACTGCACGCCTCTGTCTGAATGAAAAACCAGCTCTTGAAAAACAGGTCTGTTTATCAGTGCCATCCTCCATGCAGGCACTACTGTTTCATATGCATGCATCGAAGTGGACATAGACCATCCTATTATTTTCCTATCATATAAGTCCATAATCATGGTCAGGTATAACCATGCCTCATTTGTCCGGATATAAGTTATGTCTGATACCCATGATTTTGAAGGGCTTTCAGGTTTAAAAGATCTATCAAGAACGTTAGGACTGATGCTAAATCCATGGTTTGAATCAGTTGTGCAGACTTTAAATTTTTTACTTACAACACTCCTGATTCCGTGGTCTTTCATGATCCTGGCAACCCTTGGCCTGGATACTGCAAAACCCTTTTTTCTAAGATCTAATGTAATTCTAGGACTTCCATAGGTACCATTGCTTAACTCATGCACTGTTTTGATTTCCTTTAGCAATATCGCTCTTTGTTGAGCCAGTTTGAGTTGTTTCTCCTTCTTCCACTCATAAAAGCTGTTCCTGGCAACATTAAATGTCCTACACATCTTTTCAACAGCATACTCTTTTCTATGATCCATTATGAATTGGTATATTTGCTGTCTCCCCTGGAAAAGATGCTTACCGCCTTTTTTAGGATTTCCCTTTCAAGCTCAGATTCCTTTAAGGCTTTCCTCAAGGCATGAATTTCTTTTTGTTCTTCTGAAAGGTTCTGTTTCCCATTTCCTGGAAAACTGGCAGCGCCATTCGTCTTCATTTCACGTGACCATCTCCTTACTAAATCAGGACCAATGCCTAATTCTTTCCCAACAGCGGTACTGGTCTTCCCGCTTAAATGCAGCTCTACAGCCATTGTTTTAAATTCGTGGTCATATGACCTTCTTTCTCTTTTACTCATCGTTCCAAATTTAAGAAAAAGAGCTTAACTTACTGTCCTATCAAATATATACATTCCATAGCGAGTGCTATCTTTATAGTCCGCTTTAGGGAAGAGGTCGGCCAAATCAGTCTCAGTAAGCCCTTCAAGGTCTTCAATGCTGAGCTGGTGCTCTTTGAAGGTTTTAAAATAGGAATTGACCGTATTGCGGCTAATTCCAAGGGCAGAGGCAATCTGACGATTGCTCATTCCTTTTTTCTTTAATTGAATTATTTGAAGTATTTCCATAATGTCCAATCGTTGACCTGCCATTGCTTTTTATGGCAAGACTAATAAGTATTATGGAAAGTGGCACAATGATCTCCGAAACAATGCTCAAGGGCTAGTTATAAACTGGCACAATGACGTCCGAAATGGGTGGCACAACATGGCCCGAAATGGGTGGCACAATGATCTCCGAATTATCCACTAAAGGAGAATTTCTATACAAAATAACTTCTATTCAGTAGTTCAGAAACTCCGCCGGATACCGCTCTCCGCCCACATCCTGTTAATTCTCTAATCCTGAAAATTCTGATTCAGACAAAAAAACCGGAAAGCCTCTCAAAAAAGACCTTCCGGTTTCTCATTTTCTTTTTTTCTCAACTTATGTTACGCAGCTATCGCTAATCTTAGACCAGAGGGGGTAACGCAAGCTACAAGCTTACGATGTTTTAGGTCTAAGATACGCTTTCGCTAATCTTAGACCAGTGGGGGGGGGTATTTTGAATTCGTGACACACCGCGCCAGCTGAGGAAATCAGTCAGGGCATAAATCAAAGTAATCATTAAACAGCAATAACCCTAGAGTAGGCTGGTGCCCAAAAAAACCTAAGCCAGCTTTTCCAACTTGCATATTACATAAAACATAATAAACTTCATTATAACTTAAGATTTGTATGTTTAAGTTTTTAAAAACATCTTTTAAATTTTCATAAAAATCATATTGCTTAACAGTCAAAGGCTCATACACATCATCTGTTAATATCCCCGAAAGACGGTCGACATCTGGATTGTTTATTATATATCTAAAATAGACATGAACCACATCCCTAAATAGTTTTGAAAACTCTAAAAAGCAGTAATAATCAATTTTAGTACCTCCTTGGGAATAATCTCCCAAAAAAACTTTCACACTTACTTTTGGAAAACTCCTGTCGTCATTTATTGTGTAATTAAATTTACATTCTTGTAATAAATCTATAATAGAACTATCAAGAATAAATGGCTCATTAATGGCTCCTAGATAAGCAGATTCATTCTTAGACAAGTTAAAAATAGAGTCCACAATGTTTTTTATCAGAGATTCATTCATAGTTATGGAATTATTAAATCATGTCCTCCTGAAGCATCAGCCCCATCTAATTTAACTCCATCAAAAGTAATTTCACCTTGATGTTTACCTTTTTTATTCAAAATTTCAAAAGTACCTTTTTCCGTATCCAATGCGGCATAACCAAACTCTGTATCATAAACATTCCTATCATTCACTTTACTTAACTTACTGTTTTTCTGCCAATTATTTCTTAAAGCAACCTCTTCGCCTGCCTCCATGTATTTAGCCACTCTTTGACTAGTAGGGAGATTTTTATATTGTTTACGATACTCGTCAAAATTTTTAACTCCATGTTTTAAGAAAAAATTATCAGCATTAGATCCATCTAATATCCTATAAAACCCTTTTAAAGTCTGTTTAACTGTCCCTCCACTGGCAAACGGAATAAAAAAACCAACAGAAGCGAAAGAGTAATCCCAATAGGAGGCTTGTTCGTCCTTAGTTGTTTTACCCTTTGTTAAAACATTTACATCTTCTGCACTTGTATATTCTCCAAAAACATAGGTATAAGCTTCAACTCGATGCAATACTTTATCGACTACTGAGGGTTCTTGCTGATGAATAATTTTTTGAACTCTATCAAGAGACTCAGCCCTTTTTTCTGCATCAGTAAACTTCTTAATAATGGCAGAGCCAAGTTTATCAGTCCACAAGTAATACCCAGGAAACATTTCTAAACCATCTATATCTATTGCAAAAATAGGAGTATTACTTGCATATTGATAAGGGGTTAATTCTGGGTAGCTAGGTGCCAACGGGTCTACACTCAAAAACTTACCTATTTGTGGATTGTATATCCTAAACCCGTAATCGTAAGTAGATCCTCCTCCACCCATGCCTTCCGGGTCGAGCTCCTTTCCGTTATACCCATACCTATAACTCCCTGCACCACTACCTCATCATACTCATAAACAAAAAAACCCAGAATCAACTGGGTCTTTTGTTTTTGCTATTAAAATATATTCTATTTCTTAAAGAACTTGATCGTTTGGTTGTCTACATTGAGGTAGTAGACTCCTTGGGCGGCTTTGGAGAGATCTATTTCTTTGCCAAATCCTTTACTGATCACGTCTCCATATTGATTTAAGACTTCATATTCTGCGGCTCGTGGTTTTAGGTACACCTTGTCTGTGACTCGTTTTGGGTACATGGATATGGCCTCCAAGCCTGACTCAAACTCCATTACCTGTGAGTAAAACACCTGACCATCTGCCTCAAGATATTTTATTCTATACTTATTTAACCCTGAGTGGTGTGAACTTGACCCTATTTGGTAGTTGTTGATCACTTTACTAGACTTACCGGTCAATTCCTTCACTGTTCCCCAGCTATTGTTTTTAAACTGTTCTACAAAAAAGCGTCCTTTAGGAGTTTCTCCCTTCGTTGCCCAAACAATATTCTCTTTTTCAACATTGAAGGAGTGAAACTGAAACGAACTGGTCGACTTAACTACCTGAGGGTTCAGTATTTTTGGCTTACAGTCATCCTTGTGTGTAATTTTTACCGTCACAGGATCATCTATACCAAGTATAGAAAGATCTATTTCATAAGCACTTGACTGTACATTAGATAAGACTTTTACATCATTTATATAAACATCGTTCGTGCAAAAGTCTTTCATGTTTCCGGTAAAAGGATTTTGCACATAAAGATTTTTCCCTTGATAAACACCTGTCAGTGTAAGTATGCCAGCATTTACGGACGCAATAGGCAGAACAAGAGATAAAAATAGCAAAAATCTGATTTTCATGGTATTGTTCATATAAATGGTTATTCCAGTTCTGTAATTTAAAAACAATTAGGGCTAAACAAAAGAAAATAATTTTTTCAAATAATCCAAATTCTAAATTACGTAAAGATTTTCTTTATTTCACATAAACGCAAACACATCTTTAAGTATTTTGCATTTTACCTAACAAATTTACAGTTTTGATCGGATTTTCACCACATGTTAAACTACTTTTTTTTAAAACTGTTTATATTATAATTTTCAAAAATATATAAACACAGTTTACGTTAATTTCTAATAGAGGAACATTCAGGCTTTAGCATATGAAAAAAGAACTTTTTATCACACTTTTACTATTTATCCTTTCACCAGCTGTCTTTGCCTCCAAGATTCTTATCCCCATGGACGATGGACAAAAAAACCATCTAAAGTCTTATGGTATATCTTACTGGGCGCTAACGCAGGGAGTGGATGTAAACTGGCTGCTTAACTATCGCGGGGGCAGCTTTATGTTCCATCACAACGAAAAGCTCGAAAAGGAATGCTTGATCAGAGGGGTAAGTTATGAGGTAATCTCAGAGGCAAAAGCAACGAGTATTCTCGAAAAAATTTCCATGCCCGATGTTAATATGGAAGTTGTAAAACTTGAAAAAGCCCCTAAAATTGCGGTTTACTCCCCAAAAACCAAACTCCCGTGGGACGATGCTGTAACATTGGTACTCACATATGCCGAAATTCCTTATGATATTGTATTTGACGACGAAGTGATGTATGGAGAGCTCCCTAAATATGACTGGCTACACTTGCACCATGAAGATTTCACAGGCCAGTATGGCAAGTTTTACGCAATGTATAAAAACCAGCCTTGGTATATTAAACAACAAGAAGAATATGAAGCTGTAGCCCGCAAGCATGGCTTTGACAAAGTATCGCAACTAAAGCTTGGTGTCGTTAAGAAAATCAGGGATTTTTGTGCAGGCGGAGGTTTCCTTTTTGCGATGTGTTCTGCAACAGATACCTATGACATTGCCTTGGCTGCTCAAGACACTGATATTTGTGAAAGCATGTACGATGGGGACCCAGCAGATCCTGATGCACAAAGTAAACTGAACTTTGATTATACATTTGCCTTTCAGGATTTCAAGCTGGTCACCAATCCTTACGAATACGAGTATTCCAATATAGACAACAACCCACATGAAAGAGGGGGAATTAACGAAAAAAATGATTTTTTCAACTTGTTTGAGTTCTCCGCCAAATGGGATTTGATACCTTCTATGCTCACCCAAAACCATGAATCAACGATCAAAGGGTTTATGGGACAAACCACAGCTTTTAAAAAGCACCTGATCAAACCAGAGGTATTGATATTGGGAGAAAATAAAGCTGCTGGGGAAGCAAAGTATATACATGGGACCTACGGTAAAGGCACCTGGACGTTTTACGGAGGCCACGACCCAGAAGATTATCAACATTTTGTGGGAGAAGAACCTACAGACTTGAACCTTCACCCTAATTCGCCCGGTTATCGCCTAATCTTAAATAATATTCTTTTCCCTGCTGCAAAAAAGAAAAAAAGGAAAACCTAGTTGTTTTTGGGTATTAAATACCAAACCTGACGATGAGATTGCTTCGTCGTCCCTCCTCGCAAAGACGTAGTGAGGTGATGCGAAAAAGAATGGCTACGGGAATTTTGAATTACAACAAAGACCATAACTTGCAAAAAGTCAAAATAAAACCGTCATTGCGAGGCACAAGACAGTGCTTGGTAAAGTTCTTGGTTTGAAATTTAAAGCCTTTGGTGAAAAAAATGCCGCAGCAATCTGTCGGAGGTGATCTCCTAAGGTTGCTATCCCAAAATCCATTAATCTGCATGCCCCATGGGAAACCTTTGGCAGGTTATTTTAACTAGAAAAACCAACAACATAGCTGTATCCCCGCACCTGTTGCGGGGTCTGTTGAAGTAAAGCAGGATGTAAATTGCCAAATATTAAACTGTGTCAGAGAATGACAGATCCCTCGTTCCTCCATACGCCGTCAGGTCTTGTGGATGCTGACGGGTATTACCTGATGAAACAACGTAACCTGACCCATTCTCCACTTTTACGGACAATGCTTTACTCTTCACTTAGCCATGCCGATAAAAAACCGGCACTACATTCATGCGTCGCATAATCTTCGTCGTTACCTCCTCGCAAAGACGTGACAGGGCGATATAACAGAGAATGACTACGGGGAATTTTGACATTAAACAAAGATTATAATTTGCAGAAAGTCAAAATCAAACCGTCATTGCGAGGCACAAGACAGTGCTTGGTAAAGTTCTTGGTTTGAAATTTAAAGTCTTTGGTGTCTTATGAAAAAATGCCGCGGCAATCTGTTAGGGGTAAGCTGAGTTGGTTGATTTGTAGAGTGTTAATATTAGACCTGACGATGAGATTGCTTCGTCGTTACCTCCTCGCAATGACGGGGGATTGAAGCACTAAAATAATACCATAGCTGTATCCCCGCACCTGTTGCGGGGTCTGTTGGAGTAAAGCAGGTTACAATTTCCAAATATTAAAATGTGTCAGAGAATGACAGATCCCTCGTTCCTCCATACGCCGTCAGGTCTTGTGGGCGCTGACGGGTATTTCCTGATAAACCAACCGTAACCTATGACTTAGCCATGCCGATAAAAAATCGGCACTACATTCATGCGTCGCATAATCTTCGTCGTTCCTCCTTGCAAAGACGTGGTGGGGTGAGTGGTAATAATGAGTGTTAAATATCAAACTTGGTTTTGCCCGTCAGCCCTTTAGAGCTGACGGCGTAATTTTTTCAGGATTTTACTCTTAACGTAGATTAAGCCGATAAAAAATCGGCTCTACTTCTAAAAATATCTTTTAGCCTTGAGAGAATCAGCCGGTAGGCAATCGGCTCTACATAACTCTTGACGACTTGCGAGACACATCATATTATCGTACCATCACATCATCTCAATGCATCCTATCCCCTCTCAGCTCTAGGTTATTTATAATATTTGCTTCCTCATCCAGCATTTCTTGTAGGCGGGATTTTACTTCTTCTTCTGGCATATATTCTTTGGCCAAATCTACAAAAGTACGGTAATGACCTGCTTCTGAGATCATCAGTTCATGATAAAAAGACTTTAGGTCGTCATCGCTAATATGCAGTGAAAGCAATCTAAAACGCTCGCAACTACGGGCTTCTATCAGTGCGCTGATCAATAATTTGTCCATCAACTGTCGCTCCCGCTTTCCTCCTTTTCGCTCAAGCTTAAATAATTCGGTAACATATTCATCTACACGCTTACCGCCCAGCTTGAAACCTCTTTTTCCAAGCTCACGCAGTACCATTCTGAAGTGCCCCCATTCTTCTGTAACAATGGGTGCTAAAGTTTCTACCAACTTCTCTTTTTCAGGATATTGAATAATTAAAGAAATACAGGTAGAAGCCGCTTTCTGTTCGCAGTAGGCATGATCTGTAAGGATTTCATTAATACTTTTTTCGGCAATGTTTACCCACCGTGGATCTGTTGGAAGTTTTAGTCCAAGCATAATATTTGAAATATTTATAGCTAATAAGGATTAATCATAGAATCTCCAGTTCACACCAAAAATAAAGTTCATGGGCAAATCTGTATACAGAGGAGTCATAAAGTAACCTTCCCGATCAAATAGCTCATCAAAAATATACTGATTGGCATGGTTTAGCTGGGCAAACACCCTTACAGTTTTTATCTGAGCATTTAAGAACACATTTAGCAAAGGATACCCTCCGGTAGTCATGCCTGGCCCTATACCATCATTTAAATAAAATTGCTGCGTTACAGGCATATAATTATCACCTCTATACCTGTTAAAGTAAAGTACATCAGCCCCTAGCTGCAAAAACAACGCATCTCTAAACAAAGGCCCTTCTAAATAAAAACGGGAATGGAGATAATTTTGCGGTAGACGAATAACATCGGCTCCAGTAGTATGGGAACGACGTGCAAACAGCTCAAAATTTAAGAACCTCCACCACATGTGCAGGTTAAGATCTGCAGAATAAACATTTACTTGCTCGGTTGCCTGTTCAGGGACAGCCTGCTGGTTGAAGTAGATATAGTTGTCCAGCCTGCTTACATTTCCTGTGACACTGGCCCTAAGAAACGAGTTCCTATACCTTAAGCCGGCATAGCCATCTGTAAGAGTGGTCAAGTCAAAGTCATTGTTCCATATGAATTGGTTAGAGACATAATGCTGTTGGAGCATTGTAGGGGAGTAAGCCATATGGTTGGCTCCCGCTATAAAGTATTTACTTCGGAAATTACTTCTTATATAATAATCTCTACCAGGGTTTATCTCTGCAGAACCATCTACATTTGTATTATCACCTATATCATACCGCACCAGCCCACCAAAAAAGTTCTCTACAAAGGTTCTCGGCCCCTGCATGAACTCCTCCAAACCTATCTGGTGATAATCCAACACCCGATTTCTATACCATCCTCTATAATAGAGGTTTCCTGCATTTCCTTTTACCCCAAAAGTATTTTGAGCATCAAAAAAACGTGTTTGGTCATAAGTTCTTGTTGGATTAAAAAAATAATGAAAACCATTGTCTGGAGAAAAAGGAGGTTGCGTATAAAAAAGAGTATCCGGTGTTCCTTGTAGTTGATGCCTGAACCTGTTCAAGCGGCTCCGTCCGTCAAAAACATGGAAAACCTGCAAGCGCACAGAATCTATTGCATACTGCTGATATACCCTCAAGGCGGTTTGCTTATGTACACTTATGGCGCCCTGGTTCGTGGGGTTTCGTAATCTGGAAGGAGACAGCTCAAAAAAGAAAAGGTCGTCGGCAGGAAGTCGCCCTACATCTATACCACCAGTTTCGCCAGATGAATGGTCCATGGTCGTAAAGCTTCCCATAATTTGATATTTCCTGTCTGCTGAAAAATACCTACTATGAACATTAAACTGCCAGTGGCTAACCATAATATCGTTACGCCCCCGCAGGTTTATATTCCTATGTGCTGTAAACCTGTCGAGGTCAAAGCCAAAATTCCATTGTGGACTTATATTTCTGGTATAAGAAGCCCGTCCCATTTGCTGTCCATGTCCCCCTTGCACATAGCTAACATCTGCAAAAGGAGACCTTGTATCGTAAAACTTCATAAACTCGGGATCTGCGGCATAAGGCAAGAAAGCATCAAACCCCATTTGCCGTCCCAAGTGCCGTGGCCTTTGGTAAAACATATGGTTTAGCGCCGTTCCCCATTGCCCTAAATCCTGAAAAGGTGTATCATAAGCACGGTATGCCGCCCTAAAATTGTGCAGTCCGTCCAATGTGGTGTCAACCTGATGAAGCTCTTCCTGGTTGTTGAGCACCTCATTTTCCAGAACATAGAAGGTGGTATGCGGACCATATATAAGTTGGGTAGTATCGTCCACAATCTGTGCCCTTGCCGTACAAGCAAAGGCCATTAAACAAAGTATTAAATAAACTCTAGGCCAAAACACACCCAAAAATATATAAAGTGAATTGAATAAGGCACCAATTTTACAAATAAGTTTTAATTTTCTTATTTATATCTAATTTGGTTTACCCATTTAAACATCTCATGTTTTATTAGCTTACCAAGACTCGCTTAGCAGATTTTTGCCTCGCCGGCAGGGCCTTACTTTTTTTCTTAGACAAAAAAAGTAAGCAAAAAAGTCAAGGCCTGTGATGAAATTTGCTAAACTTTATAACCATTACGCTATCCCGATAGCTATCGGGATGAAACTCACCCTCCTTGCGTCGGGCTTAAACAGCAAAATTTTTGGCCGCTCCATGCTTATAAAGTTCTTAACGCAATTTCATCAATGGCCACCTCATTTTCTAACATTAGTACATACCCCAAATTAAGAAGAGCTTAAAGTAATATTATCATACAGGTAAAATGCTTATTACTTCCTAGATACTTAAATGGGCAATTCAGTTTCCTTATTTATAAGTAAATTCAAAAATCCTTTCAGCAAATTCCTGACGGGCGCCTTCGTCAGTAAACTGTACTTCAATAGGCAGATAAAAAACAGGTATATTGTCTAAAAGGTCCTTTAAATGAATAAGCCTAACCATGTCTTTTTCTGTAGTAAAAACCACTAGCTCACTAGCCTCACTATAACGGTGGTATTCTTTAACTATTTTTGCTATATCATACTTATTATATCTATGATGGTCGCTATATTTTAAATGTTTTACTATATGGTATTTATGTTTTAAAAAAGTGCACAAGTAATCAGTGCCCGCTATCCCTGTAAGAAGCAGTATGTTTTTGCTAGGGACTTGTTGCTGTCCAGAGAAAGCGATAGGAGTTCCATACTTATAAGAGGTAAAAAAAACAGGCACATTGGGCTTGCTATACTTTTTGATTTTCTTGATATAGTAATTTTTATCTTTTTCGCTCAAACTGGTTGGGCACTTTGTTATCACAATTACATCTGCTCTTTTAGCACCTTTTTTGCTTTCACGCAAACGGCCTGCTGGCATGATAAAATCTTTAAAAAAAGGCCTGCCATATTCGGAGAGCAGTATATTGACATGCGGCTTTACATAACGGTGTTGAAAAGCATCATCTAAAACAACCAAGTCTATATCAGTGTTCTCTTTGAGCATAGCCGGGATAGCAGTAATGCGCTCCTCGCCTACCGCTACAGAAACCTCTGGTTTAAATTTTAAATAATATTGGTATGGCTCATCCCCAATGGTATCAGCAGAACAGGAATCGTCAGCCAAAATAAACCCTTTGGTTTTTCGTCCATAACCACGGCTTAAAATTCCAATAGAAAATTTTTCGCCGAGCAATTTCACCAGATATTCTACATGAGGAGTTTTCCCCGTCCCTCCTACCGAGAGGTTACCCACTCCAATTACTTTGGTTTCAAACTGAAAGGACTTTAAAATGTTTTTCTTAAAAAGCAGGTTACGAAAATCGGTAACAAGCTTATAAAGGTAAGAAAAAGGCAATAATAGATATTTCACACTTTTTATCTTTTACAAAAGCGGAAAAATACTAAATTGCAGGTTAAAATAAATACTTTTTAATGACAAAGATAAGCGAAGTAGTCAATTATCTTGAATCTATTGCACCAACTGCACTTCAGGAAAGCTATGACAACAGCGGCTTGCTGACCGGTAATAGCAGTACAGAGGTAAAAAATATATTGATTACACTAGACACTACAGAAGACGTAATCAAAGAAGCCATTGCGAATAACTGTAACCTCATCATTTCCCATCATCCCATAATTTTCAAGGGTTTAAAAAAACTTACCGGCAGTAATTATGTAGAGCGTACCATTATAGAAGCAATCAAAAACGATATTGCTATTTATGCTGTGCATACGAATCTGGACAATGTACATAATGGGGTAAATAGAAAAATTTGCGAGAAAATTGAACTTAAGAACCTAAAAATCCTTTCTCCTAAAAAGGGTACATTAAAAAAATTAGTAGTTTTTATTCCTGAATCAGATAAAGATATTGTTTTAAGTGCTGTATATAATGCCGGTGCCGGAAATATTGGCAACTACAGCGAATGCAGCTATCAACTGCAAGGCACAGGAACATTCCGGCCTAACGACCAGGCAAACCCCACTATTGGAGCGGCTAACACCAAGGAACAGGTAAAAGAAGTAAGGGCGGAAGTCATTTATCCCGCTTGGAAAGAAAACGGTATTTTACAAGCCCTAAAAGAGGCGCACCCTTATGAAGAGCCCGCTTATGATCTAGTAGCCCTAGAAAACACAGATTTTTACAATGGTTCCGGAATGTATGGAGAGCTAGAAAACCCGCTCCCTCCACAAGCATTCCTGAAGTACCTTAAAGAGAAAATGCAATTGTCTTGCATCCGACATACACAACTCCCGGAAAAACCCGTTAAAAAAGTAGCTGTTTGTGGAGGATCAGGAAGTTTCCTATTAAAAAATGCCATTAAACAAAAAGCCGATGTTTACATAACTTCAGATTTCAAATACCATGAATTTTTCGATGCCGAAAATAAAATTATAATTGCCGATATAGGCCATTATGAAAGTGAAGTTTTTACTAAAGAACTCATTAAGGAGTTTATGTCAAAAAAATTCACTAATATTGCACTCATTTTATCTAATACTACAACCAACCCGATAAGTTATTACTGAAAAAATGGAAAGTACCGTAGCACAAAAACTAGAAGCCCTCGTAAGACTCCAAACAATAGACTCTAAACTTGTTGAGATACAAAAAATAAGAGGTGATCTTCCTGAAGAAGTTAGAGACCTTGAAGACGAGCTTGCTGGTTACGAAACAAGAATTGAAAAATATAATAAAGAAATTGAAAACCTACAGCAGGAGGTTTCCAACAACAAACAGGCCATAAAAGACGCGGAAAAGCTCATCAAGAAATACGAAGAGCAACAAATGAATGTTAGAAATAACCGCGAGTATGATGCCATTACCAAGGAAGTTGAGCTTCAAAACCTTGAAATTCAAATTTCTGAAAAAAGAATCAAAGAGGCGCACCATAAAATTGACCTGAAAAACAAAGAGATCGAGGATACGCAAGGTATACTTGATGAAAGAAAGAAAGACCTGCAAAACAAAAACAATGAGCTAAGCCAGATCATTTCTGAAAGCAAAGATGAAGAAGCTCAGTTGATGAAAGAAAGAGAGAAAGCAAGCAAACAAATTGAAGAAAGGTTGCTACACTCTTATAATAGAATCAGAACAAATACAGTAAACGGTCTTGCTGTCGTTTCTGTAAAAAGGGATGCTTGTGGCGGATGTTTTAACACCGTTCCTCCTCAAAGGCAAGGAGACATCAGAGAAAAGAAAAAGCTGATCGTGTGTGAGCACTGTGGAAGAATTCTTGCTGACGTAGAAGCCCCTGTTCTTGAAACGTCCAAAAAGTAAGTATAGTTGATAGAAATTAGTTTTACAGAAAGGGTGGTTCATAAGTTCCACCCTTTTTTTATCGTTGCCACCCTACTTCTATTTTCCTCTCCCCTAAAGGCACAGTTTGCCTTTACACCAGAAACAAAAGAGGCCTACCAAAATCTAATAAAGCTAAAAACGGTACCTGCTTCCCAACAGTTGTCCAAAGCCCTTCAGAAAAAACCTACTGACGGCATTGCCATTTACCTTGAAAACTATATTGATGTTCTTACAGTTTTCATAAACGAAGACCCTGAACTGTACAAACAGCTTTTGCCCAACGAAAATAAGCGTCTTGAGCAGCTCAAAAATCTGGACAAGAAGTCTCCTTGGTACCTGTTTACAATGGCTGAGGTAAAACTGCAATGGGCTTTTGTAAAAGCTAAATCAGGGGATGAAATCAGTGCAGCTTGGAGTATCCGGCAAGCCTACAAAATGCTTGAAGAAAACCAGCGGAAATATCCTGACTTCCTGCCTAACAAAAAGTCTTTTGGCCTTATGCACATACTTATAGGTTCCATACCTGAAAAATATTTATGGATAGCCAAGCTGGCTGGCATGCACGGTAAAGTCCCGACAGGTTTATCCATGCTCGACGAAGTAATAGCGCACGACAAAACTTATGCTTTAGAAAGCCAGATCATAAAGCTTTCTACGGCCTATTACATATTAAACGAAAAAAATCTAACAGACATAAAGCAGTTGTACCAAAAACACCCTGACAACTTACTCTTAAGCTTTATTTACTCCTCCATATTAATGAAGGAAACCCAAAGCGAAGCTGCATTGAAAGTACTGTCGACAGCGCCATCAGGTACCGATTATTTGTCGTTACCGTTTTTGCACTATATGCATGGACTCATTTACTTAAACAAAGGTGACTACCATGTTTCCCAAACCTACTTTCACCGATACCTCAAAATGCACAAGGGCAGCAACTTTATTAAAGATACTTGGTTTAGGTTATTCCTAACCCATTGGCTGCCCGGTAAACATCAAGAAGCCGAAAAGTCTTTATCTAAAGTGCTTACCCAAGGGGCTGCTGTATATGATGCGGATAAATATGCCGAAAGTTTTGCGAAAAAACGGCACTTTCCAAATAAACAGCTTATGAAAGCAAGGCTATTTACAGACGGTGGTTATAACGATTTGGCCATAAAAAGCCTGGACAGCATTTCCCTGAAAGAGCTTCTAACGCCTTCTGACAATATTGAATACCATTATAGATACGCAAGGGTATATCACAAAACCGGTAACCTGCAACAGGCCATAGAAAAGTACCAGGAAACCATAAATGTTGCAGAACATACCCCATTATACTTTGCCCCTAACGCTGCACTTCAATTAGGCTATATTTTTAAAAGCATTGGGGATATACAAAAAGCGGAAGAATATTTTAATTTAGCGCTTTCGTTTAAGAACCATGAATACAAAAACAGCATAGACAACAAAGCCAAAGCGGCCTTAAGTGAAATTGGGAAGTAAAAAATGAAAGAAAAGAGCTTTAAGGTTAATGAACATTTTTTTCAAAAAGCTTTATACCGGGCTAGTAAAGAGTCGTACGCCATTTGCTTACATGGCAACCAAATTCCATTCCCTTATGGGTCTTTTCCTACCATCATTGCCTTTGGCGCTAAAGATTCACTGATACTACCTGCCGGAAATGCCATTGCATCATTAAGAGATTTTCATAAAAAGCATCAGGGTTGGCTCTTTGGTTATTTAGGCTATGATCTTAAAAATGAAATTGAAAATCTAAAAAGCACTAATGCAGACCAAGCATTACTGCCAGACCTAGCATTTTTCAGTCCTCTGCACATTCTTTTTTTTGATCAAGGCGGTGTAACTATTTTGTCTCCCAACCCCGACAGCATATACCTCGAGATCTCTAACTGGAACGACTATACAGATAAAGTCGTCCCACAGGTTCCGTCTGTTAAGTGTAATATGAGCAGAGAAACATATCTGGAGAAGGTAAAAAAAGTACGACAGCATATTTACGAAGGAGATGTTTACGAGCTCAACCTTTGTATGGAGTTTTTCTCTGAGCCTGCACTGCTAAGCCCAGAGGATTCATGGCTTAAACTCTTGGAGTTTTCACCTGCCCCCTTCTCTGCGTATCTAAAATTAAAAGATCAGTATTTGCTTTCTGCTTCACCCGAAAGGTTTTTAAAGAAAGTAGGGAAAAAGCTAATCACCCAACCAATAAAAGGAACAAGCCGACGAGGTACAGATAAGGCAGAAGATGAGTTGTTAAAGCAAAGACTGAAAAGCAGCGAAAAAGAACAGGCGGAGAATATGATGATAACGGACCTATGCAGAAATGATTTAGCCCAAAGTTCCACCCCTGGCTCTGTTATAGTAGAAGAGCTGTTTGGCATATATACCTTTGCCCAAGTACACCAAATGATCTCTACAGTAGTCTCAGAAATGCTACCGGAAAAACATTGGTCAGAAGCCATTAGAAATGCGTTCCCTATGGGAAGTATGACAGGAGCGCCCAAAATACGGGCCATGGAACTTATAGATGCGCTGGAAGAAAGCAAAAGAGGACTTTTCTCGGGTGCTACAGGCTATATCGCCCCTAATGGAGATTTTGACTTTAACGTGGTCATCAGAAGCATTATCTATAACAAACCTAAGCAGTACTTATCGTTTCATGCCGGAAGTGCCATCACATGGGATTCTGTACCTGAAGACGAGTACCAGGAGTGCCTACTGAAAACCAAAGCCATTCGACAGTTGCTCAATCAACCCCTCACCTAACCACCTTCAAAAGCTTAAACAAGGTGCTTTGGTTTTCAATATGTACCTGTACCAGATACATGCCGGGTAGCAAGTTAGCTGTATCCACACGAAACTTGGATGTTGGAGGGGATGCTGTACCAGAGAAAGAGTCTACGATTTTTCCAGTATTATCTATCAGCCGTACATCAAAAGGCCTTACTTTCTCTGTAGGAACATGTATAAAAAAAGGCTCGTCTGCTACTGGATTGGGACCAAAGGCAATACCTTCAACTATCTCTTCTTCCCCTTTCATCATTTCTCTTGCTTTTAAATAGTTGGGAATACCATAACCATAGCGGTTGTCGGGGTGCTCATATTGAGAGGCAGAGGCTTTAATAATTTCCCTTATCTCTACTGCCGATTTTTCCCGGCAAGACTGCCATAAGCCAGCAGCCAGCCCTGCAACCAAAGGTGCTGAATAGGAAGTACCCGACCCTGTGCTCACACTACCATTGACTTGCCCTATATAGACCCTATTGCCTTGGGCGGTCACATCAGGCTTTATCCTTCCATCAGCCGTAGGCCCTATGGAGCTGAAACTCGCATACCGTCCTTGGTCATTGACCGCGCCAACAGCCAATACCTCTTTCCCATCGGCAGGTGTGACAATATGGCGCCAAGACCGGCTTCCTTCATTGCCTGCACTTGCTACTAACAACATGCCCTTAGATGCAGCAAAAGTAGATGCCCGCACAATCAAACTGGTTTCCCCATCCATATCTTCATAGGAATAATCCATAGATGGATCGTCAAAAGTAGTATACCCTAAGCTGGTCTGCAAGATGTCAGCACCAGCACTATCAGCATATTCGGCGCCCAAAAGCCAATTTACCTCCTCGATCTGAAGTTCGGAAGAAGCATCTTCTGTCCTTAGAAGCAAAAATTCCGCTTGGTAGGCCGTACCTATGATTTCTCCCTCTTGGTAAGCGCCCATTAACGAAAGCACATGTGTTCCGTGTGGGTGGTCTTCGTACACTTCCTCCTCGTTATCAACAAAGTCATAGGTGCCTAGTATTTTACCTTCATTGAACAAATGCCTGAAATAAGGCTGTTCATCTGCCCTGTTAAAACCAGCATCCAGTACAGCAATCAACATTCCCTCACCTTTATACCCTTCAGAATGCATATGCTGCCCATTCATCATCGCGATCTGATTATAAGAAAGTCCGTACAAAGGGTTTGTTTCGGCACTGCGATAAGCAGCATTATTCTCATCAACTATGGACTCTTCTTGAGGTTCAGTGGAGATCTTCACCCTGGTTACTCGATCACTGCTCCTAACAAAAGAGAAATTGTTAATTTGATTTAATTGCTCTTCATCCGCTAAGACCACTGCGGCATTGAACCACTTGGAGGTATATAAAAGAGAAGCACCTGTGCTACGAATAGAATCACAATACGCAGGGTTAACGGGTAGGTCATCTTCGGTAATTGGTATATTGTATTTATCGCGCCGGTCAATAGCACGTTCTGACAAGAATTCTTCTGGTTCAAAGACAGAGTATGGAGTACCTTCTTTATTAGAAAATCTTATGACATGTTTGCGGTACGATTGTGACCATACCGGAAAAGTAACAGTCAATAATAAAAAGAATAACAGCAGTCTACTCTTTGCCATATTCCCTAAGTTTCTGATAATATAATATGCCACCAGTGGTATCTGTACCTACCACCCCTCCTACATTTCTATATTCGATTTTTTCAGTCACCTTATAAACCAGCCCTACATCTTTGGCAAAAACCTCTTCCCGGTAATCTTTTCCCAATAAACTAGAGTCTCCTGAATGTAGTACATGAAGTGTTTGAGGGTAATGTTTTGCTCCCGTAGAAAATGAACGTCCGAGCTTTCTAATTCTATATTCTTCCTTCGAAAAGATATTATGTGCATTCCCATCCCAGGTTTTCCCTTCACGGACAGGAAATGCCAACCGCAAAAACCTGATGTTATTTTCAGTTCTTAATACATTATAGGCATTTTTACGAAGTGTCCATACAGAATCAGGCTGTAGCTTCCACTCCCGCAAGCTATCGTTTCTATAAAACCTTTCCAACCGGTAAATAACCTCTCCCGAAAGATGAAGGGTGTCCTTGATCAATTCTTTAACCTGATAAAACCTATGCTGGGGACCCGAAGAAAGAAACTCTGTAACATTTACATCATAAACAGAAAAAATCCCCTTTTCTACAGGGTAGAAATCTGTTCCCAGATCACTCAAATCTGCGTCTAGCTTTCCTGTCTTACAAGACTGAAAACAAAACAGGAGAATAACGAATGCTAAAAATCGGTTCATATTTTTGATATAACCGGCAAATGAGAAAATTATTGCAATGAAGGCTTTTTCCCCTGTTTGTCAAAAAGGGGTTATGATGCTTCACTTTGCTTAAAACTAGACTCAATCCAGCCACCACCAACGACATCGTTTCCTTCGTAGAATACAGCGGCCTGTCCAGGCGCTATAGCGTAAACACCTTTTTGAAACAAGACCTTCATCTTATCGTCCACCTGCTCTATACATGCAGGCGTACCTTTATCGTTATACCGAACCTTTGTCACCGTTTCTAGTTTTCTGCCTTTAAGATCTACATATTTGCCCATAATCAATTTACTTACCCACATACCATCACGGGCCAGGCCTTCCACAGAAGACAGGACAACCCTGTTTTTATCTTTAATAATTTCAGAAACATATACAGGGTATCCAAGAGCGACCCCTAATCCTTTACGCTGTCCAATAGTATAAAACGGGTACCCTTCATGCGTGCCTACCACCGTACCGTCTTCCAGCACAAACTCGCCACCTTTTACATGCTCTTCAAGTCCAGGTATTCTTCTTTTGAGAAAGCCCCTATAATCATTGTCCGGCACAAAGCATATTTCATAAGACTCAGATTTGTTGACAAGCTCTACAAAGCCTCTATCTTTGGCAAATTCTTTAATAGCCGTTTTTTTAAGTTTGCCAAGAGGAAATATTGTCCTACTAAGGCTCTCCTGCGAAATGCCCCACAAAGCGTAAGACTGATCTTTGTTTTCATCTATTCCTTTAGATATGACATACCTGCCATTTTCCTCTCTCAACTGCGCATAATGCCCTGTAGCTATAAAATCACATTTCAATTGATCAGCTCTGCGCAACAAGGCATCCCACTTGATATGGGTATTGCACATTACGCAAGGGTTAGGAGTACGACCAGCCAGATACTCATCAGTAAAGTGATCGATCACATAATCTCCAAATTCTTCCCTGATATCAAGTATATAGTGAGGAAAGCCTAAGCTTACAGCAACATTCCTTGCATCATTGATAGAGTCAAGGCTGCAACAACCAGTTTCTTTCTTATTGTTTCCACCTGAGGATACATAGTCCCAGGTTTTCATAGTCATACCAATTACTTCATACCCCTCTTCGTGAAGCATAACGGCTGCCACAGAACTATCTATACCACCGCTCATGGCTACCAAAACCCTACCTTTATTTGTCATAATTTATTATCAGAAGAAAATGTGTGGAATAAGCAAAAGCGCTATAATAGCCCATACCGGATCCATCACAAGATCCGGTATAGCCAAATTCTTTTTTACAAAGGTAATAGATAAAAAATGAAAATCCTGAAGCTATTGGTCAGCTAATAGATTCCCTGACCTTTTTGGTGTACTCTCTAAGCGCATCTTTAAACTCAAGGTTGTTGTTGCGCATTTCTTCCATTATCCAAAGGGCTGCAATAATATGGGTCAACTGTTCACCCTCATCATTACCTTCTACTTCAATGGAAAGCTCTTTACCATCAATCAAATCCATTTCAGCATTACTCAGCTCTTCAGGATTGTAAGACTCAACAAGTTTTTTTATAACAGGAATTTTCATATATCAAAGTTTTTGAATGAGTTCGACCACCGCATCTTCTTTACTACTTGCCAAGTTTTCAACCAGCTCCCCTCCTTTAAATATAGCAAAGGTTGGCAGGTTGTTTACACCTCCTTTTTTCCTTGCCTGAGGGTTTTTCTCAGCATTTACTTCTGCAAAAGCAACTCCGTCAAACCTTTCATCGCCCGAAAGTCTTTTGAACTATGGCTTGAAAAGACGGCACGTGCCACACCAGTCAGCATAATACTTAACGACTACTTTATCATTATTATTCAACACCTGATCAAAGTCAGAATCATCACATGTAATAACGCTCATAAAAAATCCTTTTTATTTAAATACAAATATAGAAAATCAATAAGTAAACTTTAAATTAACAATTAACTTAATTTATTTGTTTTATTCCAATGCCAAAGCTTATTTTGAATGAACCAACAATTCAAATCAATGGCTTTAAAAACTAGTGTATTGGTAAGAGCAGTCAATAACCTTAGCGATGCCAGGTATTGTGCTGGCATGGGGGTAGACATGCTCGGATTCTCTATAGACCCTAACCTTCAATCTCATACAGAGTTAAAAAAAGTAAAAGACATAGCTGGCTGGGTGGCTGGCGTAAAGCTTGTAGCGGAAGTGGGAGATCTTTCAGAAAAGAACCTCCAATTGATAAAGGACACAGACCCTGAGTTGATTTTGACAGAATCTTTAGAATATACACCGAAAACCGATCTGCCGATACTGTTAAAAGTTGCTTTCGACTCCGGCTCGCCTGAAAGCACGGAAGCAAAACTACAGCAACATAATGACATGGTTTCGGGTTATGTCTTGGAAAACGATGACATCGAAAACCTCCTTCTGTATAAAGACATGCTGAAAAAATGGTGTTCGGCATACAACATATTTATAGGAACAGGTTTAACTAATGAAAATATCGTTGAGGTCCTGGAGGAGATTAACCCAACAGGAATTTCGCTCAAAGGAGGAGAAGAAATTCGCCCTGGCTACAAAACTTTTGATGAATTGGCCGACATTCTTGAAACCATAGAACTGGATGATTAAACTACATTAATTTTTTAAAACATCATGAAAAAGATTTTTACGCTTACAGTAAGTCCTGCCATTGACAAAAGCACGACCATAGACCATGTATACCCAGAAAGTAAACTAAGATGTAGCGAACCTGTTTTTGAGCCAGGAGGAGGAGGCATTAATGTTTCCAGAGGTATAAAAAGACTGGGTGGAAAATCTATTGCCATTTATCCGCAGGGAGGTGCAACCGGCTTGCTAATGGAAGAGCTGCTTAACAGAGAAAGTGTAGAGCAAATGCCTATAGAAACTAAAAACTGGAACAGGGAAAACTTTATTGTTGTAGAAGAAGCTACCAACCATCAGTTCCGTTTTGGTTTTCCTGGCCCGGAACTCACAGAGGAGGAACTTCAAAGGTTCATAGATACTGCTACAGATCCAGCTACCGGAACAGAAATATTGGTCGCAAGTGGAAGCTTACCACAAAATGCCCCTGTGGACTTTTTCGCAAAACTCGCTGAAAAGGCTGCACAAAACAACATTAAATATGTTGTAGACACATCTGGGGACTCCTTACGTGAAGTACTCAAAAAGCCAGTATTTCTGCTCAAGCCTAACCTAAAAGAACTACAGTCCATAGTAGGTGGCGAACTAAGAACAAATGAAGAACAAGAAGAGGGCGCTAAAAAACTTATGGACAATTATGATGTAGAACTGCTCGCTGTATCTTTAGGTCCTTCAGGTGCTTTGATGGCCTCCAGAACAGAAGGTATTAAACACATACCCGCACCTTCTGTAAAAAAGAAAAGTACAGTAGGTGCAGGGGACAGTATGGTGGCAGGAATGGTCCACCAAATTTCTTTGGGCAAATCACATCTGGAAGCCGTCCAGTTTGGGGTAGCTTGTGGTACAGCTGCCACCATGAATCCTGGAACTGAGCTTTTCAGAAAGCACGATGTCGAAAACTTATTTAGGTGGATTAGTCATCAGAAGTAAGCGCTGACACTTCTGGTTCTTCTACCTTTTTAACATAATCAGGATTGGAGAATAACTGAAACCTTAAATAGTTAATCTTCAATCCTTCCCCCAAAAATTTCTTTTCATAGGTGGTCTGTATGCCATGCTGTTCCTTTAGAAGCTCTGAGCTATATAAGTCATGTGTAAACTCAAGACTTTTAATGTAAAAAGGAAACATAGTATTGCCCCGGCCGGCAAGCTGTAGCTTTTCCAAAGCAAAATCAAAAAGAGGCACACAGTCTGTTTTCAGATGTACCCGTCCGCCTTCTTTCAATATATCTTTGTAAATGCCCAAAAATTCTGGTCCAGGCAAACGGTTCTTTTCATCACGGTCACGAGGTTTTGGGTCAGGAAATGTCACCCAGATCTCTTCTACTTCATTTTTCTCAAAGTAATCCCTGATCAACCTTATCTGCGCCCTCAGAAAAGCAACATTGTGCATATTGTTTTCAATTGCGACCGTACTGCCTTTCCAAATCCTGCACCCTTTCACGTCCACGCCTATGAAATTTTTCTCAGGAAAACGGTTGGCCAGCCCAGTAGTATACTCACCCCGGCCACAACCCAATTCGAGGACTATAGGGTTATCATTTTTAAAGAACTTACTCCAATTTCCTTTAATCGTATTATAAATTTCTTTTCCCGGTTCAATCACATTAGCAGCTTTTGCATTGTGTTCAAACCTAGCAAGCTTTCTTCTGGGCATATCTTATTATAAATTATCTAATTCAGCAACCAAAAAGGTGCTACCTCCAATAAAAATCAAATCGTCTTCCCCTACCCTTTCTTTTGCGGCAGCCAGGGCTTTGTTTACATCCGATACCACTTCACCTATCAACCCATGTGGAAGCGCTTTTAAAGCCAACGTCTCTGCATCCATTGCTCTTGGTGTATGGGCATTGCAAAAATAGTAATAAGCATGGTTAGGGAAAAGCGAAAGTATCTTATCTGTATCTTTGTCGGCCATTAAGCCCAATATGCATATCAGTTTATCCTTACAAGATAGCTGCAATTGCGCCACTATATTTTTAATACCATCTTCATTGTGCCCTGTATCACAAATCACCAACGGCTTTTCACTCAGTACTTGCCAACGACCTTTTAAGCCAGTCAACCGAACTACATCACAAAGGCCTTTAACTATATGTGCTTCATCGATTTTAAACCCACGCTGGTTTAAAACCTCCACAGCCATTAAAACACCAGGAATATTCTTGGTTTGATACAATCCATTCAAGCTACAAGTAAGGCCTGTGAGATACTCCTTTCCATCACGTAAAACATTGACCTTCAAATTACGGACAGTACGCTCATGACTAGATACATTATAAACGTCATCTGCAAAAAACAACTTTGCTTGCTGCTCCGCTGCTTTTGACTCAAAAACATGTTTTATATCTTGCTGTGTCTGGCTAACCACTACCGGTGCCCCAGACTTAATAATACCCGCTTTTTCAGTCGCGATCAGATCCAGTGTATCTCCTAAGATATTTTGATGATCGTAGCCTATGTTGGTAATGAGGGACAATTCTGGTGTGATGACATTGGTGGAGTCAAGCCGACCTCCCAGTCCAGTCTCTATAATAGCTATGTCTGTTTGATGTTCTGCAAAATAAGCAAAAGCCATTCCCACATTCATTTCAAAAAAAGAAAGCTCAAGCGCTTCAAAGAAGTCCTTATGCTTAGCGACAAACTCTACCACATACTCCTCAGGCATTTCTTCGCCATTGATCCTAAAACGCTCGGTAAATGATTTTAAATGAGGAGAGGTAAATAACCCTGTTTTATAACCAGCACTTTGAAGAATAGCTGCCAGCATGTGACTAGAACTACCTTTGCCATTGGTACCGGCAACATGGATAGTTTTAATCTTTTTTTCAGGATTACCTAAATGCTTACAAAGGGCTTCTGTATTGTGCAGTCCAGGTTTAATAGCCCCCGCGCCTGCATTGCGGAACATTGGGAGACTATTATATAGATAGTCAATCGTTTGTTGATAGTCCACGGTGCTATCTTGATTTAACTACAATAGTGATTCGACCAACTGTGACAGGAGGGGCTTGCGAAGAAGAACTTCTGGTAAAGGTAAGCCTGTCTACTTGTTGTTTATAAAACTGTACTACCGAAGGGCTAACTGTAGCTTCCAATACTTTGGAGTTTTTAATCCAGCCTTGGTCATCGACACGGATTTCAAAAACAATTTTTCCGCTTTCATTGGAGCTGTCTTTTTTATCAGGCTTATCATCCCACTTCCAACCATCAATATCAAGTTCAGGGCCTTCAGAGTCGCTGCCGCCACCACCGCCACCGCCTGGACTTCCATAAACGTTTTGGGCATCCACACTACCTTCCTCGCTGCCTTGGTTTCCTTTTTTATCTGTATCGCCAGAACTACCACCTGATGGCATCATATTTTCACTAGCCACATTTTCTTTCTTCTCTTTTTTCTCTTCTTTATTCTCAGACTCTGGCTTTTTAGTATCCTTAGCTTCTTTAGGCTTAGGAGCTGATTTTTCACTATCAGGAACTGTATGTGGGCTTTCAACAGGCGCACTTTGAATATCAGACCCACTTTCTACTACCGGATCAGGTTCAGACGCATCTTCTAGAGGTTCTGCATCTGGAGTTGGATCAGGTGTAGGATCTGGTGCTTCCGTTTCCTCCACTTCAGTATCTTCTGGCTCAGCATCGCTTTCTGGGGCCGCATCATTGGCGTCACCACTTCCAACGTCTTCAAAACCTAATGCAAGCTCAACTCCGGGGATACCAGGGTTTGGCGGATACGGTTCCTTCCATGCAGTAAAAATGAGGAAAAACAATAGAAATAAAGCATGAGCAGCCACTGACACGATAATGCCAATGCGTTCATTCTTTCTTTCTTCTTTACTGCTATTCATATAATCTTTTATTCAGATTTTGTAGCTAATGAAATTTTTGCTCCCAAACCATTAACAATACCTGCAACCTTCACCAAATACTCTACATCGACAGTTTTGTCAATATGAAGCACTACAACAGGTACTGTTTTATCACCTGATTGATACTTTTCTCCTTTTAAGGAAGACTTAATTTCTTCCTCTAATTTGGAGAAAACAACCTTGCGCTCGTTGACAAAATATTCAAGGTCCTCGGTAACGGTAACATTAACCTTTTGGATTTCAATAATACCTTCTTTGCTTGAAGGCAAATTTACAGGTAATGCTGTAGGTGTTACCAAGTTGGAAGTAAGCATAAAGAAGATCAATAACAGAAAGATAAGGTCTGTCATTGATGCCATATTAAATTCAGGTTTTACCGTATTTTTCGATCTGAATTTCATATAAATTATTTAGGCTCCTGAAGTAGTTCGATAAATTCAATGGAAGCATATTCCATCTTATGGATGATCTTCTGCACTTTGGCCACTAAAAAGTTATATCCAAAATAAGCGATAATACCAACAGCAAGTCCTGCCACGGTAGTAATCATTGCCTGGTAAATACCTGTAGACAATAGCTTTGGACTAATAGTACCTTCTACTTGAGCAATGGAGATAAAAGCTTGGATCATACCTATTACAGTACCAAGAAAGCCGATCATAGGAGCTGCTCCTGATATGGTAGCTAGACTGGAAAGGTTCTTTTCCAGACGGTAAACTTCTATTTTACCTACGTTTTCAATAGAGGCCTCTATATTGCTAAGCGGTTTTCCAATTTTAGTGATTCCTTTCTCTACCATCCGGGAAAAAGGTGTGTTAAAGCTACGACAAAGCTTAAGTGCCGCTTCCGTATCTCCCCTATATACCAAATCCCTAATACGGTCCATAAACTTATCAGGGTCTTTATCATGCTTTTTAAGGTTAAGCAAACGCTCAACGATAATATATACTGCAATGATAGAAAGTATAAAGAGCGGGATCATAATAATGCCACCCTTCATTATCAAATCAAGCAGGGTAAGAGACTCACTACCTGCTGCAGCTTCGGCAGCTCCCAAAATTTCTTCAGAACCTGTGGTAGTTATCTGAAGCAGAGAATTCATGTAGGACATATACCAGGATATAATTACTAAAACTTATTTAGTGTTTTTAATAAAACGAAAGCAAAAAATTAATATTTCAAAATCCAAAGATCGTTTCCAAATTGTTTTTTATAAGTTTCCATTTCCGCAAAAGCAGCTTTACCACTTTCAAACTCTGCGACTGTAACTTTATACAATCCGTTGCCCTTTGCCGGCTCAATCAGTTTTGTATCTACACCTTTGGAAGTATATTTTTCAAAAAGTTTCACAGCATTTGCTTGATTAGAAAACGCTCCGGCAACCAAATAGTACTTTACTGTATGTATTTCAGGGGCTGACACCTCCTCAGCTTCCTCTTCTTCACTTGCCTCAGGCAGTTCCTCAGAAACAAGCGGTTCTTCCTCTGTTTCTACCTCTTCTAAAAGTGGTTCAACCTCGTGCCCTTTTTCTTCTACCTCTATAGCGGAGTCTAGGCTTTCCTCTACACCTTCAGACTCAAATTCCTCAGCACTATTGTTTCCAGCAAAAAGTCCGCTCAGCAATGCGTCATCTTTTTGTGCAAAAAAGGTAATACCAGCACCTATTAGCACCAACACAGGTACCATAAGTGCAAGCGCCTTCAATCCTTTCTTTTCTTTCTTTTCTGGCATAGGAGTATTTTCTTTTTTTATAGCCGGCCTGTTAATGATTACCGGTTTTGCATGCTCTGGATTTCTATGAATTGGCGTAATATCTTTATTGACAGGTTTTATGTACAACTCAGAAAGCCCGAAACTATCTTCTTCGTAGTTAATATTACCTTGCGGTTCAAACTCCAGGTTGCCTTCTACATTTTTAAAAACCTTACCAATATCTTTAAAAACATATTGACCAGATGCTTCAATTTCTTGAAAAACTTTCTCAACGTGTTTTTGAATTGCATTCAATGCATCTGCCCTAGAAATGCCTTCCCCGGCGGTAATAGCAGATATCAGTACCCCATCATCAAGCTTCAGTTGCTCATTGAAGGCAATTTTTTTTGAAGGAGGAAAAAATTTATGCGTAACAGGGTGAATTTCTGCTCCAATGGGACGTGCTAAAAAGCCACCAAATTCAGGAACAACCACACAGTCATGCTCAAATAAAAGTTCTTGTAGATACTTTTCAACCATTTTAAAAAGAATATGTTAAACCGCCTAATACATTTATACCCCTGACCGGATAGTACAAGTATCGCTGATAGTTCCTTGACAGAATGTTGTTTACTTCTAAGAAAGCTGAAAAAGCTGAAGAAAACCTATATTCTGTTTTCAAGTTCAAGTCAATGATAGAAGGAAGATTAAAATCTTCTCCGGTCATAAAATTACGTGCTGTAATGCCACTAATATAGTAAATATCAGTATTAAAAAATATTTTGTCCTGTAAATTATAAGAACCGTTAATGCTTCCTGTAAAAGTTGGTCTATGCCAAGGCTGATCTAAATTCACGCTATAGTTAAAAATATTTGCCTTAGCCCCAACCCTTAACCTCTGTGATAAATCATACGAAACATCTCCAGCAATGTTTAGCACAGTAGAATTTCCGTGGTCATAAAGAATCGTAAACTGCGAAGAATCTACAGCACTGTTGGCAAAAAACCACAAGTTTTGGTAAGTCGCATAAGAAACCCTTGCATTGTAATTGAGTTTTTCAAAAACATTACCTTTAGCACCCGCAAAGATTTCCAATGTTTTGTTGGTATGGTTCAAAGGTACATCTGAAATCAACCATGGGTTTTCATGCACAAAGGTTCTTAACACGTTACGCTCTAGTTGGCCGGTCAACCCACCAAAAAATGTCAACTGTCCTGGGATAAAATGGTAATTGACTTCAATATCCGGATAAACCTTTACCCCACCGGAAGCGTCTAAAGTATCATTAGACCAGGCAGTATTGATACCCAAACGGACACTGTAATTCTCATTGGTCAATAAGAAACCAGGCTGAAGAAGTAAATAATTACGACTCTGAGCCACACTGTCCGTTCTCCTTGAGTTTGAGTATACACCCTTGAAATCTATAAATTTATTATCATCAATTTTATAGGAAGAGCTAATCCTTCCTAACACTTCATTTTCTACTGCATCAAACCGGTCATCCAGACGGAAATAGTCGACACCCGCTTTATAGTCAAGGGCTGCATCTTTGTCTGTATTTTCAAGTAAAGCACTAGCAGAAAATATATTAAATACTTGCCTTATCGTATCTCTATCCACAATGGTTCCGGGCTGGAAACCATAAAAGTTATACATATTCCTGTTATACCCCAAACGCCCAGTTAAAGCTGCTGAGCCCAAAAAGTACTTACCATAAGCACTCAAGACGTTTTCGCTGACGCCAGAATGTTCTACCGGACCTCGTTGTGAAGAAAGGTGCTTGGCATGAACACCATACATAAATCGATCGTTTCTTTTGTTGTTAAAGTAGCTTTCAAAATAGGGCGTTACATAGTTGCCAAAACCTGCTTTTACATAATTTCCATAAAGCTTAGGTAGTTCTGCAGGACGAATCACAGGTACCTTCACCTTCATGTCCACATCAGGAAGCAGTAGCTCTACATCAGAGAACTCATAATCAAGAGGCTCTTTTTCTTCTACATCTTTTTCAAAGCTGATTTTCTCATATTTCCTAACCGCAGTAGGCAACTCGAGAACAGCTTCTTTTTCAAAGATAAGCAGCTTTTTAAGCCCCTTATCTTCTGCTTCAGCCTCTTCTTTCTCTCTTTCCTTCTCCTTATCCTTATCATCTTGAGCCCATACATTGACCGAAAGCGCCAGCAACAGAAAAGAAGTAATTGCCAACTTATATATTTTCATATTATTCATTAGTTGTCTCTATGTTTTTTTCTGACGCTTCCTCTTCTTCAAGTTCTTTCAATCTTTCTTTAGCTTTGTTCACAGTTTCTTGATGCGGAGAGCGCTCAATAATGGAATTTAAAGTAGCCTTTGCCTGAAAAATTTCATCCAAAGCAATTAGGTTGTCAGATATAAGCAAAAAGGATTTTCCTAGCCACTCATCATTTGCAGGAAAGCTCTTGTTCAGCTCATAAAGTGTTTCTAGAGATTGCTTGTACTTTTCAAGCTCATACTGGATTTTGGCGATCAAATACTGTGCTTCTACAGCAGAAGCATCTCTTGCCGTATTTACCGTAGATACAAAATGATCTTTAGCTTCGGTGTACTCTTTCTTTGCATACGCCACTTTACCTAAATGTAACATGGCTTTAGTTTCTGAGTCAATAGTTCCACCGCCATGCCTAAGGACTTGATTGGCAAAATGGGCTGAAGAATCCAGTTTATCCAGCTTATAATAAAGCTCCATAAGACCTGTCCAGGCATTGGCACGTTCTTTTTTGTTTTTGGCTACAGGAAGCAATAACTGAAGGTAGTTTTTAGCCTCTTTCAATTCTCCTGCAGAAAGAGCAATGGTATAAAGTCGGCTCAACGCACGGTTGTAATACATACCGCCTCTTTGCTTTGCTACACTTTTATAATAGTCCTTTCCTTCTTCTTTTTCATTGTTATAATAGAAAGACTCCGCCAAGAAGAATTTAGCATCATACACATTGCCTCCTTCTGGATATGTTTCCAAGTATTTTCTGAAAGCCTCTATGGCTTTAGGGTACTTGTCATGAGAGTACAAGTTATAGGCAGCATCATACTCAATTCCCTCTGTATTTACATCAGGGTTAGATTCTTTGATTTGCTCTATATAGGCACTTACTTCTTCGCCCCTTCCCAAAGCAGCCAGTGGTTGTGGCAACCCACGCAAAGCTTCTTGCGCCACCTCATGTTTTGGGAATTTTTCAACGATAACTTCATAATCTTGCAGCGCCTTTTTATGCTCTTGAAGGTTTGAGTAAGCCAAAGCCCTTCTTAAATAAGCGAACGGTACATATACGCTACCTACATGCTCTTCTACAATAGTAGTAAATCCGCTAATTGCGTCTTCGTAATTGTTCTCACGAAAATTCAGCTGCGCTCTTTGAAAAACAGCATCAGCAAGATACAATGAAGTAGGATGGTCGTCTATTACTGTAGAAAAACTCTTTTTAGCTTTTGTGGGCTTATCGTTCAATGAGTACACGAGCCCTTTTTGGTACCAAGCATAATCTGTGTCAGGGCTTTTTCTATCAATAGCTTCATCGTAGTACTTAAGGGCGTCTTCATAATTTTTAGACACATAATAAAGGTCCGCAAGACGTACCAAAGCGTCAATGTAGTTCAATTTGTTTTCCGCTTTCCTTAACCTAGACACATACTCACGAAAATGAGGCAAGGCTTTTTCATATTGCTGTGTATTATAATATGCGTAGCCAATGCTATACCGGGCTTTAGTTCCAAAACCTGTTTTTTCATAGTCTGGACTACGAAACACTGCCGCATAGCTATTAATTGCAGCTTCATATTCTCGCATGACAGAAAGGGCTTCTCCATGCCAGAAATAAGCCGCAATAACCAATTCGTTGTCTATCTTATGTTGTAAAGATTTCTCAAACGACTTTATAGCCTCACGGAACTTGCTTCTATTAAATTCATCTACCCCTTTATAAAATGCGATTCTTTGGTAAGCGGCATTCACTTTAGGCGTACGGCTTTTAAGCCCTTCTATATATTTGATAGCCTCGTCATAATTATTAGACTTCAACAAAGATTCACTCATCAGCTCGCTGGCTTCCCCAGCATGTTCACTGTCTGGATAAGTCTTGGTAAAAGACTTCAATACATGAATAGCATCACTGAATTTGCCTAGCTCGTAGTTGATTTTAGCATATTGAAAATAGGCTTCTTCTTGAATTTCTTTGTTATAACTTAACTTCCGCGCCTGGTCAAAGGCGGCAAGTGCAAAAGTCTTATTATCAGTTTTTACATAAGAAACCCCTAGGTAATAGCCAGCATTTTGACCAATGGAGTCCTTTTGTCCAGCAACCAGCTTAAAATTATCAATGGCCTCTTCATAGGACTCATTTTTGAACGCAGAAAAAGCCATCCTATAAAGTACCTCTGGGGCAGGTTTTCCACGTACACTGTTGATGTGCTTGTTAAAGAATTCTGCTGCTTTCTGATAATCTTTTTTCATAAACCAGGCCTCACCGGCGATCAAATAAATTTCACCGGCGTTTTGAAGGTCACCATCCTTCTTCTCGAGTTTGCTGATATAGGAAAGAAGCTGGTCGTAATCGCCTTGCTTATAGTAAATGTTTACCAGTAAAGAAGGGACTATGTTCTTATAAGAATCATTGCGCTCGGCCACTTTCAAATCTGTCAAAGCCTGCTCATAATCTTCGTTCCGGTAATTAATATACCCAGCATAATAGTTGGCCGCATACGTATACTTGTGGTTGGTAGACTTTATGCCATCAAAAGTTTCAAGGGCCTGGTCAAATTTCTTCTTCGTAAAAAAAGAATATCCCAGCATAAACTTTCCTTCAGAGCTTTTTTCCCTGTCCATTTGGGAGAAGTTGACTTTTTCTAGGTACTCAATGGCTTTATCATAACTTTTATTATTATAATAAAAGGTACCTAAATCAAAATAAGCTTCCGAAGCCCTCGCATGCCAAGGATACCTTTCAAGAAAAGCCTGAAAAAGTATTTCAGCATCAGGATGGAAGAGGTTCATCGCTGAATAAGCAATATAGTACTCTGCATCAGCAGCCATTAACCCATGAGGGTTTTGGGCATAAAACCGCTCAAAAAACTCTCTGGCAGCCGCATACTTTTTATTGTCCAACAACTCAATTCCCCTTCGGAAATCTAGGTCGTCGGCGGTGCGTATCATAGTGTTTTGAGCTGAAAGTCCCTGTGCCAAAAGCAGGCACAGAAATATATAAATTATGTTTTTAGACATAGCTTTCCGGGAAAAAGCTCCGGTTTTTATAAACAAAACCGGCCTATTTGGTGTATAGATAAAATTAGTTAAAGTAAAAGTCTGTCCAAATTAAAGAAATATTTAGCAATTAAATAAAACTTTCCCGAAAGTTCGTGATTGTAGTACCCCAATCTTAAACACGAAATTCTGAACCCGAAATTATATTTAATGCAATATTTTAAAAACCAATTCTCTTAAAATCTGTCCTTCTGAAGTACCTCCTCCTGTAATTCCTTTTACCTGAAGATCTGCTTCGCGGATGTAGTGTATAATGTTCCTGGCCTTTCCCGCGGGATAGCTTTTGGACGCAGCTAAATAATCCTTGACAAAGAAGGGGTTGACCTGTAAAAGCTTTGCCAGGTTGCTTTCTGATTTACTAGCAGCAGTATGCACCAAAAATGTTTTTGAAAAAAACGAGTACAAGACTGCTATAACCGGAATCAACGGGTTGTTTTTAGGATTAGCTTCAAAATAGTTGATGATGCGGTTAGCCTTTAACACGTCTTTGTAAGCCAGTGCTTTCTGAAGCTCAAAAACGTTATACTCTTTGCTTATTCCAACATATTTTTCAACCAATTCTTCATTTACTTGTTGCCCCTCCTTTAGGTTAATCAGAAGTTTATCTATTTCATTGGCCAGCCTGTTGAGGTCATTGCCAATAAAGTCAGACAACATAACCGTCACCTTGGGGTTTACTTTATATCCTTTATTGGTAAAATAAGTGTTTACCCAATCTGGCAACTTATTGTCATATAGTTTTTTGGAGTCAATAAGAATGGCATGGTCTTTAATTTTTTTTGCTATACCTTTTCTTGCGTCAAGGGTTTTGTTTTTATGGCAAAAAACAAGAATAGTGCTGGGAAGCGGATTTTTAAGATAAGCCTCCAATAGTTTGTCACCAGCTTCTTTTCCCAAGTCTGAGATATCCTGAGCCTCTTTTACGATCACCACCTGTCTCTCGGACATCATCGGAAATTTGCGGGCGTGCTGCATAATAACGTTCATCTGAACGTCTTTACCATATAAAACCGTTTGGTTGAACCCCTTTTCAGACTCACTCAAACAATTTTTTTCTATATATCCAGAGATAAGGTCTATATAGTATGATTCATCACCCTGAAGAAAGTAGACAGGAGCATATTTGCCTGCTTTCAGGTCTTTAAGTACAGCTTCTGCGTTATTTGCCAATTTAGTAATTATTTTAAAAGCGAAACGACAATCTTATTGATTATAGATTACGCAAATTAAAAAAAATCTGGTGGATTTTTTATCTTTGCACCGTTTCAAATCTATATGACCCTTCTTAGCTGATGACAAATTTTGTTGAAGAACTGAAATGGCGCGGAATGCTCCATGATATTATGCCCGGTACAGAAGAGCAGTTATCTAAAGAAATGACTACCGGCTATGTCGGTTTTGACCCTACTGCTTCTTCCTTGACCATTGGAAACCTTGTAACTATTATGCTACTGGTACACTACCAAAAAGCAGGGCATAAGCCCATTGCCCTAATAGGTGGCGCCACTGGTATGATAGGAGATCCATCCGGCAGGTCTGATGAAAGAAAATTCCTTTCTGAAGAAACCTTGGAACACAATCAAAAATGCATTAAAGCACAGCTCGAAAAGTTTCTAGACTTTTCTGGAGAAAATGCGGCCGAGGTAGTCAATAACTATGACTGGTTCAAAAATATTGGCTTTATCGAATTCCTACGAGACGCAGGTAAACACCTGACCGTAAATTATATGATGGCCAAAGAATCTGTCAAAAAAAGATTGGAAAACGGCCTCACGTTTACAGAATTCAGCTACCAGCTTCTGCAAGGCTACGACTTTCTACGCCTATACAAAGAAAAAAACATGAGGTTACAAATGGGCGGCTCAGATCAGTGGGGAAATATTACCTCTGGTACAGAACTGATTAGGCGTGTGGAAGGAGGAGAGGCCTTTGCGCTAACCTGTCCTTTGTTGACCAAATCTGATGGCACAAAATTTGGAAAGTCAGAAGGCGGAAACATTTGGCTCTCGCCAGACATGACCTCTCCTTACAAGTTCTACCAGTTCTGGTTAAACTGTTCTGATGAAGACGCTTCCAGGTTTATTAAAATCTTCACCCTCAAATCTAAAGAGGAAATAGAAGCCCTTGAAAAAGAACACGCAGAAGCGCCCCATTTAAGGGTATTGCAAAAAGCACTAGCCAAAGATATTACCATTAGGGTTCACTCTGAAGAGGAGTTTGAAAATGCAGTAAAAGCATCTGAAATACTTTTCGGAAAATCAACTACTGAGAACCTGAAAAGCCTAAATGAGGCTACCCTGTTAGCTGTTTTTGAAGGCGTACCTCAAGTGGATATCAGCAAAGAAACGCTACAAAACACCAAAAATGTAACAGAACTCTTGTCAGAAGCAACCAACATATTTTCCTCGAAAGGCGAAGCCAGAAAAATGATTTCTGGTGGCGGTGTGAGCATTAACAAAGAAAAGCTCAATGCGCCTGACCAAGGAACAGAGTTTGACCTATTGCAAGAAAAATACCTTTTGGTGCAAAAAGGAAAGAAAAACTACTTTTTGGTAAAAGTAAATTAAACCCTTAAAAATGCACTTATTTTAGCCATGGGTTGTTAGGCCTATGGCTAAAGCATTTTTTCAATTAAAAAAGATTTTTACTGCAATTCAACAAACAAGCAACCAGCATATACATTTGTCGTATTGTAAAAAATTCAATGCTTTTTCGTATTTTCGGTGTTTCAGAAAAATATTTTACTTAAGTAATCGGTTTACTTAAATGATTACAGATTTACTCAGTCAAATTCAAAAAGACCCGGCATCTGACCAAACTAAACTTCAGATGCTTATAGACCAGATACGGCCAGCGCGCGTTACTGATTGGAATAAATCTGAGAAAAAACTTGTATCACTAACCGAATTACTAAAACAAGACGAAGCCCTCAGACAGGCACTGCAAAAGTATATCCTAAACCTGTTTGCAGGGAAAAAATATATTAGACTTCTGACGGAGTCTGGTATCCACTCAAACGATGGTTTTTTTAAGGAAACTTCCAGAAAGTTTTACCACATCTTTCTCCCCCCTATTTACCATGAAATAGACTTGACCAAGCTGCTGAATGACATTTTCAGTAAAAGGACAGACTTTGAGTGGGTTGAGAAGGTAGACAATGCTGTTTGGATGGACTTGCTCCATACGATTTTCGAAGACAGTCCCTTGGGAGAGCAGACCAACTTTCAACAGCAGGTGTTAAACTCAGTGCTTATCCTGTCCCAACGGATCACCAGTATCGGGATAGAACCAGCCATAATAGACAAAATACCTGAACTGGAAGAGTTTGACTCACCATTTTTTACGCAAAACAAAGCTATTTTAAAATACCTGGAGCAGTATGACCAGGAAGACTTTGACCGTACATCGAGCAATCCTCAATTAAACTATATCTTCAACCTACTCTATCAGTGTGAAAAGTATGTTGAAATTATTAGGATCAATAGGAATAAGTTTGGGGCCAGCCTCAACCTGACCTATATGCTTCAAAGGCTGACGCAGAATATCAAAAGAATAAGGATGCTGCTAAAGCTCCTGTCCGACACTACTCCTCAGCCGGGAAATATAGCCATAGACATCTTTAAGGAGTTGGTAAAAGCCGAAAACAAAAAACATAGTTTTTCAGAGCACTTTTCCAGCAATATTGACTTATTGGCTTTTCAGATTACAGAGCATGCAGGAAAAACAGGTGAGCACTATATTACCACCAACAGAAAAGACTACAGAAAAATGTTCCGTTCCTCTATGGGCGGAGGATTTATAGTAGGCTTTCTGACAATGATCAAAACTGCTGTTTATTATCTGCATTTGCCATTGTTTGGCGAGGCCTTTTTGTATAGCATGAACTACTCCTTGGGTTTTATAGGAATTCATGTTACCCGCTCTACCTTGGCAACCAAGCAGCCAGCCATGACCGCTACGAAGATAGCAGGATCGCTGGATCTGAAAGAATCTGCTGAAGAAGGCCTCAATAAATTGGCCGATATGATTGTACGCATCAGCCGCTCGCAGATTATAGCCCTGTTGGGCAATGTGATCATAGCCTTTCCTGTTGCTTATGTTTTGGCTACCGCTTATTTCCACTTTCATGGAGAGCCTTTTGCAGACCCTCAAAAGGCTTGGCAAATGATCAAAGACTGTAGTCCCATCGAAAGCCCTGCAATTTTCCATGCAGCCATTGCAGGAGTATATCTTTTCCTTGCAGGTTTGATTTCAGGGTATTACGACAATAAAAATGTCTATTACAAAATAGCACAAAGACTAAAAAGTCATAAAACACTGACTAAGGTCTTAGGAGCAAAAAGGCTTGAAAAGTTTGCTGGATACATTGACAAAAACCTTGGTAGCCTGGCTGGAAACTTCTTCCTCGGAATTTTCCTTGGTAGTACTGCTATGCTTGGGACTATATTTGGACTTCCATTGGATATAAGGCACATTACCTTCTCGTCCGGAACCTTTGGTATTGGTATGGCAACATTGCAAAACCATGTTCCTCTAAAAGATATCCTCATTTCCATAGGCGGTATCTTTAGCATTGGTTTTGTGAACCTGTTTGTCAGTTTTGGTCTAGCTATATTTGTAGCTATAAAATCCCGTAAAGTTAACTTTAAGCAAAGCAAGCAGCTTTTACGTATTCTCTTTTCCCGTTTCAGGAAAAAACCTCTAGAGTTTTTCTGGCCTCCAAAAGATCCAATAAAACCACAACCGGTACCACCACCAGAAAAACCAAAAGACGTAACGGTTTAGGAACCCTTAAGGCCTGTGTTGAGACGTTGAATGAAATAGCTCTATACAAAGGGAGATGTTTTTATGGTTTCCTAGGTCATTTTAGCAATAAGCCTAGATTCAATTTAAAATAGGGTATGTAAAAACTTCAGAGTTCCGCTCCTACGGAGCTATTTTCAAAAGATGCCATTAGCTACCTACCTTTCGTCCCTAGCGGGACTTTCGTGGGTTTTCCAGTCAGAAGAAAAAGCCCTGCTAAGGGCGTAAGGATTGGCTTTGAAATAATATTATTTTTAATCACTACCACAGGCCTTTACCCATAAGGTGTTTTTTTCAGCATAACAATTTAAAATAATGAGAGCATAGTGCAATATCAACATTGTATAAAACAACATACATAGGAAGGTATATTGGATTTTATGAAGTATAATTGTGTAAAGGGAGTTACAAATACCCTCCATTGTCAAATATGGAACATTGTAGCACCTAAAGTCAGTCTTTCTTGGGACAGCGCCCAATTGAATGAAATAGCTTATCACTTTTCTAAAGCAGGCATCGAGGAAAACAATCAACAAACCGTCCCTAGCTTATGGGAAAGTATTTTCGAATAACCTAAAGAATGAAAAAACTATACCTTTTTAGTGGACTTGGCGCAGATAAGCGAGCTTTCCAGCAACTGGATCTATCAGCTTATGATACCACTTTTATTGAATGGGTACCTCCTGAAAAGAACGAAACCATAGAAGCTTATGCAAAAAAGGATCAGCAATCAAATACCTGTCCAAAACTCTGTTTTAATTGGTCTATCTTTTGGAGGAATAATGGCTGTTGAAGTTGCCAAGCACATTAAAGCTAAAAAATTAATAGGGTTACCCACTTAGGTATCTTATGTGTTATTAGCTTACTTAGGCTCGCTAAGTTACTTTTTGCCTCGCCGGCAGGGCCTTACTTTTTTTCTTAGACAAAAAAAGTAAGCAAAAAAGTCAAGGCCTGTGATGAAATTTGCTAAACTTTATAACCATTACGCTATCCCGATAGCTATCGGGATGAAACTCACCCTCCTTGCGTCGGGCTCAAACAGCAAATTTTTTGGCCGCTTCATGCTTATAAAGTTCTTAACGCAATTTCATCAATGGCCGCTTTATTTTCTAACAATCGCACATATCGCTATTTAATAAAAGCAGTTTAAAGCATTTTATCGTACAAAAAAAACCTATTACTTCCTAGAGATTTAAATGGGTAATCCTAAAAATTAATATTAATAGCTTCTGCCAAAACTTACAAAGAAATTCCCTTTTACTACCGTTGGGCTGGTACTTTTAACATTCATAAGCTTATTCCTGCTCAACTCATGAAGAAGCCTAATATTTTCACAAACTGGTTGTTTGGAGCAGAAACTTTGCACGACAAAAAAATTTTAGCACAAATTCTGAATGATACAGATCCAGCTTTTTTAACTTGGGCAATGGATCAAATAGTATCGTGGTCTCACACAAGTGTTTCCGGGAACATAACACACATACATGGTTCTAAAGACCGCTTACTACCCATTGTCTTTAACAACCCGGACATCATCATTGAAAATGGAGGGCACCTGATGACTATTAACCAAGCCCATAAAATCATGCAGATCCTTTGTAATATTATTATAGCCTCTTGAGGTCTAGTTGCTTTAAAAACTGATTCTAAAAAATGTTTGTTTTTGAATTATAAGAAGGAGGATTATTATGAAAACAGGCACAGGAAAAATGTTTGAAATCAGCAAGGAGTTCCCTATAAGCAAAGAGCAACTGTATCAGGCATGGACTGATACAGACGCGTTAAACCTGAAATATGCATTAGAACTTTCTATTGCGTGGCAAAACAACTTCAAATCAGACGCTTCGCTCGCATTTGGTTTTTAACCATAGAACCACTATGCTTTGCAAACCAAATACGCTGATTTTTTGTTCTTTTGCCCCTCATAACGAAATCTAATGCATAATCCAGGTTAAAAGAATGGTGGGCGCCTATGGGAAGTTCCCTACAAGAAGCGAACAATGAACTTAAAGAAAATGGTAAAATCAAGTATGTGTTTAATGATTCTGGCAATGCTGCCTTAATTGTTATTCAGGGGCAATATCAGGAAGTACAAAAGGGCAATAAGCTCGTTTATACCTGGAACTGGAAAATGCCTGCAAAAGGCCTTGACCATGAAGAGCTCTTTAAGCTAACTGTTAAGTTTGAAGAATCCGAAAATGGAAGCCGCTTATCTGTCACGCAAGAAAGCTTGTCGGAGCATGAGCATATAAACCCAACACAAGAGGGTTGGGAAAAAGCTCTTAACGACCTTTACAAATATACAACACAGTCACAAAACGTCTCTGGCTGCAGAGAACTTGAGAAACAGCAGAACGTTGGCCAATAAACCCACTCCCCCTCTTCCTGAATCCTTGCTTGGAAAGAGGGGAAAAATAAACTTTGAGACAAATGAACTTTTGTAAATCTTTCGATTACTTTTTTTACTATAACCATTTTTACTGCATTCAACAAAGACATACCCATACTTTTATTACATAAAAACACATAATTAAAAAACAGCGCTGCCGTTGAAGTGAATATTTTTAACACCTACTTTTATGAAAAACTTAATTTTAATTACAAGCTTTTTAATATTTTCTTTTCACACGTTTGCTCAAGAACAGCAAAGCAAGTTTATCAGAATAAGTGACTTTTACCTTCAAGGAGGAACCTTTGGAGAAAGAGGACGTTTTAAAACGCTGGAAGAGACGCAAAGAGCCTTACCTGAGTCAGACTTGTTAAGGCAAGACTATGACGGCTATCAAAGAACTCCTGAGTTCTACTACTTAAACACTGGCACTTTGTCCTTATTGGTAGGTTTTCAGTTTGCCAAAAGTAATGGAGAAGGATATAGAAGTAACCCACGCTTAAGGTTGGGGCTTATCTATTTATCAGGAACAGCTTTACATTCCTCCTATAGAAGACAGGACCGGTATCATGTTGACAATTTAACATCTGAAAACACAGGTCAAGTTTACCCAGTCGATTCTGTTTCTCAGCGAACACTCCAAACAAGACTTCTTTCGGAACAAATTCACCTAGAAGGTTCTTTGATCTTCAGCACAAACCCAGAAAAAAGGTTTACATTATTTAGTGGTTTGGGCATAACAGGAGGAGCTTCTTTCCAGTCAAATGCAGAAGTTAGGCATACACAACAATCATATACTACACATCCACCAGAGAACGATCGCATGCACATATCCCCTTTTTATGAAGGTGAAGAATATCAACAAGAAGATATAAGAACTGGAACACTGTTCGGCGCTTCTGCTTATGTCCCTTTGGGCGTCAATTTCCGCTTTGGAACCACCGACGATTTTTGGAAACTCTTGAACCTTTACTATGAAGCCAGACCTTCGTTACAGTTTACCTCTATTCCAAACTTAAGCATGCAAACAACAGCAGTCATACACCATAATATTGGCCTTAGAGTAAGCTGGTAGGTATAGGAATAGACTTGCTTGGCTAACATAGAAGTTCTATCGCACATTTCAGGTTTAAGAAACGTTTTTCTACCTTCGCTATAAATTTCCTTTAGAGCCATGAGCAAAAAGATACAGGAACTTATAAAGAAGGTTACAGGCGCGGATGAAATAAAAAAAGCTGAAGTCGTTCAAAAACTTTGGAGCGACTATGGTCAAATCCTGAGGTTTGAGCTAAAGGGCAGTGCGCTTTCTTCTATCATAGTCAAGCAGGTTTTACTACACGAACCACCAAACCACCCAAAAGGCTGGAAATCTACTATAGGACACCAAAGAAAGCTAAAGTCTTACCAAGTAGAAACTGCCTGGTATCAGCATTACAGTGCTTCTTGTGATGAAAGCTGCCGAATACCTAAATGCTTGAGCATTGACTTTTTTGACGATGAAGTAGTCATGGTCTTAGAAGACCTAAATGCTGCTGGATATCCTGAAAGAAAATCCTTCTTACAATGGGATGAAATAAAAAGCTGTCTAAAATGGCTGGCAAATTTCCACGCAACCTTTCTACACCAAAAACCTGTTGGGCTATGGGAAATTGGTACCTATTGGCATTTGGAAACAAGACAGGAAGAGTTGGAAGCGCTAAGTGATCTATCACTTAAAGAAATGGCCTTTTCGATTGACAAAAAACTAAAGGCAAGTAAGTTTCAAACCCTTGTCCACGGTGATGCTAAAGTTGCCAATTTTTGCTTTTCTAAAGATGACCAAGAAGTAGCCGCTGTAGATTTTCAGTATGTGGGTGCCGGTTGTGGAATGAAAGATCTTGCCTACTTTATTGGAAGTTGTCTGGACGAGGAAAAAAGTGCAAAACTAGAGCTTCAAATCCTGGACTGTTATTTCGAAGAACTACACGCTGCCATTTTGAGAAAAAACATTAGTACAGACCCTGATAAGTTGGAAGAAGATTGGAGGTCTCTATTTCATGTAGCATGGGCTGATTTTCACCGTTTTTTGAAAGGATGGAGTCCAGGGCACTGGAAAATAAACAGCTATAGTGAGCATGTCACCCAACAAGTTATTTCCCAACTCCAGAAAGAATTGTCATGATGCTGACTTCTCATAATTTAGAACAACTAAGCCAACAGGCAATAAAAGCAGCACAAAAAGCAGCGAAAATAATTAATGAGTACGCAAACAAAGAGGTTAAGGTGGAAAGCAAAACAGGAGGAGAAAACCTGGCTTCACAAATAGTAACTGTTGCTGACCGCTTAAGCCAAGAGGTTATCCTTGAGGAACTTCAATCAACCTTCCAAACCTATAACCTTGGACTACTGACAGAAGAAAGTGAAGACGACCATAGCAGGTTTACCAAAGAATACTTCTGGTGTATAGATCCTTTGGATGGCACCCTCCCTTTCACAGAAAAGAAAAAAGGCTATTCCGTTTCCATTGCACTCATCTCGAAAACCGGAATACCACAAATAGGTGTTGTCTTTAATCCGGTCAATAATAAAGTACTCCATGCAGTTAGAGGTGTCGGGGTTTACGAAAACGGCCAGCCTGTAAAAATGCAGGATTTAAAAAAAACAAACAGGAGTTTCACCTTAATTATTGATAAAAGTTTCCGTAAACACCGTCTTTTTCAAAAGACAAAAGCATTTTTTGAGAACCTGTCCAGCGAACAAGAGTTGCGCATTATAGATACAGGTGGTGCTGTTTTAAATGCCTGTTGGGTACTGGAAAACAACCCAGCCTGTTATGTAAAGTTTCCCAAAAAAGCTACAGGAGGTGGTTCCTTATGGGACTTTGCGGCCACAACCTGTATTTTCAATGAGCTTGACGCTATTGTATGCAACTTGGACAACCAAGCATTAAACCTAAACCAAGCCTCCACCTTCATGAACAAACAAGGGGTTCTTTTCTGCACAAGCCCTTCCATTTCAAAAGCTGTTCAGGATTTCTATCATGAAAACAAAGATGGTTTCTTAATATAAACGACCCAAAAGTGCTGAGTTATTGCTATTTTGCTCCTCATGACGAAATCTATCGCATAATTCAGGATAAACACACGTGTTTCATGAGGAAAGTATTATTACTTGGACTAGGGTGGCTGTTTTTAGTGTTAAAATACAGAAGCAACAAAAAAGCATCAACCATTAAAGACAAGGAGTTTGCTGGTTCATATTCCTTAGCAGGGCAATTTATACTCCTTAGGATTTTTTTAATCCTTTTATCCGTAACTCTTCTGGGGCTTATAGGAACTGCCGTATATAGTGCAATAGTGCATGGACTTACTTAACCTGAAATACCTAATAGAGCTTTCTACTGCACAATTCAAGCATAAAAACATGCAAACAAAAACACTTAGTACAACCTCCGTTGTTCCCATTTATTAAGTAATAACCTGATAATACATAGGAAATATTAACCAAGTTTCTTTACTTCATGTTATGTTAAGCAAAAACCTGTTTTTAAGAGCGAGTTAAGAATGTCAGATCAGTCTAGGGACAAGTGGTTGAACCCTCAAACAGGGACTGCAGATGTGAAATGGGTAAGAAAGATTGCTGAAGCTTTCCCAGCATTTAAAAGCAGCAACTATGTAAAATACTTTTGGGGGCAGCTTATTTCACTTATAGGAACCTGGCTTCAAATAGTGGCACAAGGGTGGCTGGTATTAAAGTTGACCAATTCTGCTTTTCTTATAGGGCTGGTAACAGCTATGAGTACATTGCCCACCTTATTTTTCACACTTTTTGGAGGTGTTATCGTAGATAGGCTTTCAAAGAAGAAAATACTGATTTACACACAGTTTTCCGCCATGATATTGGCTTTTGCCTTAGGCCTACTCTCCATTTTTGACCTTATTACTGTTTGGCTGATCGCTCTACTGGCCTTTATGCTAGGCATGGTCAACGCATTGGACGCTCCTGCAAGACAGGCATTTGTATCAGAAATTGTATCTAAAGACCAGTTGACATCAGCCATAGCCATTAACTCTTCAGTGTTTAACGGGGCTCGGGTCATTGGCCCCGGACTGGCAGGATTACTGATAGCTTGGATAGGCACTGGTGGGGCTTTCATTGTGAACGGGGTATCTTATATAGCCGTATTGCTTGCGCTTACCAGCATGAAGTTACCTAAAAAGCTGGCCAAAACGCAACAACCAAAGGCCTTTCGTGCAATCAAAGACGGCCTAAAGTACACCTTTACCCACCCGGTTATTTCAACACTCATCTTGCTTGCGGGCATTATATCCATATTTGGCTGGTCATACACTACCTTACTGCCATTTATTGCTCAAAACACATTCCACTTAGACGCTACTGGTTTAGGTTACCTATATGCAGCATCTGGACTAGGGAGTTTGCTAGGGGCGCTGATAGTTGGTGGTTTTTCGAGAAGACTCTCTCCCCTACCTTTTATCTTTGTTGGAAACTTAATGTTCGTCATCAGTATCTCACTGTTTACTTTTACCACCAATTTACCGTTCGCTTTACTTTTGATGTTTCTTTCGGGAATGGGTTTATTGTTCCAGGCTGCCATGATCAATACCTCAATCCAACGTATCGTTAAAGACGAATTTCGTGGACGGGTAATGAGCATTTATATTTTAATGTTCCTTGGCATGACGCCTATTGGAAACTTACAGATAGGTTATGTCTCAGAAACTATTAATGTAGACTTTGCTATCAGACTAGGCGCTGCCGTGGTTTTTCTTGGAGGTCTGATTATTTTTGTCTTCCGAAATAAGATTTTAAGCAAATATAAGAGGTACAAAAGAACTTCAGAGGGTTAACGAAGTAAATTGCTTTCCACTCCCCTATAGCGCATTAATAAATTTATTCAAAATTTCTGCCACTTCTTCCGGCCTGCTCAGTATAGGCAAATGGCCACTTTTAAGCGTTTTAACTTTTTCAGCTTTAAGGTTTTGTGCCATTTTGTTTTGCACACCTACAGAAAACTCCCGGTCGTTTTCTAGCTTTATGTACATAGAAGAAATACCAGTAGGCTTGGCCATACAATTTTCAGTAAACAACAAAACTGATTCAGGAGTAAAGTTTTGGACAACCCACGCTGTTTGTTCGTCTGACAAATCGTTGCAAAGCCATTTTTTATAGCACTTTCAGGTGGCATGGTGCCTGAAAGCTTCAGAACTAATGGCATTATATAGCGCTGAGGAAAAGGAAGACAAGAAATAAAAGATTTACCGTTGGCGGGTATAGCAGCGCCCATCCCAACAATACCTACCGCTCTCTCTTTAAACAAATCTGCCACTTTGAGACCTAATTTACTTATACCCCATTGATTGATAGGTTTTGCAACAGAAGAAGCATAATCAACAAACTTCAAGTTTTTTTTACCTTTATTATTCCTTTTAGGGAAGTCAACAGCCAGCGATGGCATCTCAAGTTTTTCCTGTACCTTTTTCCAAATCATGCTGTTTAATCCAGCACCATGAAGAAGAACTACACCAATGTTGTTATCAGCTTTCATAAAAAAATACTATAAAAAATCTGCATAAAAAAGATGGTTAATTTTATAGAAAACAAATATACTATCCTAACAATCAGAACAAAATACCACAGAGGTATATTTTAGCAGAAAACCAGGCATTAATCCACATCACAAGAAAATAGTCATATGTGGTTAATTGGAGCACCAACCTAGAAAGACTAAATAGCCCCATTAGGAGCGTACGACCTATATATATAAAATACATCCGCCAACTCTCAATAGATGCCGGACCGGGTCCGGCAAGGGCTGTTATTTTTTTTCAGATATAAGCACCCAAACAGTTTTGCATAAGGTAAAATAAAGCAAAAAATAAATCCTTTTGATCTCCCCCCGCACCTGTTGCGGGGTCTGTTGGTAAGTAGCAGTATCCGTAAAATACGTCTATTAAAAAAACTACTTTCCTGCTAACTACTAACAGATGCCGGAACGGATCCGGCAAGGGCTGTTATTTTTGTTTTTCAGGTATAGGCACATCGTATTTCCTATCATTGTATTATCAATCGCCAAAACTTGTTACCTTTAGTGCTTTAAAACACCACCAAAGCTAATGACCAGCGTATTAGATTTTTTAAAACTCCATGTCGGAAAAGAAAACATAAACGCCCCTTCTCCTATGATGAAATGGTTAAATCCTGTAATTCTCTCAGCAGAGAAAGGAGCGCTTTCACTGAGGTACAAAATCAGGAAAGAATGGACAAACCCTATGGGCATTCTACATGGAGGGGCTACGGCAGCCATAGTAGATGATACTATAGGGGTAACTTCCTTTACTTATGGAGAAGATCACTATTATGCGACTATAAACCTAAACATCGACTACCTATCTTCCGCCAAAGAAAACGATATCATCATAGCAGAGGCTACAGTAATTAAAAAAGGACGTCAGTTTATAAATGCCCAATGTGACATTTGGAACGAAAGTAAAAGTAGGCTTATCGCCAAGGGGTATTCCAACATGTTTAAAACCGAAGTAAAAATCCCAACCCTTTAAGATATGAACATTAGAGAAAAACTAAGCGTCTTAGGACTTCAACTACCAGAGCCTCCGCCTCCTGGAGGAAATTACGTGTCAGTAAACATCCGAGGGAATATAGCTTATCTTGCCATACAGTTTCCAAAACAAAACGGAAAGGTTTATTATACAGGAAAACTAGGGGAAGTCCTTACCACCCAAGATGGATATAAAGCCATGCAGATGTGCGCTTTAAATGTGCTGGCGCATATAGACAAAAATCCAGGGTTTGACCGTATAGAGGGCTTGAACCACTTAGACGCATACTATGTATCCTCCGATTCGTGGACAAACCAAGCTCCTAAAGTAGTTGATGGCGCTTCTGACCTTTTTGTAAATGTTTTAGGGGAAAAAGGTGTCCACTCAAGAGCTATTTTCGGGGTAGACCGTCTACCGAGAAACTTTTGCGTAGGGCTTACAGCTACTTTTACTCTTTGCTGAGCTACTAATTCAGAAGCAGAATTCTCAGGATTAGAGAATGAACAGAATTGCTTATTGTCAGAAGCAGAATTCTCAGAATTAGAGAAAGAACAGAATTTTTCAGTGGAAAGAGAGGCGAAAGAATGCTTTTAAAGCCTAAGGGTACTTATAGGCTCCTTCCCTTTAATTCTGAAAATTCTAAAATTCTGGAAATCCTGATTCAGACGAATATTTTCAGAAGCAGTATTCGCAGGATTAGAGAATGAACAGAATTTTTTCAGTAGAGAGAAAGTCGGAGAAATTTTTTAAAAGCCTAAGAGTACTGATAAGCTCCTACCTCTCAATTCTGGAAATTCTAACATTCTGGAAATCCTGATTCAGACAAATAATGTCAGAAGCAGAATTCTCAAAATTAGAGAATGAACAGAATTTATCTGGTGCAAAGAGAGTCGGAAGAATGCTTTTAAAGCCTAAGGGTATTTATAAGCTCCTCCTCTTTAATTCTGGAAATTCTAACATTCTGAAAATCCTGATTCAGACGGATAATGTCAGAAGCAGAATTCTCGAAATTAAAGAATGAACAGAATTTTTTCAGTGGAGAAAAGGAACCGAAAGAATGCTCTTAAAGCCTAAGGGTACTTATAGGCTCCTCCCCCTTTAATTCTGGAAATTCTAACATTCTGGAAATCCTGATTCAGACGGATAATTTCAGAAGCAGAATTCTCAGGATTAGAGAATGAACAGAATTTTTCGGTAGAGAGAGAGTCGGAAGAATGCTTTTAAAGCCTAAGGGTATTTATAAGCTCCTCCTCTTTAATTCTGGAAATTCTAACATTCTGAAAATCCTGATTCAGACGGATAATGTCAGAAGCAGAATTCTCGAAATTAAAGAATGAACAGAATTTTTTCAGTGGAGAAAAGGAACCGAAAGAATGCTCTTAAAGCCTAAGGGTACTTATAGGCTCCTCCCCCTTTAATTCTGGAAATTCTAACATTCTGGAAATCCTGATTCAGACGGATAATTTCAGAAGCAGAATTCTCAGGATTAGAGAATGAACAGAATTTTTCGGTAGAGAGAGAGTCGGAAGAATGCTTTTAAACCCTAAAGGTACTGATAAGCTCCTCCTTTTTAATTCTGGAAATTCTAACATTCTGAAAATTCTGATTCAGACAAATAATGTCAGAAGCAGAATTCTCAAAAATTAGAGAATAAACAGAACTTTTCAGTGGAGAGAAAGCCGAAAGAATGCTTTTAAAGCCTAAAGGCACTTGTAGACTCCTCCTTTTTTATTCTGAGAATTCTAAAGTTTTGGAAATCCTGATCCTGACAGAAGAGATGCATTGTCTTATAAGTACACTTTGCATTAATCAACTTTGAAGGTTAGATTACATTGTATTTTTTGTAATAACCATTTTTTGCAGGCTTTGCATATTCTCTAATTATGGAAAAAGACGCATTAACCTATCAAATCATCGGATGTGCTATAAACGTTCATAACAAAATGGGACCTGGCTGGCAGGAAGTAATTTATCAAAGATGCCTTGCCATTGAGTTGGAAAGGGCTAATCTGTCGTTTGTACGTGAACAAGAACACGTGGTATATTATGACAATATTGAGGTTGGCACAAGGCGAGCTGATTTTGTTGTTGAAAATAATGTTGTTGTAGAACTGAAAGCCCTGACTGCTCTTCAGAATGTACACCTCGTACAGGCAAAAAATTATGTTGCGGCCTATCAATTTCCAAAAGGTTTACTCATAAACTTTGGGAGCAAAAGCCTTGAATACAAACTAATCTTTAACAACAGAACCACTTGTCAGAAGCAGAATTCTCAAAATTAGAGAATGAACAGAATTGCTTATTGTCAGAAGCAGAATTCTCGGAATTAGGGAATGAGCAGAATTTTTTATTGTCTGAAGCAGAATTCTCAAAATTAGAGAATGAACAGAATTTATCTGGTGCAAAGAGAGTCGGAAGAATGCTTTTAAAGCCTAAGGGTATTTATAAGCTCCTCCTCTTTAATTCTGGAAATTCTAACATTCTGAAAATCCTGATTCAGACGGATAATGTCAGAAGCAGAATTCTCGAAATTAAAGAATGAACAGAATTTTTTCAGTGGAGAAAGGGAACCGAAAGAATGCTCTTAAAGCCTAAGGGTACTTATAGGCCCTCCCCCTTAAATTCTGGAAATTCTAACATTCTGGAAATCCTGATTCAGACGAATAATGTCAGAAGCAGAATTCTCGGAATTAAAGAATGAACAGAATTTTTTCAGTAGAGAGAAAGTCGGAGAAATTTTTTAAAAGCCTAAGAGTACTGATAAGCTCCTACCTCTCAATTCTGGAAATTCTAAAATTCTGGAAATCCTGATTCAGACAAATAATGTCAGAAGCAGAATTCTCAGGATTAGAGAATGAACAGAATTGCTTATTGTCAGAAGCAGAATTCTCGGAATTAGGGAATGAGCAGAATTTTTTATTGTCTGAAGCAGAATTCTCAAAATTAGAGAATGAACAGAATTTATCTGGTGCAAAGAGAGTCGGAAGAATGCTTTTAAAGCCTAAGGGTATTTATAAGCTCCTCCTCTTTAATTCTGGAAATTCTAACATTCTGGAAATCCTGATTCAGACGGATAATGTCAGAAGCAGAATTCTCGAAATTAAAGAATGAACAGAATTTTTTCAGTGGAGAAAGGGAACCGAAAGAATGCTCTTAAAGCCTAAGGGTACTTATAGGCTCCTCCCCCTTTAATTCTGGAAATTCTAACATTCTGGAAATCCTGATTCAGACGGATAATTTCAGAAGCAGAATTCTCGGAATTAAGGAATGAGCAGAATTTTTTATTGTCTGAAGCAGAGTTCGCAGGATTAAAGAATGAGCAGATTTTTTTTCAATGGAGAGAAAGTCGGAAGATGTTTAATGAAGCCTAAGGGTAATTAGTGCGCACTGAAAAACGTACAAAACATTGACCTGTTTATTTTAGCATATTTCTTATTTTTTCGTGTACAGTAAATGGAGAAATTTTTAATCAACACGTTTTTTTGGACTAGCCACAAGGGTACATCTACTTTATGGTCTTACATTCGAAGTATTCCAATACATCTTCATGCAAGGCCATAAGTATCTTGTACACTGTATTTTTCAGCCGCCCCTAACCTACCCTTCGACACCTCCTTTTCTCCTTGACTCTTGGTTTAATTGCTATTTTTATTTAATTTTATCGCAACATTGTTGCAGTTAAAACTGTAGCTATAATTCTTTAAAGCAACCAGAGCATGAAACATATAAAAACGCTTTTTTATATACCGATACTTTTATTATTATCCTATTGCTGCAAACCTAAAGAGAAACCTGAAAAGCCTGATACTGAAAGACCAAAGGTTGAGCTACTTTATTCAGTCCCTGAAGGTGTAGATGCTCAGATTTGCGGGGCAACGGAGCCTGAAGTATTCATGCTTATGTCATCAGACACACTAGTACTTGACCTTCGATTTTCGGACAATCAAGAACTTTCTCAGTACAAAATTGACATTCACCACAATTTTGACTGTCACGGCCACCGAACCGCCCAAAGGCTCGGAGAGCCATGGTTTGTCGTACAAATCAAAGAGCTACATGGCAAAATAAGTAATGTCACAGAGAAGCTAAAAGTACCTGAAAATGTCGCTGCTGGAGACTATCATATTATGATCTTTTGTACTGACAAGGAAGGTAATGAGGCAGACCCTCTGGTACATAGCATTAAGATAGAAAACATAGCAGACCGAGAGCCACCTGCTTTCACTTTATCATCTCCTCTTAATAACCATTCTGCCGAAAGAGGAAGCACTATAACTTTTGAAGGGACAGCAACAGACAATCACAGCCTGAACAATGGCAGGGTTGAAATATATTACTACAATTCTTCAGGAGTGGAATTTACGGCAGCAGAAGAATATTTTAGCGCTGACGCTGGAACCTCGGAAGATTTTTCGGTCAACTTCACAGTCCCCCTTTCATCGGAACAAGGGCCACATAATTTCAAAGTAAGAGTTTTCGATGAGCTGAACAATTTTTTGGAAGAAAACATAACCATCAACTTCATTTAACCAAGGCAAGTGCAGCTGTCAGGAACCCTTTTTGGTGTTGTCTTTACTTTCTGGTGCTTTGTATCAAATGGCCAAAATGGCACTTTTGACCTTAGAGGTACAATCATTAACCCGGAAGGAGAAAAACTGGAAGGGGCTTTTGTGAGAAACCCGGACAGTAAGAAGACTCAGATAACAGATAAAAATGGAAACTTTCATTTTACAGAGGTAAATGAAGGAGTGAATCACCTGCATGTGACACATTCAGATTACCAAGACAAACTCCTTCACCTGGACCTGACATCTGACACTGTGCTTGAAATAGTATTGGACTATAAAGTTCACGAACTTGATGAAGTGATCATTACTTCTGACCCACTGAAACAAACCCGATTGCAAAGCTCTGTTTTATCAGAAAGCATAAGTCAGCAGTATATTGACAGAAATGCGGGAACAACTTTAATGAACACCTTGGAAAAACGTCCGGGTATCAGCTCTATCAATATGGGTGTAGGTATTTCCAAACCTGTTATCAGAGGGCTGAGCTTTAACAGGGTGGTTGTAGCTGATAATGGTATTAAACAAGAAGGACAGCAATGGGGAGCAGATCATGGCCTGGAAATAGACCAATATGACGTAGAAAACCTCGAAATAATACGAGGACCTGCTTCGCTGGTTTATGGTAGTGATGCCTTAGGTGGGGTAATCAATATCAAGCACGACAAACTTCTTCCTGAAAACACCCATACCGGACAAGTAAGGACACTATATCGTTCTTTTAATGACACCTATGGTCTGTCGGCCATGGCAAAAGGCAATATCAACAATTGGGGTTACAGAATTAACCTGACCGGGCTGGATTATGGAGACTACAGGGTTCCTGCAAAAGAGTTTACCTATAACCGTTTTGTACTGCCTGTATATAACGAAAGATTAAAAAATACAGCAGGAAGAGAACGGCATTTTTCTTTGAAAGTAGCCCGAAAGCACAAAAAAAGTGTTTCTTCAGTTACTTTTTCAGGATTTAATCAGGTGGCAGGGATTTTCAGTGGAGCCATGGGCATTCCTACTGCATATCAACTGGTTCATGATGGGGATTTTCGTAACATTGAACTACCTAAGCAGGATGTCAGGCATTACAAAATCATATCTAACCACATTCTAAGCTTTCAAAATTTTAAATGGGAAACAGACCTTGGTTTTCAGCACAATAACCGCAAAGAACACTCTTTCCCACACGCCCACGGCCAAGATACCACCGATGGTTCGGACCTTGCACTGCACCTGATCCTTAATACCTTTACTTTAAATACAAGACTGGTAAAAGAAGGTGAAAAACTGAGCAGTGTTTATGGGCTCCAGGCAAGTTTTCAGGATAACCGTACCGGAGGTTTTGAGTTTCTGATTCCTGATTATTATGCTTTTCAAAAAGGTCTTTATACGGTACAGAAATACAAGTTCAGCCCCCGCTTATATGTGAATGGAGGGATCCGATTTGAATATGGCCATATCAGCGCTGAAGAAACCTGGTTTCCTTTTTATTTTATGGGCGAGCGCATAGATACTACCTTGCGCAGCCCTTTATTGAAAAGAGACTTTTTTAATTATTCAGCAGCGTTGGGAGCTTCTTACATACTTACTGAGGACTTAAACCTGAAATTAAATTTCGGAAAAACTTTCAGGCTGCCTGCCGCCCCAGAGCTTACTGCCAATGGAATGCACCACGGTACTTTCCGCTATGAACGGGGCAGACCGGATCTAAACCCGGAGCAGGGCTATCAATTTGACTTAGTTCTAGCATATAATGCCCCACGTCTGAAACTTACATTCAGCCCTTACTATAATTATTTTACTAATTACATTTACCTTAGCCCTTCCGGAGTTTTTCCAACCATTAACATTGATGGCACATTATATCCCATACCTGAAGCGGGGCAAGAATACAGCTTCCGTCAAACCCCTGCCCTTCACAGGGGGGCTGAAGCTGAGCTTGTCTGGAGAATAAACAAAAAGTGGAATTACAACCTTACTGGAGACCTAGTATATGCCGACAATCTTATTACCGGTCTCCCGCTACCCTTCACTCCTCCTCCATCTGTTAAAAATGAAATTGTATTCGAATTAGCCAAGCTTAAAGGGAACTGGCGCAACTTCTTTGTTTCAGGAGAGTATCAGCTTTATGCTCCCCAAAAAAGGGTTGAAAGAAATGAACTGGAAACACCTGGTTTTCAGCTATTCAATATAGCTTCCGGTGTCAGCTTTAATATAAAAGACGTATCTGCTTCTTTGTATTTTCAGGTACATAACCTAACAGATGAAAAGTACTTTAACCACTTAAGCCGCTACCGCCTCCTTAATCTCCCAGAACCAGGAAGGACTTTTAATGTAACTTTAAAAGTCCAACTGTAATTTTTCTATTAACAAACAAGCGATAAAAACTAGGTATGCAATAAAATAAACATGCATTTCATTCTAATTTTTGATAAAAAAAGCCCTGTGGGAAAACACTCCCACAAGGCTATGCCAACTACTGTATTTGTGCACCGCAACAATCTGCATTGGTAGCATAGTGCGTTTCACTGTGCTTACGGCAGTGTGCATCATCTTCAGTATCACATAATAAACCTCCTTTTAATTTATTCGAAACTTCTGAGTCAAGAGAAGTTACAAAGCTTTTAAACTTAAGGTCAGATAGTTTTACTTTCTTTTCATTTTTCATGATTGTAAAAGTTTTAAGATTAAAAATTAATTTATACTGTTGCAACAATGTTGCAAATATAAAATGTAATATTTACCATACAAATTAATATGAAATTAATTTTCAAAATCTATAAGAATGGTTGACAAATACATATCATGAAGTATCTCGTGTATAAGCCCCTGCACCGTACCACGACTTTCTCCGAAACTTTCAGCCATTTCCGTAACCACATTTTCTAAAATATTACTTGGCTTTTTTGCTTCGATAAAAAGCAGCATGACTATAGCCTGTACGACATTTACTTGTAGTTCTTTTATACCTTCACAAGTCTTGCGCAAAAGAAGAAAAGTGTTTTCAGCCAAACAATTGGGCATTTTAGTAACAGGGTCATAGTCCTGATCGACCAGTTCATTACCTCCGTTAAGAATAAGCTGTTTGTGCAGGAGGCTTTCAGGCTTCAAACAGGTTTTAGCTATTTTCTGCTCTACATCCTCCTTAATCAGATACCAGCAGTCTGAAATCCTATCACAATCCATGGCGTGGATTAAATCATCTTTTTTCTTTGCATTCAATAACTTATGATTGCTTATCTTGTCAAACCAAATTTTAAAGGAATCAGGGAAATTTTTGTAATGGTTATTTCCTAAATATTTCTGAAGCGAAAAAATGTCGTCGTTTTTTAAAACTTTAAAAGTGGCAGGATACCTGTTGCGCAAAGCCTCTATAGGAAGGATTTTCTGAAGCTTTTTATTAGTATTATTGCTACTAAACCTAGGTATATCTGCATCGGGCTTCATCAAAGAAGGAACTTCTCCCGGATTAAGGCATTGCAGAAAATAATACCCAATTCCGGCAGCACCTAAAAACAAGGAAGGAGATTCCTTTTCATTGCCTCCGGGGTACCCACCAAGATATATGCCGTTTTCTTTCTTCTCCTGAATTGCCTTCAAAGCAATTTTTCTAGCATAACCTAGATATGCTTTGTTGCCAAAGGCCTTATGGTACTCAAGAAAAAGTAAGGCATTTCCGCATTCCCCATGGCATAAAGTAAATGACTTATTATGAAAAGAATAACTATCCGGGTCAATTTCTGATGTCTTCAGGCAGGACTGCAGGTCTTTGTTATACGTACCGTAAAGCTTTGACGCATAAATCCTGCTCATTCCGATACCGGCAGCCCCATGGCACCAGGCATTCATAAATGAAGGCGTAGTAAAAATCTTGGTTTCTTTATTCAAAAAAGCTGTTTTAAACTGCTCATAGTTCTGCTCATTGATACCTTTTCTGAAATCCGGCCAGTTGCACCTTTCCTGATCGAAGAACGAGTTTTCATATTCAAAACCTTCTTCAGCCAGTGCAACAAAAGCGCTATTTCCTGTTAATCGGGCTAACATAAAAAGTACATAGGAAATACCGCTTACCCCATGCGAAAACCCGCACAGTCCCCGGATATTCATTGGGAAACGATCCCAATAAATGCCTTTCCGTCCCCACTTGGTTTCCCTTAGCAGATCTATGACTTGTTTGTTGATTATCTCAATGATATAATTACGGGGCATTAACTCATATACCTTCAACAGCCCGAGAATGACGCCAGCTTTGCCAAGCAGAAGGTCATTTTTTTGAACATCTGCACTTTGAACAAATTTCAGCTGTGCTGCTACTGTCTTCCGCAGACCGGGCAATGTTACATAGGCAGAAGCTTTGAGCAAAACATACAGCACACCCGTCCGTCCGGTATAAAAAGAAAAAGAAGCAGGCGAATTCTTTCTGACATGTGCAAGCAGGAAAGACGCTGATTTACGGATTACCCTAAGAAAAACAGGGTCAGGATTTAAATTATAAAGTTCCAGATAGAAAAGCAAAATGCCCGCATTCCCGTTATAAATGCTTTCCTCAAATTCACGCTTATACCCCCCTGAAAAAATCACAGTTTCCCAGAACCCCGGGTTATCATCACCCAGAATGAAATACGCATGTTCATAACCAATATCTGCAACACCTTTTGCTATTGTTAATTCTTCTTGAGTCATAGTTCTGATAATGATTTCCAAAGGGCATATGCTATCCAGGCCTCATCCCTGTTTACGACACCCAATCTGTTGTTTGACATATGTATTAAGCTGAAATATGTGAGCCACAAATCTTCCCTTGAACCAGATTTCCCGCTTTGCCCGTAAAAAGCACCTTTTTTCAACAAGTCATCATAAAAACAAAAGATTTGTTTATTTTCATCTATCCAGTACTGCATCCACTCTTCATCTGTTTCTTTATCAACCATGGCCTGCCATAAGGCAGACACATAAGGTACCAAGTGACTCTTCTGGTCGGCAAAGGCTTTTTCAAACGTAAATTTCACATCGATCTGAGCTGCTTCTGCGGGCAGGAATGCATTAAGAGACAAATAGCACTTCCTAAAAAATTCTGCAGTACTTTTCAGGTCTGCTCCCAAAGCAAACGCAAAGCTCAGTTGTACAGGGATAGCAGCTTCAAGTGCATGTCCGTATTTCCAATTTTCCTGAGATGAAATAAGCTGAAGTGCTGTGGCAGAAGATAAGTTGAATTGCTGCTCGGCAAGGGCCAATGGTTCACCCCCTCCATACCTGAAAATTTCCGGAACATACTCCTGCTCCCGGACATCAACAGGGAAATCAGTTTTTGAAAAGCGCTTACAGGCTTCTGAAATAATTTTTGGGTGCAGTTCAGCAAAAGAGAGTAACCTGAGACGGATGTGTGCCCCGCCCTCATGATACCGTATAAAAAACCATGAGCTGCAAAATGCTTCTTGTTCCATATTCCTAACGAAAGGGAGCGTATATTCCTTTAGCAACTGGTTTTGGTATTCGGAAGGGCAGAATAAATGGAGAGAAAGATACTTTTCCATCATTATTTAATTATAGTTATACCACTGAACCAGCAGCTCTGATACATGCTTACCATCTTCTATTTCCTGCACCTGATGGCTTGCAGGAAGCATTTCTTCCACTATAAGCGCTTTAAACTGCCTGGAAAGCACCCTTTCAAGAAGGCCTGTTAACAATGGATTTCTAAAATCAAAGTAAAAGGGCTTATAGTCATCCAAACGAGGCTTTTTACCTTTCGGAACCCTTTCCTTCAAAGGTTTTAATCGTATAAATACTTCATCGGGCAGCTCAAGCGAACTTTTCCAGCGGAGTATCTCCATCCAGGTCTCAAATGGATCTGAGACATGAGCCTGAGGAAGCTCTTCAAAAGGTATGTACCATCGTTTTCTCTGCAGAACAATATCCTCATCATAAACAAGCCGCGGAACAACGGTGATATTGCCGGACTGTCTTGCGTATTTTTCTTCCAGAAGGTCAATAACCGGCTGAATATACACCAGGGGTGAAAAATTGAAAAAAGAAAGCATGTTGTACAATCCAGACCTTCCCCTGGCAGACTGAAAGTCTAGATCAAAAACCTCTACCTGCTTTCCTGAAGGCTTATGCCATAGCATGAGATCGTTTCTCCGTGGGTTTGTTTTTACCACAATATCCTCAACCTCCAAAAATTCATAGTTTTCCCTGTCCTTCACTGCCCCCGGCATAGAAATTTTATAAGGGAGCATAGGAGGATGCATGTTGGCATTGAAAACAGAGGCATCATTGTTTTCGGAGAGGATTTTCTTCCCTGAAAACTTATTGTTATGATGCAAGACATTGTTGTGGAACTCCTTTGGCAGGCAATGCAAAAATCTTCCGGCCATTCTCCCAAAACCAGTAAAACCGGCATTCAAAATAGTTTTAAAGCGTCCCGAATCTTCAAAAAACTGTAAAAAAGCTCCATATGAACCAGGCTCAGGGCTTGATAATGAACAAGTAGTACCTGCAATATTTACCTGGTCATGATCACCGGTTGCGATCTCAGAAAGACGCTCCTTCAGCTCAGACAAACATGCCTTTCTTGTTTTTCTTATGCTCAAAACTTCTTCACACTCCTCCTTTTCCTCCACTTCCTGCATCACCACCTCTTTTTTATAGCGTCTGTAGCTTTCGTAAAAATCAGTAAGGGGAATTTCAAGCTCCTTGTCATAGTATTTATTGAAAATGGCTTTCATTTTGGCTTTTTCTTCAAAAGAAGGATCAGTGAAACGTATTAAAGAAAAAAGCTGGTCAAGCTTTCGGATCAGATCATTGGCATAACAATCAGCCTCTGCCAAATTGACTGTAGCATCCTCATAAAAAACATTTTCCTCTTTCAGATAAAAAAAAGTATGTGGCTTATGGAAAAAAGAGCCGGCATCATATTCGGGAAGTTTATTTTTAAGATACTTCTCATAGAACAGTTTTCCATTTTCAAATGAAAGCCGCTCTTCTTCCGGCAAGCCGGCTACAGTATGTACATCAAAACATGCCTTTTTTAGAAGGGCGAATGATTCAGAAAGTATCCTGCTTCTACCTCCACTGTTTTCCTTTATAAAGCATCGCCCCATAAAAGACAATTGATCAAGTGCATGGGCCAGACCTGAAACAGCAGGCAGAGAAGAAAATTCAAGGCGCGACAATATACTCCTTAACTTTAGCTCCCATTCAGGGTCAGTTCCTGACACTCCAAATTCAAAATCCCAGAGACCATATTTACGAAGGTTCAAAAGGTACTCTTCCAGTTCAGATACCTCACATTCAATTTTGCTGCTCAGCTGTTTCGTTAGTTCAGAAAAGGTGTACTCTTTTTTTCTTAAAAGCCCTAAAAGCATTTCAAGAACCTTGTTCATCTCTACTTCCTGAAAAACATCTATATTTTCCATGTTACAGAGAAACCTCATTTTTCCCTCATTTACAGTAAGGCAGCTATTTAGCTGAACCTTCAAGTGACGGTAAAAAGCTGGGTAAAAGGAAAGCAAATCTCTGATATACTTAAAAATTTGATTGTTAAGCCGGACATGACTTGTAATTCTGTCCCCACCTTTAACTTTCATCTGCAGGGGTTTCTCTCCATTTTTTCTTTCCTGCATTTTTACAGGAGCAAGTGCTGTGTAAATACTGAAGGGGGAGGTTTTAGTATGCATCCGTATGTAATAGCGCAGTAAACCCCGTTCTGTCTGGTAGTCCTTTTTCTTCATTCTGTCAGGCTGGCCTAACCGGTAATCTTTCAACTGCTGAGACAAGGAACTACTGCTAAGCACCAAGCCCTTTTTAAAAAGCTCATCGTCTACAAGTCCTTTAAAGTGCCCACGTATGTCTCCTGAATGCAAACAGAATTCACTGCAGGCTTTACTTCTGGCCTTTTCATATGCAGCATGCTTTTCTGCAAGATTTTGCACCTTTTCATATAAGTCTGGGTAAAAAGTTCTGATCTTCAGCAAGTCCTTGCCAAGCTTGTGAAACCTGCTGTTAAAAACATCTCTTTTCAGGTTTATTAAAGCTTTCTGAAGCTCAGGATTAGACGCTTTTTTTACCAAAGGGAAAACAGCATCAGAAATTTCCGTTCTCTCAGCGGCTAATATATCTTCCGTTCGCAAAAGGTCATTTACTGTTTTCAGAAATACATCAGGCAATTGCAGCCCTACTAAGTTCTCGAGCCTTCCGGTGGCCTGTCTTACAAGAGCATAGGGGAAAATATCCATATTTTTATTACTGATTGTTAAATAATGATCTAAACCGGGAAAAAAAGCGTTCAATAATCCTTCTATCGTCGGTAATAATTTCAGCCACCCCTGTCATATCCTGCTGAAATTCTATTTCCTTATGATAGCTGGTGATAAGTCCTTCGGTAAGTTTTACTTTAATAAAGTAGTTGCCATTTCGGGGGACAAGTGATATGGCAGCCACCTCTCCTTTAAGGATTCCGAACTGCTGGTACGGAAAGCCGTCTAGCTTTATGTTTACCTTCTGCCCGGTTCTGACTTTACCGGAACCCTGTACAGGCATTAAAGCATTTCCAAAAATTTCTGACTGTGCAGGAACAACCACCATTACCTCTCCCCCTTCGTTTACATATTGGTTATTGCTCCAGAAAGAAAAGAAAGATACCCTGCCGGCCACAGGAGACTTCAGCACATAATTCTGCTCCCAGAGGCTTATTTTACCTGACAGATTTTTATATGCCTGTTCTATACTGTTTTTTAAACTGTAGGCTGTTTCTTTGTTTTCCAGCATGAGATCGGTAATCTGCGCATTGAGTTCAGCAATCCTGACTTCATTTTCAAGAATGGAAGACTGGATATTTTCAACGTTTCTTGCATTTTTAATAGAGGTATATTCGGACTCATTCTTTTCTATTCCTGTAATGGCACCTTTTAGAAAAAGTGAAGAGTCTGTCCTGAACCTGGCCAAGCTAATTTCTAGCTCTCTGGAAGCAAGTTTGAGTTCCTGCTCCAGCTGTTTCCTCAGCTCCAGATATTTTTGCACCCTCAGGTGCAGGTGCTTTACTTTCTCCTCCCTCAAGTTCATTTGCAGAAACTGCCGGTACTCCCTGACACTTTTTAAAAGGCTAATATAATCCGGCTGCATTTCGGCTAGGTTAGCATGCTCAGGCAGGGGCACTTCGGGTATAATAAGGTCATCAGTGATAAGAAACTTATTGAGCAGCGTTAAATGCTCCTTAACCTCCAGTACCACTTTATGATCAACAGGGTTAACGATTACCCCCATATAGTCGCCGGTTTCTACAGGTTGATTATCATTTACCAGCAAATGGAGTCTCCCGGCAGTTCTTGAAATAATCTCAGCCGGTGGGTTATAAGTTGTGATTTTCACCCGTGCAGGCACAATGTCAGGGTATTTTATCAGGTAACTTAACAGCAATAGTACAGAAACGACTCCCGCTATAAGACTTATACCCCACCGGATCAGCCAGGAAGGCATAGCCGATAAAATCTCCTGCACCTCTTCGCTCCTTAGCGCTATTTGTTCTTCAGTTTGCTCCATAGGTTCACTAATTTCCAAGCTCCAACTGATTTTTAACGAGGTGGTAATAAGCCCCTTTACCATCGATCAGCTCCTGATGGCTTCCGCATTCAATAAGCTTGCCCTTGTCAAGAGTAATTACCTGATGGGCATTACGGACAGTACTTAACCTGTGCGCCACCACAATGACAGTCCGCCCTTTAAAAAATTCCTCAAGGTTGTTCATAATAATTTTTTCATTATTGGCATCCAGCGCATTCGTAGCTTCATCAAGAAAAATATAGGCAGGATCCTTATATACCGCCCGGGCAATTAGGATTCTTTGTTTTTGGCCCTGGCTCAGCCCGGTTCCCTCTGCCCCGATCTTGGTATTGTACCCCAAGGGCAATGACTCAACAAAGCCCCTGATATTTGCCACAGTAACTGCATGGAACAACTTTTCCCTGTCCGGTATCTCGTCACCGGGGGCAATATTAGCAGCAATAGTATCTGAAAAAATAAAACCATCCTGCATAACGACTCCACACTGTGACCGCCAGAACCTGCTACTAAAGTTGTTCAGGTCAATATTTCCTGCACGGACAGTACCCGGAGAAAGCTTATAGAATTTCAGGAGCAACTTCAGGAGCGTGGTCTTTCCGCTTCCGCTGGTCCCTACGATGGCCGTAATTTTTCCTTCAGGAATTTCCAGGTTTATGTCTTTCAATACAGCTTCGGAATGAGGCCCTCCGTAACGGAAAGTTAATCCAGAAACCGTTAGGCTTTTGTCTGCTGGCAGCCGGGTCACATATTCCAGTCCTTTTGCATCTTCATCCTCCCGGTCATGAACCTCCCCCAGCCTGAGAAGACTGAGCTTAGCATCCTGTGCAGAGCGAATGAAATCAATCATCTGGTTTACCGGAGAATTTAACTGCCCTATGATGTACTGAACAGCGAGCATAGCCCCTAGAGATATTTGTCCGTCTATTACTGCTTTAGCTGTAAGGAAGGTGATCAGTATGTTTTTTATTTCATTGATAAAAACAGAGCCGATTTCCTGATGCTGTTCCAGTGCCATGCTTTTAATATTAAGCCTAAACAAGCGTGCCTGGATATATTCCCACTCCCATCTTTTCTTCTTTTCACAGTTGTTAAGTTTAATTTCCTGCATTCCGGTAATAAACTGGATCAGGTTTGACTGACCGGAAGAAAGCTGACTGAAACGCTTGTTGTCCAATACTCGGCGCTGCTTCAGAAAAATAAATATCCACAGCGCATACAAGAGGCTTCCGCCTAAAAAGAGCAAAAAAACAGGCAGGTGATAAAAAGCCAGTACCAGCCCGAACACTAGGATGTTGATGCCCGAAAAAACAACATTAAGGGTTGAAGAAGTAAGGAAACTTTCTATTCGCTTATGATCTCCTATCCGCTGTAGCAGGTCTCCGGTCATCTTGCTGTCAAACCAGGAAACAGGCAACCTTGTAAGCTTCAGAAGAAAATCGGAAATAATCGTGATGTTGATACGGGCACTGATATGCAAGAGTATCCATCGCCTGAAATATTCAACTGCCGCTTTACTGAAATATAACATCAGCTGACCTGAAAGTATCAGATATATGAAATTAATGTCCTGATTGACTATACCGGAATCAACCATTACCTGTGTCAAGAAAGGAAAAATGAGCTGAATTATGCTACCTGTAAAAAGCCCAAGCAGCAGTTGAAAGAGGTACTTTTTATAAGTCAGGAAGTAAGAGAACACATACCGGAAACCGGTTTTGCTTTTCTGCTCATCCTCTGCATTAAAAAACTCAGGGGTAGGTTCCAGAAGCAGAACTACACCTTCACTGGTGTGCCCTCCAGTCCATGCATTTACAAATTCTTTTTCTGAAAACTTTACTAAGCCATAGGCCGGATCTGCAACATATACTTTCCCCTTGGCACATTTATACACTACCACAAAGTGTTCCTGTTTCCAGTGCGCAATAAGGGGAAAAGGCGCCTCCTCTTTAAGTTTGTCAAATGGTATTCTTGCTGCAAGGGTTTTAAATCCCACAGATTCGGCTGCATCACTTATACCCAGCAGCGACACCCCTTCCCTGTTGATGTGGCACTTTTCCCGCAATGCCTGAACCCTAAAATTTCTGCCATGAAATTTTGAGATCATTTTTAAGCAGGTGGGCCCGCAGTCAACAGCTTCAAGCTGCCTATAGAAAGGAAATTCCTTAAATACCATCATTTTAATATTTGCAACAATGTTGCAAATATTAAAACATTAATTTACTTTTGCCACATGTTCAACAAAAAAATAATTTTTATTGATGAAAAACTTACATCGTTTGCGCGGATGTTATTTATTAATTCTGTGCTTTCTGGCCATAGGCCTGAATAAAGCAAATGCACAGGATGACTGGAAATGGGTAAAGCCACTTCCCCAAGGGAACTCTTTGTTCAATACACATGCCATTAACGAAAACCTTGTTTATGTATGCGGAGCCAACGGGGTAGTGTTAAAAACTTCCGACGCGGGTGATAGCTGGGAGATATTAAATACAGGAGCACCTTCTACTTTATATTCAATTCATTTTGTTAACCCCGACACAGGCTATGTAGCAGGAACCGGAGGCTATGTACTAAGAACAAAAGACGGTGGTCAAAGCTGGTCATTGATCAATGATGGAATTAGTGACTTTACCGGTGTGCACAATGGATTATATTTTATAGATAAGAACACAGGGTTCCTCAGTTCAGGTGTAGGCGGTGAGAAATATCTCTTTAAAACAGAAGACGGTGGTGATAACTGGACAGAGCTTCACAAAAGTCCAGGGGTTACGTTCCGTAAATTCTCTTTCATTGACAACAACACTGGTTATGTTTTTGCACAAGAGCCCGTAGGGCTGACGCCTTCTATTTTTAAAACTACTGATGGTGGCACAACTTGGGACTCTTTATCGACCATAACCGACACAAGACACGTTTATGATATTCATTTTGTATCTGAGAATACTGGTTTTGCCACAGGTTTTAACGGAGAATTCACCGGAAATATCATGAAAACCACTGACGGTGGTGTCTCTTGGGAGGAAATAGCTACCAAGCCAGCGTTTGTCCAAAGTCTATATTTTACTGATGCAGATAATGGATATGTGGTCGCTGATGATATATATGTAACAGCAGATGGAGGGGACAACTGGGAAGCACTTTCTGTGGAGGGGTCCAGTACATCCGGCGGGGCATTGAGAGGAGCTGAAGGCAATATTTGGCTAGTCGGCCCTTCAAACTCTGCCATATTTAAAGGTACCGCCTCTAATAATAATTTTGAAAGAATTTCTTCAGGCCATATTCCAGGAGAACTGCTCTCTATTGACGGCCACCAAGATGAAATGGTTGCAGTAGGCCGAAGAGGACATATCTACCATTCTAATGACCATGGCAAAGAGTGGCAAAGAGTGGCAAAAGACCTAACAGAAAACCACCTGATGGATGTATCATTTCCTGACCAAGAAATCGCAGTAGCCGTAGGCCGGAATGGAACAATTGTGATCAAAGAGAAAAACAAAGATTGGGAAGGTATAGATACGGAAATCGATTTTAACCTGAACGCAGTGTGTATTAAAGATGGCCATCATGGTTTTATTGCTGCTGACAGTGGACGCATTTTATATACACATGACAATTTCAAAAACTGGAACTTAAAGTTAATAGATCAAGAAAAAAGAAATTTCCATAGCATTCATTTCCTCAATGGGCATCATGGATTTGCCGCTGGCGAAATGGGAGTACTTATGGCTACTAAAGATGGGCAAGATTGGGATATTTTGGATGCAGGCGTCATCAATGACTTGTTTAGCATGTATTTCATGGACGATGACAATGGTATCATTACAGGTTCCAATGGTATGATCCTTCGAACTGAAGATGGTGGAGAGACTTGGGGAACGGTAACGTCCGGCACAGAACAAGACCTTCGTTCGGTATATTTTGCAGATGAAAGCCACGGATGGATTTCAGGCATTGGTGGTACACTTCTAAAAACTACCGATGGCGGTAGAACTTGGGAAGATGACGAAAAATTAACCTCCAACGCCATAACAGCTCTATACTTTAAAGACAAATCCCAAGGGTGGGCAGTAGGTGCAGGAAGCGGAGCAAACCCATATAGAACAATGCCACCGGCGGGCTTTGGTTCTATTTTACAATATAAAACCACTTCTCAGGATAATGGTACTTTGTCAGTACTACAGGAGGCTGAAGAGCAAAAAATTAATGTATATCCAATACCGGCTGAAGAATATTTGACATTTTCTTTTGAAGGGCAACCTGGTCAACAAGTGACAATTGAGATATTTGAAGCTTCAGGCAAAAAAGTTGAGGTGGCATACCAAGGGGAAACAAAAAACAACCAAAACTTGGTCACTTGGAATTTAAACGGAAAGCTTAAGCCAGGCATATATCTTTATAATATCAGAACAGGCCAAGACACTCAAACGGGTAGGTTTATAGTAAAGTAAGTTCTCAATACATAGCTGCCGGTTTATTGCCGGCAGCTTATTATTTATCTATATGAAAAGAATACTACTGATACTCTCCATTATTTCCTGTCTGTGCAGCACTACCTTAGCACAAACAATAGACACATTAAGCAATCACAACTCAGATGCAACATTATATGCTCCACAATACCTTGAAGCAAACCGCTGGGGGTACTATTTTGGACATAACAGTCGTTACAGACAACAGTTTGCCGAGAAGTACTACATCAACGGAAAAGCAAACGTTACAGGTATAGTATCAAGACATGCCGGGGTATATACTAACGCTAAAAACATAGCCGAATATAGTGTTTTTGATGTTGCTGACTCTCGACTTCCTGGAAGGAAACTGACCGGAAGGCAGGTTTTTTACGAAAACATTGACCTTAGCGGCACACCTATGATCACCAATTTCAATAGTGCTGTTTCTGTTGCAGATTCTTTTTTTGTATCTTTTAATTTATACGACTACGCCCACGGAGGGTATGAAGGTGATACATTGGCTATACTTTGTTCTGAAGATGGCAGTAGGGCACCAGATGATCATTGGGGACGAAATGCTATCCAGTTTCATAATCATGCCATTACGGACTGGCGTGATATTTATACCCAAAACGCCACCCCGGTTTTAGTACATTTGGCTATCTATCCCATTGTGGAGTTTGACGTAACTTCTGCCAACGCTTACGTCGAAGACAGAGGGTTCAAGCTTTACGCCGGTTATCCCAACCCTATGACCGACAATACCTTTAACCTGAGCTTATCTGTACCGGAACCAGACCAGGTAAAAGTTTATTTTTACAATACAGAAGGCCAAATAGTTTACAGAACAGAACTACAGGGACTGCCAGAAGTCCAAAATTACCCAGTGCTATTGGATGAATTAACAGCAGGTGTCTATGTCTGCTTGGTTGAATATAAAACCACAGTACTTTCTCAAAGAATTGTAAAACAGTAAACCGGATACAAACTCTGAACCGGAATGTCTGATATTTTTTGCTTTAGTTTACTATATAAAAAGAAGATTTTTCCCCGGACAATCCGCCCAATGAGCGGTACCGGGCTTCTTTTGCTCTTATTGCTTTTGTTAACTTCTCAGGCAGCCACAGGTCAGAAAAAAATGACACTTGAGGAATGTATTTCATACGCCTTAACCCATAACCTAAACATTGAACTGGCCGCACTGGATATAGAACAAGCGGGAGAAGACCTCCACTTGTACAAAAGACAAAGATCGCCCATGCTTACCGGCAATATAGGCCAGGGTGTAAATTTTGGCCGTTCCATCGACCCTTTTACCAACCAGTTCATAGAACAGCGCATTTTTACCAATAATATGTCACTTTCCGGCTCGCTAGTACTATACGAAGGAAGACGCAGAACCAATCAGGTCAAGTCTGGCCGTATATCTTATAAAATAAGGGAAGAAGAAAAAAAACTAGCAGAAAGAACCCTGGTATTGGAGGTAATGGAAAACTATTTTTCAGCTTTACTTTACCGTGAACTTATAGAAACCTATAGGCACCAGAAGGAACAAAACATTAAAACCACCAAAATAAATGAGGCACTTCTGCAGTCTGGGTATATTTTGGCTGCCAGACTAAAAGAGCTTTATGCTACAGAAGCGGCAGATGAACTCAACATATCCCAGGCCGAGAACCAGCTTAACAGTGCTTTGCTCAACCTCAAACGCCTCCTTAACCTTCCGCAGGAAGAAATGCCAGAACTCGCTGACATACCAATTGATACTGAAAACTTGGTTTTGCTGGCAGAAACAAAGTTGATTGATGAAGCATTGACAACTCAGCCTGACTTAAAAGTCAGCAAACTCTTGAAAGAAAAGTCTGCGCTTAACCTCAAAATGGCCAGAGGAATGATGCTCCCCTCCCTGTCTTTAAATACTGTTGCTTTTACAGGTTACTCCAGTGCCAGGCGTCTATTCGCATACAATACGTTTTACCAGCAAGAAACTATAGGCTATTTATCAGGCGACCCTTCGCAAACCATTTCTGCCAATGTGCAGAGAAGAGAGCAGGTGCCCCTCCGGTACCCATTTCTGAGGCAGCTAAATGACAACTTCAGCCAAATGATAAGCCTGAACCTGACCATCCCGATCCTTCAGAACGGCATGAACCTATATGCGGTAAAATCAGCTAAAATTGAAGAAAAACGTGCCAGAGTAAATGCTGAACTCCAAGCGGCTAACCTAAAGACTATGTTGGAACAGCTATATGCAGAATGCAGAACATCTTATAAAAACCTGCAAAATGCAACTGAGCAGTACGAAGCCCTGAAAGAAGCCTTAAGGGTAGCAAGGGAAAAGCATGAAAATGGCTATGTCAGCTCTGCTGATTTTTACCAGGCCAATAACAACTTCAGAAATGTCACTTTTGAGCTGGTAAAAAGTAGGTATAGCCTGCTTTTCCAGTTAAAAACCCTAGAATATTATCAGTCAGGCAAATTGGGACTATGAACTGAATCTAGAAATTTTAATGTCTGAAGCAGAATTCGCAGAATTAGAGAATGAACAGAATTTTTTATTGTCAGAAGCAGAATTCGCAGGATTAGAGAATGAGCAGAATTGCTTATTGTCTGAAGCAGAATTCTCGGAATTAGGGAATGAACAGAATTTTTTTGGTAGAGAGAGCCGAAAGAATGCTTTTAAAGCCTAAAGGCACTGATAAGCTCCTCCTTTTTAATTCTGAAAATTCTAAAATTCCGGAAATCCTGATTCAGACGGATAATGTCACCGCTCCTCCGGCAAAAAAGACCTGAAATCTTTCTCATCCAGACCATAGTCTTTGCAGACAATGCCGCCTGATAGTGAATTATTGCTTAAGGTTGCTAAACCATCCATGATAAGAACTCCCAGCGCTTTTTCTCCACAAACCATGCTTTGATCTGCCCCAAAATACGCTTTTCTTTCTTCGTCCAACAGGTTTCCAACAATAATGATCACTTCTGCATCAGGTTCTTTGTAAGAATAGCTTTGAACGCTGCTGTCTTTTCTCAAAAAATAGCAAGGCGGATCAAGCTTCAGCTCTTCCGAAGAAAGTTGGCCGTTTTGCTCAGTAACTAGATAAGCTTTGTCATTTTTTGTTATCAGCTCGAAACGTATATCGTTGAACGTGCAGGTGTCTGTAACTGTAGCGTCGTTGACTACGCAAGCTGAGAGAGTGAGCAAGAAACATAGGGCTGTCTTCATCATGATTCATTTAAGCATAACTATACACCAATCGTAAATTTAAACCATTGGACTTAAAGAACGTTTCTTTATGCTAAAGATAATGCCTGCAAGCAACCCTAAAACCCCACCTAAATAACTAAAGTTGTGCATGGAACCAACAGAGACAAAGCTTTTATAGTCTATAAGGTTTTCAGGAAGCCACCAGTTCACTTCAGTTTCCGCCAGAAAAAAACTTCCATATGCCAAACCAGCAAGACCTGTTATAAAAGCCACTGCAATCACAACCAGGTATGCCTTCAGTGTGACTTTAACCATTTGCCCTGATTTCTTATGAACAAGACCAGTTAGCGCCAACACCAGACCAACAGGCAAGCCCATCCACCAGGTGGCCATAAAGCCAACTGCCGCAACAGCAACCCTTGGTTCAGGCAGAATGGCTTCATTGCCTATATCCCAAAGACCAAATTGATAAAACTTAAACTTTGTATAGTACTCCGGAGAGATGGTGTAGGTCAGCTGGTCATGCAGGATTCCATAGGTGCCTGCTATGAAAATAGCAGTAATTATCAGGAGGAGGATTTCAAAGGACGATTTACAAATTTAAATACTTTGCAATAAAGGCTGCTAATACAGCTGTAAGAACACCAACTGCGACTTTCATAAACAGTCCCTCTTGTTTACCAGCTTCTTTAGTAGTTCCAGTCTGACTATAATTACCGTAATTGTCCCCAACAACATGGACATTGGTTCCACTTATATGTTTTTCCCTCTTTTCTTGTTCTTCTTTATCTAGAAAATCTTCTATTCCATATCTGGCAGCTTTTCCACCTCTTAATGTCAGTGCTATGAAATAATTATCACTACCCCGGTATTCTATAAAACCTGATGATATTAAGGCATCTCGGAGAAAAATTATATCTGGTATCGAGTAACCTGCTTTTTCCATATATGCCGAATACTCATCGATATTAGCCCTTCCGTTTTTATCCAGAAGGAATGTTAAAAGTGTATCAGCTATTTTATACTGGGTTTCTATCATAGCTAGATAAGCATTTTTTTTTATAATTTTGATAACTGTCACTGTATTTTGCAAGGCTCCCATAGCGCTGAAAAGTTCTGTCAGCAAGTTTCCATGCTTCATTTTCCCGACGGTACACTTTGACTTCATCCTTTTGTTCTTCTTTGCTTATTTTCATCGGATCCAGGTGGTGGCCAAGTTCATGTAATAAGTCCCATAATAACCAAAGCTTTTCTTCTTTTCTTGCATCAAGACAAATGAAGCAATAGCCGTTTCCTCGCCTGTATTCAGAAGGCTTGCTGGTACAAAGCATTATGTCGCAGCCTTCTGAAAAAGTAATATATATAACAGAATCTATAATGTAGTTTAATTCTGGCATGTCAATACAACTTTTGACTTCATTTGAAATATTCTCTATATATTGATATGAAAACCTTTGATGTTTTGCAGGTTTTAAAGTATTGATTTTATTATGGTTGAAGTTAATTTCCTTCAGATACTTTTCTAATTTTTTGTATGCTTCAAGTTCATCATCTCTGCCAGGATTATTTAAGCCGGCGATTTCTTTTTTATTTCTAAAAACATGATAAAACAGCAGGTCATTTCGTCTCTCCAGACTTTGTATTTCGCATAACTTTCTCATAAGATAATTTTTAAATTTCATTAACAGAAAATGCTGTCCATTGGAAAACGAAAATTACTCCTTATCTGTTGATACATATCCGATAAAACATTCCATCAAAAATATTTTAAGGCAAAACTTCTCCTTTTTTCTCTTAAATTCGTATTCTTATTTTTGGGGGAATAAATAGTGAGAACACAAGTAACTTAAAAAAATATATTTTTTCTTGCACGAAGTGATGTGCCACTATTGCATGTTTCTGTTTCCTAAAAAAATACTATTATAATTAATATGGATATTTTTGAATTTGATAAATTAGCCCTCTTTTTATTATTTTTTATACCAGGGTTCATATCAATGAAGGTATATCATTTATTAATTGCATCAGACAAAGTTAACTTTTCTGAGTCTTTGGGGGAAGCAATGGCATTTAGTGCAATAAATTATGCATCTTTATTCTGGCTTATTCTCTTGATGTATAAAAAAAACCTTTATGAGAATAGTTTTTTTTGGTTTGTTATCTTATGGTCGTTTATTATTCTTATTGCACCTATTTTATGGACAATTTTTTATGTGTGGCTAACAAGATCTAGTTTTTTTAAAAAACGTATTATAAGCCCCTTTAAGAGTCCATGGGATTACTTTTTTGAAAAAAGAGAAAGTTGCTGGATATTAGTCCATTTAAAAAATGGTGAAAGAATTGGAGGAATTTATAGTAGCAATTCATTTGCGTCAGCATACCCACATGTCAAAGAAATATATTTAGAACAAGTTTGGGAGGTAGATTGTGACGGCAAATTCATAAAACAAAAAACTAGGAGCAAAGGCATTATAATATGTGGAAATGAAATATCATCATTTGAATTTTTCAACTAAAACTATATAAATATGAGCAAGTACAGGAACGAAAAGAATTATCCTAATCATGAAAAGTCTAAAGAAGACCTAATTAAAGGACAGGTTAATGAAAAGCTGTATAGTGAGAAGCCATTACAGGAAGGCTATCAACCCAAAGATAAGCTTGACACTTCCAATCCTCCGGGTTCTGACAAAGATAAATAATAATAAAGTTCATTTAGTCCTTTAGAAAAACCTATAGGACTAAATGACTCTATAGTTTCATTAGAAACAGCAATTACTTTTAATCCTTCCCATTAATTCCCCATTTTTCTTCTTAAATTCGTACCTACACTTTCAGGATCCGCTTAAGAAATACCATGACCAACGAACAACTCAAAAAACTGGAAAACGACTTGTGGGCATCTGCCAATGCCTTAAGGGCTTATGGGGGCATCAAGGCTTCTGACTATGCCGTGCCTGTGCTGGGGCTTATTTTCCTGCGTTTTGCTGACAATAAATACAGACAGTTTGAACCTGAAATCCTGAAGGAGTACGAAGCGGACAAAGGGACGCGTATGGAAAGGCCGGTGGAGTCGGTGGCACTGGAAAAGTGTGGATTTTACCTGCCTGACTATGCACGCTATGACAAGCTGCTCGCGCTGCCGGATGACCAGAGTATGGCCAAAGCGCTTCGCAAAGCTATGGAGGGTATAGAGGAATACCAGGACGAGAAATTTAAGGATGTACTGCCCAAAGAGGCATATTTTGACATAGAAAAGCGGAAGGCCGATATTCTTCCTCAGTTACTGAAAACCTTTTCAGATATTCCGGCAGATGCCTCCGGTGATGTGTTTGGAAAAATATATGAATACTTCCTTGGCGAATTTGCCATGAGCGAAGGACAGAAAGGTGGGGAGTTCTTCACCCCTACTTCAGTGGTGCGGTTTATCGTGGAAGTCATAGAACCTTATTCCGGAAAAATCTATGACCCGGCCTGTGGTTCGGGTGGTATGTTTGTACAAAGTGCCAAGTTTATACAGGAGGCCAGCCATGACCTGAACGATATATATGTATGCGGACAGGAGTTTATGGGAGAAACGGCCCGTCTTGCTAAAATGAACCTCCTGGTAAACAACATTCGCGGAGAGATAAGGGAAGTGAACTCTTATGAGGCAGACCCTTATGAGAGCCTCGGACAGTTTGACTATGTCATGGCCAATCCGCCCTTCAATGTTAAGTCTGTGAAGGAAAGCACAGTAAAGAATGACGAGCGCTTTTACAGGTACGGACTTCCGAAAAGCAAGGGCAAGAAAACCGACGACAGCATTACCGATGCCAATTACCTGTGGGTTTCGCTGTTTGCCACTTCGCTGAACGAAAAAGGGCGGGCAGGTTTTGTTATGCCAAATTCCGCTTCCGATGCCGGAAATTCTGAATATGAATCCGTAAAAAGATTGTGGACAGCGGCATTGTGGACTGTATGGTATCTATGCCCTCCAACATGTTCTTTACCGTAACCCTGCCTGCCACCCTCTGGTTTTTTGACAAGCAGAAAGCCCATACGGAGCGCAAGGACAAGATACTGTTTATTGATGCGCGGAACATTTACCACCAGATAGACCGCGCACACCGCGAGTGGAAGGAAGAACATATCCAGAACATGACAGCCATTGTGCGCTTGTACCGTGGCGAAAACCACCGTTACCTGGAACTGGTGAGCCATTACATAAACAAGGCTAATGAAGCCATTAAGGAAGTTCCTTCAGCTTTCAGTGCTTTTCAGGAAAAGCTGAATACCAGCCTTGAAAACCTCAGAAAATACGCCTCAGACAGCAAAGAGAAGCGTAAAGCCGAAGACCAGAAAAAACTGGAAAAAAGCGGACTATTGCAAAAACTTGCCAGTCTGGTGCTGACAGAATGTTCCCTGCAGGAAATTAAGGCGGATAAAGAACTTCCGGCAGAGAACACGGCGCAACTGGCCTATGCTGAAAAGCTGAAGGCCTACACCAATGCCCTGAAACAACTGGATGAAATTCTGAAAGCCAACAAAGATGTCGTTTCTGAAATCTGGACTGAGGCAGACAAACTTTTGAAAGTTAAGAACGACAAAAACTGGACGGATCTGGAACTGAATGCTCTGGCCAAAGCTCTGGACGAACTACAGCAAAACTGGAAAACCGCCAAAGAACAGGTAAGCTACTGGCATGACAATTTGCACTGGCTGCAAAGCCGTTTCCCGGATGCAGAATATACCGATGTTACCGGACTGTGTAAAGTAGCGGATAAGACTGAATATGCAGATGAGCAGGATTACTCTTTAAATGCAGGAAGGTATGTTGGGGTCGTAATAGAAGATGATGATTTAACAGAGGCTGATTTTAAACAGCTTCTTTCAGATAAACTTTCTTTACTTAATAAATTGTCTGAAAAGTCAGTACAGTTAGAATCTTCTATTCAGCAGAATGTTAAAGCTCTATTATGATGTTTAACAAAATCAAATTAGGTGAATTACTAAACCAAAAGAAGGCTCACTCTCAAACCGGTCCTTTTGGAACTCAATTGAAAGCTTCTAATTATGTACACTCGGGAATACCAGTAATAAATGTTAAAAATATTGGTTTTGGGGATATTCGTTCAGAAGGTCTGGAATTTGTTACAGAAGAATTTTCAAATGTACTTAAACAGCACCAGCTTAAAGAAAATGATATAGTTTTTGGTAGAAAAGGAGCTGTTGAAAGACATGCTCTTATTAGCAAAAATGAGGCAGGTTGGGTACAGGGTTCTGACTGTATAAGGCTTAGGTTGCTAACTAAGGATTATGACCCTAAGTTTCTTTCCTATTTTTTTAGAACCGAATACCACAAGCAGTGGATGATAAATCTTGGTTCTTTTGGAGCTACTATGGGCTCTTTAAATCAAGAGATTATTTCTAAAATAGAAATTCCCGATATTCCCCTCCCCATCCAAGCCAAAATCGCCTCTATCCTTTCCGCTTATGACGAGCTGATAGAAAACAACAAGCAGCGCATAAAACTGCTGGAAGAAATGGCGGAGGAAATATACAAGGAATGGTTTGTGCGGATGCGCTTCCCCGGCTATGAATCCACCAAATTTTATAATGAAGAAGGCAAAGAAGTACCTCATGGAACAAAAGATGCTTTGCCGGAGGGTTGGGAATACATTAAAGTTAGAGATGCTTTTAGTATTCAAGGAGGAGGAACACCTAAGACCGAAATAAACGAGTATTGGGAAGAAGGGAAAATTAACTGGTTTTCTCCAACTGATATTACAGGCTCCGATAGCATTTTTCTGGAAAAATCAGCCAAACAGATATCACAATTAGGCTTAGCCAAATCTTCTGCAAAAATTTTCCCAAAAAAGTCAGTTATGATGACTAGTAGAGCAACAATAGGAGCAGTAGGAATTAATATAACTGAAGCCTGCACTAATCAAGGCTTTATAACATGTATACCTAACTCTAATTTTTCATATCCTTATATTTACGAATGGATAAAAAGCAATAAAATACTGATGGAGAATTATTCGTGCGGAGCAACGTTTAAAGAAATTTCCAGAGGTGTTTTTAAAAATCTAAACATCTTAAAGCCAAGTACTCCTATAATGAAAAAATTTACAGAAGTGATGGTTTGTTTATTTGATGAATTACATATTCTTGGAGCAAAAAACGAACTCCTCCAACAAACCCGCGACTTGTTACTCCCAAGGCTCATCAGTGGAAAGCTAAGTGTGGAGCACCTGATAAAAGAGGAGGAAGAAAAACTATCTATGGCCGCTGAACCAGTTTCCGGATATGGTGAGAAGTAAAAACAATGGTACTTTTTTTATGATTCTATGCATTTTTAATTGCAAAATTTTTCAAAGTATCGTACTTTATTTTTAAATGAAAGATATTGAGCAACATAGTAAAACTTTTGTCAGCGGCATACGCCGGATTATAGAAAAAGCACGTCAGAAAGCGGCGGTTTATGTCAATGCTGAGACTACTTTCCTTTATTGGGAAATAGGAACCTACATCAATCAGGAAATCCTGGCAGGAGAAAGGGCTGAATATGGTCAAAAGATTCTTGCGACAGTGTCGCAACAATTGCAACAGCATGTGGGCAAAGGATTTACCTACACTTCCCTGACCAGAATGAGCAAGGTAGCCTATAAGTTCACAAGAGAAAATATTGCGACAGTGTCGCAACAATTAAGCTGGAGCCACCTCATAGAACTATCTGGAATAGAAGATGAACTGAAGCGAAGCTTTTTTATCCAGCTATGCGCTTATGAGAAGTGGAGCGTAAGGCAACTGAGGGACAAAATAGATTCCATGCTTTTTGAACGTACAGCCATCGCTGCCCGGCCGGAAGAGAAAATAAAACAAGAGCTCCAAAAGCTGAATTCCAATACAGAGGTTGACCCGGACCTTATTTTTAAAAACACCTACATATTAAATTTTCTGAACCTTCCGCACCAGTATTCTGAAAAGGATTTGGAAAATGCCTTGGTCGCCAATTTGGAAGCATTCATTCTTGAATTAGGCAATGGTTTTGCCTTTATCGAACGTCAGAAACGTATCAGCATTGACACCATTGATTACCACCTGGACCTGCTTTTTTACCACAGAAAGTTAAGGCGGCTTATAGCCATTGATTTAAAACTGGGTAAATTTAAACCGGAACATAAAGCACAGATGGAGCTTTACCTTCGCTGGCTGCAAAAACATGAAATGCAGCCCGGGGAGGAAAAACCCATAGGCTTGTTGCTTTGCAGCGAAGGTAATACGGAGCATATTGAGCTGTTAATGCTTGATGAAAAAGATATAAAAGTGGCGCAGTACCTGACAGAACTTCCCAGTAAGGAATGGTTCGCCGAAAAGCTGCATAAAGCCATTGAAATTGCCAAAATGAAGACAGAACAATAAGCTATGGCCTACCTGAATGAATCAGATATAGAAGAAGCCGACATCAGATTTTTTGTAGAACAGTTAGGCTATACCCATATCAATGCCTGGGAAAAACAACTTATCGGCAGAAGCAGCCTCAAGGAAGTTGTACTAAAAGACAGGTTAAAAAGCAGCCTTCAGAAACTGAACACGCACCTGCCGGAAGAAACCATTGATTATGCCATCAGTGAAATTACCAAAAGCAGGGCCACGCTCACCCCTGTCATAGCCAACCAGGAGGTGTATGATTTGCTGAAAAAAGGTGTTCCGGTAAAATACAAAGATGCCCATGGACGTGAAGAAGATGATTATGTGCAGGTAATTGATTTCAGCCCTGAAAACCGGAACGAGTTTCTGGTCGTTTCCCAGCTCAGCATAGAATATCAGCAAGCAGAAAACATCACCCGCAGACCAGACCTGCTTCTTTATGTCAACGGCCTGCCGCTGGTCATGATAGAGCTGAAAAATGCCACCGAAAAAGTCAGGGTTGGCTATGACAAAAACCTGAGAGTTTACAAACAGGATATCCCGCAACTGTTCTGGTACAATTTGTTTGTCTGCATATCCAACGGCATAGAAACAAAAGTGGGAAGCTTCAACGCACCCTGGGGACACTTTTTCAACTGGCTGAAACTTAAAGATACCGCTGTTTCTCATGAACAGCCCACCAAGGATGAGATAGAAGAAGAAAGCCGGAAAACAGGAAAACGCCTTAGTCTGAAGCTCTTTGGAGAAGGGCTTTGCAACAAGGACAACCTTATTGATTATTTTGAAAACTTTGTCCTTTACTCTAACAAAAAGGTAAAAATCATTGCTAAAAACCATCAGTATCTGGGGGTAAACAATGCCATAACCTCCCTTCAGAACATAGATAAGAACAAAGGGAAACTCGGGGTTTTCTGGCATACGCAAGGTTCAGGAAAGTCCTATTCCATGATTTTCTTTGCCCGCAAAATCCGCCGTAAAGTTACCGGAAACTGGTCATTTCTGATACTCACCGACCGCCGCGACCTGGACAGCCAGATTTACAAAAATTTTCTCCAGACCGAAACCATTGCGGAAACCTCAGACCAGAAGGAAAACTACTTCAGGCCATCCGGACGGGAGCAACTGAAAGAATACCTTCAGTCTAACCGTACATTTGTATTTACACTCATTCACAAGTTTGGCATTCCAAGTGGTAAAACATTTCCCAAACTTACCGACCGCAAAGACTGGATAGTCATTGTAGATGAAGCACACAGAACCCAGTATAAAGGCCTTGCCGAAAACATGCGTATCGGTTTGCCCAATGCACAGTATATTGCCTTTACGGGTACTCCCCTGCTGCGGAGCGAACTTACCAAAGACTGGTTTGGGCCTTATGTTTCCGAATATAATTTTGCACAAAGCATAGAAGATGGAGCCACCGTACCGCTGTACTATAAAAAGAGCGTCCCTCGTGTGGAACAGATAAATCCTGACCTGGTAGGCGATGCAGCAGACATACTCGAAGAAGAGGATTTATCCGAGGAGCAAAGAACAAAGCTTGACAAAGAGTACTCCACCCTGATGACCATCGTAAGGCGCGACGACCGTCTGGAAGAAATCGCCAGACACATCGTGCAGCACTTCCCCTACCGTCTGGACGTGAGAGATGATGAAGGTAACCGAAAGCCAATGAAAGCTATGGTTATCAGCATAGACAAATTTACGGCGGTGAGAATGTATGAAAAGGTTCAGTACCACCTGAAGGAAGAAATTAAAAACCTGCGCTCTAAACTCCTTACAGAGAAAGACCCCGAAATAAAAGACCGGTATAAACGTGCCATAGATTTCATGCTGGAGACCAGAATGGCCGTAGTCATCAGTCAGGAAGGCAGTGATAAAGATGAAGAAAAAACTTTCAGCGATGCAGGCTTAAACATCCGTCCACACAGGGAGCTCATGAATACACCGGATGAAGATGGCCGTGATATTGAAGATTATTTCAAAGACCCCAATAACACCTACCGTATTGTTTTTGTGACCGCCATGTGGATGACGGGCTTTGATGCCCCATCGGTCTCCACATTATACCTTGATAAGCCTTTGCAGAACCACACCCTCATGCAGACCATTGCACGGGCAAACAGGGTATTGCAAGGCAAAAAGAATGGTCTGGTGGTGGATTACTTCGGCGTTTTCAGAAATCTTCGAAAAGCCCTTTCTGTATATGCCGAAGGCTCCAAAGGCAAAAAGGATGAAAAAGAAGGAGAAGAAGAATTTCCGGTAAAGGAATTTGAAGAGCTGTTGCTTTTACTGGAACAGGCCATAAAAGAAGCAAAAGCTTATTGTAAAGACCTCGGGGCAGACATTGACGAGATTCTCAACCTTGGCGACATGGGCTTTAAAGATGTGGAGCGCTTTCAGGAATACGCCAACATCATCCTTGAAAAAGATGAATATAAAAAGCAGCTCGGGCTGTACGTAAACACCATCACCTCACTGTATGACTCTGCCAAACCTGAAATTTACGACCACCCGGAGATAAAAAGAAACAGGGATGTTTTGCAATACCTGCGAAATGTGGTAGACCGGAACACAGACCAGGACGAGGCCATAGAACGAGCCAAAAAGAAAATAGAAGTTCTTCTTGATACCAGTATTCAGGGTAAAAAAGACCTTGAAGATGCTGGCGATGAAAAGTACGTCATAGATGCTTCAAAACAAATAGATCTGAGCAAACTGGACTTTGAGCGCTTAAGGGCTGAATTCCCTGAAAAGAAACACAAAAACATTCAGTTTGCCGACCTTCGGGAACTTCTGGAGAAAAAACTCACCCAGATGATGGCACAAAACAAAACCAGAGGAGGTTTTTTAGCCAATTTCCAGAAGGTTATAGATGATTATAATTCAGGCAGCCTTGCCTTAGAAGATGCTTATGAAGCACTGGTAAAGCAAACCGAAGCCCTGAGCAAAGAGGAAAAACGTGCCGCCGAGAATGACATGTCCGAAGCAGAACTGGAGTTGTTTGATTTGCTCAAAAAAGACAAGCTTACAAAAGGGGAAGAGAAAAGTGTAAGACTGGCCGCCAAAACACTCCTTCAGAAACTCTTTGACGCTAAAAACAAAATCCTGATTCAGGAATGGCACAAAGAAAAAGCCACACAGGAAAAAGTAAGAAGAGAAATACAAAAAGTCCTTGGTCAGCATTTACCTGAGCCCACTTATGACAGAATGGTATTTTCAGAAAAGGTTGGGGTTGCTTTCCAGCACTTCTATGAACTGGCTCAGATGGGAAGAGGGATAGCGGCGTAGAATGACTATTCTAAGAAAATATAAAGCATGGAGGAGAACAAGAACACCAAATTTGAAATACCCATAGAAGGGTTAATTGAAGGTTTCCAGGCACATCTGAATCTGGAAAATAACAAAAGGATTATATTCTCCGGCCCCTTTGGGACGGGTAAAACGTACTTTTTGAAAAAGTTTTTCGAAAAAGAAGAACGCTCTACATTTCACCTTTACCCTGTAAACTACTCTGTAAGCAGAAATGAAGATATTTTTGAACTGATAAAATACGATTTGTTATACCAGCTTCTGGATGATAAACGTGAAATTGATTTTGAAAAGGTTGATTATACATTATCAGAAAGGACTTATCTGACACTGAATAATCCATCTAATGACACCATCGTTTCAGGATTTCTTAAATATGTACCTAAGATAGGTAAAGTGGTTAGCGAGGTATATGATAACGTCCCAAAACTTGTTGATCAGATAGCTCCTAAAGAGTTAAAAAATGAAAAGAAAAAAGCAGAAGAAGTAGTAAGAAAAACAGAAAACACTACAGGTTCAGCTTATGAATTTGATGATATCTCCGGGTTAATATACAAGTTGATTTTACAAGTCAAAGAAAAGCACGGAAAGGCAACTTTAATTATAGATGACCTCGACCGTATCGACCCCGAGCATATCTTCAGGCTCCTGAATGTCTTTGCAGCTCACTTTGATATTGATGAAGAAGAAAATAAGTTTGGTTTTGACCAGGTAATTTTTGTTTGTGACATAGAAAACATACGAAACATTTTTTCAGCAAAATATGGACAAGATACTGATTTTAGTGGGTACATTGATAAATTCTTTTCCAGAGAGGTTTATGTTTTTGATAATTCTAAAATTATTGAAAATTTAGTAGAAGAGTTAATAAGAAAATACAAGTATTCAGATACGATTAACGATGTTTATGTTTTTGATAAAGAACATATTATTGCAACAAAAGTTTTAAATAATGTACTTAAGATTTTAAGTAAAAAAAATGCAATAAATTTACGCTCATTACTCAAGTTTAGCACTTTCACTTATAGTTATAACCCTTATGAACAAGTTAGCTTTGGTTCCAGAAAATTTTATATGCACCAAATACATTTTGTAAATATATTTACAATTTTGACTTCAATGTTTGGGACTTATGCTGGCCTAGACAAGGCTTTCTCTAAAGTGCAAAATATGCATTGGGAGGTTGATAATGACAAAATCATAGGTTCCTTAATAATGATTATAGATTGGAAACATCATCAATTCAACATATCCAGTAACATTTGCATATTTAGATACAACAATAAATATTATGAGTATCAAGTGTATGAGGAGCGAGATTTCTACTATGGCAGACTTTTTAGAAGCAAAAAAGATGACGAAAGCGATAGCCTAGTTTTCCCTGATGGTTTTATGGAGCTCTTTAGAATGGCCGCTATAGAACTAAAAAATTTGAACATAATCAAATAAGGGTATTCAAACTCCTTGCTCTTACTTGCGAAGGATTTTGGCCTATTTATAAACAGCTATATGCTATCTCCGATTTAATAACCTAAATCGTCTTCCGATCAACGATATTGAAGAATATGAAAAGAATCTGTTATATTGGCCTGTTGATAAACAGAGACAAAGAAAATGAACAAACAACTTGATATCCTGAAGCTGCAACTTGAAGATTTTTTTGAAAGGTCAAAAAGTGAAACAGTTTCAGTTACAGAAAGAAACACAAGGAGTTCTTATGATATAAACAAAAGCATCTATGAACTTGAAATGCATATTCTGAAACTGAAAAAGCAGTACCGGGTAAACAGAAGCCTGAACTCTTCCATCGAATCTCCTGAAATATCTAAAAGCTTTAATCAGAATCAGGTTGAATTTTTTCGCTCTCATGACTACCTGTTAAGTTTTTTGGTTTATCTGTGCCAGTCAAGTGAAGATGATGCGGAGCAGTTAAGAAACATTCTTTTCAAATATACCGAATCTATTTCCAGCCGTCTTACATACAAAGATTTAATTGTTACAGCAACCGGTGCCACAAGATGCTTCACCAATCAACGCTTTGCATTAAAAGAGTTAAGAGAATTAGGGCTGGTTTTCAAAAAAGATAAAGAAAATAATAAAAGAACCATCCTCCCAACACCGGTGGGAATGCTCATTGTTGCTTATCATTTAAAAGATTTGAATGAAAGCGCTGGTAATTTTTTGAACGAAATGAGAAATGGGGCAGCATATTTTGACAATAGTCTTTATAACACACTTGATAAATTAAAACGCAATCCTGAATCATTTTTAAAGAATGTTCAAAATAAATTTCCATGCACAAATTTTGAAATAAATATTGAAGAAATTTTATCAGATTATAGCGAATATATCTTGAAATATATCACTGTAATAGATACAGGACTTAAAATTGAAGAAGGGTTTGAAGAAGCTTCTCAGAAATACTATGATGTTTTAAAGCAAAATTATGACCTATCATACAAATTAAAACTGGATTTGTGGCAAGGGTGAAAATAGTGTAAAACCACTAACTAACTTTGATTATTCAAAGATTAATTTAACCGCTACATAGCACTTAAAACATGTAAAAATGATAAGGCCAATAATTTCAATAGTACCATTTATACTATTTTTCTTATGTAAATAGATTTCAAGAATTTAATTAAGCTTTTAAAATTGTAATTTTTTATCATAGGGTTTGGTTAGGTGAATTTAAACAAAATAAGAAGGCCTTTCATAACGAGGCTTATTAATTGATACATATGAGCACAATCCCTTCTGTTCTAAAGCCATTTTCTTCATTTTTTCTACAGCGTGTCTTCCGGCACTTTTATATGTATAAGTATACTCTTTAAAATTCCGGAATCGGAGAACAATAAAATCATCCCCTATACAATAAGCCGTTACACCGGATTTTTTTCCACTTCTGCTTGAGTATGGTGTCATCATAATGTTTTCCGTTTTATATTTTAATTATCACAAATAATAATAATCAGGGAGCAAAAGCTCCCTGATTATGCTACCTTCCAAATGCTTTAGCCAAAAGATATACTGCAAGAGCAAAGCCAACAAGCACAGCTATTGGGCCTGCTGTTCTAACACATACATCTTTATAGCAAGCGGCAACTTCATTTTTATGTAAATCTATCTTCATAAAAAACTTTTTTGTTCAACATCGGAAGTTCCGCCGAATCCGTAGTTCTGAAAATTATGTTATATTTGAGTGCGAATCAGAATAACATCACCGGATCGCCTTCGGATCACCCGGACATTTACAACAAGGCATGTTCAAAATATTTGGACATGCCTTTTAGTTTGGCGTAGACCTGTAGTGAGTCGGAACCTTTACGGTTTTACCTCCCACTTTTTTAGTATGTGCAGGCACATACACTTTCTTTTTACCTTCGGAAGTTTTTCCCATTTTAGCAAAAGCATTATTGTTCCTGGTTCGTCCAGTACCGGAAATACTTACGGGTGTATCTCAACCAATAATGACATAAATATACTATCAAAAACTTGTCAAGACAAATTTAATATGTAAATTTGTCAACAAACTATTCACATTTTCGTTATAAAAAGAAGCAATCTTCGGTAAGAAAATGAAAACCTACGGTCAACGTCTTAAGTCAGCACGAATAATGAATGGATTATCCCTTCAGAATCTGTCAGATAAGCTAAAAAACAGCGTGAGCAAGCAAGCTTTATCTAAATATGAAAAAGATGTAATGAAGCCTTCAGGTGAGCTTTTTCTGGAGATATGCAATATACTGAATGTTCGTCCTGATTATTTTACCAGAGAAATATCTGTAGAACTGGAAAACATAGAATTCAGAAAATATCAGCGAACCCATGAGAAGCAAATAGATGCTGTTAAGGAGAAAACCAAAGACTACCTTGAAAGGTATCTTGAACTAGAGACCTTGTCTGGCGTAACTTGTAATTTTGTCAACCCTGTCAAAGTTTCATCAATCAACTCTAAAGAAGATGCGGAAGAGGCCGCTGAACAATTGCGCATAGCGTGGAACTTTGGGGAGAACCCAATTCCCAACGTAATTGAAATGCTGGAAGATAATTGCATCAAAGTTTATGAAACTGCCGCACCGGATGAATTTGATGGCTTATCAGGGTTTGTAAAAGAGAATACCCCACTAGTCGTATTAAACACCTACAACAGGGATGTGAAGCCCGACAGAAAGCGATTTACCGCACTTCACGAGCTTGCGCATTTGGTATTAAACATTCCTGCCAATACCGAACACAAAACCAAAGAGAAGCTTTGCCATGCATTTGCAGGGGCAGTATTGTTTCCTAAAAAAGCTTTTATGAGAGAGTTTGGCAGCCACCGCTCCGGCATTAACTACAAGGAGCTTCTCATTCTGAAAGAAAAATGGGGCATGTCTGTTCAGGGCATGGTAGTCAGAGCACGGGACTTAGGCTTAATTACTTCCCACACCTATCAAAAATTCTGGAAGGATTATGCACATTACAAGAAAAATGAACCTGATGTGTTTAAAGGTGAAGAAAAAAGCAAAAGATTTGAGCAGTTACTGTTGAGGGCTGTTGCAGAAGAAAAGATGACACTGACCAAAGCTGCTGTGCTAAACAACATGAAACTGGCGGAATTTCGTGATTTTTTAGAAAAAATATAATAAGTTTAGCCTGACAACCAGCAATGAATAATGAAGTTAGCCGTTACAGACGCTAATATTTTTATAGATTTAATCAGGATCGACTGCTTACACTACCTTTTTGAATTAAAGATCGAGCTTCATACAACCACTGAGGTTTTAAATGAACTACATTCTTACCAGGAAGAGGAAGTAAGAAAATATCACGCAAAAGAACTGCTAATTATAGCTCATGGCGCGGCCTTAGAAAAATCACTTTCCCGAAACATCAGCAAAAAACTGGCAGAAGCAGATAAGTCCGTTATTTATTATGCCAAGCATCTTGGTGCGGGGATTTTAACCGGTGATTACAACTTAAAGAAGTTCATAGAAAAAGAAATTGAAGTACATGGCATTTTATGGGTGGTTGACCAATTTGTAGAGCAAAAACTTATCTCAGAAAATCATGCTCATTTATCCCTTTCCTCACTGATGAAGTTAAACAAAAGACTCCCAAAGAAAGAGTGTGAGAAACTATTAAAGAAGTGGAAAGTTCCGTAACAAATCTCCTTTCAATCCAGCGAGCAGTCACAGAAGCAGGATTCTCAGGATTAGGGAATGAACAGAATTGTTTATTGTCTGAAGCAGAATGCTCGGAATTAAAGAATGAGCAGAATTGCTTATTGTCAGAATCAGAATTCTCAGGATTAAAGAATGAACAGAATTTTTTCAGTGGAGAGAGTCAGTCAGGAAGAATGCTTTTATACCCTAAAGGTACTTATAGGCTCCTCCCCTTTAATTCTGGAAATTCTAACATTCTGGGAATCCTGATTCAGACGAATAGTGTCAGAAGCAGAATCTTTATAGTGGAGAGGCACAGGTTTAGGCTTTTTAACCTTAAAAATTCCATCCTAACACTACACCTACCCTCCCAACTCGAACTCGCTTGAGTAGGCATCAACTTTGTTCTTCTTCATTGCCTTTACAGGCTGAATTGATACGCTCATGGTGACATCTTCTTTAAAAATTCCTGTCAGAGCTTTTACTATATCAGCTTCAATATCCTCATCGCTCCAACCGGTAAATGTTAAGTGGTGAAGCTTGTTTTGATGGAGGGTAAAACCTGCCAGGGGAAAGAAGGTCATCCCCCTTGATATCTCAACGTTATTTACTAATATGCCGCTTTTCGTATAAAAAGGAACTGGGGAGCGGGCTTCTAGATCTACTAAGTACGGGACTCCATTCTCGACTTCCATACTACAGAAATCACCTGTCCGGTAACGTATAAGTGGGAGAAATGGATTTATCCCGCCCGTTATTACCAATTCTCCTCTTTCGCCGTAAGGCAGCAAAATGTCTTTGCCCTTATCAAAAACCTCCAAATACAGTTCAGGCCTGATGGCCCTATACCTACTGCCTTCTGCATAGGCAATCATTCTACATTCAGTGAGCGAGTAAAGATCTATTACCGGACAATTAAAGTAATCTTCAAGCCGCTTTCTGATGCCTTTAGTCAACTTCATGGCAGAAGAAACCAAGGCTTTAGGGGTGATAGATGGTTTTAAGTTCAGTAAATCATAAAACGCAAACGGGTCTCCGGTAAGAATTTGGGGATTATACTTTTCAAGATACCGCAGCCTATGGGAAGACTCCCTCCAATCATCAGCATTAAGGTTTATTTTTAAAACCCCTGCACCAGACAAGTAGGTAGACAAAGAAGCGTATGTAAGGGTTTCTCTTTGGGAACAAATCAATGCTATAGCTACTTGCTCAGGGCTGCCGTTGAGTTTTATACCGTAATTGTGCAAAATGGACTCCAACTGAGGTATCCAACATGCCTGAGTAGCGGGATCAAATAAAACATCCATTGCAGGATCTGTTGACCCTGAGGTTTGGTGTACCAGAAGATCACCTATATTGGCTTCTGTGGATACAAAATCCCATGGAAAAGTTGCGACTTCTTTTCTCTTGATTGTTGGCTGGTCTTTGAGACTGCCACTTCTATTTTTATAGTAAGGAACTGTTTTAATACACCATGAAAGGTAATCGTTAATCCACTCAGGTTGGGTACCTATTTCCCAAAACTTCTTTTCTCCTACTATTTTCTTAGCATATTTTTTTACCTGCTCAAGATGCTTAGTATTTAGCCTGTCTCCGCTCAAAAAATTAAAGGCCGGTGCATATTCATCTTGCCTGAGCTTGTTCAAGAATGCCAGATCTTTTATAAGAGGGAAACGCTCATTATCGGTAAGCCCTATAACTGGTTTTTTACTCACGACTGTAAACATTTGCTGATTCACGTGCTTTTTTCTCTGCCATTTGTCTCCTAATCTCCCGTATCCTTTCCATAGATTCATTGGTCTCCTTTAATACAGCTTGCCTTTTAACCGTATCTAAAGCTTCTAACCTATCGGCTGCCTCTATCGTTGATTCCCCAGAGGGAGTAATTTCACACCTTGCCAATGCAAGTCGTATGAACTCTTCTGCCCTGTCTTCGTCTTCTACCCATTCTCTGGATTTAACATATGCGCAGACCTGCTTTAGATCTTCAAAAAGAAACTGATGAATCTTTGGCACTAAATGAGGTTGTCCCTTAAAAAAATCAAACGAGAAAAACCAACATGCCAGTTGCATGGAGGTAAGGTGGTTTACATCATCTTCCAAATCAGCAGTAACGGAAGGCAACTCAGAATCATCAACGCTGAAGTCTCCATAAACCCTTCTGAAGATATCCAATAACAAAACGCTGGTCTGTAAATCTTCTTCTGGATGTGTTTCCTGATTGTAAAAAAACACTTCAGGGCATTTTTTAAGGTGATGTATTAAATCGCTAATATATATCATAGTTTATGTTCTAGCATGATAATGATTATGAGAAAATTCCGCCGCAAAATCCAGAAGTTGCTGTTCATTTGTAACGTAGTGAACATGCCAGCCCATGTCTTTTAACCGTTTGACTTCTTCCTCATGCCAATTTCGGCTTGAGTGTAGAACCAAAGTACCCACACCACCTGCATTTTCAAGCGCTTGTTCAATAATTGTCCAGTTCGTCTTGCCGTTGGTTTTATCTTCACTTTTTAACATCCTAAAAATGTCATCGTCGGTAACAACTATAACATGCGATTTTTCTTTTCTAGGTTTACCAAAAGGAGACTCTAAGCGAGGTACTCCATACGCATACCCTGTTCCCAAGTAAGAGGTCAAAACGGATAAAACTTCCTTTTCCGAAGACCTAAACCCTTCTGTTTCCATAAAGCTCCCTGGTTCTCCCGATAAACAACCCATCACTTTAGCACCAGCCCGAAGTGCAGATAGGCCGATAACAGTTGCCGCCAGGATTGGCCATGAAAAACGTTTGCTGGGATTTCCCATAGAGCCAGAACAGTCTATACCGATATAAACATCCAGAGGTTTTTTATTTTCAGCATCATTATCTTCTTCACCATAAACCCTCTTAACGGTATTATATCCTGGAAAAATCTCAGGCGCACCAATAGCGGTTTCTACCCAATCTATTTCGTCCATAGGGTCACTCACATCCCAGCTTTCAGTACCTTCGGGCAGGTTAAATGATTTAGGGTTTGTGGATTCCAGGGGAAAAGAGATTAGGTGAGGTAAAGCTATTTCTTTATAATAGTTGTTAATCAGTTCTTGTTTATCAATTTTGGGGTTTACTTGCCTAAACAAGTCTACATACTTACCGGGATCCAAATAACGTTGCTGCGGTCCTTCGCCACTGTCTTTTAATTTATCCAAACCTAAGTCGGCAGCCTTTGATGTGGCAGCTTTTGATTCGCCATGGACAGATACAGCTTCCTCTCTGGGGTCAATAGCACCTGCTATGCCATCTAAGTCCATTTCTGCCAATCCTGCAACTACTCCCCCTCCTTCTCCGGCATGCTCTGAATCTAGATATACCACAAAAACTTTTCTTGCATCCTCATACTCTTTATCCTCCATAAGGTAAGGGTACATTAAAGCTGCGAACCGTCCTGCACCATCTAACCAATTTTTGGAATAACTCCGTATGAGAGAAGCTGCAAGTGAAGCATCGGCATCAATTGCGGCAGATAAACCTCCGTTTATGGAAACCAAACTTCCACGTTCCAGTTTCCACAGATACTCGTAGGTTCGCATATAGAACATCCATGTTTTTGAAGTAAGCTCTTCAACTTTTAGCTTCCGGTAAACTTCAGCCATGTTTAAGTTTTTCTTCCGCTGAAGGGTATCGTTGATCAATAGGTCGGTATACAAATTGGCCACAAAAGGTGCCCGGTCTTCAATGTCTGCCAGTCCCCACCTTATCCTAGAAAGGAGTATGGCATTATCGTACAAGTTGGCCGGAGAATAAATGTGGTGACCAATCTCATGCGCCAATACTTCCACAGAAAAATCTACAATTCCCTCTTTATGAATTTTCTCAAGATCGATAACAATCCTGTGATCGCTCAGCCTAATCATAGCGAAACTTCCGGTAAGACCTTCATAAGATGCCTCTTCTGAACTGAGACACCATACCGGCTCCCTTAGCTTCACATAGGGACTCCAATTAAGCTTAGCGATAGGCCAGTCTTCCTTCCATTTCAACAGAATATTTTCCAGTGAGTCCTCCATTTTTACAATTTGTATAAGTATAAATAGTGGGAACTTTTTCTGGTAAAAACCAAGGTGTTGTTTTTGACTACACTTGAAGTAACATCCTCAAATCTTGCATGTTGCTTCCCATACTGTGATAAAAAGTTTTTGAATGCCTCCGTTTGCCCAACAATGTCCTCGTACAAAACAGGAACACCAGAGAGAAAAATTTTTCCAAAATTATCTGCAAAAAAGGCGTAACTATTGCTCTTGTCGCTTGCCACTATTTCGTTCGCATATAACGTTACCAAAGGAGGTGTATAAAAAAAGCCACCATACCCAACAAAGCCTCCAGCCTCACCAATAAAGCTGCCGTTGTCCACATTTGCCCACTCCTGTTTAGAGGTTTTCCCTATGGCCGCAACCCCTTTGCAGGCTTTTTGTAGTACCTTCTTCAGCTCTTTTCTAAGACTTTGATAAGCTTCCTTAGCCCTGCCTTTCAAATGTGCCATACCGCAAAACCATGCGCAAATTCTACCTACAGAAAGAAATTCATCAATTGATTGACAATGTGGCACCACTTTTTCCATCTGAGAGACCCAACGCAAAGCGCTTTCCGGCTGATGAAAGAGTATAGACTCGACCGCAGTATTGATAGCCCTTAAGGCTCTTAAAGGAGATTCTAAAAAAACCATTGGATTTTTTTCACACAAACTCCAAGCTGCCCGATACTCCTTTTCGTAAACAACTCCAGCTTTGCTCCCTAGCAGCCTTAGTAGCTCAGTATAAAAAGCCTTTGTTATTTGGGGCAGAGCATTTGCATCTACTGCAAGCAGTTCCTTCACAGCAGGCTCAACAACCCCAACCATCCAATGAGCAATGCAGCTTCCATCTATGGTTCCATGCCTGATTTCACTTTCCAGGTAGAGTTGATTGTAAACAGTGGCATTTTCCCTTAAATGGTCGACTAAAGGGGAGTAACTTACTTTTTCCATTGCAGCCACCGTTTATAGTTCATATACCTTTGGTGAAAATACTTTAATTTGAGAATATCATCATGCCGGTAACCATAAAGCTTCTTCTCCTGCGACCAATTGTACAGCTGCTTTTCAATATCCAGCAATCTTTTATCAATTTCTTTCATTGACACATTTTCCAGACCTTGCTTGAACTGTTCATCAAAGGCGTCCATTGGGTCGTCCGCATCCAAGCCCTGACTCATGTACTCATCGCACGATAGGTCAAAAAGCTTCCGCAACCAAACAATTCTATCGACTCTGTAACTTTCATTTCCTGCTTGGTCAAAAAAGGGCGATTCAAGATGAGGCACCAAAGAATCATGAAGGATAAAAGGGAGAATCTGGCGGATATCTTCCAGTTCTACCTGCTTATTCCCTCTAAAAAAAGCCAATGCCTTGGAGTAAATTATTAGGGTCATAATCTTTCTTACCGAAACCCCATTCAGGGTTTGAGAACCCAGGTCTTTTACATGATCCTTGCCTGTCTCCTTTCTGAAAAGAGTTCTAAAGTCCAAGCCGGAAAGCTTTGCAGTATCTTTGGTCATATACTCGATCTTATCGGAAGAAGACTCAAAAAACTCAAACTGCCTGCAAAAGAACTCCAACCTCTTTCTTAAAGGGGCAGAAATCGCTATTCCCCTAATTTGCTCATGTACGATATCCATTTCTTCTTCCGTGAAAACAATTTCATCTGGAATCATGGACTCAGGCTTAAAGTTAAGCTCTATTCTTCTCTGCAAGTCCTCTATAAATCTGGTATTGAAATGGAAAGCACGAATAACTACATCTATTCTGTCTTTTAGTGCTTCAATCACCTGATAGGTTCCCCCACCCGCATCATCATTGGCGGTAAGGTACCAAGCTGCTTGTGGACATTCATAGATCTGGTCAAATATCTCCGCATAATTGTCAGACAAAACAGTAAGCAAAGCAGATTGTGTACGGGTAGGAATACGGTTGTATTCATCAATAATTTTCACCTTCATCCCCAACCATTTACGCCAAGCTATTCTTATATCGGATGTTTTTTCTGCTTTTACCATATCAGCAGGCAAAGGGTGACCTAGCAAGTCAGATATAGTCATCTGAGGCTGACCATGCTGAATAGCCCTCATAACATCTATTTTAGAGTACCCGGCCAATAAGCCCATTAATAGCGAAGTAGCAGTCTTGCCCCGCCCTGGCCCTCCAACAATTAGACATTTACCCCTAACAGCTAAGGTTAAAAGCGGTATCAGAACAAAACTTGAATAACTCTGCCCTTTCGGCAAAGTCACTTCCACTTTTCTATCGCCAAAAGTGAACCTTCTGGAATCCCCATCTTCATATTCTATATCATAAAAAGGACTTATAATAGCTGTGTTAGTAATCCAGAAATAAGCCTGTCGGAGTTTCTCATCCAGCCCCATTTGTTCTTTTGAGGCATCAGATACTTCTTCACTGGAATACAAATCTTTTATATCGAAAGTAGAAGGCTCGGCTCTTTCCTGTGGGTTAGTGGGCGCAGAGGGCACTTTTTGATACCCCCCAAAAGTTTTATTTGAAAAATCATTCATTTGAAACACTTTAATAAAAAATATCAGATTGCAATATACAGAATTCAAGCAAATTGACTACTGACTTCTTTTTTACTGAGCTGTACATTTTCTCTTAAGCCACCAGACACACCCAAACAATACCTACAAGAATTCAGGGGTTTGTTATCGTTTAAAAAAGCCAGCACTTTTTCCTTAAAATTAGGAGTATCGATTGGTATCCCATCAAGTTGGGAGTAAGTGCCAGAACTAAGTTTCTGATCTTTTTTTAGCATACCCAGATATTCGTCCATGTAAGCTGCCCGGGTACACTTATAAAAATAACCGTTTCTGATAATATGACAGCGGTGACGCATCCAGCAATCATCATATATTACCTGAACCTGACTTTTATCAGTAAAAGGTTCATCAATAAAAATTTCATTGAACTGGTCTACCTTTTTAATATTTACCACAATACCATATTGTCTTGCTTTGTTTTTTATCAATTCCAGTGTTTTGGGCTTGACTGGAGCACTTACATAATTAGAAATGGTTAACTGGTCTATTTGCTGCCAAAAGGCTTCGCTCATCTTATGTATCAACAAACCATTCGAAACTACCCTAACCTGCTCCGTAACACCATGCGATTTAACAACCCTGATAATTTCATCTAATTCGGGATGCAAGGTAGGCTCCCCTCCTGCTATCTTAAATACATCAGGGCGCAGGTTATTTTTTATAAACTTACAAATCTCATCCACTTCCGAAACACGCATAAATTTCTGAGGGTTAAATGGAGAAATGTTACAACAGTCACGACAGCGTAGATTGCAATGTTCGGCAATATGAAGTTCAAAAGACTCTGTTCTTATCTTTCCGTCTTCCAGGAAATACTTAGGTTTACCAATTTCCTCAAACTCCCCTTTTTTAACAAAAACCGCTTCCATTTCAACCAATAGCTCATCCCTGCATACATCGGCTTTCATAAAAGAGAGTTTACAACTTGGGGACACTACTTTTTTAAGGTATTGGCGTAAGAAAGCTGCATCCTCTTCATTCTTGTAATAAGTCCTCAAAAGCACGATATCCTCTAATGCAAAACCATACTGAACGCCATATTTTTTCAAATTAAACTGACTGCCCAGAACCCTGAGGTTATGAATCGTTTGGTTTACCTGGTCGTAAAGATTTGTATGCAGAGAATTTTCCCCTACCACACTGGCGGTGCCAGCGGAAATTAAAACGGTCTGGTTTAAGTTTTTATAAATCGCCCCCCTACTGAAAAGAGGTGGGCACTCGCCATACTTTTTTGAATAATGTCTGGCAGCTACCTGATCTTTATTTTCCAGAAAAACTGGTTGGTTTTCAACGGCCAGAAATTCCAACCTTATCTTATCAGAAGTATAACCTACTGCACTTGCTACAGGAACAGCAATACTATGTAACTGTTGGCTATAGTACTCAACAAAAGCACTATGTCTCCCCCTGTTAAACTGCTGATAAATATTGGCATCCGGAGAATTTGAAACTGGCTTTAAAATATTCGGCACATAATGCCAAACCCTCAAAAGGTAATGATTAGGGTGATTTTCTAAATAGGAGAAAACCTGTCTGTACAATCCACTGGTAATCTCTTCAACTTCCCCTTCTTTATATGGAAGCTCTATTAAACCAAAAACCCCATTTTCAGATATGGTAATTTCAAGGTCTCCATGGGTTTCCTGTTTGGAAATATTTTCGCCAGCCCATGCATCTACAAAGTAATCCTCTACTGAAGTCCTGCGAAGAAATTGACCATGCGCAGGCGTCTGAAGACTAGGGTCTGAGTTGACAATAAACTGCATTTTTTTACTATCTGATTTTCCAGAAGCGCTCTACAAAAGCATCACTGGAATTATATAATACTTCTCGAATACTGGCCATATTTTCACCAAATAAAACAGGCCATTCTGTTTCATAAAAAGAGATGGCCTCCATTTTTGTATTAAATTGTTCTTCTGTATGCCCTATCTGAAATGGCACTAAATTTACCCACGGCAGGTTGTTTTCAGTTTTACGCTCACATCTCAAATTGCGGATCTCCTGTTTATACTTTTCATTACTAAGGCCTTGGTCATTTTTATCACCCATATAATTTTTAACGAAAGCAATCTCACAGTCAGAAAGTTGCTCAGGTATCATTTGGGAAGATATCATTTCTTTATCTTTTTCAGAAAATAAATATCCTAAATTTTGCAACCTAACATTTGACCAGCAAGGCACCAAAGCATAGGGTAAGTCCTCGTAATAGCAAATGGCTTCCCCAAAATGGGAGCAGTCTAAACTGGAAAGGAACAACTGATGGTGGTCAATATGGCCACCTACACCGAGAGGAAAATAAATTTGAGAAGGTTTGTATATTTCTATACAAGAAAGCACTGAATCCAATAAACCTGCTACCTTTCCACATTTCAAATCATGATGGAATAAAATACTGGAAAAGCTGTTGTTTTGGGCATCCCGAAAAGGGGCATCAACAAAGTCTAAATGAGCAAATTTACAACCTAAAAACTGTAGTGCTTTTATATCGTCTTTCTTTCTTTTTTCATAAAGCTCAGCCTGAGAATGCCTTCCGCAAGAAGTAAAAATAGAAATTACTATCACCTCATTCCCTTCTGTAACCCAATGATTGATTGAGGAGCCACAGCTTAGTATGGCATCGTCCAGATGGGGCGAGAATATGAGGATTGTCTGCATGTGTTAAACTAATGGCATCAAAGGTGTTCTGGAACAAAACAGCTTTTCAATTAATACTGCAGCTTCAAAAGGCCCTTGATGTCTGGCAAAAGAATCGGCTATCTTTAATGCGTTTTTTCTTTCTTCTGCATCATCCTCAAGAAGCATATGAAGACCCGCTCGAATGTCTTCTACAGTAGCTTTATATGTGTCAAAAATCTTTCCCGCTTTATTGTAGGCAACAAACTTAGCCTGTAAAAACTGGTCGTTACAAATGGGCAGGAGCGCTATGGGTTTACCATGAGCTAAACATTCCATAACAGAGTTGGCTCCACCATGACTAATCATTAGGTCGATATGAGGTAACAAACGTAACTGAGGAGCATATTCAACTGCAATGACATTTTCATTTAATGTTTTCACAAAAGGAGTATGCACTAACTCATTCATGGAAAATATTAATTGGACATCAGAACCCTGCATTGCCTGCTGCACCATTGCAAATAATTTGGGGTGATAATAGACCTGACTTCCCAAAGACATATATACTTTTTTACTGTCCTTCCTTAAAAGGTGAAAGGGAAAGTCTTGTTCGTCTCCTCTATCGCCATCTGGGAAAGAGTGCCCTACATAAAACGAAAAAGTATTGTTACTAAAACTACGTGGTGCATATTCCTCTGTTGAAAATACGATATTAAGCCATGGAGATATTAAGTCACTTACCCGAAACCTAGCTTCTTGCAGATATTTTTGAAAAATCTCGTTCCTGTCTTGCGCAAACGTTTGCAAGGTCATGGTAAGGTCACATTCCCACTTGTCAGGTGTCACAGGATTTAACGAGGAGGAAACACCTACCCAAGGAATTTGATGTTGGTTGGCTACAATAGCAGCCGCATAAACCATGGGGTCAGTTACAATCAGGGCAGGGCAATACTGTTTAACGACGTCTTCAATAACCTGAACTTGACTGGGCACAGCATCAATAAGCAGGGTTTTTATCCAATTTTGAAGCCATGCTTTATCTTGCAACTTTTCAACAAATGTTTTCCCCTTCGTAACAAGTCCATCTTTATCCAATGAATTAAAAAACACAGGCACATCCAGCCCTGCCTTTACCACTTGCTCCTTTATATTTGTTTGAGCAAAAAAAGCAAGCTCATACCCTCGGTTCTGCAATTCTTTTGCTATACCAATCATTGGGTTAATATGACCTTTTTCAGGAATGGTGACAATCAGAATCTTCTTATTCTCATGCATATTGTTTCGCCCAGTATAACAAACTTACCATATTGAATAAAATCATCCGATCATTCTCCTCAATTTTACTTATCTCACATAAAGACAAGAGTGCTTTCTTATCCAAGTAAGCATCTACAAAACCCTGTTCTTTACTTACAAGCTGCTTTAGAATTTCCTGATACACTTTACCCAATCTAGGGTCTCTGGGCAGGGCAGATTTTTTCCGTTGAATAATAGGTTCAGGAATGAGGCCTTTCGCTGCTAGCTTCAGCACATATTTCTCATTTTGCTGCCTAAAACCCAAATGGTGCCCTATACCCCGTACCACATCTAAAACATTTTGATTGGCAAAAGGCACCCTGGCCTCTAACCCAAAGTACATGGTATGAATATCACCATGATGAAGGAGCCTTCCCAGCCATAATTTGTAAACAAGGCAGCTCATGGCCATAACCCTATCCTCATTACTACCTGCAAAGGTATACCCATTATCCTCCACCAGTCTGGTGTATTTCTCATCCAGATACTGAAAGGGATGCATCAGCTTACGCAAACGCTCAGATAATAAGCATGTCCTTTTATCACCACCAAAGTGCTTGATTAGACCAAGTGGACTGTAATTAACAGCTTTGTTAAGCAGAAAAAAGTACCCATAGTTGGTTTCATCAGCAGCATCACCAACCAAAACACTTTTAAATTCTTTAGAAGCGGCTTTCGAAAGAAAGTGCTGAGATATTTCCTGTTCCCAGGCTGGGATTCTATCATTTATTCCGGCCACTGTTCGTAGTGCCTTAGCAATGCCTTCCAAAGAAGCAGTCACAGAAACCATTGGAAAACCTAAAGTAGTGGCCAAGTGCTTCGCATAGGGAAAATCATCAGAATTAACAATTGAGTTTTCGTCAAAAAGAAGTTGCGAATGATTTTCAAAGGCTATCGTAAATGCTTTAAAATTCTCAGCTTTAACTTTCATAGCCAAAGAAGAAAGAATAGACGAATCAAGTCCACCACTTAGGAAAACACCTACAGGCAAATCTGATACAACAGAAAGCTTTACACTCTCTTCCAAAGCACTTCTCAGCTGTTGAACATATATCTCTAATGCTTGGCCGCTAGCACTAATGTTAAAGTTGATATACTTCTTTTTACTTATCCTATCTCTACTAACAAACAGCTTCTCGCCAGCACCTAAATAAGAAATCCCTTGAAAAACCGAATGCTCAACCCCACTTAACATAGGAGCCACCACATATTCAACAATTGACTGATGATCAATCTTAGGTTTAGTGCTTAAACACGATAAAATGGCCTTGGTTTCAGAAGCAAACAAGAACGCTCCATTAAAAGAATAGTACACAAAAGGTTTTACCCCTAAAGGGTCTCTGGCCGCAAAGCCGGTTTGAGAAAGGCTGTCCCAAATCAGAAAAGAAAACATACCTATAAATTTATCCAGACAGTCTTCACCCCAGATAAGATATGCCGCTAACACAACTTCCGTATCAGAGTTTGACACAAAAGCATACCTTCCTGCCAATTGCTGACGAAGCGCTTTATAGTTATACACTTCACCATTATAAAGAATCAAATATCTCCCGGTATGGTCAAAAAAAGGTTGTTTTCCACCCTGCCTGTCAATAATGGCTAAGCGTTGGTGACAAAACCCATGATTGCCTTTGACCAGTATCTGCTGTTCATCAGGTCCCCGATGAAGCTGGGCTTGTGCTATTTTACTTACCCGGTGATAAAGCGTTTGACCATTGTCTCTGGAAAACAATATTCCACCTATTCCACACATTTTTAAGCCTTTTCATCTTTATTTAACAGTTGAAGCCTCTCTTTCAGCGGCAACTTTTCCAAATAGTCATAAATAACTGATGGAACCAAGTCTTTAATACTGGCATTGTCAAGCAATTGCTTCCTTACTTCTGTAGCACTCACTTCAACTTTATTTAACAAAGCTTTAGTTGGGATACCTAAGGCATGACACATACTCAGAATAATAGGGTTTGAACCATATACGGAAGAAAAATCAGGTAGTAAAAAAGAAAGTTCAAGCATATTCTCAAGGTTAAAAGCATTTTGAGGAAGAGCCATCAGGTAAAACTTGCCTGGAAACTCTTTTTGAAAAAAGCTATGAAGCATCTCAAGCCGCTCAGAGGCTGACAAAGGATTGTTAAGAACATGCGCCTGTTCGGCAGCAGCAATTAAGACAATAATTTCATCGCATTCCTCCCCTAGCTGTTTTACAAAAGCCGCATGTCCATTATGAAACGGCTGAGCCCGGGTTATAAACAAGCCTCGTCGAACATTCGGCAAAAATTTGGTTAATTGATAATTATGATCAGGCATTTCCGGCAGCAGGTTAAACTGGCATTTTAGAATAAGTCCTGCAGGCTCCTCATCTGATTTATTACTGGTATATATGGTATTAAAAGGAGGCGTAAGCAATTTTAACTGTATCCAATAATTTACTCCAGACACCCCTTTATCAGGGTATAATAATAGGAAAAAAGGGATACCTAATTGCTTTACCAAAACACTTTGTAAAATGATTAAAAGTTGCCCTGTAGTCAATCCATGTTGATTAAACTGATCAGCTTTCGACAGAACAAAAACTGCTTCATCGTATTCATTTGCTATAAGACACAAGTCTTCCACATATTCTTTATCAATATGTGATGCCTCCAGGAGAAACAAAACCCTATTCTTCATATTGAAGCACTTCATTAAAACATGGCAAAAAACCTATACCTTCCTCTAAAGTCCAAATACCTTTGATGGCTTTTTCTAAATATAAAAAAGACTGATCAAGGCAAAATAAGACTTTCCATAATCCTTCATTCTTTTCAAAATCTTCCACTATAAACTTTAAGCTCTTATTATTTACTGTATATTCATTTAAACCCAACAAAATAGCTTCGGTATCATACTGTAGTTTATCATCAAAGCGGCTGTATTTGCAAGTGCGAAAAGCAGAAAAAACAACCTCTAGCTCCAGGGGAGCATATTGCACTTTTTCAAAATCCAGAAAAGCCACCAAATCGCCATTCTGAAATAATATGTTTTCTAAATGGATATCCCCATGAATATACTGCTTATGTCTAGAATGGAGGTATATGTTTCCAATCAAAGCATTTAACATCTTTGCCTTTTTCATGAAAACATGCGCATGCTTAGTTACATAAGTTTTCACACTGGCACTGGCAGTCACATTATTTAAACCTAAAGAAAAAATTTCTGGGTGCATGTAATGAAAGTCAGGGTGCAAGTAAGGAACTCTTGTCAGTTCTTTATGCAAACAAGCCAACTGTTTAAAAATCATTTGAATTTCTGACCCACTGCACTTTTCAAACCATTTACACAAAACTTCACCTTGAATATAGGTAAAGACGTGCAAAACGTATGTTTTTCCGCATGTTCTGATAGTGGTGTTAGTATGATGGCTTAAGGTTTTAACAATTACAGGTGATAGTCGGTATCCAGTTTTTGTCAAAGAGTTTAATACATGCTCTTCTAATGCCGTATCAGCGCTTTTATATTTAGAAAGACGTGCTACAAAACTATCCCCCTGAACATCAACAACTTTATAGTTTATATTGGAGTTACCGCCAAGTTTAAAGATTTCCTTAACATGGATTCCATAACTGATAGCAAGCCCAGATGCAATAGTTTCTTCTAACTGTCCGGTATCAAGTTGCCAGACCATTTCTATACTACTTTTTATACCTCAATGAACGAAAGTAACCAATTTCCTTACAATAAAATAAAAAGTCCTGAGAAGATCGTTTAAAAAATGTCAGAAGCAGAATTCTCAGGATTAAGGAATGAACAGAATTTTTCAGTAGAGAGAGAGAGTCGGAAGATTGCTTTTAAGCCTAAGGGTACTTGTAGGCTCCTCCTCTTTAATTCTGGAAATTCTAACATTCTGGAAATTCTGATTCAGACGGATATTGTCAGAAGCAGAATTCTTAGGATTAAAGAATTAACAGAATTTTTTCAGTGGAGAAAAAGTCGGAAGAATGCTTTTAAAGTCTAAAGGCACTGATAAGCTCCTCCTCTTTAATTCTGTAAATTCTAACATTCCGGAAATCCTGATTCAGACGAATAATGTCAGAAGCAGGATTCTCAGGATTAGGGAATGAACAGAATTTCTTCAGTAAAAAGAGAGTCGGAAGAGTGCTTTTAAAGCCTAAGGCGACTTATAGGCTCCTCCCCTTTAATTCTGGAAATCCTGATTCAGACGGAATAAATGTCAGAAGCAGAATTAGCAGGATTAAAGAATTAACAGAATTTTTCGGTAAAGAGAAAATCGGAAAAATGCTTTTAAACCCTAAAGGTACTAATGTCAGAAGCAGAATTCTCAGAATTAGGGAATGAGCAGAATTGTCAGTGGAAAGAGAGGCGGAAGAATGCTTTTAAAGCCTAAGGGTACTATAGGCTCCTCCCTCTTTTATTCTGGAAATTCTAACATTCTGGAAATCCTGATTCAGACGAATAAAGTCAGAAGCAGTATTCTCAGGATTAGGGAAAGAATAGAATTTCAGGTGTAAAAATCAAATTCTACTAAACAAAAAATTATCCTGTTTTTTAGGAAAATAGGCATATTACATTTATTATTATTGTTTATTTTTTTGGTATTTTTTTATGAATGTATCTGTATACGGACGCCATGGCAATGTAATGGCGACATCTGGCAAAAACGAGGATTCTCAATGGCATATAAACATGAAACCATCAACAGCTTTAGGGCAAAGGATACTTGATATCCACAAGCTGGAAAGTAAGACAGATAATGAATTAATTGATATTGCATTTTCCTCTTTCTCTTTCTGTAAATATCGAATGCAGGTGATTAGTCACTTTAGAAAAAATCATGGTTCACCTCTTAGTCTGAGAATGCTTGAATGGATTAGTTTTTTAAGTAACAAGAATAGACTTTTCAGCGCAATTCAAGAAAAAATTGCTAGGCATCATAACGCTTTTCACCACATAAAACCCTATACACTTGACATCTCATCTGAAATCAGACTTAACTGGCCTTCTTTTCGTACATCATTTCCTAATCTTTCAGAAATGATTGCAGTAGGAGGAATACAGGAAGTTGAGATTTTTAGCAAAAACATATCACAGCAACTAGGGTTTGACTATTGGAATAAATTTGGCCGTATACAAAATTCTCCGCATAAGGTTAAAGTACCTTTAACTGTTTTGTTAAAAGATTGGTTTGGGGTCGATGAAGAAGATTATACTAATACACGTTTGCCCGCTTTATTAGACAAAGAAGGGCTGGCTGCTCTTTGGGTTTTACAGCATCAAAGAGGATATAAGCCTTTTATTAATATACTTAGATATGAAACAATTCTTGATATCAATATAGGATATTGCAGATGAAGAAATTCCGGATGATACTGATAATTTTCATTCTCCTTTCGGCATGTTACGGAGAAGACGGCAAGCATCTTAACATAAGGAAGGTTTTTGAATGCCCGCCGGAAACAGACGGAGATATGCAGTTTGCGGGGGAGCATTATTATTACCTGTATAATTACAAATCTTCAGATATTTCTGAACTGCTCAGCTTTGCTAAAAAAATAAAATTCCCAGAAGATGAGGCTGATCACTTTTATTACTTCTACAGATATCATTCATCACTTCCTGATACAAATAATCTTCAAAAAAAGATGGTTCTTAAAAATCAGTATGATCTTGAAAAAGAACCTGGCTCTTTAAAAAATAAGGATTATCTGATTCTGGGAATATCAAGTCTTAAAGCGGAAGTTCTAAATGAAAAGTATTATCCGCGGAGGGTAATATTCACCAAATTTATCAACGGGAAGCATGAAGAAAGTTATTTTCACAGAGATAGCTTATCCGGTAACCTATATCCTGCCACCTATTCCCAGATGTTCCCATGCATTAAATGTGAATAAGATTGTGCAGAAATGGAGGTCGCAGCAAAATGCATTCACCGGAAAACTGTCAATCTGATGACACTGCCCTGTAAGAAGCTTTTAAAATATATCCTATCAAAGTTTCTCCCTAAAACACCCTGTATATTCATCAATATCATAGCTTTCATAATAAGGAACCATACCATAATGACTGAGCAATATAAGATTATCCCCTACTATAAAATGGTAATTTGTATAAGGCGCCTTGGTCTGTGGCATCAGGCGCTCATATTCTTTTAATGAAACCTCTTCTGCATAACCACTCAGTAAACTTCCCTCTGGAATACCAGATATTATATAATATCTGAACTCCAGGTTTCCAGACCCATCTAACGCTTTTACTGGGGTATTTAGGGCGCACTGAAAAACGCCCAAAACATTGACCTGTTGATATTTGCATAAAAATCAGGAAGTGTAGGTGCAAGGGTTTTACGGTTATTTCTTATTCCGTGCACATTAAAGTAACGAGCTTTTAACCCAATACTTTTTTGGGCTAGCCACAAGCGCACAATCTACTTTATGGCCTTACATTCGAAGTATTCCAATACGTCTTCATGTAAGGCCATGCGTATCTTGCACACTTGTGACTTTTTCAGCAGGCCCTATTTAGCAAACCTGACTGAACACATAAATTTGTATTTTCGACATCTTTTGCCTTTCCATATAAAGATTTTATAATAAATTCTTGATCATAAAAAGCGCTGTTTAAATTCCCTTGACTACTAAAAAGTTCGCCTTCTTTTATACAAAAAGAGTTAATCAGGGAGTCTTTTGCCAATACTTCGTTGGGCATGGAACCTTGCTGTCCTGAAGATTTTGTTTTATCGCTACATTGAGCAAAAAAGATTAATGCGACAAAGCAAAAGACTTTATAATACCTGTTACTAAAAACAATATTCATGAGATCTTTTTATATCAGGGGGAAAAGCATAATTAATCACACTCAACACAAGGAAAAACTTTTGAGTACGGGACTTCTACAAATGAATTAGCACTTCTATGGTAATACCGCTCATCTTCTTTGCCATTAAAATACCTGCTGATAAGGTAACGGCGGGGAAACTGCTTATTGTCCAGTATCTTTTCTTTTAAAGAAGTAAAAACTAAAACAAGGTGCTTATTATTATGACCAAACTCTTTTGTTAGATGGAAATCATCCAGGTGTTTCATTTTTTTATTCAAATCAGATGTATCTGGTAAGCTCTCATGATAATTATAAAAATAAAAATAATGGCTATGGCGTGCAGTGTCTACTGTAAGAGTATCCAGGATTCTTAATAAAACACTACTGTCTGAGGGCGTATAATTATATAAGTAAAAGTAATCTTCCGCCTGAAAATGCAACTCATCCTGTATGAACGGCTCCATAGAGAAAACATGCCTGACCTCAAATAGCGCATCAGAGGGGTTGCTACAGGATGACAATCCCAAAAGAAAAAATAAAACAATGCCTGCTAGTAGTTGCCTGCCAATTACACAAATATTCATAAGCGGCTTTAAATAAAAACAAGATAACTACTAATAACCAGTTAGTCAAAGAAATATAACTATTTTAAACACTTAAGATATGCGTCCAATAACCCTGTAGTAGTACCAAGGCATGCCTTGGCACTACTACAGGGTCACATTATTTGCTGATTTTTCCTTAACATTGCAGCTAGTTTCCAGCTTTATTACAGTATAAGACTATTAATCCTGCATTGCATGCGCACTTTAGAAATTGTCCACGACCATACATTCAATACAACTTCTGCAGAAAACCTATTACAAGACTTTGAGGCCACTGTTCAAGACAAGGTATTTGTGGCCGCTTATGCGCTGGAAAAGAAAATGCCTGAAGTTGTCCCTCCTTTAGACTATGCAGGCTGGCGACTCAATTGTTTTGACACGTATGATATAGAAGAGCAGTTCAGGGAAAACCAAAACACACTGGAAATCCGCAACGACTCAAATCATTTTGATTTCCAGATAGGGAAAAAAGCTTTATCTGACGTTTCGGAGGTTTCGGATATCGGGGACTGGGAAGATTTGCTCAGACTTGTGCTGGACCACCTTCATGGACCAGACCCTAACACCACAGATTTATACCACTTTCGCAAAAAGGTTTACGACAACCTGATCATACCATTTAAGCTCAAAAGAACTGTTTACTTCCCGCTGGACACCTTAGACACGGATTTTTTCCTAAAAAACGGGGTTTTGAGTGCCACTGAAGAACATAAAAACAAACAAGACCTGGAGATTAAATCTTTGGATCAAAAAAATATGGAGTTTGAAAACATGGAAAAGCTGTTTTCCACCATTTTTATTGATGAGTATAGAGATTTTAGGTAATGAAAGCCATCATTACGCATCCAGGTTTAGTATTAGCAGGTCTGCAGCAAGTCAGTAACCACTAAAGGGGCCTTTCCCATTTTACAGACCCGCCATCTCTTTACTTTCCTCTAGTGCGGCAACGGGCGGTTTTTGGTTAAGCGCTTTTAGCAAAACGTCATCACGGTCATAAATATCTTTCCTAAAATGCACGATCCCCTCATCATCTGCCCATGTGGTAAGATAAAGCAAATGCACAGCCAAGGGCTTAATATGCACGGTGCGTTCTCTACCTTGCTCAACAACTTTTGATATTTGCGCTTTTGTCCACTCTGGTTTATCCTGAAGTAAGTAAGCAGCCAACTCAAGAGGTTTAGCTATGCGGATGCAGCCTGAGCTAAAAGAACGGTCGGTATGTACAAATAAGTTACGTGTAGGGGTATCATGAATATAAACGCTGTGCTTGTTCGGAAACATGAATTTAACAGCACCCAAAGCGTTGTCTTTGCCTGGTTCTTGCCTGATACGATAAGGGAAACCTGAAACAGCCGCTTTTTTCCAGTCAATAGTTGCCGGGTCTACTTCGGATCCGTCATTGCGCAACACCTTCATGTTTTTTTCCCGAAGATAAGAGGGCTTTTGGACGACTGCGGGTATAACATCTTGCTTCAATATGGTAGGAGGAACAGTCCACGTGGGCGCAAACACCAAATGGTTCATGACTGAACTGAAAACAGGGGTTTTCCTAAACGGCTTACCTACTATGGCATCAGAAACAAACACCGCAGTATCATTTTCAACAACCTGGAGCTCAAAATTTGCAATATTAACTTTTATGTACTTTTTCCCTAGATCATCATTAATCCATCTCCAACGCTCAAGGTTGGCTTCAATAGTAGCAATCCGTTCCTCTACAGGTATATTTAAAGCTTCAATGGTTGATTTAGACACTACTCCATCTGCTGTTAACCCATTTCTTTTTTGAAAAATGACAACTTGCTCGTGAAGCTTACTGGCAAAGATCTTTTCATCTTCCAAATTTTCATAAACATCTCCTTGGGTAACCATGAGCCTTTTCCTCAGCGTAGCGACATCCTCGTGTGTTACTCCTTTTTGTAGTTTTGGCATAGAAGTTTCAAAACTATCCCAGCCACCACTAGCTTTAACCTCACGATATTTGGCAAGCGCTTTTTTAAGGTTTCTATATTCCCTATAAGGTGGTACCAAGTTTTTCAGGCTTTCCTCAATAGTATTATTAGTCAAAGCACTATCCACAAATGCCTCCAGGTTAATATCCATCTTTCTTTTTGAAGCGTTCCACTGTGGATCAATATTTTCAGCATCTAATTTACCTTCAGCCAAGTGGGAGGCTATTACAAACAATGCATCAGTCAGCAACAACTCCAACTCAACCACATCTTCAACCTCATAATTCCTAGAATAAAAAACTGTTTCAGCCAAGTTTTCTATCGCTTGTAAGTGATAGTCATTGGGGTGAAGACCGTCTTCCTCTACATTTTGGATTACCGAAATCATTTGCTCTACCTTCTGCTTATTTCCCCATCTTTTCAGAACAACATCTTCATCCATATCATAAAGATCGGCTATAAGTTCTGGGTTAAAAATAACCCTCCCTTGGGCACTATCCTCAGTGATTGAGACAAACTTAACACGAAAGTTATCGGAAAACTCTGCTTGCGCATCTTTCCGGGTACAACTCAATAAAACACTGAAAGAAAGTCCAGCTAGGATGAAAACAGTCTGCAATCTTAAAAACATAAACCTGGCGTATCAAGAGCATTTACTCTTGTTAGTGATTAATTTAGAAAAATAGAAAAACTATTTGAGAAGTTCAATAAAAGAATATTAGTTCTCAACAATACCATGAGTATCTCTAAGAGCGGAAAGAACAAAGGCCAAAAAAAACTACGGTTAAAAATAAAAAAAGCGCTTAAAGTATTATTACTTTAAGCGCTTTCAAAATTTGGAGCCCCCAGTCGGACTCGAACCAACGACCTACTGATTACAAGTCAGTTGCTCTACCAGCTGAGCTATGGAGGCTTAACTCCGTTTTGATGATGCAAAGGTACATTCTTTTCTTTAACCTGCAAACATTTTCGGTCATTTTTTATACTCAGAAATAATTTTTTTCTGCTCTTTAAGCTCATCTAATTCTTTATGAGCTTGTTGTATTTTATTTTCAAAATCAGCTTTTAATTTGTCGGCATTTTTAGAGTTACCAAAGAACTCAATATTGTTTGTCCACAAATCGATTTGCCCCTTCAACTGGCCAATTTTTTTGTTTATATCAGACTCTGTACGGTTCAATTTGTTCTGTCCGGCTGGTACATTTTTCAAAGCACCTACCTTAAGCATCAATTTCACCTTTTCTTTTTCTTTATCACCTTCCGTATCCAAGTTTGCCAGCAAAGTATCTACTGCACTTTTATAGCGAGCTTGAATAGACTTGATTTCGCTTTTAGGAACAAAACCAATGTTGGCAAAAGCCTCTTGTAAGTTCTGGAAATCTTCAACATCAAGGTCATCTTCCTCGGCCAATGCTTCTATTTTATCACAAATCTCCTGTTTTTTCTTGAGGTTTTCATGATACGCTTTTTCTTCTTCTGCTAGAAACTCTCTTTTTCTGTTAAAGAAATGGTCACAAGCTGTCTTAAAGCGTTTAAAAATAGCATCCTTTTGTTTGATAGGCACAGGCCCTATCCCCTCCCACTGCTTTTGAAGATCTTTAAGCGTGCGTGCGGTATTTACAAAATCGCCATCGTCTTTAAGGGCTTCTGCTTGTTCACATAGCTCCACCTTTTTCTTAAGGTTTTCCACCTTCACAGACTCAAGCTCTTTAAAGAATTTTTCTTTGTTATGGAAAAAAGCCTTACAAGCAGACCAGAAACGTTTAGAAGCTTCTTTAGACTTTTCCTGAGGCACTGCCCCCGCTTGCTTCCACTCTACCTGAAGGTTCAAAACTTCAGATGTTTTCTCTTTCCACTCATCTATGCGTTCGGTAGAAAACTCTGCGTATGGCAGCATCTTTTCAATTACTGCAAGTTTCTTTTTATAATTTTCCTCAAGGTTAGCCTTTTGGTTTCTAAATAGCTCGTTGCGTTTTTCATAAAGCTTATCAGAGGCCGACTTAAACCGAAGCCATAAATTTTCCTGTTCTTCACGTGGCACCGGACCAATATGCTTATAATCATTGTGAAGGTTTTTAAGCTCTTTTATAGCCTCCAAAACGTTAGTTTCTTCCAGTAGCTTTTCTGCCTTTTCGCACAATTCTACCTTAGCTTCTAAGTTCTTCTTGCGATCCAGTTCCTTCAGTTCAAAATAGATGCTCCTATTATTGTAGAAACGCTCTACCAAAGCATTATAACTAGCCCATAGGTCTTGAACATAAGCGCCCGGAACGGGGCCAATGGCTTTCCATTCTTCCTGAATTTCTTTAAGGGAAGTAATACTAGTATTGGTCTCTTCGCTAGAAATCAGGTTACGCAACTTTTCCAGAAGCTCATTTTTTATGGCAAGGTTCTTTTCTTTTTCCTTTTCAAATTTGCTAAAGTGGTTGCTAACCTCCTCTTTCAGTTTATCAAACAAAGAATAAAACTTTTTAGAAAGGTCGTCCAGTTTGTAACTGAAACCTGTTTCATCACCACCTTCATTGAGGTAGTTTTCAAAAGCCTCTGCCCGTTCGGCTTCAATAATATTATCAAAATTAGCTTTAACTTCTTTTAAAAAGGAACCAGCACGAACATAGTTACCATCGACACGGTAAGTTTCTATGACCCTGAGCAGATCTGCCTTGGAATAGTCGCTGTAGTCTTCGTTAGCGTTATCTCCCTCATCCTGATAGTCGTTGTCTTCAGGATGTCTTCCAGACTTAACCGGTTGGTTAATGTCCTGCAGATTTTTTTTGCCTTCAAGAATTTCTTTGTCAGAACTCATTGTGATAAGGGTTTTGTTGTTCCTAATAGGTTTAGTTTAGTCTCGGATCTATGGGGTAATTAGACATCATCTTATATTTACCCCCTTTTTTCTGTAACATAAAGCGCCACATATCACCAGGTGTAGTATCAAAGATATCACCAGAATTGGCTTCTGCCACGATCCATGCATTTTCTTCAAGCTCTTCGTCCAACTGACCTTCGCCCCATCCTGAATAACCAAGGAAGAACCTGATGTCAGCGGTATTGAGCTGCTTAGTATTAATAAGATATTTGAGTTGTTCATAGTCTCCACCCCAGTACAAATTATCCATTACCTCTACTGACCCTTCAAGTGGAAAATTGTTTCGATAAATAAAATGTAAAGAATCTTGCCCTACAGGCCCACCCATATATAACATCTCATCAAAATCGTCTACGCCTGCTAATACAGCTTCTAAAGTAAGTATCGTTGGCTTGTTCAGGATAAACCCAAAGGCACCTTGTTCATTGTTTTCACAAAGAAGTATTACACTCCTTTCAAAACTATTGTCCCCTAAATAAGGTTCTGATAATAATATGTGCCCTTTACTTACCATAATACTAATTAAATTTATACGACGGGACATATAACCCCAGCCGGCTCAAATCCTATACCTAATTTAATTTAACAATAATAAATCTGACAGTCAAACAATCCAAATAATTTGTACGAACAAATGTTTGTGATTTAATATGTACTTTAAACAGTTGTACATTATATTTGTTCAGGAAAAACGAAAATCATGAGCAAAGCAAACCTTAACTTAGCTGATATCAGAAAAGACTACAAAAAGAAGTCATTGTCTGAAGAAGAAACAACATATAAACCATTGGATCAGTTTTCTCAATGGCTTAATGAGGCCATCACTGCTAATGTTTGCGAACCCACTGCCATGAATTTTTCCACAGTTTCTAAAGATTGCAGACCAACTTCAAGAATTTTACTGCTTAAAGAAGTTAACGAAAAAGGACTGGTCTTTTTTACAAACTACCAAAGCAGAAAAGGAAAAGAACTGGAAGAAAACCCAGCGGGATGCATCACTTTTTTTTGGCCAGAACTTGAAAGACAGGTGCGTATAGAAGGGTTTGTTGAAAAAATTTCTGAAGAAGAGTCTGAAAAATACTTTAAATCTAGGCCATTTTTAAGTAGGGTCGGTGCAACTATTTCTCCACAAAGCACTGAAATTTCTAAAGAGGTGCTTGAAAAAAAGTTTGAGGAAGCCCAAAATACCTATAGTGAAGAAAATCTTCAAAAACCTGAACACTGGGGCGGTTTCTGCTTGATACCTGACTATTTTGAGTTTTGGCAAGGTAGGCCCGGAAGGCTACACGACAGGATTTGCTATAAATCGTCAGGTGAAAATGAGTGGGTAAAAGCCCGGTTGGCACCTTAAAGCAGGTCAAAAAGGTTTTTTACCCCAACCCTCTGGCGACAAGTAAAGCCTTCACCGTATTTTACACCAATATAATGCCCGTATTCCATAGCGCGAGCTTCTACAAATTTTAAAAACTCAGGTGAGGAAATATAGGTTTCCGGTTCATCATTTTCAGGGTTGTAAAATTGGCTTTTATAAGCTAATATCGATTTTACCTTTTCATCCCAAAAGTCAGAAATATCCACGATCAAATCAGGCTTAATATATCTGTCTTGAATAAAGTTATAGACTTTTCTAGGCCTCCAAGCTGCCTGGCTTTCTCCATCAAGAGAAGTTTTTATTTTTCGCAATCCAGATAAAAAACTAGCCTCTGCTACAAGATCAGAAGCCCTGCCATGGTCTGGATGCCTATCTTCTATAGCATTGGCAATAACGATTTCAGGCTGAAATTTCCTGATAATACGAATTACAGAAAGTAAATGATCTTCATCTATAGTAAAAAAACCATCCCTAAAACCTAGGTTTTCCCTTGCTGAAAGCTTTAAAATCTCAGAAGCATCATCTGCTTCTTGTAGTCTTAACTCTGCATTGCCCCTAGTACCAAGCTCCCCCTGTGTTAAATCAACAACACCTACTTTTTTACCCATGGCAATATGAGATAAAATGGTTCCACTACATCCCAACTCAGCATCATCAGGGTGAACCGAAAAGACTAATATATCAAGTTTCATCAATAATTAACTACAGTACAAAAACAATCGTAAAAAGAAGTTCCTTTCTATTACACGTAGAGGTTTAGAATTGTTTTTGCTTTTGACAAATAAACAGGAAAGGATACAAAGGAAAAGCAGCAGCCTCTTCTGGAACAGAAGAGGCTACTGTATATATTACATATTTTCTTTTTCAACCAGATAGCGCTCAGCATCCAACGCAGCCATACAGCCTGTACCAGCCGCTGTAACAGCTTGTCTATATATATTATCCTGAGCATCGCCACAAGCGAAGACTCCATGAATGTTAGTTCTGCTAGAACCAGGGACAGTCTTTATATATCCGCTTTCATCCATATCAAGCCACTCCTTGAAAATCCCTGTATTGGGCTGGTGACCAATAGCTACAAAGAAAGCTTTTACTGGAATTTCTTTTACCTCTCCAGACTTATTGTTTTTAATTCTAATACCATCCACTTCCTCTTCACCAAGCACCTCTTCGGTTACCGTGTCCCAAAGGATTTCAACGTTATTGGCATTCAAAACTCTTTTTTGCATGATGTCAGAAGCACGCATTTCATCTCTCCTAACGATCATATATACCTTTTTACAAAGCTTTGATAAATAACTGGCTTCTTCGCAAGCAGTGTCCCCACCACCAATAACAGCTACATCCATCCCCCTGAAGAAAAATCCGTCACAAACAGCACAAGCAGATACGCCTTTACCATTAAGACGTGCTTCAGACTCCAGTCCTAACCACTTAGCTGATGCCCCAGTAGCGATAATTACTGTTTCAGCTAGTATCAAATGAGCATCGTCTATAAAAACCTTATGAACAGGCCCTGAAAAATCTACTTTGGTAGCCAAACCAAACCTGATGTCTGTACCGAACCTGGCCGCTTGTTTACGAAAATCTTCCATCATCTGAGGACCCATGACGCCATCAGAGTAGCCCGGGTAGTTCTCGACATCATTGGTAATCATTAATTGACCGCCAGGTTGTCCACCTTGATACATAACAGGGTTAAGACCAGCGCGCGAAGCATATATTGCAGCGGTATATCCGGCAGGGCCGGAACCGATAATCAGGCAGGATACTTTTTCTTCAGCCATAATATAATAGATAAATAAATTTATAGGTGTTGCGAATTTCGGGAAAATTAGCGCTACATGCAATACTAAAAAAAGATTATTGATATCTATCGTATAATTCAGGTTCAAAAACCATTAATAGACTAAAATACAAGTAGTGAAGTTAGGCTGTAGAGGAGCATTCAAACTGGTAGTTAAGATAACCTACCATTAAACTTTAGCATAAAAAAAGGAGACCATTTTAAGAATCTCCTTTCAAAACATTATGGAAATATAATTAACCCAAATACGGTTTAAGCGCTTTACTTCTAGACGTATGTCTTAGCCTTCTTATGGCCTTTTCTTTAATCTGTCTTACCCTTTCTCTAGTAAGGTTGAACTTTTCACCTATTTCTTCAAGAGTCATAGAGTGTTCTCCGTTCAAGCCGAAATACAGACTAATCACATCACCTTCTCTTTGAGTAAGCGTAGAAAGAGCTCTTTGGACTTCTTTTCTAAGCGAGTCATTCATTAACTCAGAGTCAGGTGTAACTTCACTGTCATTCTCAAGAACATCAAGTAGGCTATTCTCCTCTCCTTGTACAAAAGGGGCATCCATAGAAACGTGACGGCCAGAAATTTTCATGGTGTCAACCACTTCCGAAGTGGATACTTCTAATACTTCTGCAAGCTCATCTGGCGACGGCTCTCTTTCGTATTTTTGCTCAAGATCAGAAAAAGTTTTAGAAATTTTATTTAGAGAGCCAACCCTATTAAGAGGAAGTCTCACGATACGAGACTGCTCAGCCAATGCCTGAAGAATAGACTGCCTGATCCACCAAACAGCATAAGAGATAAATTTAAAACCTCTGGTCTCGTCAAACCTTTGTGCAGCTTTAATAAGTCCAAGATTTCCTTCGTTGATCAAATCACCAAGAGATAACCCTTGGTTTTGATACTGCTTGGCAACAGAAACAACAAATCTTAAATTAGCCTTTGTAAGTTTTTCTAAAGCAAGTTGATCACCTTCTCTGATCCGCTTAGCAAGTTCTACTTCCTCATCAGGTGTCAACAGATCTACCTTACCAATCTCTTGTAGATATTTATCTAAAGACTGACTTTCTCGGTTGGTAATCTGCTTGCTTATCTTAAGCTGTCTCATTAAAGTAGTTTTTTGGGTTAATTATATTTGGCTCAAACGTAAAAGTACCTTTCATAGTTTTGCCTTTTTCAAGAATATCATTACTTCGTAGTTTCCTTTTTCTCGGGCTTAGGTAGCAATGCTTTTCTGGATAAACGAAATTTTCCAGTTTTCTTGTCTATTTCTATAAGTTTTACTTTCACTTCTTCTCCAACCTCAAGAACACCCTCCATAGTTTCAAGTCTCTCCCATTTTATTTCAGAAATATGAAGAAGGCCATCTTTGCCTGGCATAAACTCTACAAAAGCACCAAAAGGCATAATAGATTTTACTTTTCCTTCATAAGTCTCACCTACTTCAGGTATGGCCACAATGCCTTTCACCCAGTTCACCGCCTGATCCATCACCTCTTTATCTTTGGCAAAGATATTGACCAAACCAGCATCTTCTACTTCCTCTATCACTACAGTAGCAGTGGTTACTTTCTGGATTTCCTGAACAACTTTTCCGCCAGGCCCGATCACTGCACCAATCATATCCTTAGGAATGCGTATTGCATAAGAACGAGGGGTATGAGGCTTATAATCTTCTCTGCTAGAAGGCATGGTTTTAAGCATTTCATTCAATATATGAAGCCTTCCGTCTTTGGCTTGCATAAGTGCCTGATGCAATACTTCGTAAGACAGCCCTTCTACCTTCATATCCATTTGACATGCAGTAATACCTTTTGAAGTACCAGTAACTTTAAAGTCCATATCACCCAAGTGATCTTCATCACCAAGGATATCAGAAAGAACTGCAAATTTACCAGACTCGCTATCGCTGATTAGTCCCATGGCTATACCAGAAACAGGGCTTGTTATTTTCACACCTGCATCCATAAGTGCCAATGTACCAGCACAAACAGTAGCCATAGAAGACGAACCGTTTGATTCTAGAATATCAGAAACAACCCTGATGGTATATGGATTTTCCTCTACCGGAGGAAGTATTTTTTTAATTGCTCTGAAAGCAAGGTTTCCGTGCCCGATCTCCCTTCTTCCGGGACCTCTGTTAGGCTTAACCTCACCTGTTGAGAAGCCAGGGAAGTTGTAGTGAAGCATAAACTTGCTTGAGCCACTTAGGAGTGCACTGTCAAGAATCTGCTCATCAAGCTTTGTTCCCAAAGTAACAGTTGTTAAAGATTGGGTTTCGCCCCTTGTAAATATAGCAGAACCATGCGCAGAAGGAAGGTAATCAACCTCACTCCAAATAGGTCTGATCTGCTCTAGCTTTCTACCATCTAATCTTACGCGCTCGTTCAATACAAGGTTACGAACAGCGTCTTTTTCAATATCGTGATAGTACTTACTTATTAGGCCTAGATCTTCTTCGTGATCTTCAGGCAAAGAAGCAACATACTCTTCTTTAATCGCTTTAAAAGACTCGCTTCTTAGGCTCTTGTTGGCAATTTGCTTAGCAGCTACTTCATACACTTTATCATAAAGCAGCTTATATAATTTTTCTTTCAACTCCAAGTCATGGGTCTCATGACTATACGTTCTTTTCTCAGTTTTACCAGCTTCTTTTTCTAGTTCTTTAAGAACCAAGCACTGTTCTTTAATAGCTTCATGGCCAATTTTCAGCGCTTCAAGCATTTCTTCTTCCTGCACCTCATCCATTTCCCCTTCAACCATTACTATGTTGTCGTAGGAAGCACCAATCATTAAGTCAATATCAGCTTCAAGGATTTGCTCAGAGGTAGGGTTAACGATAAACTCACCATTGATCCTTACAACTCTTACTTCTGAAATCGGTCCGTTAAAAGGGATATCAGAAACAGAAATGGCAGCAGAAGCAGCCAGTGCAGCAAGTGCATCTGGTGGAACGTTTTTATCACCAGAAATCATCATTAAGTTAACCTGAGTATCAGCATGATAATCTTCAGGGAACAAAGGTCTCATGGCCCTATCGACCAACCTTGAGATAAGCACTTCATGGTCAGAAAGTCTACCCTCCCTTTTCAGAAAGCCTCCTGGAATACGTCCAGCAGCCGCAAATTTCTCCTGATAGTCAACAGAAAGAGGCATAAAATCCACTCCCTCTCTTGCCTCTTTTGAAGACACGACAGTGGCCAGAATCATGGTATCCCCCATTCTCACTACAGCAGATCCGTCTGCCTGTTTGGCAAGCTTACCAGTTTCTATTAGAATTTCCCTGCCGTCCTTTAGTTGTATCTTTTTTTGTATTACTTGTGGCAACATGTATATTTTTCAACAATTTGATTAAATAAAAATATATTATAAAAGCTATATTTTGATGCAGGACAGGAAGAAAACAGGGAATCCGATAAAAGATTCCCTGTTTATAAGAAAGGCTTTTAAATTACTTTCTGATATTAAGCTCAGCGATAATCGCTCTGTAACGCTCAATATCTACTCTATAAAGATAGTCGAGCAATCTTCTTCTTTTACCTACCAGCTTAAGAAGACCTAATCTAGTGGAATAATCTTTCTTATTCCCTTTTAAGTGCTCTGTAAGGTGATTGATACGATGCGAGAACAAACTTATCTGCGCTTCCGGTGAACCGGTATCTGTCTCACTTTTTGCTCTGCCGTGCTTTTTAAAAATGTCCTTCTTAATGTCGCTAGTTAAATACATCGCTTATGACTTATGATTTTCCTTAATTTTTTTCAAGCTGCAAATATATGCCAGATATAGCTTTAAAACAAATTTTTATTATTAATTTAAAACACTATAAATTCTACTACTGAAATAACCTCTTTTTGTTTGAAAAAATTCTGTTATTTCTTATTCTTTTTGAACATCTTTTTGATCCTGCCTATCAGTATCACCCAACTGTCTGAGTCAAACAACCTCGAATCGTTTTTCGCCTGCTTTAAGAAAAACAGCCCCAGTGGCAAGTACACCAAATTGGCCGTCCACATACCATATGGAAGCAATACGATACCTTCTTTACAGTATCTCTCCATAATCAATGAGATCACATAAAAGAATATGAAAAACACGATAGACAGTAATACCGGCACACCCAACCCTCCTTTTTTAATAATCGCACCTAATGGCGCTCCTATTAAAAACATAATTATACATGCAACAGCCTGAGTGTATTTATGCATTTTCTCAATATGATAGGTATTGGCTTCTTTCTTCAAGAACTTGATACGGTCGGCCTGGCTCGAAGTATAGCTCCGTATACTACGTGCCTGGTTTGCGGCTTTGCTCAACACCACATTATGGCCAACCTTGGTAGCCATACTATCTAACGACAAGTTGGCGTGCTGGAGGTTTATGAATAATGAATCCTCTGCAAATTTTTGTTCCAAAGTATCTGTAACCGGGTGGAACAGGTAAAAAGGTTGTACCGATTCAGGAAGTTTTCCCATAAGCTTGTCCTGTTCAAGCCGTAAAGAGTCCATAACATAGTTCAGCTCTTTGATATCTTTCATCAAGCGGTTTGACTGAAACAGCTCTTCTGGTGTCCTGTTGAGCGAAAAAGAAGACAGACTGAATATAATCCTGCTCTTCTGGAAGCTGTTTACCACAAACTGTTCTTTTTTGCTGTCATCCTCTTTCTTCTCAGAATAACTCTTTCCATTATAAAGGTCAAAACTTAGGTATTGCTCGTTGTGAAAGGTATACATACTCCCAGAGTCTGCGACAATCACTTCTGTATTTCCCCGACCGCTGGTATGGTCATAAATCATAACACCTTTAAGCGATTTACCATCGGCCTCCTTTTTGGTTATTTTAATGCTATAGCCAGGGATACCTTGGTAAAATATACCTTCTTTCAAATCTAACGCTGGTTTCTTTTGCCTTATATCGTAAAGGAGGCTAAAGGCTTTGAGGTTGGCCTTGGGGACTACATGGTTATTGAAAAAGAACCCTGTGATACCCAAACCTACAACAATAACAAATATAGGCACAAGTATCCTGATCAAAGAAACGCCAGAGCTCTTTATAGCGGTAAGTTCATGGTGCTGCCCCAAGGTACCAAATGTCATCAAGGAAGACAAGAGGATAGCCAATGGCAGCGCCATGGGCACCATGTTCAGACTAAAATAAAATATCAATTCTGCATAAACGGTCACTCCTAACCCTTTGCCCATAAAATCATCCAGGTATTTCAACAGGAATTGGGTAAGTAGAATAAACACCACAACCATGAAGGTTAGCAGAAAGGGCCCAAGAAAGGCTGAAATAATTAGTTTATCAATTTTTTTCATGCACAAGCCGTTCAAAGCTTAAACATAAAAAAAATATTTTTAGTTACAAGGCTGCAAAAAATTTGTAATAAGTAATAAAAAAAGTTATTATCAGCCCATTTTTTCAATATCCTGAAGAAGTTTTCCCATTAAATTGTTAATTTTTCGCTTCTGACTTACAAACAGCTTTTTCCAGTTTCTGTGCTTGCAGTTGGCTACATCCACATGTTCTTTGGACAGTTCTTTTCTGAACACTTCCCAGCTAAGCGTATGCCAGTTATTTAGCTTAGGGTTAATACTGATTAGGTTAAAATCTGCATATAGTACCTTATGAAGGAATCGCTTGTTTTTTTCAAGTTCTATTTCTGTTTCTTTCATATCTTTTCCTTTTTAAGGTGAAAAAATTTTGACAGGTAGTATTTATAAAACCCCTAGAAGAAGCTTTTGTTGATAAAAATAAAAAATTTCTTACATCAAGGTAAAAATCAAAGCTTCATGCAAAAGAACTAGACAAATGAATTAAGCATTAACTAAAATAACTGGAAAGACCATTCGTTTTTTATTCAACACACCTACTTTACAACAATGAGAAGAATTTTCGATTTCCTAATACTGAGTTTTATAATAAGCCTTGAAATTTACTTCGGTTACTTTTTTACTGCTGCCATTATGATCATATTCTACGCAACAGTGTATGCTTTCATAATAGATGTTAAAGACCAACACTAAAAATTATTGACCAAAAGGTGGTAAAAGTTTAAGAAAGCACTGTAGTTTTGTGGCAAACTTTGCAAATACCGATTGCCTCAAAAATTCCCTGTACTACTTTCTTTAAATTTTCAGTATCGGCTTTATGGCCAATAATGCTGCCATAAACTCCGACAGTTGGAAAATTCTGAATTCAAAACCTAAGAAGAAGATACATTAAAAGGGAAACTGAACGCAAAACCTGTTTGGCAATATTAACTAAACCAAATAAGCGCTATCAACCCTATTAAGTCTAAAGTAAAGAACACGCAAAGCAAGTCTGTGAAAATGTCAGATTTTGCAGGACTGTTGCTTGTTTTCGTAGGAGCTGTACTGTTCTCTACCAAAGCCATTTTGGTAAAACTTTCTTATCATTACGAAGTGCCCCCTGTTTCGGCACTGGCATTAAGAATGTTATTCTCTCTCCCTTTTTATATTTGCATTGCCTACTTCATACGATCTGAGAAAACAAACACAGCACCTGTCAGAAAACATTGGCTGTCTCTGGTATTCCTAGGGCTGGCGGGCTACTATTTTTCCAGCCTTATGGACTTTGAAGGGCTAAACTATATTACAGCGTCCTTAGAAAGGCTCATCCTATTTATTTATCCTACACTGGTTATTTTTATATCAGCCATCGTATTCCGGACCAAAATCAAGAAAAACGAAATGATAGCCCTCCTTATGACCTATGGAGGAATATTCTTTGTCATACTCACAGATTTATCATTAGACCAAAAGGATATATGGAAAGGTAGTTTTCTGGTTTTCCTCAGTGCTTTAAGCTATGCTATATACCTGATAGGCAGTGGTAAGTTAATTCCTGTTTTCGGGCCGTGGAAATTCACTTCCTATGTAATGATCGTATCATGTCTAGGGGTTTTTGTTCACTTTTTTATCCAACATGACCTAAACGACCTGGTTTTCCCAGCCAGGGTATACCTTTATACGTTCTTAATGGCTGTGATATCTACTGTTATACCATCATTTATGTTAGCACAAGGCATTAAGATCATTGGCTCGGGAAAAGCCTCCCTAATTGGCAGCATTGGTCCTGTTTCTACCATTTTTATGGCATATATTTTTTTGGGCGAGGTAATCAATGTATTTCAAGTAATAGGAGCAGCCTTTGTCATTACTGGCATAATACTCCTTAACGGCTATGGCTTCATACAAGACTTTATAAAAAAATAGAGTTGACCGGAAAAAGGATTTTTTCCTCATGACAAATAAGTAAATTTGTAAAAACTTTACTTTATGTCACTGATAAAAGAAATTTCTGAAACTTCTCCCAATGCCTGGAAAGATTTTCTGAACTTTTACTCCAATACAACAGAAGAATTTCCAGAAGTAAAAAATGTGCCTTTTGACAAACTACCCTTTCTTATGCAAGTGGGTTTACTAGTTGGCTATTTGCAAGAAAACGGTATAGAGCCTGACCTTGCGAACTTCCACCTCAATGATTTGGAAATGGTTTTACAAGAAGCTTTTGTGATTCAAGAAAGCAACCTCTCCCATTATTCGTAATATTTTTCTTAGAAGAACAGAACTTTTTATATTTCTGCTGATGTTAGAAAGCAAAACTAAAACTTCTTTTTAACACTTCTTTTATGGGTTTATTTAACTTCTTTGGCAACGGTATAGCCGTTGACCTAGGCACTGCGAATACACTGATCATGCATAATGACCAGATTGTGCTTAATGAACCTTCCATTATTGCTGTAAACAGCGTTTCCGGGGAAATTGTGGCTGTTGGAAGAAAAGCCATGGAAATGCATGAAAAAACACACGAGCACATCAAAACCATCCGTCCCATGAAAGATGGTGTCATATCAAATTTCCATGCAGCTGAGGCCATGATCAGAGGCATGCTAAAAATGATCACTTCTTCTGGCAAGAAGACTTTACTGAAAAGTGTAGACAAAATGGTTATATGCATTCCCTATGGTGCCACAGAAGTGGAAAAGAGGGCCGTAAGGGATTCTGCAGAACATGCTGGCGTTAAAGATTTATTTATGATCCATGAACCACTTGCTGCCGCTTTGGGCATAGGCATTGATATTGAACAACCGGAAGGCTCCCTAATTGTAGATATGGGTGGCGGAACTACTGAAATCGCCATTATTGCACTCTCTGGTGTAGTGACAAACCAGTCGCTCAAAGTGGCCGGAGATGCCTTGAATAGGGATATCCTCAACTACATGCGTAGAGAGCATAACTTACTCATCGGTGAGCGTACGGCTGAAAGAATTAAAATGGAAATTGGATCTGCTTTGGTAGAACTGGAAAACCCTCCATCTGACATGAATGTTATTGGAAGGGATTTAATGACCGGTCTGCCTAAAGAAATCCTGATCAATTACTCTGAAATCTCCCAATGCATGGAAAAGTCTATTTCCATGATCGAAGAAGGTGTTGTTAAAACCCTTGAAAGCTGTCCTCCTGAACTTGCTAGCGACATCTATAAAAAAGGAATCTACCTTACAGGCGGAGGCAGTAACTTAAAAGGGTTGGACAAAAGAATAGAAGCCAAAACCAGACTTAAAGTACATGTTTCTGAAAATAACTTATTATCAGCAATAAGTGGCACAGGCATTTCTTTACAGAAACTCAAAAGCATGAAACATGTGATGATAAAATAAAAAATCAGCTAACTCATTTAGCTATCTAATGTTTTAATAGTTTACCAAGGCTCGCTTATTTGCTTTTGCCTCGCCGGCAGGGCCTTACTTTTTTAAATGGGTAACCCTATAAAAAAACCGGTTTTACACCGGTTTTTTTATTCTTCTAAGTCGTCAAACTCTTTTTCATCTTCCCTTTTTACTGGCGTCTCTTCTTCGTCCTGAACATCAGTGTTATTGCCAGGTTCTTCTTGCTCTACCGGCTCAAAGGCATCATCGCCACGGACAAATGCATCAACATCCCGCTCTGTCGTTCCTAAATTCTCAATAGTTTCGGGAACACCTTCAGCCTCGAGCGTATCTTGGGACAAACCGGACACTATCAAGCCGAAAAAAAGAGCCATGGTCATTAGTAACTTCATAAATCTGCCCTTTTCTTTTTAGAACAAAACTTTCTAAAGGACAGGTTTCATTCAGGCAACAGATCCAAAAAGTAAAACCCTTTTTGGGTATCCCCCATGGTATAGTGCTTAAGAATGCGTTCTCCTTTTTTAAACTTCACAGCATGCTTAAAAATAGGCCCGTCGTATACAAATGAATGAAACTCACCATTCTCGCCGCAAGGGTCTACCCCTTCTGGTAAAATATTGATAAAACCGCTATTTAACCTTTCCCCTGTCAAATCTTCAAAATCTGCTGAAGATGCACAAACAATAGCAGAAAAATCCAGCTCTGAAAACTTCCACAAAAGCAGCTTAGTATCTTCTCCCCAAATAGGAAAAACTACTTCTAATCCAGAAGACTTCATCAAGTTTTCCCGATATATTTTAAGGTCTTCTAAAAAGATGTCCCCAAAAGCTATAACTTCAATCCCTTCATCTTCTTTAAGTTTTTTGAGCAAAGCTTTGAAAGTATCTTCATATTCGTCATGACTATCAGCATGCTCTCTTAAAACCATAAAAACCAACGGTATACCCAAAGCATCAGCTTGTTGCAGGATCAGCTCTTTTCGAACACCGTGCATACTTACCCTACCGGTAGATTGATGAATGGTGGTAATTAAATATTTAACCTCATGCTCTGTATCGTCCATGAGTTTAGACAGTGCAAGTGCAGAATCTTTTCCTCCACTCCAAAAAATGGCTGTTTTTTTCATAGGGGCAATATTAACACTTCATAAAATAAAAAAATAGAAAAGGTAGATTCTTTACATTTTTATAAATTATATTTGCAACAGTTTCCGGTTCTGAAACAAAACAATGTTTTAGATTAAAAGGGAATCAGGTGAAAATCCTGAACAGTTCCCGCTGCTGTAAGCTCATCAACACCTTTTGGTTCCTCTTGCCACTGTCTACTTTGACGGGAAGGCTACCAAAAGAGAGTAAGTCAGAAGACCTGCCGGTAAACAGATACATTCGTAGCTTTCGGTGAAAAGGCGAAGAATAGAAGAACCCGTTCGGGAACAACTATACTCCAGATCTTTTACTGCTTTGTTGCGGATGATGTAGTTTCATCTATATCATTTGTAATGAATCTTTTAAAACAGGCACTTATTCTCATATTAGCCTTAGGGGCTATTAACACCTATGGACAAGTTGCCAGCGACTCTCTGTTGCTGGAAGAGGTGGTAGTGGAAGGAGACCGCTTTGACCAATTTACAGGAGGGAACAGGATAGAAAAAGTAGACTCTGCCACACTACAAAATTATCGAAATCAATCCATAGCAGACGTACTTGCTGCCGAAACCAACATTTTTATAAAAAGCCAAGGGCCTGGAAATTTAGCTACCACTTCAATGAGAGGAGGAGGCGCCTCCCACACGGCTGTACTATGGAACGGCTTCAATATTCAAGCACCTACCCTTGGGCAAATCGACTTTTCTCTTGTGCCCGTGTCCTTTTTGGAGGATGTAAATGTACAGTATGGCGGAGCAGGTGCCTTATGGGGCAGCGGAGCTGTGGGCGGAACTATCCACCTTCGAAACAGAGGCAGGTTCAACAAAGGTATAACTGTTGGTACAAGCGCACGAATAGGAAGTTTTGGTCATTTCCACAAAGACATAAGTGCTGGATACAGCAACAACCGTTATGCAGGAAGTGTAAAAGCCTTTTATACCACAGCAGTCAACAACTACCCCTACTACAACACAGCCCGCGAAGGGAACCCACTGGAAAGGCAAACCAATGCCGCATTTCAAAATTTTGGGGTCTTACAAGAAAACTATTTCCGAATCAGCAAAGACCAGGAGTTAAACTTTAGGATATGGCTCCAATCCAACAACAGGGAAGTCCCCCCCACCATGACTGCAGAAAGCAACACGTCAGAACTGAACAGCCAGTTTGGGAGGTTTACGGCTGAGTGGCGAAAAACAGGGACACGGGTAAACTATTTTATCAGGTCAGCATATTTTAACGAAACCACTTTCTACTACGACACGCTAGCTGACATTAACTCTGAAACCAATTTTCAAAGTTTGATAAATGAAGCAGAAGCCCATATTAAAGTAGCCGACAACCATTTGTTTAACCTTGGCATCAACAATTCCTACCACACAGCACAATCTACAGGAGGTTACCCTGAAGGCGTAGAACAGAACCGGCTAGCCTTTTTTTCTTCCTATAGGATAAGAAATAAAGCGAATACCTGGTCGGGAGATGCTTCTGTACGGCAAGAGTTTGTTGAAAACATAACAGCACCCATAGTTCCGGCTGCAGGTTTCAGAGGAAGGTTGCTCCCATGGCTAAAACTAAAAGGTAATGTTGCACGCACTTACCGTATCCCCACATTCAATGATTTATACTGGCAGCCTGGCGGAAATCCTGATTTGGTGCCAGAGTCAGGGTGGAGCCAAGAAGCAGGAATAGTGACCCACAAAACTTTCACTAACACAAAAGCAGAAGCTGGTTTAACTGCTTTTAACAGCAACATCGACAATATGATTATCTGGTTGCCAACGGGAAACTTTTGGAGTCCAAAAAATGTCCGGTCGGTGTGGTCTAGGGGTTTAGAAGTCAATGCTAAAATAGCCGGCAAGCTCAACAATATCGGCTATACAATTTCTTCCGGTTACAACTATGTAGTGGCCACCAATGAGGAAACAACCTCCCCCGCCGATAGAAGTTTAGGCAAGCAACTTATCTATGTACCGATGTATAATGCCCTTTTTAATATAGAGTTGCGCTACCGGGACTTTCAACTAAGGTACAACCATAATTTTACAGGGAACCGGTTTATTACGACAGACAACTCTCAAATACTACAAAGCTACCATTTAGCCAACCTATTTATTGGCAAGCGCTTTAAAAAAGGCAAAATCATATACGACCTTCACGCCCAAATACATAACCTTTGGAACGTTTCCTATCAGGTAATGCAATGGCAGGCCATGCCTTTGAGAAGCTATCAAGCTGGAATATCAATAAATTTTACACAAAAATAAAACCAAACTACAATGAAACACAACTACCTAACTACAAAAATTAAGGCTTTAGCCCTGACACTGGTTTTTACAACCATCGCTATGTGCGCAAATGCACAAGAGGTTGTAGATTTTGAAGACCTAACCCTTGAGGAAGACTCTTATTGGAACGGCTCAGATGAGAGCGGAGGCTTTACCAGCGGAGGAGTTTTTTTCCCTAACGGATACAACACTGAGTGGGATTTTTGGAATAGCGGATTTGCCTATTCAAATAAAACAGACACCACTACTCCAGGGCATGAAAATATATTCAGCGCATTTACGGGAAGTGGTTATGGAGACACAGATATCTACGGTTTGGGAAAAAACAACTCGCAGCTAAAATTTCCAGATCAACCAAACGGCGTAAACCCTGAAAGTATTCTTATAACCAATACAACTTTTGCTGTCCTTAGCATGAGAGAGGGAGACCAGTTTGCCAAACCTTTTGGGGGCGAAGACGGCAATGACCCAGACTGGTTTTTGCTTACCATCACTGGTTTCAGAAATGGACAAGAGGTGAACGAAACCGTGGAGTTTTACCTTGCAGATTATAGATTTGAGGACAATTCTGAAAATTATATTGTAGAAGACTGGGAATGGGTTGACCTTGAGCCACTAGGAACCGTAGATAGCATCAGGTTTAACCTTGCCTCCTCTGATGTAAATGATGAAGGCCAGATGAACACACCTGACTTTTTTGCTTTTGACCACTTTACCTATAACACAGATGTTACTTCTATCGCATCGAAGGACTTAGCAACCGTAAAAGCGTATCCAAATCCAGCTTCAGAGGTTTTATACCTGCAAGGACTTCCTCAAGGCACTTCAAACATTCTGGTGACTGACTTTAACGGAAAAGCCTTACTGTCACAAACCACTGAAGACAATTCAACCCAACTGTACCTTAACGACTTAACAGGAGGGCTATACCTAGTGCATATCACATCTACCAGTGGTACTAATGTCATCAAATTTGTAAAACAATAAATTAAATTAGGGGCATATTCCAATGCCCCTAAAACTTGCCATGAAACATCTTATAATAATCATATTTATACTATTTGCAGCTAAAACCTATGGCCAATTTGCCCCTCAGGCTGGAGAACCTGGAACTACCGCCATTCACAGAGACTCCTCAGTCTTTGTGGGCTGGGCCACAGGTTGTACTGTTGTTAGGGGACCGCAAGACATCTCTGACCCCTCGCTGGGAAATGCGTCGGCGGGAGAACCTATTTTTGCAACTGGAAAATCTGGTGAACACTCAACCGTTAGCCTTGGAGATGGTGGCCTGGCAATAGTCACTTTTGCAACAACCATAAAAAATGGAGAAGGCCCTGATTTTGCTGTTTTTGAAAATGCCTTTAGAAGTGAAGGCCATGCATTTCTAGAGCTAGCATTCGTAGAAGTCAGTTCTGATGGAGAAAACTACTTTAGGTTTCCCTCTATCTCATTGACTGACCCTTCAGAGCAAGTAGGTACTTTTGGAGTTATAGATGCCTCCAAAGTTCACAATTTGGCTGGAAAATATGTTAATAACTATGGCACTCCTTTTGACCTAGAAGACTTAAAAGATGAAGAAGGTTTGGATGTAGACCACATTACCCATGTCCGGGTTATTGATGTAGTCGGTTCCATTGATCCAGAATTTGCTACATATGATTCTGAAGGAAATATCATTAATGACCCATGGCCTACCCCCTTCCCTTCCAGTGGCTTTGATTTAGAAGCGGTGGGTGTTATCAATGCGGGAGAGCCTACTTCTATTATTAATTCCACCAAAAAAGCTCCATTTGTTACTTACCCTAACCCTGTTATCCAAGGAGAAAGTGTAACAATTGAGTATAAGCCTAAAAATTTGAACGGTGCACAAGTAGAAGTGTCTGACATGTATGGAAGAAATTTGCTATCATATAACATTTCCAGTGAACAAACATTGTTACCTACTCATCACTTAAGCAGTGGTGCTTATTTGGTAAAAATAAATGACGAAGGTAAAATACATACTCAGAAGCTTCTTATTACAAAATAGTATATGAAATACCATTATCTGCTATATCTCCTTGCCGGCCTATTCCTGTTCGCTTGCCGCAAAGACACCCCTGAAGAAACAGACAAGGAAAAAGTCCCGTCTGTAAGGCCACTGGGCGGAATGTTTATTACCAATGAGGGGAACTTCGGTTGGGGCAATGCGTCAATCAGCTATTATGATTTTGAGGAAGAAAAAGTTACCGAAGATATATACAAAGCAGCTAATGACAGGCCTTTAGGAGATGTATGCCAGTCTATGACCATCAAAGATGGCAAAGGATATATTGTGGTAAACAACTCCAATAAAGTTGAGGTGGTAGACATAGTATCTTTCAAATCACTAGGAGCTATATCTGGCCTGTCCTCTCCCAGATACCTTTTGCCTATAAACAGTAAAAAAGCCTACATATCTGACTTGTACAGTAATGCCGTGACTGTTGTTGACCTCTCTTCGAAATCAAAAACAAAAGAGATTAGCTGCCCCGGATGGACTGAACAAATGGCACTTGTAAACTCTAAGGCATTTGTTACAAACATTAGAAAAGAATATGTATACGTAATAAATACAGAGGAGGATAAAATTACCGATAGTATTAAAGTGGGGTTTGCCCCTAATTCAATTGTTGAAGATAAAAATGGAAAGCTATGGGTATTAAGTTCTGGAAGTAGGGAAAACAACATACCTGCATCTCTGAGCAAAGTAAATCCACAAACACTGAAAGTAGAAAACAAAATAACTTTCCAGCAGACAACACAAGGAGCAAACAAGCTAACGATCAACGGTTCTTTAGATACCTTATATTTCCTTAGCAGAGGCGTTTACCAAATGCCCATTCAGCAAGAAGCCATTCCGGCCTCACCCATTATTAAACAGGGAAGTGCCATTTTATATGGCTTAGGCGTACACCCAAAAAATGGAAACATTTACGTTTCAGACGCTATCGACTATACCCAAAAAGGTATGGTATACTGCCATAAAAATGATGGTACATTACTAGAGTCTTTCAATGCTGGAATTATACCCGGCGGTTTTTACTTTTATTAAGCCGAGCAACATTTACAAATATTCTTCTGGGATTTATTCAGAAGAATATTTGTTTTGCTAACCTAAAAGTGTTGCAGTGAGCTTCTGTAATATCAGCAATCCTTGGTGAGTATCCTCCTCCCATGGTTATGGAAACAGGAAGACCATACTTATAACAAGTCTCTAAAACAAAAGCATCCCGGTCTTTACAACCATCTTTAGTCAAAGAAAGCCTCCCAAGTTTATCGGTAGACAATACATCTACCCCTGATTGATAAAAGATAAAGTCCGGTTTAAAATTCTCAAGAATCTCTGTTAAGTGATCAGTTAATACATGAAGGTATCCTTCGTCAGTTGTTTTATCAGGAAGGCCAACATCTAAGTCTGATGATTCTTTTTTATGAGGGTAGTTTCCTTCACCATGCATACTAAAAGTAAATACATTGTCACTACCTGCAAAGATTTCAGCGGTACCATTTCCTTGATGCACATCCAAATCACAAATCAAAATCCTGTGAGCCAGCCCTTTTTTCAACAAATAACCAGCGGCCACGGCAATATCATTTAATAGGCAGAACCCTTCTCCCCTATCAGAATAAGCATGGTGGGTTCCTCCGGCAATATTTAAAGAAACACCATACTTAATCGCATAAATAGCTGTTTGTACGGTACCACCAACAATTGTCACTTCTCTTTCAACCAAACCAGCGGAAAGAGGAAAACCGGTCCTACGCTCTTCTTGTTTGGTCAAATTAAGGTTCTTAAGCTTTTCCCAATAAGAAGGCTGGTGTACCTCCGTAATATAATGCTCTTTTGCTGGTATTGGCGTAAAAAAATTATCATCGGAGACGGTTCCTTCATAAACTAATTGGTCATGAATAAGTGCATACTTCTCCATCGGAAAGCGATGCCCTTCTGGTAAAGGGTGTACATAGTTTTCAGCCCAGGCTATTTTTAACATAGGTCAAATTTCACCTAAAAAACTTTATAAAGAAATAACACCCTCTACATGTGACGCTTGCTCATAAACATCAATCACATCATCCTCAGAGTTCATATACTGATAAGCGGTGATACTTATATACTTTCCATTTCGGGAAAGCCGGGTTTTAATGTCTTCTTGGTTAAATATTTTAAAGATTTCTTCCTCGCTTGTCCGTGGCACAATAAATTTAAACATGTAAAATGAAGGCCAATCCATATCGGCCAGCTTTTCTCGTAATCCATTATAGTTTTGATGTCCCATAATTATTCAGTTTTTCCCCCTTACTTAATACCGGCATTATTTCTGGCATGACAAAAATCTCATGAATCAAGCCAAGCAATAAGCCTTTGCATAGTTCGGGCTTTAGCCTAAATTATGTATTAGATTTCGTTATAAAGGGCAAAAGAACAAAGAATCAGCGTATTTGGTTTGCAAAGCATAGAGGTTCTATGGTTAAAAACCAAATGCGAGCGAAGCGTCTGATTTGAAGTTGTTTTGCCACGCAATAAAAAGTTCTAATGCATATTTCAGGTTTAGTTAGGTTCCATCAGGAACAACGCAATGGGGACAAAAGTAATTCACTGCCTATATAAAATGCAATAAGAAACTCGACAAATGAACTTTACCTATAAATACCCATTCTATTTAACTTCTGCTGATATTTACGAGCATTTTCTTTATGTTGTTCATATGTTTCTGCAAAAACATGTCCCCCAGACATATCTGGATCTGCACAAAAGAAAAGATAGTCGTGCGACTCGTAATCTAAAACTGCGTCTATAGCTTTGGCGGGAACTGTAAAAACTGGACCAGGGGGAAGTCCATTGACGCGATATGTATTATAGCTGGACTGTATTTTTTTATGTCGTTTCAATACCCGCCGAATATTGGCCTGACCAGCAGCGTATACTACTGTGGGGTCTGCTTGTAAACGCATATTGCTACTAAGCCTGTTGAGGTATAAACCAGCAATAGCAGGCATTTCCTCTTCGAGTTTGGTTTCAGCGTATACAATAGATGCCAATATGCCAGCTTCCAGTGGGGTCAAACCTGCTTCTTCACATTTTGCAATTCGCTCTGGCGTCCAAAATAAGCAATATTCATTGTAAAGGCACTCAAACAACTCCTCTGGTGTTAAGTCTTGATAAGCATAAAAATCGCCCGCAATAAACAGCCCATAAACAGACTCTTTGTCAAAAGCCGGGTCGTATTCTTTTAAAAATGCTTCATTTTGAAAAAGCGTGACCACGTCAGATTCCGTAACAGAAAGATCTTTACAAAGAACTTTAAGCACATTTCTACGAAGTTTCCGTATAGGAACAGACACTTTCACACTCTCCCTAATAGGTTTCCTTGATAAATGGAAAAGGATTTGAATGTTATTCCACCCATTCTTTACTTCATATAAACCTTGGTGCACACTGCTTCTTCCTGTAATAAAGGCTAATGTTTTTAACGTAAAAGAATTGCCTAATATGCCTTTGGTTTTCATAGAATCCGCAAGCGATGTTAGGGGCTGGTCTTCATGGGCATACACCATATACTTCTCAGACCGAAGTTGAATATTGGAGAAAAACAGGGTTTTAATGAAAAAGTAAATAGTAAAAAGTAAAAGCGCCAGTCCAGCCGACCATAGTTTAAGTTTGCGGCTATTTACCCAGGTCTTTTTTTTCCTTCGTCTTGCCCGCTTTGTCTTATTTTTTCTCCCTGCCATATTATTAAATATTTTAGTAAAAAATTTTAAGACAAAAACTTTAGGCCGACCCGAAAAAGAATCCATTGTAGTCAACCAAACTTAGTGTCTTTCAGCCTCTATAGGAATGTTTATCATTTTACCTTCTGTTACTTTAACTTTTTTAGACTGGTTATTTCCTAAAGACATTTCAAACTCAAACTCTCCTGAGAGTACGAGATTTTCTTCGTCTAAGGTTACAATTTTAATAACACCTGAGTTAGGACGGAACAAGTCATTCACGCCAGGTTCGGTATACCTTACAAAAGCTTCACGGCCTTTGGTGCTTAGGTCGATCTGCTTTTCAGCAGGGTTAATAAATATAAAAGTACTGAATTTATCATTACTCAAAGAAAGCTCTTTATGCCCACCTGTAATGGTTCTAAGGTTAGCTTTCATGTCTTTAATAATAAAAGGCTTCCCATTAATTTTACAGGAAAAAACTCCGCTTTCCTGCTCCTCAGGGTCATTATTTACCTTAAAAGAAGATAAAGAGATGACTAATGTTATGATTAATAAAGAATAAAGCTTCTTCATGTTTTGGCTAACTTTTTAATATTACCTAAAGGCAATAAGCAATGTTTACGTTTTATTAATAAAAAAATAATTTATTGTATTTTTTACACAAGCTAATATATAAATCTGATATGAATTTTCCAAAAAATAATATCACTAAAAGGCGAGATTGTAAATAATTTCAAAACTTGTGCGCTCTGTAATAGGCAGGTAACTAAACCTAACCCCTATATTTAGAGGAAAAACAAAATTTACCAAATGAAAGTCCGAATACAGTTCCGCACCTACTGACCTATACGCCATGCCGTTTTCTGTGCCTACCCCTTGAGCAAAATCAGCAAACACAGCCATACTAAACCTTTGAATATATAGCAAAGGGCCTATTCTCCAATCTGGATAAAACAATGGAAAATGATAATCGCTATAAATGCCTTTCATTTCTTTTTCAAAACCTATAAAGTACCCTCGGGGAAAAGGGATAATAGACTGAAAAGCCAATGTACCAGGCCCATTGTGCTGATAAACACCAGACAACCTTAAGCTATGATGCTTAAACAGGCCAGGCATGAAGAACTGAGTATTGACGGAGAAAACAGAGCGGTATCCATCTGCTCCCAATGGAGCATGCCTGAAATTAATACGTACGCTTTGCCCCCATTCTGGCCTTAAGTCTCTCGGAGCCATTCTATGGTACCGAAAGGCAAATAGGTTATATCCCGCAAATAAAAACTTATTGCCCAAATGCTCATCAGGCATTTCAGAAATCCATTCAGTGGTCAATAAATTACCAGACAAAGAAGCGGATAACCCTCTGCGATACTTATTTCTGGTCAAATTTAAAGGCAGCACGATAGAACCGCCGACAGAATTTTCAATCCACTGACGGTCAACTCCCTGCTCTGCATCAACCAGAAACCTGTTTGTTCTGGAAACATTTGCATTCAAAACAGGATACCAGCCCAGGTAGCTTACTGTAGAGTAAAGGCCGCCTTGTTGCTCAAACAGGTTGTATCGGTAACCTGCATTGACCACAGTAGTACTTAACAAGTTCTGGGACAGCAAACTTAGCCCTGCATCTACCCGATCTGAAGAAAAATCATAACTAATTGGCCCCCAACTGTGGATATTGAGAAGGTTCCGCAGCTTACTGTACCGCTTAGTCTCATGGTCTGTGTCAGAAACTTCTATTGAATCTGTCAGATAATGAGACTCCTCTGACATAATATGTTCATGAAGGGCTAAAGAATGGTTGACTACAGAGTCTAACGGAATCTCCAGGAAATGATCCCGATGAAGCCTTACTACATTGTACCCATCTGCCGTGTAGTCGGCAAACAATATTTCACTACCATCAGATGCTATGGAAATATCTCTGGCGCCATAGTGAGCATTGGTTATCTGATACACCTTACGCTCTTGAATATCTAGCCGGTAAATATTATCTGTACCAGACCAGGTACCATGGAAAAACACCTCATTACCATGCATTACAGGTAAAGAGATATCGTCAAATCCCGGAGAAAGGATGGTGGATATTTGCCCAGTGGGCACATCTAACATTTCTATACTTTTACCTTCAGGCCTTAAAAGCACAAAAACGATCTCCTTTCCACTTTCAGACCATGAAGGGGTTATAGGAAAATTCCCACCTGGCGTACCATATCGCATTGTTTCTTCGCCATTGGCATTAAGTACAACCAAAGCATAGGTATTGTCTGGCAAGGTTTCAACAGTGACCATTTGCTCACCATCAGGCGACAAATCCGGTGCATGCAAGTATCGTTTTCGGGTCAACCTTTTTCTCTTTCGCTTACTTACATCATAGCTTACTATATCAGACCATACTCGATTGTCCCACCTTTTATCAAAAGTATATTCAGACCATACAACCTTTCCCGCTTTAGCTGAGAGTTTTACCATTGAAGAATATCCGGGTACATGAAGCCGCTCTTCCGAACCATCAGGATAAATAGTTACAAACTGAGGGTAATGACCAAGTCCTGACTTTTGGGCAATTACAACCGAATCGTTAAGTAAAACAGGATAACGGTAATTAGTAAAACCACTTCTCGGATCCTGGTTTAATGCAATATAGTTTTCGAATCCTCTGATAGAATCACGCCAAATCCACTGGTCCAACAACTCCCTCATGGTTTCATTGTAAAAACCCCATTTATTTACCCCAGTATGTTTTTTAATGGCTCTTGAAAATGGTGTTATAAGATGAGGCTTTCTTGCCGGATAGTTCAGTGCGTCTTGCCACAACCCTGCACCATGCTTTGCCCTACCAGAGGCAACTAAAAAGTACCCTGTAGTATAAAAATCAGGGACAAAATCCTTAAAAGAACCATGAATTCCTTTTTCATAAGAATAAACACCCTTTTCAATCACCTGTGCCTTCAACGGCATTTCAAAAGAAGGCAACCGCCCCCTCCCTGCCTTACTATGGACTGTTTCCTCAAGAACAGCATCGCCTTCAAAAAACCAAGGGTGGATATAAAGTCCTAAAACAGCACCAATGGCCTGTTCTCCAAAAAGGAAATAAAGCAGTCTGGTAACTCCTTGATTAATTTTGTCAAGCTGTACAACATGGCGGAACTCATGAATAGCCAATTGTTCAAGCCAGTCCTGAGGGTAAATATCCTGCGGACTTATAGAAAACATTTCCTGTCGAAAGGGTGCATAACTCACAAACCCATTGGCAACAACAGATTGGTTGTGCAAAATCACAGAGACTTTTTTGGGCTCATGCTCTAAAGAAGAGGAAACCTGACTATAAATAGCTTCAAGAATATTGGTGAGTCTTTTCCCTTCGTCTTCCACTCCTTCAGGAAATATTACTTGAAAGTTATCAGTATTGACCTGTTTCCAACGAATTGAGGCGGGATCTTGCCCCATCATATAAAACTGAGAAAAGGCAGAAAAAGGCAGAAAAAATAAACAATTACAAAAAAATATAGTTAAGACTAAACATTTCAAGGTTTTAACTTTTGCGCATAATAAGTTTATTGGTATTTTTGAAAACTTATTACATGTAATCTTAGAACAGGCCAAATTTAAAAAGAATAACATTATGGCTGTGGCATTTTTTATTTTATATTTTTATAATGATAGAAGATTCGTATATGTCTCATAAAGACATGTCATATACAAATAAACCAGATTCGTTATTTAACGAAAACATAGCAGACCTTCTTACAGAAGGCCTTGTTATAACTTGTCAAGAAGGGTATGTCAAATACTCGAACAAGCACTTCAACCAACTTCTGGACCATATAGACTGCCAAAATACTTTATTGTCAGAGATTATCCCCTTTTCCCGCGATTTTATAAGGAATACGGAAAAATCTGAAGTAGAGATAAACTGCAAGGTAAAAAACAAGCACAGCATCTTGCAAGTAAAGAAAGATTTACTTAAAAACCCTGACACAGGCGAAAACAACCAGATCTTTCTCTTCAAGGACATAACCCAAAGCCGAAAGCTTGAAGAGAAAGTAACAGGGCTCAACTCTTTTATATATAAGGTGTCGCACGACCTTAAAGCGCCACTATCTTCTATGAGCGGCATAATTAATTTAATAAACCTTGACCCCAACAACAACTCCACCCAAGAATATGTAGAACTACTCCACAAGCAAATAAAAAGGATGAACTGCATTCTGGTCGATTTGCTGGAACTGTCACGGGTAAGTTCTGAAAAATTTGAGAAGTCAGAAATTAACCTTTCCAACCTCACCTATGAAATTATAGACTCAGTAGGGCACCTTCCCAACTCCGAACACCTCAAAATATACACAAACATCCCTCCTAGCCTAGTCATCAACATCGAAAAAACACTTATTTCGTCTGTCCTTCAAAACCTCATTATCAATGCGATAAACTACCACAACCTCAGGAGCGAAGATCCTAACATTTGCATCAACGCAGATTTGGAAGGGAGTATACTAAAGATAAAAATAGCAGATAATGGCCCAGGCATCAGTCCTGAACTGCACGACAAAATCTTTGATAAATTTTTTAGAGGGAACACAAACGCAGAAGGAAGTGGTTTAGGATTATATATAGTCAAAAACATTATCAGTAAGATGAACGGAGAGATTGTAATGGAAAGCTGTAGACATTCCGGTACAACGTTTAGCATTTCCCTTCCTGTTAGTGCAAAATAAATTAATAGGGTTACTATCTCATATTATATAAACTTAGGAAAGTGCGTCTAGATGCTTTTTGTCTCGCCGGCAAGGCCTTACTTGTTTTCAAAAAGTGGTTCTTACCTTCATTTAAGAAATGGCAGTTTAAAGCATATTATTTTAGAAGTTAAAAATTTATTACTTCTTAGGGACTTAAATAAGTAATCCTAAAAAAATAATTTTTCTCCAAAGGAATACTTTCAGCACGAAGTTTGTTGTAGAATAAGGATATATAATTAATTCAAAAAAAACAGCGAATACTGAAACTTTAGCAAAAAGAGAGAAGTAAGAGATAGTGTCCAAAAAAAGGATCAAAATAATTTTTTTTAGAAGGAAAATAACTAATTTTACCCCGAAAAGACATGCAGACTGTAATATTTGACTATAGTTTCGTAATATATTCAACAATGATTACCATGAAGGTAACATCATCGCCATTTAAGATATATATCAAATTTGATAGGCTAAAAATGAAATCCATAAAAGTCAGAAAATAAATTATGAACGAAGCAGCAGATTTCCACCCATATTTCCCTATTGGGCTTCAGTTTTTAGTAGCTCTTGGATTTGTCAGCATTACATTATTAGCAAGCTGGCTTTTAGGGCCAAAAGTAAACACCAAAAACAAATTAGAATCTTTTGAGTGCGGTGTTGATTCAGTGGGTAACGCAAGGATGCAGTTTTCTATTAAATACTTTCTTGTCGCCACACTGTTTGTCCTTTTTGACGTAGAGGTAATCTTCCTTTACCCTTGGGCTGTAAACTTCCGTGAATTTATAGATGAAATGGGAATTTATGGTCTCCTAAAAATGCTTCTTTTCATGAGTAGCCTTTTAGTAGGATTCTTTTATGTAATCAAAAAAGGTGCTCTTGATTGGGAATAATTGAATAAACAGGTTTTATAAGCTGAAAACGATCTCCTAGAATATGGCAAACAAAGATATAGTAAACATTGCAAAATCACCTGAGGGACTAGAAGGCCCTGGCTTTTTTGCAACTTCATTAGGTAAAGCAGTGGGCCTTGCCAGAAAACATTCTTTATGGCCACTACCATTTGCCACTTCATGTTGCGGTATTGAGTTTATGGCAACTATGGGCTCTACGTATGATTTAGCTCGTTTTGGAGCTGAACGCCCTAGTTTCTCCCCACGCCAGTCAGACTTGCTGCTTGTAATGGGAACCATTGCAAAAAAAATGGGCCCTGTTTTAAAGCAGGTATATGAGCAAATGGCTGAACCTAAATGGGTAGTGGCTGTAGGAGCCTGTGCTTCAAGCGGTGGAATCTTTGACACATACAGCGTTCTTCAAGGAATTGACAAAATCATCCCTGTAGATGTATATGTGCCAGGCTGCCCTCCTCGTCCTGAGCAGATCATAGATGGAATCTTAAGAGTACAGGAACTAGCGGCCAATGAACCGCTTAACAGAAGGGAATCACCTGAATATAAAAAACTACTAGCTTCATACGGAATAGAATAATCATGGCTGAATTATCTAAAGAAACTATAATAAACAAGCTTAAAGATAAGTTCGGGGATGCTATTATTTCAGTAGAGGAACCTTATAATTTCCTTACATTTACTGTAGAAAGAAACTCCATACTTGACATACTTCGTTTCCTCTACGATGACGAAGAACTATCATTTAAGTTTTTAACCGATATTACAGGGGTTCATTATCCAGAGCCTGACGAGCAGTTGGGTGCTATTTATCATTTGCACAACTTGCTAAAAAATACAAGGATCAGGTTAAAGGCATTTTTCCCTAAATCTGATCCTTATATTGAGTCAGCAACACCAATCTTTGAGGCTGCAAATTGGATGGAAAGAGAAACTTATGATTTCTTTGGTATTATATTTAAAAACCATCCAAACTTAAAGAGAATTTTGAATGTGGATGATATGGACTATTTCCCACTAAGAAAAGAATATGCCCTTGAAGATGATACAAGGACAGATAAAGACGATTCCATGTTTGGAAGATAAAAAGTTTTGTAAAGATGCTTGCAAAAGACAATAAAAAAGAAGTACTCAGTACGGACGTCATTGACAGTTTCAACACCCTGAACATGGGGCCTACCCACCCTGCGACACACGGTGTGTTTCAGAATGTGGTACAGCTCGATGGCGAAAAAATACTTTCTGCTGAATCTACTATAGGATATATTCACAGGGCTTTTGAAAAACTGGCTGAAAGAAGACCGTATTACCAAATAACCCCTATTACAGACAGGCTTAACTACGTATCCTCCCCATTAAACAATATGGGCTGGCATATGACTGTCGAAAAACTTTTAGGTGTAGAGACACCTAAAAAAGTGGACTATATGCGGGTTATTATTATGGAACTGGCACGTATATCAGACCATATCATTTGTAACAGTATTCTCGGTGTGGATGCAGGTGCCTTCTCTGGCTTCTTGTATGTAATGCAATACCGTGAAAAAATATATGATATATACGAAGAAATCTGCGGTGCACGCCTAACAACAAACATCGGCCGTATCGGTGGTTTGGAAAGAGACTTCTCTCCTTCTGTTTATGCACGCATCAACGATTTTCTTGAAACCTTCCCAGCTGTTCTAAAAGAGTTCGAAGATCTCTTCAACAGAAACAGGATATTCATGGACCGTACCATAGATGTAGGTGGTATAGAGGCAGAAAGAGCATTGAACTATGGGTTTACAGGTCCAAACCTGAGAGCTGCGGGTGTCGATTATGATGTAAGGATCATGAACCCTTACTCTTCCTATCAAGATTTTGATTTTGACATTCCTGTAGGAAAAAGCGGAGATTGTTACGACAGGTTTTTGGTCCGTAACGAAGAAATGTGGCAAAGCATGAACATCATAAGGCAGGCAGTAGAAAAGATGCCTTCTGGTCCTCATCATGCTGACGTACCTGATTTCTACCTCCCTCCAAAAGAGGAAGTGTATACGTCAATGGAAGCTTTGATCTACCATTTCAAAATTGTAATGGGTGAATTGGAAGTACCTAAAGGTGAGGTTTATAATTGCATTGAAGCAGCAAACGGTGAGCTAGGCTACTACCTCATCAGTGATGGCGGTAGAACACCATTTAGACTGCATTTCAGAAGACCAGGCTTTGTTTATTATCAATCTTTCACAGAATTGATCAAAGGTACACAGCTTGCAGATGCTATTTTAATCTTAAGTAGCCTGAACCTGATAGCAGGCGAAATGGATGCTTAATAATTGAGGTTAATCACTTAGCTGTTTTTCAGCACTAATACTTCGTAATAGAACAATGGAAGATACAGTAAAGAACGAAGTCAGGTTTTCTGACGAAAAGTTAAATCTTGTTAAAGAGATCATAAGCAGGTATCCTGAAGGAAGACAGAAATCGGCCTTGCTTCCGGTACTTCATATTGCTCAAAGGGAGTTTGGTGGCTGGTTAAGTCCTCAGGTAATGGACTATGTAGCATCTTTACTGAGCATACAGCCAATAGAAGTTTACGAGGTGGCAACATTTTATACCATGTTCAACCTTGAGCCTATTGGCCACTGTATGATAGAATTTTGCAGAACCGGCCCTTGTATGACCAGAGGGGTAGAAGAAGTAATAGACTATGCTGAACAAAAACTTGGCATAAAAGAAGGGGAAACAACTCCTGACGGTAAATTTACCATTAAATGCGTAGAATGTTTAGGTAGCTGCGGTTCAGCACCAATGGCTCAAATAGGCAAGTTCTACTACGAAAACCTTACTCCTGAAAAAATTGATAAGATTGTTGAAATATTCAGCGATCCAGAAAGCGATACCTTTAAAAAGTACGATATCTAACTTTAATCTTTTAAAGGGTTAAAAAACTGATTACTTACAATGGGAAGAAAACTATTACTGGAAAACATTCATATTCCCGGTATAAGAAACTATGATACCTACCGTGCAAACGGCGGATACCGGTCAGTAGAAAAAGCACTGAAAACCATGTCTCCTGAGGAGATTATGGAAGAAGTTAAAAAGTCCGGTTTAAGAGGCCGAGGCGGAGCAGGCTTCCCTACTGGTATGAAATGGAGTTTCCTTGACAGAAAATCTGATAAACCAAGGTATCTCGTTTGTAATGCAGACGAAAGTGAACCTGGAACATTTAAGGACCGTTACCTTATGGAGTTTATCCCTCACTTACTTATTGAGGGCTTAATAGTTTCCAGCTTTTCACTAGGCGCAAATACAACTTATATATATATAAGAGGAGAATATAGGTGGATCGTCGATATTCTCGAAAAAGCTATCGCAGAAGCAAAAAATGCTGGCTTTTTGGGCAAAAATATCCTAGGCAGTGGATTTGACCTAGAAATATATGTACATCCGGGAGCCGGCGCTTACATTTGTGGCGAAGAAACTGCACTTATAGAGTCTCTGGAAGGTAAAAGGGGTAACCCTAGAATGAAACCTCCTTTCCCAGCAATATCAGGTCTTTATAACTGCCCTACTGTTGTCAATAATGTAGAAACACTTGCTGCAGTAGCCCCAATTATCAATATTGGTGGTGAAGAATATGCAAAAATTGGTGTTGGAAGGAGTACTGGTACTAAGCTAATCTCGGCATGCGGAAACATCAACAATCCAGGTGTCTATGAAATCGAGCTTGGCTTGCCTGTAGATGAGTTTTTAAATTCAGATGAATATTGCGGAGGTATCCGAAAAGGACACCGTCTAAAAGCAGTAGTTCCAGGTGGCTCTTCTGTACCGATCGTACCAGCAGACCTATTTTATAAGACAGCCGAAGGCGAAGACAGACTTATGTCTTATGAATCACTTTCAGAAGGCGGATTTGCAAGCGGTACAATGCTAGGTTCTGGAGGCTTTATTGCCATGGACGAAACGGTATGTATCGTAAGGAACCTTTGGAACTTTACAAGATTCTACCACCACGAATCTTGTGGACAGTGTAGCCCTTGTCGCGAAGGAACTGGATGGATGGAAAAAGTATTGCACAGGCTAGAGCATGGACATGGACACATGCACGACATCGACCTACTTGTTGAAGTTGCCAAGAAAATTGAAGGACATACCATCTGTCCTTTAGGAGATGCTGCTGCATGGCCAGTAGCAAGTGCTATAAGACACTTCAGAGAAGAATTTGAGTATCATGCCAAATACCCTGAAAAAGTAGCAGGTAGCCGTTACGCTCATCTGGACGATTATAAAAAAGATTTAAACCCGGTATTATAATGAAGGTAACCATAGACAATATTGAACTAGAGGTAGAACCGGGGACCACCATACTAAATGCCGCCAGAAAAATAGGCGGAGCTGTGGTTCCTCCTGCCATGTGTTACTACTCAAAACTTGAAGGAAGCGGAGGAAAATGCCGTACCTGCCTTGTAAAGGTTACAAAAGGTTCGGAAAAAGACCCTCGCCCTATGCCTAAGCTAGTACCATCCTGCTCTACTATGGTAATGGACGGTATGGTTGTGCAAAATATAACTTCTCCCGACGTAGTTGAATCAAGAAAGGCTATTACGGAGTTTCTTCTTATCAACCACCCGCTAGACTGCCCTATCTGTGACCAAGCTGGGGAATGTCACCTACAAGATTTAGCTTTTGAACACGGTGTGGCAAAAACAAGGTATGAAGAAGAGAGAAGAACTTTTGAAAAAGTAGACCTTGGCGATAAAATCCAGCTTCATATGACACGCTGTATCTTATGTTACAGATGTGTATATACGGCAGATCAAATTACAGAAAAAAGGGTACACGGTGTACTTAAGAGAGGTGACTCTGCCGAAATTGGTACATATATAAAAAATGCCATTGATAATGACTTTTCTGGCAATGTTATTGACGTATGTCCGGTGGGCGCCCTTACTGACAAAACATTTAGGTTTAAAAGCCGTGTTTGGTTCCTTAAGCCAATGGATGCCCATAGAGACTGTGACAAATGCTGTGGCAAAACTGTTGTTTGGATGCATGGAAATGAAATTTACAGGGTAACAGGTAGAAAAGATCAATATGGCGAAGTAGATGAATTTATTTGCAACGAATGCCGTTTTGAAAAGAAAAAACCTGAAGACTGGACAATTGAAGGACCAAGAAAGATAGACAGGCACTCGGTAATTTCTCAAAACCACTACAGAGTTATAGCTAATTCCGGACAAAAAAAGATCACGAAATAAATGGACGTTTTTGTAATTGACAAACTGATACTGATCGTTGTTGTATTTACCTTTTCTCTGGTAGTGGCAATGTACAGTACACTCGCAGAAAGAAAAGTAGCAGGCTTTATCCAAGACAGGCTTGGACCAAACCGGGCGGGTATATTTGGTATCCTACAGCCATTGGCTGATGGAACAAAGTTCTTCTTCAAAGAAGAAATTATCCCCTCTTCGGCCAACAAAGCGCTATTTATATTAGGCCCTTCCCTTTCCATGTTAACAGCATGTATGACGAGTGCTGTAATTCCATGGGGTAGAGACCTTCAACTGTTTGGTAGAGAAATATCCTTACAAATAGCAGATATCAATATAGGTTTACTGTATATTTTTGCGGTAGTTTCTATTGGTGTATATGGTATCATGATTGGTGGCTGGGCGTCTAACAACAAGTTCTCTTTGTTAGGTGCTATCAGAGCATCTTCTCAAATGATCAGCTATGAAATTGCTATGGGTCTTTCCCTAATAGCACTTGTTATGACCACCAACTCTTTAGCTATGAGCGAAATTGTTGGAATTCAAGAAGGAACAATATTTGGAATATCAGGAGCCAGGTGGAATATTATTTATCAACCATTAGGTTTCCTTATCTTCTTTATCTGTGCTTTAGCTGAATGTAACAGAACTCCATTTGACCTTCCAGAGAGTGAAGCGGAACTTGTAGGTGGATACCATACAGAATATAGTAGTATGAAGCTTGGGCTTTATTTGTTTGCTGAATATATCAACATGTTTATTTCAGCAGCGATTATGGCAGCAATCTACTTTGGTGGATATACCTTCCCTTTCATGGACCAACTAGGGTTATCTCACAATCTAGTCGTTATTCTAGGTGTACTAGTATTCATTGCTAAAATATTCTTCTTTATTTTCCTTTTCATGTGGATCAGATGGACGCTACCGAGGTTCCGTTACGACCAGTTAATGACCCTAGGATGGAAAATATTAATTCCTTTGGCACTTCTAAACATTATTGCCACAGGGGTAGGAATCATTATCTTTTAAATTATTTAAATAACTGAATCTATGTATTCATTATCAAATAAGGCAAAACAGGTCTCCAAAAAGGAAATGACATTGTCGGAAAAATTATACCTTCCGGCAATATTCCAAGGAATGGCCATTACCATAAAGCACTTCTTTAAAAAGAAGCCTACCATACAGTACCCAGAGCAAAAACGGGACTTTAGTATGATCTATAGGGGAAAGCACATTCTCAAAAGAGATGAGGAAGGGCGTGAAAACTGTACAGCCTGTGGTCTATGTGCTGTTTCATGTCCTGCCGAGGCTATTACCATAGAATCTGCTGAAAGGCAAAAAGGAGAAGAACACCTTTATAGAGAAGAGAAATATGCAAAAAGGTATGAAATAAACATGCTTAGATGCATATTCTGTGGACTCTGTGAAGAATCTTGTCCGAAAGATGCGATTTACCTTACTGAGGAACTAGCACCGGCAAACTATGACCGCTCTGATTTCATCTTTGGCAAGGACAAACTTGTCCAGCCTCTTGGAACCAGCGCTCATCCTAAAACATATAAACCGTATAAAAAGTAAAAATGGATCAGATAATATTTTTGGTACTTTCAATTCTTTCTGTCGGAGGTGCACTTGCAGTTGTATTTTCCCGTAACCCGGTATACAGTGTATTGTTCTTGGTTCTGACATTTTTCTCCATTGCAGGTCACTTTGTAATGATGAATGCCCAATTCTTGGCCATTGTACACATCATTATCTATGCAGGAGCTGTAATGGTGTTGTTCCTGTTTGTAATCATGCTCCTAAACCTCAATAAGTCGTCCAACCCTGAACAATCGTTCATGGTCAAGCTCTCCGGAGCCATTTCGGGAGGCTTACTGCTTTTAGCACTGCTTGGAGCTTTTAGAGGTCTCGAGGAAACACCTGTTGAAGCTGTTATGGATTCAGAAGCTGGTCTTGTTAGCAACTTGGGAAGGGTGTTGTTCACCGATTTCATACTCCCTTTTGAGGTTTCAGCTGTATTATTCCTTTCTGCAATGATAGGAGCTGTTATGTTGGGTAAGAAAAACTTAAAAGAACATTAATAAAGATATGGACGCACTTCAACCCTTATTTTTCTCGCTAAACAACTATATACTTCTGGCTACTATCTTATTTACGATAGGTGTAATAGGAATACTGATCAGGAGAAACATGATTATTGTTTTCATGTGTATTGAATTAATGTTAAATGCGGTAAACCTATTGCTTGTAGCTTTCTCTGTCCATCATGGCGATGCGTCGGGTCAGGTTTTTGTATTCTTTATTATGGCAGTGGCTGCGGCTGAGATTACAGTCGGATTGGCTATACTTGTTATGATCTATCGAAATACTGGATCCGTAAATATCAATACCCTCAGTAAGCTTAGATGGTAATAACTCTTACATTCAAGTTAACATAACAAAAAAAGAGAGGCTTCAAGTCTCTCTTTTTTGCTTTTATTTGAAAGTGTCTAATAGCTGTTTCTATTAGGTTTAAGCTAACGAAAGAGGAACTGTGGTCAAGCAAAGCACTTCTCCCCCATCCCACTATGCTCAAACTCACATGGGTATCTTGCTAATATGCCATCATGGACAACGTCCGAATGACACCTGTTAAACCTGAATTATGGGACATATTCGGCATGAGAAGAAAACAACAATAAATCAGCATTTTGGGGTCGCAAAGCATCGCAGCGCTATGGTTAAGACTAAAAATGAGATCGAAGCAATTGGTTTGAAATTACTTTGTTGCGCAACAAAAAGTTCTATTGCATCAGGTTAAAATTTAGGGCAAGGTATTCTTTTTTGCTTCTTTTTCTTTCTAAAACCTTGATGTAGATATGTTATATTTAACTCATGGCTTCCTCCTGTTTGTGCTGGCGATAATCTCGATACAGTAAAGTCATAACTATAGGTAATACTAATACTTTGAAACTTCCACCCTACCAATACAATGGCAGATTCATTGTTTTGCAAGTTTGGGAGATACCGTTTCAGCCATGGGATCCCCCTATACCAAAATCCAGCTATTAATTGGTCATACATTGCATAAATGCCCAAATCAACCTGGTCAGACCTTCCTTGAAATTTATACTGGAACGTAGGGGTTATACTAACAGTTTTATTACTTTGGTAACTACCAGCCCTGCTTTTGTTTAACATAAATTTATATCCTCCAACAAATGAATGTTTTACAGGCAAGCGGCTTTCTTCTCCTATAAAAGACTGGTTCGGGTTGTTCATATGGTGGCTTGAATAACCAAACCAGAATCGATCAGAATATAAAATTCCTCCAGAGGCCACACTAATAAAATGAGTCATAGGGTTCCCTGTATTGTTCAAGTAAATATTGCCCATATCATCTATCTGATTGGAGAAGTACAGATTTGAATAATTAAGAAGTCTGGAAATATATGTTAATTGCACCCCAGGTCTAAAAGAGAGGTTGTCCAAAATATGTAATTCATAGGAGTACATGGCAGCTACTTCATTGGAGGAAATCGTATTATCTCCTTGAATATCTCTTATAGCATAAAAACCTACTCCACTTTTATACGTATCAAAATAAGTATCTGCTGAGAAGTAAGAAGTAATATATCTTGCTTCTAATCGTGGCCATTGCAGCCGCTGATGAAAAATCCCTCTGGTCTGATGAGCACTTCCTGCAAAACCTGGATTTAAGTAGGGAGAAGCGGCATAAAACTGTGAAAATTGAATATCCTGACCTTTTACCTTTTCTGGTAAGAAAAAAGAAGCCAATAAAAGCACCAAGGATAATCTAAACTTCATTTTATTCACAGATATAAAAATAAGCTAAAACAAAGTATACTTAAAAACATATAATAAGTTGCAAGAATATTTATATTTTAGATCTTTAGCATATTAATACTGGATTAGATTGCTTAAATATGCACAAGTCATCTTATATATTAAGTTTATTAATATTCATTGGCTTACTATATAACCCATATGGTAGCTTTTCCCAGTCGTGTGATGCTACTACACCATCTTATGAGGTAGACCTGACAGGAATCCCTGACAGTATGTGGATTAGCCCTAATGGAGCTAGAAGGGGTGTATGCTGTGGATACAATGGGGGGCCGCCAGATAATTATAGGTGTGTTGAGTTTTGGCTCACATTGGATGAAGGCGCACAAGGGATAAATTTCGACATCCATTCTGGTGCAGAACCTGCCGGTGCTATGGGATGGTCCCTGAATTGTGGCCCACTTAACCCGGTAGGAGAAGATATTTGCATTGATGGCTCTGGACCTCACTGGATAACTTTTTGCAAGCCAGGAAACAATCCCAACAGATATTCTATACGGTCAATCCCAAAACCATCAGTCTCCCCACCAACGATTGTAAGTAACTCTTGCGAGTCAGTTTTATCCGCATCTGGCTATCAAACCAATACAATACGATGGACATCTGTTCCTTATGACCCTGAGCATAATAGCTATTTATCATGTACTGAAAGCTGCAGTACCGTAACAGCCACCTATCAAGAAGGAGCGCCAGAATATGTGGACTATGAGGTAAGCGGTATTCCAATAGCAGGTTGCGACGAGGAGCCAGTAACCAATATGACAAGGGTATATTTTATTAATGACAAAGAAGCCCAGATTATTCCTGAAGATCCTGTAATATGTTATGGTGGTACCGAGGCAACTATAACTGCAGAGGGAATCGGCGGCGCGCCTCCTTACACATACCTATGGAGTACAGGCGAAACCACCCAATCGATTGATGTGGGCTTAGGTACATATACTGTGGAAATTTTAGATTCCACCAGTTGCCCTGGTGCTAGTGCAACAGTAACGGTAACAGCTTTTGAGTCTCCTATTGTCGCAGATGCAGGCTCCGACTTGGTAACTTGCGAAAATAATCCAAGAACGGAAATTCAGGGGCGAATAGAACAAGCTAGTGGAGGTATTTGGTCGGGAGGCCAAGGAGCTTTTGAACCAGATCCCGAGTCATTGAACATCGTATATCACCCAACAGAACAAGAAATAGCCAGTGGCTCTGTCACACTTACACTGACTTCTACAGGCAACAGCGGGTGTCCTCCATCTGAGGATCAAATGACTATTACGTTTACGGATCCTCCAACTGCAAATGCTGGGCCAGACCAAATAGTGTGTAGCAATAACCCTGAAATACAATTAAACGGTACCACAACCAATGCAGATGGAAGCATTTGGTCGGGAGGAAATGGTACTTTTATGCCATCTTCCTCATCACCCGATGCAATATATATTCCTACAGAAGAAGAAATTAGTAATGGAAGCCTCACACTCACCCTGTCCACAGTAGGGGCTGGCAATTGTCTTCCCGTAACAGACGAAGTTTTGATTACGTTTACCCCAGCCCCAGAAATCCAGGTAGAAGATGTGACTGTCTGTGCCAATAATCCAGAGGCTTCGGTAACTTCGGACATTACTGTTGCCACAGGAGTAAGTTGGTCAGGCGGAATGGGTTCCTTCTCAGATATCAATGGCCTAAGCGCCAATTATACCCCTTCACAACAAGAAATTAACAACGGCTCTGCAAGTATTACCGCTACTACTACAGAAAATGGCAATTGTAGTCCTGTGAGCACAACAGCAACTATTCATATAACCCCGGCACCTACAGTTGATGCAGGAGATGACCGCACAGTTTGTGCCAACAATGCTACGATAAACCTGAACGGATCGGTCACGACTGCTACCGGAGGCACATGGAGTGGAGGGTCTGGCAGTTTTTCGAATGCAGACTCGCTCAATGCCACCTACACGCCTTCTTCACAGGAAACTAACAACCTTGAAGCTATAACCCTCACATTAACTTCAACCGGGAATGGTGACTGCTTACCCGTCACAGACTACTTAACCATAAATATTACCCCTGCACCAGTAGTGGAAGCAGGGCCTGATATTTACACCTGCGCCAATAACCCTGAAGTAATCCTAGACGGAAATGTAGAAAATGCATCTGGTGGCACATGGACAGGAGGCGGAGGCACTTTTTCTCCAGGAAACACTTCACTTACTACAAGCTACACGCCTTCCGCAATGGAAATAGCCAATCAGGTTTCCTTCTTATTCCTTACAAGTACAGGAAACGGAAACTGCCGTCCAGTGAGGGACACCTTATATTTAATTATAGAGCCAGCTCCCACTGTTTCTGCAGGAGAAGACCAAACGGTTTGTGCAAACAATGGAACTGTAAATTTAAATGGCAGCTCATCTGGAGCTTCTTCTATTAGATGGTCTTCTTCTGGTACAGGTGTTTTTGGTAATATACATCAAGCCTCGACTACTTACACCCCATCTGAAGAAGACATTGCAAACGGGAATGTAGATCTAACATTAACTGCTTTCAGAAATCCGTGTGAGCCTGTAGAAAACAGTATGTCTGTAACCATTTTACCATCTCCTATTGTTGATGCAGGATCTGATTATCAAGCCTGTGCCACAGAAGGCGAAATACCTTTAAATGGTTTAGTCGAAAATGCACAAGGTGGAATTTGGTCTGGCGGGAATGGCACTTTTTCTCCTGATGAAAGTAATTTGATAACCTCTTACACCCCTTCAACTGAAGATATAAACAACGGCTCGGTCACTCTTACTTTAACCTCCACAGGCAATGGTCTTTGTTTACCAGAAACAGATCAGATGAACATCAGTTTGACAGATCCTCCTCAGGCTAATGCGGGTCCAGATCAAACCGTATGTGCCAACAACAGCAGGACATCTCTATCAGGATCTGTAACAGGAGCTTCTGGTGGGCGGTGGCTAGGAGGACAAGGGACATTTTCGCCCAACAGGAATACCTTGGGAGCTACATATACCCCCTCTACGTCAGAAATATCCTCTGGAAGTGTAAGACTTACCCTCAGGACATCTGGCAATGGCATTTGCCCTGTACATGAAGATGAAATGGAGCTCACAATTACCCCTGCCCCAGAAGCAAACGCAGGAGAAAACATTGAAGTATGCGAAAGCACCCCTGTTGCCAATCTGAGCGGATCAGTAAGTATTACAAATTCAGGACGCTGGTCGGGTGGCCAAGGGGTTTTCGGAGATCAAAACAGTTTGTCAACTTCTTATACAGCAACTTCCCAAGAAATTCGCAATGGGTCTGTTACACTCACCCTAACTTCTACAAACAATGGAAACTGCCGTCCGGTAAGTGATCAAGTGCGTATCATGTTTTTACCTATTCCTGAAATAGATGCAGGCCCTGACCAAACAGTTTGTGGACTTGACAATACCATCGAGCTTAACGGTTCGGTTAATAATGCTACAGGAGGCACTTGGTCTTCTACTGGAACTGGATCTTTTGAAGACCCTGACCGGCTAGATGCTGTTTATGAGGCATCTCAGGAAGACATTGACAACCCTGATGGAGTAGTTTTAACCTTAACATCGACTGGTAACGAAATATGCCCTCCGATAAATGACCAAATGCAAATAAATTTCTCACCAGTTCCAATAGTCAATGCAGGACCTGACAAAACAGTATGTACAAATAACTTCCCGATCAGGCTTGAAGGGTCTGGCTCATCAGCTTCATGGTCAGGAGGCAATGGCACATTTTCGCCTAACAACCGAGCATTGAACGCTCATTATACTCCCACTGAAAGTGAAGTGGAAGATGGAACAATAACCCTACGGCTAACAACCAACGCTTCTGATATATGCGATGAAATATTTGATGAAGTAACGATTTCTATACCTCCAGGACCTAATGCAAATGCCGGAGAAGATTTACAAACCTGTGGAACTGCCCCCGTCTCTTTAAATGGTTTGATAGAAAATGCCGCAGGGGGTACATGGGAATCTTCTGGAACAGGTTCTTTCAGCAATTCAAACAACTTAAATACAGATTATACACCATCTCAGGAAGATTTGGAAGCTGGCCATGTGACCCTTTTCCTATCCTCCACTGATGAAGATTATGATTGTCCTCCTGTAGAAGATAGAGTAAGGTTAGACATTACCAAACCGATTGAAGCCTTTGCAGGAAACAATCTAACGATATGTGCAGATAATGATGAACCTATTTCTTTAGATGCTACCGTAGCTGTTGAAGGAACTTACCAGTGGAGTACCTCAGGTAGCGGAAACTTTACAGATCCAAGCGTCTTAAACACAGACTATACCTTATCAGAATCAGACAGAGCATTACCGACACTTACGCTAACACTTACCACAGACCCTGTAGATGCATGCGAATCTGAAGAGTCTACCGTAATAATTGAGATTTTGCCCATACCTGAAGTAAATACAGGGCCTGATCAAACAATCTGTAGTTCACAGGAAGAGCTTTCTTTGGAAGGCTCCTACTCCAACACTTCGGGAGTACAATGGAGTAGCTCTGGCACTGGAAACTTTTCTCCCTCTGATGCGACTAATACCACCTACACACTTTCTGAAACAGATAGAACCGAAGGTACAATTACACTAACATTAACAACAGAGCCTTTCGGTTCATGCCAGACCTATTCAGATGAACTATTAGTAACCATAGTCCCTGAGACTATTGTAGATGCTGGGCCTGATCAAACATTATGCGTGAACAATTTACAAGAAGTAGAAATAACTGGAACAATAACAGGTGCAACGGGGGGAACTTGGACAAGCAATGGCAGTGGAACAATTCAGGATCCTAGTTCTTTAAATACAACCTATACACCAGTAGAAGAGGACACCAGTGCAGATGTTACTTTTACCTTAACCAGTAATGACAATGCTCCATGTCCAATAGTCATTGATAACCTGCGCTTGCAATTTACACCTGCGCCAGAAATTACTCCTGGAGCAGACCCCACAATATGTGCCGATGCATCTGGAGTAACACTGAGTGCATCTGTAACCAATGCCTCTGGAATAGCTTGGAACCACAATGGCTCCGGTTCACTATCGTCGACCACAGCACTGACACCTTTATACTCCGTATCTGATGATGATATTTCTGCCGAATCTGTAACTTTTACTGTTACATCAACCGGAAATAGACAGTGTTTGCCTGTTCAAGAACAAATAGAACTCACTATACTTCCAGCACCAGAAGTAGGCCCAGGGCCAGCAGAACTCTTGTGTGCCGACGCCTTGCCTTTAACGCTTAACGGAACTTCTTCAACAGGAAGTGGAGAATGGTTCACTTCAGATGGTTCAGGGGTATTCAGCCCTGATAACACTGACTTAAATGGTGAATTTTTCCCTTCGACTGCTCAGATAAGTTCTGGCCAGGTAACCATACACTTAAGGTCGTCCAACAATGGAATATGCAACCCTGTAATCAGAAGTGTTACACACTATGTTTACGATGCTCCCGAAGTAGATGCAGGAGAAAACATGACCGTATGTAGCAACACAACAGAAGTACAACTAGACGGTACAGTGGAAGGTACGGTGGAATATTCATGGAGTACTTCAGGTACAGGAACCTTTGCTGATATTTATGATGAAAAAACCACATATACCCCTGGGGAAGAGGATTTGAACAATGGTTTTGTTGAACTAACCCTCACTGCCCAGTTAGATGGATGTGTGCCTATAACAGATAATGTAAGGCTAATATTTGAAGCAGCACCTTTGGCTGATGCAGGTCCAGACCAGGAAGTTTGTATAGATGAATCAGGAGTAAATCTCTCTGGTTCTATATCTAATGCAACAGGTGGCACATGGAGTTCTACAGGAGGGGGCTCTTTTTTACCATCCAACACAAATCTAAACGCGAACTACCGGTTTTCTCAAACCGATCTTAGCAATTTGAATGTCAATTTAGTACTAACCACAACAGCTTCAGGAGCATGCCCTCCGGTATCAGATACACTGAACGTTACAATTACCCCTGAACGCCCGATTGCAAATGCAGGACCAGCCATAATCTGTACTGACGAGCCATCTATAGAGCTTCAAGGACAGGTTACGAATGCCAGTGGCGGAGAGTGGACCACTTCTGGAACAGGAAACTTTTCTAATCCAAACAACTTACATACAGAATATTTCCCATCAACAGAAGATAGAAACAATGGCAATGTTAAACTGTTACTAACGTCAACCGGAACTGGCGGATGTACACCTATTACAGATACTATCCACCTTTCTATTATGCCTGGACCTAATGCTGATACAGGACCAGATCAAACCATTTGTTTGGATGTTTCTACCGTAAGCTTAGGCGGTAGTGTTACAAATGCAACAGGAGGAACATGGACATCTTTAGGAGGCGGAAGCTTCACCCCTTCTCCTGATAATTTATCTGTAAATTACATACCATCAGCCATTGATAATCAAAGAGGAAGCGCAACATTAATACTAACAACAACCGGAAATGGAGGATGTCTCCCAGCACGAGACACTACAAATATTCTTATTACCCCTTCTCCTACTATCGATGCAGGGGCGAACCAATATTTATGTGCAGATCAAACAGAAGTTGACCTTTCAGGCGCTGTAACCATTGCTACTGGAGGGAATTGGAATACTACCGCAGAAGGCACCTTTACCAATACCAGCACCAATGGACTTACTACAACTTTTAGACCTGATGCTTCAGAAATGGTACCAGGAAATGAAATAATTTTCACCCTTACCTCAACAGGTAACGGGGATTGCCAGGCAGTTACAGACCAAATGGAAGTAACAATCACACCTGCACCTATAGTAGATGCAGGGAATGATGTTACTTTATGTTCAGATATGGAAGCATATTTCGTAAACGCCGAAACACAATTTACTATTTCTGGTACATGGGCCACCAGTGGAACTGGGTCGTTTGCTAACAATGCTTCCCTTAGCACAAGGTATTTTTTCTCTGATGACGACCGTGCACCAGGAAATTCTATAGAATTAACCTATACAGCCACCAGCGATTTAAACTGCAGCAGTGTTTCCGATGAAATAACCGTCACATTCATCCCAGGCAAACAAGCCCATGCTGGCCCCGACCAGTCTGTGTGCAACTATATAGATGAGATATTCCTCAACGGGTCTGTAGCAGAGTCGGACGGGGGCATCTGGACAACCCCTGGAACAGGTAACTTCACCAACATTACGGAGAATGGAACCAATGCGCAATATAACCCAGCCACCCCAGATACAGAGCTCGACTATCTAAGGTTTTATCTCACTACTACGGATGAGGGTATCTGCGATCCGGTAACTGACACTTTGCAGGTTAATTTACTGGCACCTCCCAATATACCAGACCGGGAACATATCGTGTGCAATGGAAGCCCAGCAATACTGGAAGTAGAAGCAATACCCAATGTAAATTACGAATGGTATGAAGAGGGAGCTCCTTCTGGTAGTCAAACCAATACATTAGAGACAACAGCAAATAATGACGAAAATTCCAATCAACACTTTACTGTAGAAGCAACTGATGCCAATAATTGCATGTCGGAAGTTTCTGTAACGCTAACCACATTTCCGCCTCCTCAACTGACATTGACTAATGTTCCAGCTTGCACAGGAGATACTCTTTACCTCAGTGCGCGCCCTTCAAACATTGATAGAGATGACATAGCAAGTTATGAGTGGTATGACGGAAATACATTAATAGGAACAGAGCCAGAGCTAGAGGTAACCAATGAGGGCGTTTATACAGCTATTTACCGAATAGGAGAATGCCTCAGTCAAGGTTCGTCTGAAGTGAATTTTCACCCATCTCCTACCCCTCAAATGGAGAGAAATGTTCCCTTTTGCCCAGAAACTGAAAGTTCCGTGGATATTGATGCAGGAGATGCCGTTTCTTTCTTATGGGATAATGGAGAAACCACACCTAGCATAAACGTTGGAGCGCCCGGTACTTACTATGTAACAATTTTTAATGAACACGACTGTCCTGCCGAAGACAGCATACAGGTTAGGGAAGTTTGCCCTCCCCGGGTATTTGTTCCTAATGCCATAAAACCAGGAAGCTCTGACAGGGATGGTTTTATGGAAGTATTAGGGGCTAACTTTGCTAATTTTAAGCTCACAATTTTTAACCGTTGGGGTGAAATAATATTCTACTCAGAAGACCCTAATCATTTATGGGACGGATACTATCGGGGTGAACCCATGCCTATAGGGACATATCCTTGGATAATGGAATACACAGGAGATACTGAAGAATATAACAAACTATATAAAAAACAAGGAAGTATAACTGTGGTGAGGTAGATGGGACAGGAAATGTACAGAAATAAAGGAGTAATCGAAAAAACCTTTCACCAGCAGTTATTTTAAAATCAATATTTTATATATTTTTTCAGCACCCAATCAACATCGTATGGCAAGCTGTAATCGGCAAATAACACTGCACAAGCGATTGTAAATTTAATCTGTTATAGATATACTCTCTTTATAAACAGTTGCCGAAAAATCTTACAACAGAAAAAAAATTCAATGATACAAAAAAAGCTTGGTGTTGGAACCAACAGGACAAAAATTTAGATTTTCCTTTACAAATTACTGTGACTGGCATGTGAATTGCTACAAAAACTACTTTAAATTAAAAGACCAATGATCTTTTTAAATACTTTCAACGATAAGCAAGGAAAACAATACTTTGTTTTGATTTTAGACTTCTTTGGTTGAAATTCTAACTATTTTGTTACAAAAATTATACTTAAACTGATATAATTTCTTAATATTGCCAAATATTAAGAACACTTTCTAAAGGAACACATATATATAAAACTAAACATGGCAAATCTGGTTTTCCTGATCCCCCTGCTCCCGCTGATTGGCTTTCTTATAATCGGTCTCGGAGGCAAAAAGTTAAGTAAAAAACTCGCTGGAATTATTGGTTGTACCTCAGTATTGGGTTCTTTCCTTATAGTGCTGACATTGCTGTTCCCTTTTATGATGGGAACTATGGAACCCTTCACTGTTTCCTATTTTGAATGGATTACCGTTGGCGACGTAGACATAAGGTTCTCCTTTCTGATAGACTCCTTGTCTACACTAATGATGACCATAGTAACCGGGGTAGGCTTTTTCATCCATGTATATTCAGCAGGTTACATGCATGACGACAAAGGGTATGCAAGATATTTTGCCTACCTAAATTTGTTTATATTCTCTATGCTTCTATTGGTAATGGGTTCAAACTTTATTGTTCTCTTTGCCGGTTGGGAAGGTGTGGGTCTATGTTCTTACCTACTTATAGGTTTTTGGTTTAAAAGAAACGACTTTAATAATGCAGCGAAAAAAGCCTTCATTATGAACCGTGTTGGTGATTTGGCTTTTTTACTAGGCATAATCTTAATATTTGTAACATTCGGCAGCTTTGAATTCGATGTAGTTTTTGAGCAGGCACGTACCATGTTTACACCAGAAATAGCTTCTGGAGTTATCTTCGCCATCACCTTACTTCTATTTATTGGAGCGACAGGTAAAAGTGCCCAAATCCCACTTTATACTTGGCTACCAGATGCAATGGCAGGCCCAACACCTGTTTCAGCACTAATTCACGCTGCAACTATGGTTACCGCTGGTATTTACATGATTGTAAGATGCAATGTCTTATATACACTTGCCCCAGCTACTTTAGAGATTATATTGGTTATAGGGTTGGCAACAGCCATCATAACAGCTACTATAGGCCTTGTTCAAAATGATATCAAGAAAGTTTTGGCTTACTCTACAGTCAGTCAGCTTGGTTTTATGTTCATCGCAATTGGCCTTGGAGCTTACTCTGTAGCTATTTTCCATGTTACCACGCACGCATTCTTCAAAGCATTGCTTTTCCTAGGGTCTGGTAGTGTTATCCATGCCATGAGCGGAGAACAAGACTTGCGGTCTATGGGAGGTTTGAAAAAAGTACTACCTGTAACCTATTTTACCTTCTTGGTAGGAACTTTGGCCATTTCAGGAATACCGCCATTTGCAGGATTCTTCTCGAAAGATGAGATATTGGCACACGCTTTTGAGCATTCACCAATCATCTGGGCTATTGTACTTATAGGTGCAGCATTGACAGCCTTTTATATGTTCAGGTTGTTCTTCCTTACCTTCCATGGCTCATTCAGAGGTACAGAGAGTCAAAAATCTCACCTACATGAATCGCCTTCAATAATGACAATTCCTTTGATAGTGTTGGCGGTACTTTCTGCAGTCGGTGGTTTTATAGGAATTCCACAAGCACTAGGAGGCACAAACGCCCTAAACGAATTCCTTAAGCCAATCATTATTACTTATGTTGAAGCTACACATGAACTGTCCACTGCCACAGAATTAGCCTTAATGGGCGGTTCAGTCGTTGTGGTACTGATTATGATTGCTATTGCTTACACTACCTATGTCAAAAAAGCGGCCGTTCCGGCTGATGATACTCAAATTAGTGGTTTCCACAAACTGCTTTATAACAAATACTATGTTGATGAGATCTATCAAGCGATCATAGTAAAGCCTATCATGGCATTTTCTGACATGTTCTATAAAACACTTGAAATAAAAATTATAGACAGGATAGTAAACGGAACAGGTAAAGGTGTGAACAGAAGCAGTAGCGCACTTCGCTTTTTACAAAATGGAAGCACAAGCTATTACTTGTTTGCAATGGTAATAGGAATAATACTTATTGTATCATTCACTGCATACGGAGATTACATACTTAGACTTTTCTAATAAATAAAGATATATACAAATGATAACAGCAGGATTGATATTTCTCCCCTTACTAGCAGGGTTGTTTTCATTCCTTATAAGGAACGAAAAAGTGCGAAACTTCGCCCTTTCAGTTTCTATAGCGGAATTTGTTTTGGCAGTACTCGCTTTTGCAGAGTACGTCCCATCAGCAGAGGCAGCTTTTGTCCTTGACTACAGCTGGATACCTGCCATGGGAATTAACTTCAGTATCGGCATGGACGGAATTAGTCTATTAATGGTGATGCTGACCACCTTTTTGACCCCGTTAATAATTTATTCTTCTTTCCGTAAACCAGTTAAAAACCCATCTGTTTTTTACGGTCTGATACTTATTATGCAAGCGGCACTAGTAGGTGTATTTGTAGCAAGAGACGCATTTTTGTTTTATATATTCTGGGAACTGGCCCTTATACCGATTTACTTTATTGCCCTACTATGGGGTGGAGAAAACAGGCTAAAGGTAACCTTTAAGTTCTTTATATATACACTTGCAGGTAGCCTTATCATGCTAATGGCAATCATTTACATGTACCTTCAAACCCCAGGCTCTTTCCATATAGATGCCTTTTATGGGCTTTCAGGTACGATACCGGCAGGAGTTCAAGGCTTGCTGTTTTGGGCATTTTTCGTAGCTTTTGCTATCAAAATGCCAATTTTCCCTTTCCACACTTGGCAACCTGACACATACACTACTGCTCCTATCCAAGGCACTATGCTTATGGCAGGTATTATGCTAAAAATGGGTATCTATGGAGTAATCAGATGGTTGCTACCGGTAGTTCCGGCCGGCGTTGAAGCGTGGGCAACTACAGCCATTGTATTAAGTGTAATCGGTATTATTTATGCATCGATCATCGCTATTAAACAAAAAGATTTTAAACGTCTTATAGCTTATGTTTCCATCGCACACGTTGGATTAATTTCTGCAGGAATTTTCACCAATACCATAGAAGGACTACAAGGAGGTATTATTCAAATGTTATCACACGGAATTACTGTTGTGGGAATGTTTTATATTATTGATCTCCTGTATGCAAGAACCAAGACCACAATGTTGGATAGCCTAGGTGGTATCAGGACACATGCTCCTGTTTTTGCATTTTTCTTTTTAGTAATTCTGATGGCGAGTATTGCACTTCCATTGACTAGTGGCTTTGTTGGAGAGTTTCTTCTTTTTATCGGAATATTCCAGCATAACTATATTTTAGCAGGTATTGCAGGCCTTACAATCATATTTGGTGCAGTCTATATGCTCTCTTCTTACCAAAAAATCATGTTAGGAGAAGACAGCAAATCAACTTCAGGCTTTCAGGATTTAGTGCTTTCAGAGAAAGTAATTCTTGTTCCTGTCCTTATTGCTATTTTCTGGATAGGTCTTTACCCTAAAACATTCTTAGATGTTTCAGAACCTGCAGTAGCAAATCTATTAGAAACCATTAGAAATACTTATACCCTGAAATAATATCCCGGATGAAAGCATTAGTATTAGTTGCAATTTTAGGTATAGTTTCAATGATGGCCGATATCTTCGGCTATAGGAAACATTTGTGGGGCCTTGCCCTTGGCGCTTTGGCTATTATAGCCGGTATTACATTTGTAATGGATTGGAACCAGTTCCAAACCTATTATGAAATGATGGAATATGATAATTATGCAGTAGCCTTTACCTGTCTTCTGCTCTTATTGACCATTGTATGGGTCTTCTTCTCAAAAGATCAATATAACAATGAATTTAATATGCCAGACCATTACGCCCTCATCTTCTTTTCCTTGGTGGGGGGAATTGTTTTGGTTTCGTTCAATCATTTAGCAATGTTGTTTATAGGAATTGAGATTCTTTCAATTCCATTATACATACTGGCAGGTAGTCGTAAAAACAACTTGGCATCTAATGAAGCCTCTCTAAAGTACTTCCTGATGGGTGCATTTGCTACAGGTGTTATCCTGTTCGGTATGGCGCTTCTATATGGTGCTACGGGTTCTTTTAGACTGGACTTGATGGCTCAGTTTATCGAGGTCAACCAACATAACATGCCTGCTATTTTCTACACAGGCGTCATTATGGTAATGATCGGGCTGTGCTTTAAGGTTTCTGCCTTTCCATTTCACTTCTGGGCACCAGATGTGTATGAAGGAGCACCGCTTTTTGTTACAGCATATATGGCGACAATTTCTAAAACTGCTGCCTTGGGTGCGTTTTACAGACTTTTCGAAAGCACCTTTGCAGACATTAGCTACCAATGGTCAGTAGTACTTTCAGTTATAATAGTGCTCACCATTGTAATCGGTAACTTTACTGCTATTTACCAGAACAGTGTCAAAAGAATGTTGGCCTATTCAGGTATTGCCCAAGCAGGTTATATGTTGATGGCTATTTTGGTACTTAATGATATGGCCAGAAACTCGCTGCTCTTCTATGCTGCATCTTATGGCCTAGCCACGCTTTGCGCATTCATTGTATTGTATCATGTAGCTAAAGTAAAAGGAAGCGAAACTTTTGAAAGCTTCAACTCATTGGGCAAAAGCCATCCATTGTTAGCGTTTATAATGACTGTGGCCATGCTTTCTCTAGCGGGTATTCCACCAGCAGTAGGTTTCTTTGCTAAGTTCTACTTATTTGCGGCTGTTTTACAAGGTGGATATGAGTGGGTAGTATTTATAGCTATTATAGGCTCTATAATCAGTGTATACTATTATTTCCGCTTAATTATAGCTATGTATGCCAAAGAAGCTGAAGTATTTAAGATTCAACTTAAACCATCGTATCAAACGCTTCTTGTCATATTAGCTGTTATTATTATTATCTTGGGAATTACCCCAGGACTTGTAATCAACATGATTTAATTCCAGATATTTATATTTGATCTTTCCCTAGTTCGTTATTGTACTAATACGAGCAAATGCTTTACCTTCCCTTATGGGGAAGGTAAAGTTGTAATAGAGGTAACCTCCGCATCAAATGAATGAGATATATTTCTGGGTATTTTTTAACCTGTTTGTATTGGGCATGTTGGTTCTTGACCTATTTGTCCTTAACAGAAAAAGCCATGTAATGAAGGTAAAAGAAGCACTTTGGTGGAGTGCTTTCTGGGTTTCCTTGGCCATGGTCTTTAATGTTATTGTCTACTTTTGGAAAGGCCCTGAGCTGGCTTTACAGTTTCTGACAGGATACCTTATTGAAGAGTCTTTATCCGTAGACAACCTATTTGTCTTTATACTCATATTCAAATATTTTCAGGTACCAGAAGCTTATCAACGAAAAGTACTTTTCTGGGGTATTATAGGCGCATTGGTACTTAGGGGAATATTTATAGCCGTAGGGGTGACTATTATTGCTAAATTTTCTGCTGCCATTTATATTTTAGGAGCTTTTCTTCTATATACAGGTATAAAAATGGCCTTTAGTAGCGACAAAGAAATCAACCCGGACAAAAACCCCGTTATCCGTTTTGCTAACCGCTACCTTAGAACTACCAAATCCTATGTCGGAGACAAGTTTTTTGTTAAACAGGGTAAGGTATGGTATGTAACCCCACTATTTATTGTAGTACTTGTGGTGGAGACCACTGACATAGTATTTGCCATAGATTCTATCCCTGCCATTTTAGGTGTAACAAGCGATCCTTTTATCGTATACACCTCCAATGTCTTTGCCCTACTTGGACTCAGGTCTTTGTTTTTTGCACTTTCAGGTATCATGAAGCTATTCCACTACCTCAATTATGGACTGGCATTAATTTTATCGTTTATCGGCTTAAAACTCATGACAGAGCACTTCTACCCCATCGACATGACCGTAGCCTTATTTATTGTCGCGGGAATTTTATTCGGTTCGGTGGTTTTGTCTATTCTTTTCCCAAAAGAAGAGGAAAAACCAAAGGAAGAAAGCAAGGAGGAAAAGAAAGAGATAGCCGATGAGGTGTAATTTCTACTCCTTTTCCCAGAGCACTTTTAGCTAGTTTCTCTAGGTGTAGCCCTTTTTAACGTATTCTTGAGATAATACCCTTCAGAAAGCCAATGTTCTTCATTAAAACCTGAATCATGCGATAGATTCATCATGAGGAGCAAAACAACAATGAATCAGGATTTTGGGCCCACAAAGCATAGCAGCGCTATGGTTAAGACACAAATGTGAGCGAAGCGACTGATTTGAAGTTATTTTGCTACGTAATAGAAAGTTCTATGCATATTTCAGGTTAAAGTGCTTTTCCATACCTCAAAGGTCATAAAAAAGCCCTCACTACAAGGGCTTTTCTCTTTTAAACGCTTTCGATATATCTCGCAAATGTTTCAATAAATCTACATTTTGACCATTTTTCAGCACACTTTAGTTAAACCTGATTGCATTAATAGGTCTTATTTTTGAAATAATAGTAGCAGGTATCAACAGTACCAAAGCTATTATTAAAAATGTAAGTACATTCAAGCCTATAATAATTCCCCAGTTCCACTCAATAGGCACAAATTCCATATAGTAATTTTCGACATCTAGCGGAATAATTTGGAAATAATACTGTAGTGCGCAAAGGGTAATTCCTATTATATTTCCCCAAAGCAGGCCTTTCCGTACTATAATCAATCCGTTATAGACAAATATCTTTTGAATCTGCTTATTGTCTGCACCCATAGATTTGAGTAGGCCTATCATATTGGTGCGCTCCATAATCATAATAAGGAGTGTTGAAACCATATTAAAGCAGGCAATAAAAAGAATGAGTGCCAGGAATATATAAACATTCCTGTTTAGGAGGGTTAACCAGTCAAATATCTGTATATACCTATCCGTAATCTTCTGGATTTGCATGTCAAAATCCATATATTCAAACACATCGTCAGCAACTTCCTCCAGGCGGTCAAAATCATCAATAAATATTTCGTAGCCACCTACTTTTGTTTTAGGCCAATCGTTCAATTCTTGGTTTAAAGCAATATCTCCCAAAACAACTTGCTCGTCAAATTCTTCAAGCCCCGTTTCATATTTTCCTGCCACATGCAACCTTCTAAAGCGGGCACTTTGCCCACCTGCCTCAGCAAAAATAACCACTACAGAATCTCCAACCCCTAACTGCATGAGGTTACCAAGACGTCGGCTAATAATTATATCTCTGGAAGGCACAGAGTCTTTAAACTCTATAAACCTGCCCTCAACCATGTTTTGCTTAAACTTTGACAAATTGAAATCTGTCCCTACGCCTTTCACTACCACCCCCATAACATCTTCCCGGGTACGCATAAGCCCAGCTTTGTGACTAAATACTTGTATATGCTCAATTCCATCGACAGAGTCTGGATATTGGTATAAATCGCTAAAAATGGTCAGAGGGGATTCATCATGTGCGTGACCGGCATCATACTTCGTCACCTGAAGGTGAGCGCCGAAACTAAATATCTTAGATTGAATGTTGTTTTGGAAACCTTCTAAAATAGCAAAAGCCAGTATCAACAGAGCCAAACCGACCGTTATACTGACAACGGCTATTCGGGAAACAAGAGAAGAGAAGTCTTTTCTTCCCCCACCGGCAATTCTTTTTGATATAAAATAATAGAGATTCAAAATTTAAGGTATTTTTGAGACATGAAGGTACAAAAATTGTTATAACTCAATAATGAAATTCGAAATATGAGTAAATTGTTCTTTTTAACATTATTTATGGCGGCGGCCACTATGCTTGCGGCAACCTCCTGTACAAACTCTAACGCCGGAAACACGTCACATAGCGAAGAGACTGCTATAATTATTTCGCAAGATAATGAAAAACCAGTAACAGGGGCAGAACAAATCGATGCCTATCTCCCCCATCTGAAAAATAAAAATGTTGCGCTGGCTGTAAACCACACTTCTATGGTAGGCCAAACACACCTGGCCGACACGCTTATTGAATTGGGAGTGAACGTAAAGACTATATTTTCACCAGAACACGGGTTTCGCGGAACCGCAGACGCAGGCGAACTCATAAACAATGAAAAAGACGCCAAAACAGGACTGCCTGTTATTTCTCTTTATGGCAAGAACAAAAAGCCTTCCAAAGAGCATTTAGAAGGCATTGACATTGTAGTTTTTGATCTGCAAGATGTCGGAGCAAGGTTCTATACCTATATCAGTACCATGCACTATATCATGGAAGCCTGTGCAGAACTCAACAAAGAGGTCCTTATACTGGACCGTCCTAATCCTAATGGTCACTATGTGGATGGCCCTGTTTTACAGCCAGAGCACAAATCTTTTGTAGGTATACATCCTATACCAGTTGTTCATGGCCTAACTGTAGGCGAACTTGCTATGATGATCAATGGCGAAGGATGGCTGGCCAATGGTGTAAGGCCTGAAACAAAAATTATCACGGTAAAAAATTATACCCACTCCACACCATATTCATTACCCATTAAACCATCGCCTAACCTCCCCAACGACCTTTCGATAAAGCTATACCCTAGTTTATGCTTTTTCGAAGGAACTCCGATAAGCGTAGGCAGAGGCACGGATGCCCCTTTTCAAATTGCAGGTGCTCCTAATTCGGCTTTTGGCAACTTTACCTTTACCCCGGTAAGTATGGAAGGAGCTGCCAAAAACCCTATGTTTGAAAACAAGAAATGTTACGGAAGAGATTTTAGAACAGAAAAGGTAAAAGAAGGTTTAAACCTAGAGTACCTTATCTACTTTTATAATAAATCAGACAATAAGGAGAAGTTCTTCAACAGTTTCTTCGAAAAATTGGCAGGCACAAGCAAGCTGCGAAAGCAAATTACTGAAGGATGGAGCGAAGAAAAAATCAAGGAAAGCTGGAAAGAGGAACTTGAGGATTATAAAACTATCAGAAAAAAATATTTACTTTACCCAGATTTTGAGTAAAAGCATAAAAAAGTATCATTGTGAGGGAGATTAGAATAGTTTTTATGGGAACCCCAGAATTTGCGGTTCCCAGTTTAAAAATACTAAACGAGAGCAATTATAAAGTAGTAGCGGTTGTAACTGCACCTGACAAACCTGCAGGCAGAGGGTTAAAAGTAAAATCCTCACCTGTAAAAGAGGAGGCGGAGAAGCACAGCATTCCGGTTTTACAGCCAGAAAAACTTAAAGATCCGCAGTTTTTGGAAGAACTACGCTCCTTCAATGCCAACCTATTTGTAGTGGTAGCTTTCCGTATGCTCCCTGAGGTAGTGTGGGCAATGCCTGAGTACGGTACTTTTAACCTACACGCTTCACTTCTTCCTGCATACCGCGGAGCTGCACCAATTAATTGGGCCATTATAAATGGAGAAAAAGAGACCGGCGTTACCACTTTCTTTCTACAGCATGAAATTGACACGGGAGATATAATCATGCAGGAAAAAGAAAAAATATATGTGGAAGATAATGCAGAAACATTGTATGACCGCCTGAAGTTAAAAGGTGCTGAGCTCGTACTGAAAACTGTTTCTGCTATCAGTAACAACTCAGTCAACACCCAAAAACAGGCACCTGCCGAAAACACGCCTTTGGCTCCCAAAATATTCAGGGATACTTGTAAAATTAACTGGGACCAAAACTCTTTTGAAGTGGTCAATTTCATACGTGGCCTATCCCCCTACCCTGGAGCATGGACAGAACTTGATGGGAAAACCTGTAAAATTTTCAGAGCATCTATAGCCAACATTTCATCGGCAGAAAAGCCTGAAAATGCAGACTACTTAACTGATAATAAAAGCTATTTATATTTTTTCACCAAAAACGGAGCTTTGTCCATTGAAGAGATACAGCCTCAAGGAAAGAAAAGAATGCTTATTGATGAATTTTTAAGAGGAAACAAACTATGCTTATTTCAACAATAGTCGCAGTATCTGAAAATAATGTTATTGGGAAGGACAACCAGCTAATCTGGCACCTGCCCAAAGACTTGAAGCATTTCAGGAATACAACCTTGGGTCATCATGTAATCATGGGCCGCAAAACTTTTGAGTCCATGGGAAAGCCTCTACCAGGAAGGTTCAATATAGTCGTTACCCGAAACAGCAACTTCAAACCCGAAGGCTGTATAGTGACCGATTCTCCTGAAAAGGCATTGGATATAGCAAGAAAAGCAGGCGAAACAGAAGCATTCATAATTGGAGGATCCAGCTTATTCAACACCTATTTAGACACCGCTGACAAACTTTACCTAACAGAAGTTAAGGCCTCTTTTGATGGAGATGTCAAAATTAAAGATATAGATAAGTCTAAGTACAAGGTCACTTGTCACGAATCCCATCAACCGGACGAGAAACATAAGTACCCTTTTGATATTTTAACATTAGAGAAAGAGTAGTAAGCTTAAACAAAGGCACCCGCTGCATTTAGAGTTGGAAAAACGGCTTCTTTTCTTTAACAGAAGCCTTGACTTTGCTTTTACCATGCATTAAATAGGGTCTGCTGAAAAACTCAAATTTAACATATGTAAAAAACCGGCCCTGAGCGCTCGCCAGGCCGGTTTTTTATTGTCATCCTTTCAAATACGTCTTTCAGACCCCGAATTATGTTAAAAATTGACTTATGCCATGCTGAAAAACTCAGAAAATAGAGTGCCTGCCTGGTCAATTTGACCAGGTTGAGCACCAGGATTATTGAGGCGATCCACGTTTGGCTGGTATTCTTAAGTCTGGCACGGATACGGTTCATCCCATAGCTGTTTTTTGCTTGTCCAAACTTTCCTTCAACCGGATTCCTCTCTCCTGGACTTACGTGGTTTTCCACTGCCTTTGCGGATGGCCTGCCCAAAGGTTTGGCTGCCAGTTTTATTCCTTTTCCCTTCAACCACTTCCGGTTTTCACGGGTGCAGTAAATTTTGTCTGCCAGTACTTTGGCAGGATAAAAACCAAACCGTTTCCGATATTTTTCAACGTAATCAACAAGATGACTGCCCTCGTTAAAAGCCTCCCAGGACACAGTGTCCAGAAAGGAAAAACCATCCACCATGCTAAGGTGGATCTTGGCTCCAAATTCAGTTTTGGCTCGTGACTTTCCCCGTACAATAGGTCGCACATGAGGCTGATGGATACTAACAATCCGATCTGCTACATGGTGGCCCCGGTTCTTAAACATGCCAAGCTGTTGTTCATAAAGTGTCTGAATGACCCAGTATGACCGCTGTGTACGATGACACAAAGGAAAAACCTCAAAGCTGTCCAGCTGCTTTTCAATGGTCTTGAAGTTTCTTCTAAGGTATTGGAGCTGGGCTTTTATCCCTTTGCGAATTACTTTTCTTGATGGATTCTTGTTCTGGGCCACCTTCAGATAGGTTTTACGAGCTATTTTTCTGTAAGTCCTTGGTTTCTTCCCCTGGGTATTTTTACAATGAAGCTCATCTATGATCTGTTGGGTGATTTCCCTTGCTTTGTTCAGCAGCCCCAAATCGGTTGGGTAAATGATATCTTGAGGACAGGCAGTTGCGTCAAAGATTGCCTCTCCTTTGTTAGACTCTTGCCCACTGGCAAAGGAAGGAGGGTCATTTTTTCCTTTCGTAGTTTTGTCAACTTTTTTTGGGGCTTTTTCCATGTAAAACTCATGGATCCTTTCATTCATCGCATTGATAAGTTCCTGCCCCAACCGTTTTCTGATATCTACAAACAAAGATGGATCAAATGGAGGCTCCTTGATATAAGAACTGTACCCCAGAAAGTATTGCAGATACATGTTTTCGGTAATCTGGGCAACTGTCTCACGATCATCCAGGTTGAGGATATGCTTGATGATCACCACTCCAATCAGCACACGAGGGTTAAGCGCCGGTCTCCCTGTCTTTTTTGGAGGATTGCGTTTGTTGTAGAGATTGACAAGTTCATCCCATGGAATTTTGTTGCTGAGCAAAACCCACCGGTTGTTGGGGTCAAGCTGATTATGAAACGGTGTCTCGAAACCAATAATTGACAACTGGCTGGGACTTGAATATTCGCAGCGTGGTGCACGCCTTTTAGGGGTCTTCTGCATATTTCTTTGCACTTGGACTCCCTCAAATTCATAAAAATAGTTCTAAAATCCTCTTAATGCCGCTATTTTTTATTTCTAAGCAGACCCTAAATACAATAGCTAAACACATTAAGAAAGTGTTTACTAAATGTTGAATAGGCACTAAATTACTAACTCCAAGCCATCATGTGCTTTTTCTACCCCACTAACCTGGTATTCGATCATTTCATCTGCCATATGCGTAAGCAACAATCTCTTCACATTAAAGTCATTGAGATGCTCTTCTAGTTCTTTATAGTTTATATGGGCAGCCATCTTAAGTTCTACAAAGTTACATTCGCAAATAAATAAGTCCGCGCCTTCCGACAGAGGGATTAACTCATCTGTCCAACCGGTATCACCAGAGTAAGCCAAAACTTTGCTACCAAAGGTCAACCTATAACCATGCGGATAAGTACCTTCTGAATGGACTACTGGATAAGGTTTAAAACCAACACCTTCCACTTCATATCCTTCATAAGTCTTGTATTCAATAAAATTGATATCAAAAGAATAAGAAGACCCTGGGTATAGCAGCTTAAACAATTCATGGGTTTTCTCTTCTATACCAGTAGGTCCCAGTATAGTCAAACCTTTCTCCCGTCCTGATTGAATAGAAGCATCCAGCAGAAAATAAGGCAATCCACCATAATGGTCTCCATGCAGATGAGAAATAAATATAACGTCCACATCATTAGAAGACACACCGGCACGTTTCATAGCTGGCAGAATTGTCGATCCGCAATCCAATAAAAAACCTTTACCGTTCCACTGGCTAAAAAAGCTTGTAGTAAACCTCCCTCCACTGGAAAAAGCATCTCCACACCCAATAACCTTTAACTTTACCTGATCCATAAACTTAAATAGAAAAAGAGAATCGGATACCTAATCAAACCTGTTAACCACCCGATCCTCGCTTGTTTTAACCAAGACTTTGCAATAAGTTTCGTCATGAGTGGTATATGCAAATAAAACCAGGAGCACTTAAGCTGCAAGGCATTACATTAGTCCTTAAATTACCACATAAACTGAAGCCCTACTTGCAACGCTCAAGTTATATATTTTTTACCTCAATTATTCTGTTAAGATTACTTCTACTAGTTTTGAACGGAAGAATAATTCTTAAACGCTCATCCTCATTTATCGCTTCAATATTATCAAAGTCAATAAACGAAGGCAACTCAAATGCTTTCACAAACATGGGTACACTGAACAACTCTATCTCACTTACAGTATCATCTTTTAGTGTTGAAAATATAGTCAACTGATTATAGTTCAACATAATTTTGAAAGAGTTAGGATCAACTGTAGGAGCATTTACTTCTAATATAATGCTATTTTCATTTTCGACCATATCAAAGTAAGTTGCAGCAACCCCTCCGTTGATAGAGTTCAGCAAGTTAGCCTGATTGCCGAAAACTTCCAGCAGTTCTTTATTTTTTAGTAGATTCATATAGCCTCCTCTCGTTAAATCTTTCTTATAATTGTAACAAAAGAAAAGCCAAAGAAATTTACAACCGGGCATAGTGCAATTACAGCACCTTCTAAAAGTCATTTTGACAGCTTTCACCCTTACAATATGCCATTTTTTCATATTTACCTATCCGTTCAGTTGCCTCACTATATAATGCCATACTTCCAGTGTCAATCAGAAAGTAACTTTTTGCTGCAAGACTTTGTTTTAATAAGAAAGAGTTAAAATAAAGGAAAGTGGGTTATGGAAAAAAAACTGTTGAATAAAAATGTTGCCGTCCTTGTCTTGGATGGTTTTGAAGAAATAGAATTAACAGACCCGGTACAAGTATTAGTAGAAGCCGGAGCCAAAGTTTTTATCATTTCAGAAGGTTTTAAAGTAAAAGCTTGGAACAAGGGATTTTGGAGCAAAGAGTATGCAGTGGACATCCAGCTTGATGACGCTAATCCAGAAACCTTTAACGCATTGCTACTTCCAGGCGGGGTAATGAACCCAGACAAGCTTAGAATGAATCAAAAAGCTGTCGATTTTGTAAAGTATTTTGTTCAAAACAAAATGCCTATTGGCGCAATCTGCCATGGTCCTTGGACACTTATAGAAACAGGACTGATGAAAGGCCGTAAGTTAACGTCCTACCCATCTATTAAAACAGACTTAATTAATGCTGGGGCAAACTGGACAGATGCTGAAGTGGTCGTAGACCAAGGTTTAGTGACCAGTCGTAAGCCGGCGGACCTGAAAGCTTTCAACAATAAAATTCTTGAAGAGTTTGCAGAAGGGCCTCATATCAGAGATGTTGAACGTGGCCCTATTCGGCGGGAAAAAGATATCCCTACCTATGCAGGCAACAATAGTTTGAACGAAAACATAGACGACCGCAACTGGGGAGTAGACAAACCAAGTGATTATGAGTAAAAAAAGCCGGCACTTTTGCCGGTTTTTTTTATGCATGGCAGATGATTTTTTTCTAACTTTAACAATCAAACAATAAAAACCCTTTGCCGTGCACACGAAAGAGTCTGTTTTAAAAGATATTTTTGGATATAATTCTTTTCGCCCCTTACAGGAGGATATTATCAACCATGTTTTGTCAGGAAATGACGCGCTGGTTCTTATGCCTACCGGCGGTGGAAAGTCTCTATGTTTCCAGATACCTGCGCTTGTTATGGACGGCATATGTGTAGTTATCTCCCCACTGATATCTTTGATGAAGGACCAGACAGAGCAGTTGAACAACTGCGGTGTAAAGTCTGCCTTTATAAACAGCAGCATGTCCTATCAAGAGGTAAGAGACGCCAAAGAAGCCTGCATCTCAGGAACGCTTAAACTTCTTTATGTTTCTCCAGAAAAAATATTCAGCGATGGCTTTATTGATTTTCTAAAAAAGCTAAAAATAAACCTTTTTGCTATAGATGAGGCCCACTGCGTATCGTTTTGGGGGCATGACTTTCGACCAGAATATACTAAACTAAAAGAGCTTAAAGAAGCATTTCCTTCAGTACCACTCATAGCTTTAACAGCCACCGCAGACAAGCTGACCCGAAAAGATATACTTGACCAATTGGGGCTTCCAGAGGCTAAGGTTTTTATCACTTCTTTTGACCGCCCTAATATTTCGTTGAGTGTTTCTCCGGGCAACCGCAGGCTTGAGAAAATTCTCAATTTTCTTAACGGTCACAAAAATGAATCTGGCATTATCTACTGCCTCAGTAGAAAAGCAACGGAAAAAGTGGCCGAAAACCTGCGCAATCATGGCCTGAACGCCGAAGCCTACCATGCCGGTTTAAACTCTCAAATCCGTAGCGATATCCAAGAGCGGTTTATTAAAGACGATATAGAAATCGTATGTGCAACCATCGCCTTTGGCATGGGCATCAACAAGCCGAATGTACGTTGGGTAATCCATTATAACCTACCTAAAAATGTAGAAAACTTTTATCAAGAAATTGGCCGTGCCGGCAGAGATGGCTTACCTTCTGACACCTTGCTCTTCTATAGTCATGGAGATATGATTACCCATATGACTATGTTGGCAGAAGCAAGTGACGAAAGAAAAAAACTTCAGGAGGCGAAACTGAAGCGGATGATGCAATATGCAGAAACGCCAGTTTGTCGCAGAAGGATTCTCTTAAGCTACTTTAATGAAGAAACCACGACCGATTGCGGCAACTGTGATGTTTGCAGAAACCCTAGAAAATTGGTCGATGCTACTATTCCAGCCATGAAAGCTTTAAGTGCAATTGCCAGAACTGGAGAAAAAGTAGGTATTGGTCTGCTAACAGACATCCTAAGGGGAAGCCATAACCGTAACATCATTTCTAAAGGCTATGACAAGATTAAGACTTTTGGTGCCGGGAAAGACCTGAAAACTGAAGAGTGGCATGATTACCTTCAGCAAATGCTCAATGCTGGTATTGTAGACATCGCCTATGATGAGAACCATGTACTTAAACTCAACAACACCAGTTGGAAGGTGCTAAAAGAAAACTTACCAGTAAAGCTCGTAAAACTTTCAGACCAAGGGTTTGCCAAAACCACCAAGCATGAGCCTGTAAAATCTGCCAATGCTTTACTTTATGACGAACTCTTTGAAAGGCTAAGAAAATTACGAAAAGAGCTTGCAGACAATCAAAACGTTCCTGCTTATATCGTATTCAGTGATGTCACCTTAAAAGAAATGGCTGAGCAAAAACCCTCCACACCAGACGACTTGTTGGAAATAACAGGAGTGGGAAAACAAAAATTCAACTTATACGGCGATTATTTTCTACATGAAATTCAGACTTTTATCAAAGAGCATTCTGAAAAAGGCAAAAAAATAAAAGGTTCTACGTACGTGGAAACTTTTAATCTTTACAAAGAAGGTTTGTCTATGGAAGAAATAGCAAAAGAAAGAAACCTTAATATTATAACCATTGCCTCACATTTGGTATATCTATATGAAAAAGGTCATGCCATTAACCTAAAAAAATACATTACCCAAGAAGAGATTGAGAAAATCAAAAAGGCTGTTGAAGCCACAACAGGTAATTACAAAGAAGCCAAACCGATATTTGAATACTTCAATGGCGAAATAAATTATGACAAAATCAGAATTGCCCTTGCCCTTTTGAAGAAGGAAAGCTTGGTAAAAGAATAAAAGCTAGACCCCTAAGCTTTCCCTGAAAATTTCTTTTAATCCGGCTTTGTCTGATACCAAGTAATCATCTTTTCTTGGATTGTTTATGGTAATCATTTCACCGATATATCCTGCCAGAAACAGTTGAACCCCAATAATAATGGCTACCAAAGCCAAATAGAACCAGGTATTGTTCACAACATCCCTACCCAATGTACCTCTAGATACATTGACCAGTTTCTCTACAAGCAGGTAAACGCTGGTAATAAGACCGAACAAAAAAGAAATAAAACCTAAGGTGCCAAAAAAGTGCATAGGGCGCTTCTTAAACTTAGACACGAAGGTTATGGACAACAAATCAAGAAAACCATAAATAAACCTTTCCATTCCAAACTTGGTTTCTCCATACTTCCTGGCCTGGTGCTGCACTACCTTTTCTCCTATACGGTTAAATCCATGCCATTTGGCTATAACAGGTATGTAACGGTGCATTTCGCCATACAGGTCAATACTTTTTACCACTTTCCGGTTATAGGCCTTTAAACCACAGTTAAAATCATGAAGTTTAATTCCTGCTATTTTACTGGTAACGTAATTGAAAACCTTAGTAGGAATAGTTTTAGAGATTGGATCATACCTTTTTTTCTTCCAGCCAGAAACCAGATCATAGTTATCCTCCTTAATCATCTTAAAAAGCTCTGGAATTTCATCTGGAGAATCCTGTAGGTCTGCATCCATTGTTATAATAACATCGCCTTTGCAAATCCTAAAACCCATATGCAATGCAGCAGATTTCCCGTAGTTCCTATTGAACTTTATGCCTTTTACGTCAGGGTTTCTTCTATTAAGCTCTTTAATAATTGACCATGAATTGTCCCTACTCCCATCATCTACAAAAATAATTTCATAGCTGAAGCCATGTTCATCCATGACATTGCCTATCCAGGCAGCTAATTCAGGGAGTGATTCTTCTTCATCAAGTAAAGGTATAATTACTGAAATATCCAGCTTCTCAGCCATAAAAGTTTGTTTTACAAAAAATTCTCATTTACAAAGTATCTGCCTTTATTAAAAACAGCTACTGCATGTCCTTTCAATTTCTTTCCCACAAAGGGAGAGTTTGCCGATTTAGACTTAATATGTTTCTTACCAAACTCCCACTCAGCATCTGCATTGAAAACAGTTAGGTTAGCAGGAGCCCCTTCTGCAATGTCAGGAATAGGCAAACCTAAAATTTTTCTTGGTGCCAAGGCTATTTTGTCAATAATATCTTCTACACTTAAAGTTTTGTTCCAAGTATTAACAACAGCAAAAGCAGTTTCTAACCCGATCATTCCAAACTCTGCCAAGTCAAACTCCAAAAACTTGCTTTCAATATCCTGTGGGCTATGGTCAGAAACAATAACATCAATAGTATTATTATCTATTGCTTTCCAAAAAGCCTTAATATCTGAAGCAGTCCTAAGTGGAGGGTTAACCTTAAGGTTAGTGTCAAAAGAACTAAGTTCTGCATCTGACAAAGCCAATTGATAGGCTGCAATGTCACAAGTAACCTGAAGCCCTTTCTTCTTGGCGGCCTTGATTAGCTCCAGAGACACAGGGCTGGAAACATGCGCAAAGTGAATTTTACCACCTGCATATTCCAAAATTCTTAAATCCCTTTCCACCATCAACTCTTCTGCAAGTTTGGGTAGCCCTTTCAAGCCAAGACGGGTACTTACTTTACCCTCGTTCATTTGCCCCGAATGAGACAACAATTTGTCTTCGGCATGATTGATCAGTAATCCATTAAACTTTTGAAGGTACTGTAATGTTTTCAGCAACACATCAGAATGCCACACAGGCTTAGTACCGTCGGAGAAAGCAACTGCCCCTTCGTGGTGAAGGTCAATCATTTCAGACAACTCCTCTCCCTTCAGGTTTAAGGTTACCGCAGCCACTGGGTATACATCAACAAGCGCTTTTTCAGCTTTCGTCTTCACATAAGCCAGCACATCTTTGGTGTGAATAGGTGGGTTGGTGTCAGGCATGGCAGCAATACCAGTAAAACCACCAGAAGCAGCTGCATTTGTCACTGTAGTAAGGTCTTCTTTATGTTCGTTACCAGGATCGCCGGTAAAAACACGCATATCAAACCATCCAGCGGAAACTTTAAGGTTGTTTCCTTCTACTACTTTATCTGCTTCTATGTTACCCTCATCTGTAATTTGCTTTATGATACCATCCTCTATAAGAATGTTTTTAATAGTCTTGTTTAAACTGTTGCCCGGGGCAATGATTTCAGCAGATCTAATAAGAATCTTCATAAATTATAAAAATCGAATAAGAAGTATTTCCGTAAGCAGGAAAATCAGGCATAAAATTATAAAATATTTCCATAGCGGAGTACCCACAGACGCTTTTTTAAACGTTTCTAAAAATTCTTCACTACTGTTTATGTCATAAATTTTCACATTCTCACTGTTACTAAACAGCTTAGAAAGTTCTTCGGCAGAATAAAAATCCATAAGAGATTCTTTCTTTCCGTAATTTAATGCTACATACCCAGCTTTTTCACCTGAGGAAGATTCTAAAGTATATATACCAGCGTCCATTTCATCTCTAGGCAACTCCAAAAACAGGTTACTTCCGCTTAACCGCTGTGCAGGAATAAGCTCAGCAACTTCATTCCTCAATTTAAAAACTTGATTTTTAGCTTGTTGACCTACGTCCAAAACAAATGTTGGTTCTTGAAAGCTGTAAGCCAAACGCTCAGACTTATTCAGGCTGTTCATTGCAATTTTATACATTACCGGAACAAAAACTGCATGACGTGCCATATTGGTATAAGCTTGGTGCAGAGGAGCTCCAAATAAGTAAACACTACCTTCCGAAGATTCGAACTGCCCTAAATAGGACTTATTGTTGCGCGTGCGTAGCAAAGTATTGCCCCGGCCAGTCCATGTAACCACCGGTTTCGCATAGGGCATGGTGATCTTCTCATCATCCTTTTCAAAAACATTCCGAAAGAAAGGATCTTTGTAATCAGGGGGAGTCAGTTCATACATGCTGTTATCAGCAGCAGTATCAGCTTTTGTATAAGAGACAGCAGGAAGTTTTAGCTGTGCGAACAGGTTTGAATAACTGTCCTTATTGACTCCGGCTGAGGGGAATATTGTCAAACTTCCACCCTTTGCTACAAACTCCTGAAGCGTAGAAATTAAAGAATTAGGCAAATCCTTCAACCCGTCTAGAACAACCACATCCATACCTTCAATGGCAGAATAATTAATTTGCCCCACTTGCTCTGATACAAAATCAAAAAGCTTAGGGTTACTAAATACTGCGGGAACATATTTCTGAGACTCCTCATAAACATGCATGACCCTTATACCCCGGGTCGGGTTCAAGACAAAATGGTATTCATTATCAAAAGAAACAGGGTGATCTTCGAAAACAATCCTGCCCTTTACAGGCTGGTTTTCGGAAATATTAAAAGTAAAGGTGGTGGTAACAGAAGAAGCCGCAGGAATGTCAACCTCGGTAGAACTCACCTGCAAGTCATCTAACATCAGCTTAACCAATACACTTTTGGCATCTCCTTTCCCATCATTGAATAGCTTTAAAGTAATCTCATTATTTTCCCCTGTTTTAATAAAAGGGGTAGATATCCATAATGAGTCTACAAATATATTTGAAACATCTTTGTTCTGGATTGGTACCATGAAGTAATTAACAGCGGTATCTGCCACAAAATTTTCCAAAGCCCCTGCCGTACTTTTTTGAAAATCTGAAAACAGAAAAACAGAACTTCCCGGCTGGGGATCCAGCCTTTTACTTACACTTTCAAAATCTCGGTAAACAGGAGAAAAAGTAACTTCTGACAACCTTTCAGCAAGCTTATTCTTATTTCTATGAAACTGGTCTCTCCCCTCAAAGTCATTGGTAATCACTTTATACTTCACTTCTGCCCCAAGGTTTTGGCTCAATTGTTGCACAGACTTAACTGCAATATCCAAGGCTTTTTCTTCATTAAGCTCGTTTTCCATACTAAAGCTGTTGTCGAGGTATACAGAGACATCTTCCATAGAATCTGTTAAACCTTCTTCTTCGGCAGGAAAATAAGGCTGAGCAAAAGCCAACACGATAAAAACAATGAAAAATATCCTGGCGAAAAGAATGAGCCAGTGTTTTAATTTAAGCTTTGAACTGTTAACATCTTTAACATGCCGTAGAAAAGCTACGTTGCTAAAAAGTACTTTTCTCGGCTTTTGGAAATTAAACAAATGTATGATGACAGGTATACTTACAGCTGCCAAACCCCATAAAACCTGTGGATATATAAAATTCATTTGAAACTATACGGTTGTATTACAAAAAAACGCAAAACAAGCTTAATTATTAACTGTTCATGTAACTAATTGGCAAATAAATTAAAACATTTAATAGATTACAATCATGACTTAAATTAAAAAAATAACGAACACTTTCTCTACACCTTAAAATAATCCAATATTTTCAAGTACATTTTTTATTATATTTTTGTAGATTTGTATCAAAGTTAAAGCTATGAGAACATTACTTTTTCTATTAACCTTCATTTTCTTCCAGACATCTGCCCAAGACTTTAAAAATTCCTCTTGGGGGGACACACCCGAAGATGTTCTAAAAAATGAAAAAGACCTTGTTTTCTTAGGCAAAGAGTCACTAGACCGAAACCTTACAGGGTTGACCTTTGTAGAAGATGGCTCCGAAGGTATCTACTATACCCATACTTACCTTTTTTATAATGAAAAGTTTTATGGTGTACGTACCAAAAGGTCATACCTAGACGGAGACAATACATTTTACAAAGCCTTAAATGATTATAATCAGAAACTAGAATCCTATAAAGAAAGTTATGAAAAATTCATAAAAGAAAAGGCCAAACAAGAAGGGTATGAAATGAAAGCTTTCCAGATTAAACTGCCCGAAAGAACCCTATATGTAAGCTTGAAGAAAGAAGAAGATGATTTTTTTATAATGGAAAGTACTTTTTCTAACAACGAAGGATATCATTAAATAGGGCCTGCTGAAAAAGTCACAAGTGTGCAAGATACGCATGGCCTTACATGAAGACGTATTGGAATACTTCGAATGTAAGGCCATAAAGTAGATTGTGCGCTTGTGGCTATCCCAAAAAAGTATTGGATTAAAAGTTTCTCAATTTATTGTGCACGGAAAAATAAGAAATAACCGAAAAAACCTTGCACCTATACCTCCTATTTTTCATACAAATATATACAGATCAATATTTTGGGAGTTTTTCAGCGCGCCCTAAATAAAAAGAGGCTGCAATGACAGCCTCTTTTTATTTATTAAAGTATAGTTTTTAGCTTTATGGGAATATTCCCAACACCTGGTAGCTAATGCCTACTTTCTCAATTGCACTATAAAATGCAGCTGTACGCAAATCGTTAATTTTAGGAACCCTGTTACTTACATTTCTTATCTCATTATAAGCAAGTATCATTGTATCTTCCAGTCCAGACCTTACCAAATCAATTTCATCGGCTCCTTTAACAATAAAGGCTTTTTCTGTTGCACTGATAGACTTACCAGTAAACTGCTCTACTGTCTCTATAATTTTCTTGTTGGTGACTTCTTCAGCCCTTTTTCCCATACGGCCAAACCTAACATTTGAGAGGTTCTTAAGCCATTCGAAATATGACACTGTAACACCCCCGGCATTGAGATAGATATCAGGAATAATCAATCTATTACCAGCCAAAAGAATTTCTTCAGCCTCTTTGGTAACCGGACCATTAGCAGCTTCAGCAATTACTTTGGCTTTGATTTTACCTGCATTACCGCTATGGATCTGGTTCTCTAAAGCAGCAGGAATCAAAATATCACAATCCAACTCTAAGACCTCTAAATTATTTTCGATGTTTTTCGCTCCTGGAAAATTAAGGATTGACCCTGTATCTTTCCTATGCTTAAAAACAGCTTCGATATCCATACCGTCAGGATTGTAGATTCCTCCTTCATATTCTGCTATCCCTACTATTACTGCGCCTTCCTGCTGACAGAACACGCCTGAATTGTATCCCACGTTTCCCAGACCTTGAATAATGACTCTTTTACCAGACATGCCAGTAGGCAGCCCTATCCTTTTCATATCTTCCGTATGTTCCAAGGCCTCTCTAATGCCATAAAACACTCCTAAACCAGTAGCTTCTGCCCTGCCCCTGATACCGCCTTGTCCAATTGGCTTACCAGTTACACAACCCAAAGCATCTGTTTCTCCATATTTTATAGTCATATAGGTATCGGCAATCCATGCCATTTCCCTGCTACTAGTTCCATAGTCAGGGGCAGGAACATCCATGCCTGGTCCAATCAAGTTCTTTTTGATAAGCTCTGTGGCAAACCTTCTAGTTACCTTTTCGAGCGTACGTTCTGTATGGTTTCTCGGACTGATCTTTACCCCACCTTTGGCACCACCAAATGGCACATCTACTACTGCACATTTAAAAGTCATTAAGGTGGCTAAGGCTTTCACCTCATCCTCGTCAACATGTATACTGTATCTGATACCTCCTTTCGTAGGCATTTTATGGTGGCTATGTTGAGCACGAATACCTTCTACAACCACATAATCCCCATCAATTTCTACAGGAAACTGAACCTTATAGACACTATTACAAACTTTTATTTGATGTAAAAGACCTTTATCTATATTAGTAAAGGCGGCGGCTTTGTCAAAGTAAGACAAAACATCACCATAAAACTTTGCTCCTTCAGCTACATTGCTCATAAATACTCTAAAATTAATACGTTTAAAAATTCCTGAACTAAAAACAGGCTTGAACCTGCAAATTTTATTCCGATTATACGAATATTATTGCAGATGTTTCAGGATTATATCAAAAATACTTTCAGCAGAAACCATTTTCTCAGAAAGATGTTCTTTTTGCGAACTAATCACTACAGGATAATACTTTTGATCTTCTGGGATTCTACCGTGAGATCCTTTTACCAATTCTGGTTTTAACGGGATGACATCCATTAAAGAACGGAAGCCCATTTTCTTTTTTGCAAGCTTGCTTGCCACTTCCAAGGTAGGAAACTTCAAATCCGGATCTATGAACATTTCTACAGGATCATAACCAGGCTTTCGGTGAATGTCTACGGTTCTAGCAAAATCAGGTGCATGATCATCATCTAACCAATAATAATAGGTAAACCAAGAGCGGGAATCAGCAACAACAATAAAGTCACCTGCCCTATCATGAATGCAGTTGTATTTCATTCTTTCATCCCCCGCCAATACATCTCCAACCCCTTCTATATTTGCCAACAATTGCTTCACCTCATCCTTCACAGAATTATCATTGACATACACATGAGCCACCTGATGGTCTGCCACAGCAAAGGCTTTGCTGGCACCAGCATCTAAAAGCTCCCTGCCTTGCTCCTCCCGCACAGTGATAAGCCCTTTTTCCCTAAGCACCCTATTTATTGCAACAGGTCGATCTACAGGGCTGATCCCATATTCTGATAGAATCAGCACATCGGTTCCATGCTGCTCGAAGTAAGTAGTCAGATACTGTACTAAATCATCTATTTCTTTTAACTCTTTGGATATATTCTCTTCGTCAGGCCCGAATTTTTGAAGACAGTAGTCCAAATGCGGCAAATACACCAAAGAGAGGTCGGATTTGTAAAGCCGGTCTACATAAATAGCCGACTCCGCTATCCAGCGACTAGACTTGATACCGGCTTTGGGTCCCCAAAAGTTAAATAGAGGAAAAGTACCCAAAGCTTTTTGAAGCTTGTCCCTAAGGCCTGCTGGCTGAGTATAAATATCAGGGATTTTTCTACCATCTGCGGGGTATTGAGGCCGTGGCGTTGCTGAAAAATCCGCAGAGGAGTACATGTTATACCACCAAAAAAGGTTTGCACAGGTAAATTCAGGATGCTCTTTACGCACAACATCCCAAATTCTTGGCGTTTTTACCAGTTTATCAGATTGCTTCCAAAACTTAATTTCACACTCATCTTTAAAATACCAACCATTCCCCACTATACCATGCTCGTCAGGGGACTTGCCTGTAAGATAAGTGGTCTGAGCGCTGCAAGTAACTGCCGGAAAAGCAGGTTTTATATAACTAAGAGCCCCTTGCTCAATTCTTGATTTAATAAAAGGGGTATTTTTTCCAATAATTGAATTACTAAGTCCTACAATATTTAGAACTGCAAGTTTACGCATTTACCTTTTCTTTTTTTCCTGTCAACTGTTTTTCTACCCATTGTAGCTCTTTCAGAATCATTTCATCAATATCAGGGCGGATATCTTCCGGTAACACATCCCTGGTATATGTCTCTACCTCTAAATGGTCACAAATTCTATATTTTTTACAAAGGCACAATGTATCTAAAATGTATTTTCGGGTGGAACCAAACCTCTTGTAGCTTTCTGTAAAGACAGGGACATGAAAGTGTACCCTCCACTCTTCAGCTTCAGGATCCATAATAGCCTCCATTGCCAATGGGAGATCGGGGTATTTTTCTAACTTGCCTCTATTATTTTTTACCACTACCTGATGAAGATAAACCGGATCAGCAAAAGCTTTAAGGTCTACCAACAACTGCTTTCGCTCGTTTATTTGAGGGAGCTTGATATGTAAAGCAGAGCTGATCTGGACTTTTCCTATTTTTATACCATGACTTTTCAATTTCCTAAATGTATCCCTAGGTTCTTCATAAGCCAAGGCAAAATGGCACACATCAAAACAGACCCGGATGTGATCTTTAATTATTTCTTCGGCTTTTCTTCCGCTACAACCTTCTTTTTGTAAAGTCTTGACACCATGTTTTAGCAAGTACTTTTCAAAAAATAGCACCAGCTCATGAGAATTCTCTATTAAACCATCAGGTTCAGGCTCAATAGCTATATGAACTTTTTTGCCAGTATCTAAATAAATATTATAAAGTTCGGAAGCGACTAAAGCCATATTTTCAGCACCTTGTACCAGCACCTTGTTTTGTTCAGGACGCAAAAACCAAAGCCGGTAAGAAACGGGCGAGGTTGAGATACTACCTTCAGTATCTTCAGGCAAAAGAGCAGCCAGAATTCTTGCAAGGCGGAGGGTATAGTTTACCCTCTTCTGAGAAGTCCAGTCTGGCTTATGAACTAAGTCTTTTACTTCTTTCCGGTGAAACTCCCCATATGGGAACCCATTGATAGTAAAAACATATAAATTATTGTTTAACAACCACTGACGGAACTCCTTTAAATTATTATGAAGCAATAGCTCTTCACTAGCCCTGCCTGACAGCCTTAGCCCTATACCAAAAGGTTTAGCAATCGCAATTTTTCCTGCAATCGCTAGTGTATGTTGTTTAAGTTTGGCAAATGTTTCATCCCACGAATCTGCAGGATGAACATTTGAACAATATGACAAGTGGCAACTACCTACTTTCATATCTGACAGATTAAGTTTCCTGAATAAACCATTTCAAAGTCCATCAGCACTTCCATCGCTTTCATCACCTTCCTTTTATCTATGTGGTGAACTTCTTTACCTTTTCCTATTTCTTCCAACAGCATTACTGTTAGTTGACCGCCCAAGTGCTCTCTAAATTCTTCCAGGCCTTCCATAAGTTCACTATGGCCGATTTCGCACTCCATTTCAGAATAAAAAAGCTGAAATCCTAAACGCTTTAGCAACAACAAGATCTTTTGCCAGCTTTCCTCGTCAAGCATGTTATCCAACATAGAGTAAGTACAGTCAAGCGCAAGGCCAGCGGCAACAGCTTCTCCATGTTTGATATTGTTATTGCTCAACTGCTCAAGTTTATGGGCAGCCCAGTGCCCAAAGTCCAATGGACGGGAAGAACCCAATTCAAATGGATCTCCGCTAGCTATATGGTCCATGTGGAGTTCTGCACAGCGATAAATCAGGATTTTAATGATTTCAGGATCCCTGTTTATCAACCTGTCACAATTGGCTTCTATAAACCTATAAAAATCAACATCTTTTAACAATGCTACTTTTATAGCTTCGGATATACCTGCCCTGAAATCCCTCTCTTCTAGGCTTTCCAAAAACATCAGGTCGTTTACTACAGCTGTTGGCGGGCAAAACGTCCCTAAAAAATTCTTTTTGCCGTAGGCGTTGATACCATTCTTTACCCCAACCCCAGAATCATTTTGAGAAAGTACAGTAGTAGGTATCCTAATAAGTTTGATTCCACGATGCGCTATAGATGCGGCAAAACCAGCCATATCCAAAACCGCGCCCCCGCCTATTACAGCAAGGTAGGAATGACGGCAAAGTCCGTTGGCCTCAATCCTGTCTAACACCTTATCAAGAATGTTTTTATTATTTTTGGCTACTTCTCCCCCTTCTACAATTAAGGGCTGGCCTACCAGTGTGGCCTTAGGCTTACGGATATTAAAATATTTCATTATGTTACCTTCCAGCAATGGATGGCTCTGGGTAACACTTCTATCAATAACAAAAAGTATTTTACTTTCTTCTTTTTCGCCACAACCCGAAAGAACATCCAAAAAAAGTCTGTTTTCTGGGTGAAACAGGTTATAAGTAAAATGAACTTTATGTGTATAGAATACGGAAAAATGTTGCTGTATACAATTCATAGTTGTGAGAAATTTCTATAAATAATCCATTTATGGATAAATTGTTTACCAATTTTTTTCAAGTGACGGCAAAAAGCTTGCTTATCAGAAAAGAAAGAGGAAGTAAACTCAGGATAGCAAGCGAAATTTCCCAACCAGAATACACGGAAGCCAAACAGGCATTAAGGATAATCAAGGAAATTACACCAAACTTTACTGCCTGCTGCACATTTCCAGGACTTGGTTTGGCTATGGCTTTTACTAAAGGTCCTAAAACGAATAAAGCTAAGAGTGCTAGAAATATCCATGAAAAAGAAAGGGTTCCATATTGCACAGAGAGCCATCCCAAAAATATAATAACCGAACAGAACAATGCCAATGCTGCATACAGTGCCGTATAATTCCCACCCTTGACTTCTTCTCTACTTACTAAGGTTACCGAAAAGATATAAACCAAAGGAATCAAAGCAATATAGTAGATCTCAGCAACAACAGCCGGTACCACTACTACCCCTAACATAAGGTTTAAGCTACGGCACATGCCCATATTGATAGGCCCTATCAATGCATAGTGTTTGCCCCAGCCATCATAAAGTAAAGCAAATAGAGCAATACACAAAGCCAGCACACCACACCAAATATTGACCATCAAAGCAAACACAACACCGAGCAATAACAGTGCCGCTCCTAAAATACCTGCATTCAACAAAGGCACCTTACCGGAAGGAATTGGCCTTTCCGGCCGTTCCTTAAGGTCTATTTTATAATCAAAAACATCATTAAAAACTACTCCACCGGCATATAGACATGCAGTAGCTAACAACAACCATACAGGAGGAAAAAAAGGCATTCCCCCTGAGGCCAATGTAGCGGCTATAGAATATCCTGCCGTAACATCAGCCATGGCTGTTATTACATTGGCCGGGCGAGTTAGTCGCAAATAGGCCAGAAATACGGTAAAATGTAGTTTATTTGATAATAATGTCTGATTCATTATCCTGCTCTAAGTTTTGAGGTACCTGTCCTCTTAAGACAGAGTTTCCGTTATATTTTTGTGTCTGGTCTGCTGTTTCGGCTTTTAGCCAATCGTTTTCATTGAATTGCCCGCTTTGGCCAAAAGCGTCCAAGGCATTTTGGTAACAAACCAGCTCAACATGCTCTTTGGGTATGCCCCTATCCAACATAAGTTTTGCAGTTTTAGGCACTGCCAACGGATCGCTCATACCCCAGTCTGCTGAGCTATTAACCATAATCCGCTCTGCGCCAAACTTCCTCACGACCTCAACCATCCGCTCATTTCCCATTTTAGTTTTGGGGTAGATTGTAAACCCTGCCCAAAACCCTCTGTCAAGAACCGACTTAGCGGTTTCTTCATTATTGTGGTCAATGATGACAAGGTGAGGAGGAATCCCATGTTCTTCACAAACATCCATACTTTTAATGGTGCCCGCTTTCTTATCCCTATGAGGCGTATGCACCTGAACAGGCAAGCCCAACTCCTTAGCAAGCTCTAGCTGAAGTCTAAAAAACTTATCTTCAGCCTTTGTTTGGTCGTCATAACCAATTTCGCCTATGCCCACTACGCCTTCTTTGCAGGCATACAAAGGCAACAGTTCCATCACCTGTTCTGCCAAAGGTTCATTATTAGCCTCTTTGGAGTTTAGCCCCATTGTACAGTAATGCTTAATTCCAAATTGACTGGCTCTAAACCTTTCCCAACCGACCAGGCTACTATAATAATCTTTAAAGCTTCCCACCTCCGTTCTCGGCTGCCCTAACCAGAAAGCAGGTTCAATAACAGCTACAACACCAGCCTTTCTCATATTCTCATAATCATCGGTGGTGCGGGAAGACATGTGGATGTGCGGATCAATTATTTTCATTTGAGGGTTCATAAGATTCGTATTTTAAGGTTGCAGTTCTTCAAATTCTTCGGCATATAATTGTCGAGAAAAAATATCCCAATTGAGCTTACCACGTTCTATGGCATCACAAAGCTTCATATCCTTCTCAAGCAGTTGCCGGGCTTCAGGCAATGTAGACTGGGCACAAGCAAGTGCTGCGGCAATACGGTCGTCAGAGTTGTGTGAATGGTATAGTTTATAAAGGTCTTCAAATACCTTGAGGTCTAAAAATGGCCCTACCAGCCTCCAGAGTTCAGGGTTAACAGACCGGCCAGCCGCCCATCGCTCATGTGCAAAATCGACCAGCATACGAGCAAGCGCTGAATTAGCACGTTCGTCCAACCCTTTAATCCTATATAAAGGCGACCCTATAAAGAATGCCTTTAACACCAGCTGGTTCCAAGCGGATTCATCCATCTGCTGCTGAGGGAAAGGATTGTCTAGCGCTACAGCTTCAAATACCCCTTTAATATTGCTCCTAATCCCCTCTGTAGCTTGGAATCTAAACTTATGCGGGTGAGGCAATAAAGGGAGGGCTTTATATAAAGCAATTTGTTCCTCCATATCAGCAGTTGAAAAAAGTTTAGATAACACAGCATGGTAATGGCTTTCGTCGTGTGAAGGATAAGAAACCAACATCAGCCACCTCGATATCGTATCCACAGTTAGGTGCTGCCACTCAATACCAGTCCCTAACATCTTAAGCACTTTAGTCTGCTCCGCCGATATTGTCAATGTTTTCTTCCCAACCATTCTGGGCGCTGAGCTAAAAGAGAAAAAAAGGTCTTTTTCTTTACCTTTTTCCAATAATGCCATTTTAGCGTTTAACCATTCACTTGCATCATCAGAAAGATGCTCTGACAAAAGATGATATATTACTGTAGATAATCGCATATGAATTATAAAGAGGGTTGGTCAATTTTCCCTATAAATAATCCATTTAAGCATAAATTGTTTAAAAAAACAGGATACTATAATTAACTTGCTCAACGGGTATTGACTGAAGCTAGAGGCAATCCATATTTCTCACATTGACCCCGTCATATATGAATAGCTACTTTAAATATGTTTGTTGGATTTTATGCTTATCATGCTTAAGTACTTGTACTATTGATAAAAATAAATAAGGTTACCCATTTAGGTATCTTATGTTTTATTAGCTTACATAAGCTCGTTTAGTTACTTTTTGCCTCGCCGGCAGGGCCTTACTTTTTTTCTTAGACAAAAAAAGTAAGCAAAAAAGTCAAGGCCTGTGATGAAATTTGCTAAACTTTATAACCATTACGCTAAAAAATTTGAAACTCACCCTCCTTGCGTCGGGCTCAAACAGCAAATTTTTTGGCCGCTTCATGCTTATAAAGTTCTTAACGCAATTTCATCAATGGCCACCTTATTATGGCTCACACGTAAAAGTTGGGGAGTTTTGGTTTGATTTGTTAATTTTAAGGCAAGATGAAAGAAAATATTATTGCCCCTTTTTTGCCGGAAGGCATACTAGATTTTTTTGAAATAGAAGCTGTAATAGAGCTATGTGACCTGAACAGCAAAAGATCCTTTTATAAAATCAACCTCATTGAGCAGAACCGGCTATTAGGAAAACATAATCCTGAAGAGTACGAGTCTAAAGGTTTTTATGAACCTAAAATTGTGCAAGATTTCCCTATAAGGGGAAAAGCCGTTTATCTTGAATTTAAGCGACGAAGGTGGAGGCATAAAACATGCAAGAACAAAATAGTTTACAATGACTATTCATTTGTAGCTGAAGGCTCTAAAATCACTCAAGAGCTTTCAGATTTTTTAAAAGGTACAGGTCGAGACCCGCGAAGATACCATTGGTAACATTGGCAGCTATTATGAGGTCAAAGGGGATTTGTTGAGGAGGCACTATAAGAAGAAAAGCAGTGGGTTTAAGCAGTGGGAACAAAAAGAGCATGCAGAAGACTATTTGGTCTTTCCGGACAATATCGGAGAGCATCTCAGTATAGACGAAGTTGCACTGTCAAAAGGAGAGTTGTACACTTTTATTACCAATAAAAACGGGAGAGGCAAAAGAGGCTCTTTGGTAGCTTCTGTAAAAGGCACATTGTCGGCAAATATCATACAAGTTCTGGAGAAAATCCCTCTGGAACAAAGGAATAAAGTAAAGGAAGTAACCCTTGACATGGCAAAAAACATGGAGTCATCCGCAAGAACATGTTTCCCCATGGCAAATTTGGTTACAGACCGCTTTCATGTAGTAAGGCTGGCCCTGGAGGCTCTACAACATATAAGGGTCAATCAAAGATGGGTTGAACTGGATATGGAAAACAAGGCTATCGAAGCTGCCAAAAAGAATGGCGTTAGGTATAAAGCACCCTTATTGCCCAATGGGGACACCCCAAAGCAACTTTTGGCCCGCTGCAGGTATGTCTTTGCCAAAAAGAAAGCTGATTGGACTCAAAGCCAAGAGCAGAGAGCCAACATAGCTTTTGAAAATTATCCAGACCTCAAAAAAGCTTATGACCATGTTCTTGAGTTTAGGCTAATATATGAAAGCAACACAAAAATTTCCGCTGAAAAAAAGTTTAATGAATGGATCAATAAAACTCATGAGATGGAAATTAAAGAATTTTTAACGGTAGCAAATACAGTAAGCAACCATATGAGCAATATTCTAAACTTCTTTGACAATAGATCTACCAATGCAAATGCGGAATCTTTTAATTCAAAAATAAAGCTCTTCAGGGCAAACTTAAGAGGCGTTGTAGATACCAGGTTTTTCTTGTTCAGGCTCTCTAAGCTTTTTGCTTAAATCCCCAGAAAAATACGGTGACCCCTTATTATCTAAGAATGGCACACACAGCCATTTAATGAAGACCCCGTTTAAAGCAATTGACATACAAAAAACTTATTACTTCCTAGAGTCTTAAACGGGTAATCCTATCAACAAAATCATAGGCACCTACGAGATTGATAAGTTTGTTGTCAGAGATAAAAATGTCAGCATAAAGGTATTTCCTTTGTTGGTACTAAAACCTAATATGACATTTGAGTTAAGAGATTATGAAAAGTTTGAAAAGGTAAGCGGTAAGTGGAGAGTTATTAAAAATAAAGGAGGAGAAGTCTCTATAGAGTTTAAATATCTAAACAAAATAGCCACAGGCACACTTAGGGAAAGTATTTTTTACTTTTCCTATCCTAAGGATTTCTACTCAGGGAAGTTTGAACATTTGCTTTATGTTAAGACAACCAAAAAAAGTAGACAAATGAACCCTAGGAGCAAAAAAGTCAAGGCTAATAAGCCCTGACTCCTTTCCCTTCCATAAAAAACATAAACGACTTATTCACAACTCTGTTACCGCCATGTGTTGGGTAATCGCCGGTAAAATACCAATCACCTAGATGGCTTGGACACGCTTTGTGCAAATTATCAATGGTCTGGAAAACCACTTTTACCTCAGCGTTACAACCTTCAGGGGTTACAATTTCGGCTATTTTGTCCGAAACCTGCTCATAGGTAAATGGCTTATACAAATCTTTTACATGGTTTACCATATTTCCACCAAGTATTTGTATGCTTTCCTTACACTTTTCATAGACCTCTTCAAGAAGATAGTCCATATTATTATCTTTTATTAGCTCTATCACAGCACGGAAAGCTACAAAATCTTTCATTTTAGACATATCTATTCCATAGCAGTCTGGAAAACGGATTTGCGGTGCTGAGGAAACCACAACAATCTTCTTAGGATGAAGTTTGTCAAGCATCTTAATGATACTCTTTTCAAGGGTAGTTCCCCTCACAATAGAGTCGTCCATTACGACTATAGTGTCTGTATTTTTTTTGATTACCTCGTAAGTGGTATCGTAAAGGTGGGCAACAAACTCATCTCTCTGAGCATCCGAAGTAATAAAAGACCTGATTTTGGTGTCTTTGATAACCAGCTTTTCAACCCGTGGGGTATAAGAAAGTACTTTTTCAAGATCATCTCCCTGAAGCTTACCTTCCTGTATTATTTTTTTACGATATTGTACTAGATAGTTCTCCATCCCGGACATCATACCGAGAAAAGAAGTTTCAGCCGTATTAGGGATATAGCTAAAAACTGCATTTTCGAGGTCATAATCTATAGACTCAAGCACCTGAGGACATAGTAATTTACCTAGGTTTTGGCGTTCTGCATATATGTTTGGGTCAGAACCTCTTGAGAAATATATCCTTTCAAAGCTACAAGCTTTCTTCTCGAGTTTATCAATAAATTGCTTTTGGCTATAGTTGCCGTGCTTATCAATAATAAGCGCATGAGCAGGCTCTATTTCTTTTATCTGCTCGTAGTCTATATTAAAAGCAGTTTTTATGGCTGGTTTTTCAGAAGCTACCACCACTACTTCATCGTCTGCATAATAGTAGGCAGGACGCACACCAGCAGGATCTCTGGCAATGAAAGCTGCTCCGTGACCGGTAAGTCCCATCATAGAATAGCCACCATCAAAATCTTTACAAGAGCGCATCAATACCCTCTGTAAGTCAAGCTCGTCTTCTATTATGTCGGAAATTTCTTTATTAGAATATTTATTGTTGTACTTGTCAAAAATCAACTGGTTTTCCTCGTCTAGGAAATGACCTATTTTTTCAAGTACCGTAACTGTGTCTGTCTTTTCCTTTGGATGTTGTCCTAGCTCAACAAGCCTATTAAAAAGCTCATCGACATTGGTCATATTAAAATTACCTGCTAAGACCATGTTTCTGCTACGCCAGTTATTTTGTCTCAGAAACGGATGACAAGTCTCGATGTCATTACCGCCATGCGTACCATACCTAAGATGCCCCACCATAATCTCGCCAGTAAAGGGAACATTCTCCATCAACCAATCTGCATCAAGGTACTTATCCTTATTTTCCCTGATTACCTTTTTGAATTTTTTATTAATCTTATTGAAAATAACAGATATAGGCTGGGGGTCAATAGACCTGTACCTGCTAATATACTTTTTACCTTCAGGCACTCCAATTTTAATAGTAGCTACCCCCGCCCCGTCTTGGCCGCGGTTGTGCTGTTTTTCCATCAGGATGTACAGTTTGTTAATTCCGTACAAAGGGGTTCCATATTTTTCGATATAATATGAATATGGTTTTCTTAATCTGATTAAGGCTATGCCACACATATAAAGGGTTGTATATTAAAGATGGAAATTTAGTAACTCAATAAAGTTCATCAGCCAATCTGGCTTGAAGAATAAGATCAGAACAGGCAATGCCACAATTACAAGAAAGGCATAATTTCCTACACCTGGTATAGTCTCATTGTTATTATTATCACCTTTTCTAAAGTACATAAGGTACGGAATTTTCAAGTAATAATAAAGAGATATGACTGTATTTAATAATCCAAAGATTAGCAAAAACAACATTATACCTGAAGTATCAGTACCGACTCCCTCCCACACAGAGGAAAACAAAAGCAATTTAGCCGTAAATCCTGCTGTCGGTGGTAGCCCTGTCAATGCAATAAGTACAATGACAAAAATAACGCCTGCAAATGGGATTTTATATCCTAATCCACGGTAATTCCTTACATCAGTAGAACCTGTAATACCTGATAAAAACTCAACCATGAAAAATGCTGCTGAGTTCATAAATACATAAACAGAAAGATAGAACACTATACTATTGAAAGCCAGTTCGCTACCAACAGATAATCCTGCCAGTAAAAATCCGGCATGAGCTATAGAGGAATACGCCAATAAGCGCTTCACATCCGTTTGCTTCAATGCTGCAAAGTTTCCAATGGCTATAGTAAAAATAGCAAGTATGGCAACATAGTAGTTCCAATTTTGCACAACAACTTCACTGGCCCCAAAAACGGCATTAAGTAAAGGGATAAGGATAAAAAGTACCGCAAAACCTGCTGCTTTAGGTGCTGAAGAAAGCCAAGCGATAACCGGAATAGGTGCTCCTTCATATACATCAGGAACCCAAATATGAAAAGGAAAAGCTGCAACTTTAAATAAAAGGCCACTTAAAAATAACATGGTAGCTAATAAAAGTAACCAACCATCTACCAAAATTAAGCGCTCAATGAAGTTTTCGTGATAGAGATTCAGGGTACCTGTCATGCCATATAAAAACGATATCCCATACAGCATTAATGCTGACGAGACGATACCATATATAAAATATTTAATACCTGATTCTGCTCCCTTACGGTCTGCAATTATTGCTACAAGAATATAAGAAGCAATAGAAACCAACTCTAATGACAGATACAACATCAGCAAATTGGAGGACATTACCACTAGGTTAAGCCCTATTACGGAAGCTATAAGAACTAAAAAATACTCATAACGGACTTCCGACGCTTTTTTATAAAAAGAGGAAAGGGATGTAAACAAAACAATGATAAAAGCAGCACCTAGAAACAGAAACTTAAAATAAACAGCCATAGCTGAAAACCTCAGCATACCATTGAAAAGAAAGGTTTCTGTTTCTAACCCGTATTTCCACTGCTCAACTAAGAAAGGTATTGTCGCAGCAAGCCCCGCAAGAGTAATGTAGGTGCTAAGGTTGTTCTTCGACTTGAAAATCAATCCCACCAATACCAATACAATAAATAAAGCAGAAAGAAGCACCTCTGGCAAAAACAACGCTGTGCTACGAAGCACATCTTGAAGTCTATGATATAATATGTCTGCCGGAAAGTCCAAAGTATCTATCTGGTTATGTCCTGTATTACTTCTAGGTTTTGTGTACCATTGACATTTATCCAATCTACCAGTTTGGCAGATGATGCAGACATCAGGTCAAACAAAACGCCAGGAAAGAGTCCGAAGAATATAGCCAAGAGCACCAAAGGTATAGTCATTGTCAGTTCTCTAGCACCTAAATCTTTAAGGTTGTTATACCATAAATCCCCGCCTTTAGTCCAGAACTTACCGAAAAACATCCTCTGTAAAGCCCATAAGTAATAGGTAGCGCCAATAACAATGCCTAGAGAAGCCACAATTACCATCCAATAAGGCAAAAGCAAGTTGTAAGAGGGAGACCTAAATGCTCCTAGTAAAATAAACAATTCGCCAATGAAGCCAGAGAAACCAGGCAAACCCAATGAAGCAAAAAAGCCCACGGTTACCACAGTCGTATACACCGGCATTTTAGAGGCAAGCCCACGGTAGCTCCCAATCATTCTATCCGATGTCCTATCATAAATTACACCAACGATAAGGAACAGCAACGATGAAATAATACCATGGCTAAACATCTGGAAAATACTTCCATTAATTCCTTCTACAGTTACAGACGCCATGCCTAGTAAAACAAAGCCCATGTGAGAGACTGAGGAATAGGCTATCATTTTCTTCAAGTCCTGCATCGCTAAGGCATTGAATGCGCCATATATTATGGAAATAACACCAAGTAAACCTATAAACCAAGCGAAATGAATAGCTCCTTCAGGGAACATGCTATAAGCCGTCCTCAAAATGCCATAAGACCCTATTTTCAGAAGCACTCCCGCCAAAATTACAGAAACAGGTGTTGGCGCCTCTACGTGTGCATCTGGAAGCCAGGTATGCACCGGCACGGCTGGCAGTTTAATTGCGAAACCGATAAAAAGTGCCAAAAACGCAACCAACCTAGGTGCCATCCCAAATAAGTCATAGCTGTTCATAAGAGACAGCACAGAACCAGGAATAAAGTTCCGCTGATCCATCATATGAAGCATATTAAAGGAGTGTACAATATTTGCAGAGGCTATTTCATTTACCGCAAGCATTCTATGCACTTCTGATAAAATGCTAGGGGTTACAGCCGCTTCTGTTTCGGCTAACCCTGCCATAACAGCCGTAGCAGATGGGTCTACTACAGAGAACACTAATGCAATAATAACTACCAGAATAAATATGGAGCCAAACAGGGTATATAAAAAGAATTTTATAGACGCATACTCTCTACCTGGGCCACCCCATAAACCTATCAAGAAATACATAGGGAGCAACATGAGCTCAAAAAACAAGTAGAAAAGAAAAAAGTCCAAGGCCATGAAACATCCCATGATGGATGCGCTCAAAATAAGGTACAGTGCATAATACCCTTTCTGGTTACTGGTAATTTTCCATGAAGCAATCGCACCAACAAGCATTACCAAAGCCGAAAGCAGTACCATGGGCATACTCAACCCGTCCAAGCCTAGAAAGTAGTCAATCTTAATATGGCCTAAACTTCCTAAAGACATGTTAATCCAGTCAAGCTTTTCGGTAAACTGAAAATCAGCCACTATTCCCGCCTTTGCATCCTCTCCTGTTTGGTAGTTTCTCCAAACAAAAAGGCACACAACAAGCTGAGCAAATGCTGAAAAAGCATTGATATACTTGTACAAATGCCCTTTTCCAGAAGGAATCAGTAAAACCAGCAGTAATCCCAGAACAGGAATAAGAATAAGTATAGAAAGAAGGCCCGGTAACATTTAATATATTAGGCTGTTGAATATGTTGCGCAAAAGTATAATTTTATGTGCTAAAATTAAATTATCAGTAATAATATAAATAATGACACAAGTAATATTGTAAAGAGTAAATACCCTTGAATGCTTCCTGTTTGAGTCGATCGGAAAAACCTTCCTAAAGCCATAGAAGCTTTTCCTGAGAGGTTTACCACCCCATCAACTACATGTTTATCTATAAAAGCAATAATATATGCCAAGGCTACCATAAGAAATCCCCAACCGTTTATAATCCCGTCAATAATCTTTTTATCAGTAAAAGCCGATATGCGTGCAACAGCCATTCCCCCTTTGACCATCGTATGATAATAAAAGGCATCCATATGCCAATTATTATAAAGCAATTTACCAGCAAATGACCGTTCAGAAAGAAATGTAACCCTTACTTTTCTTTTGGCGTGTACTTCCAAAGGTTTATACCGATACCAGGCCAATACAATACCTAATGCTGCTGAAACAAGTGCAATTACCATCACCCATAGAGGTACGACATCGTGTATGCCAGCATCTTGTATATGGTGAATGGTCTGAACAGGAGCTTCTAACCACCCAAGCAGCCAGACATCTGTGTTGCTAAAGGGGTTTACAGTAAAAGCAAAGGCTGTAGATAGCACAGCAAGAACTATCAATGGTACTTTTATTTTACTGCTCATATGGACAGCAGTAGAAAAAGCTTTTTCCGCTTCTGGAATTTTAATGCCTAACTTAAACTTCCCTCCAAATACAATCAACAGTTGCCTTACCATATAAAAGGCTGTAATAAATACCGTAAGAAAGCCCAAAACCGGCACAATGTAATTTATGCCACTTTCCTGTCCATAGATAACAGCCCAGTTCCAGCTAGCCTCTAAAATGGCATCTTTTGACAAAAAACCAGAAAAGAAAGGGATACCAATGAGTGATAAAGCAGAAATCAAATAAGTATAAAACACCAGCGGCAGCTTTTTGTATAATCCGCCCATCAAACGCATGTCTTGGCTGTCAAAGTCTGTATAATCACCTTTGGCAAAAAGATGATGTTTTACTTCATGCATAGCATGTATAACCGCCCCAGCAGACAAAAAAAGACAAGCCTTAAAAAAAGCATGGGTAAATAAGTGAAATAAAGAAGCTTCATAAGCCTGCACCCCCATACCCATGACCATGTAGCCTAGTTGAGATATTGTAGAGTATGCAAGCACTTTTTTGATATCATTCTGCATCAAAGCTGGAACAGCTCCAACAAAAGCGGTGATTGCGCCTGTATACGCTATTACTGTCAATGCATCTATATTAAGAAAAACAAAGGTCTTTGCCAGCAGGTATATTCCCGCAGCAACCATTGTGGCAGCGTGAATTAACGCTGATACAGGAGTAGGTCCTTCCATAGCATGCGGAAGCCAGATTTGTAAAGGAAACTGAGCAGACTTGCCTACGCAGCCCATAAAAATCCCAAGTCCGGCCAAGGTCATGAACAAAGTTTCTCGGTCAAAGCCGCTTCCTTCTTGAAGGACAAGAGCATTTATATGGCTTATTTCAAAAGTACCAAACACACTGAACAATGCCAGAATGCCAAGCATGAAACCTGTGTCACCTATTCTGTTAAATAGAAAGGCTTTTTTGCTTGCTTTTATAGCAGACTCTTTGTCAAACCAAAACCCGATGAGCAAATAAGAAGAGAACCCGACAAGCTCCCAAAAAATGAATGTAATAAGTAAGTTATCGGAAAGGAGAATGCCAAGCATGGAAAAAGTAAAGATCCCCAAATAAGGGTAATATCTGCCATAGTTTCTCTTTCCATGCATATACTCCATACTATATACATGCACTAATGTGGAAATAAGAGTAACCATAGCCATTAACAAGGCTACAAAACGGTCTACAAGAATACTGACAGAGAACCACCACGATTTACCTTCGAAGACAAAAGAAAACCAAGGCAAACGCATTGTATGGGAAGAACCATCAACTGTTAAGTATACCAAGTAAAGAGAAAGAAGAAAACTAAACCCTAGTATAGAAGCTCCCAGCCAATCCCCTTTTCCAGGCAGTTTTTTAGCAAAGAAAAAAAGCACTAGGAAAGACAAAAATGGGAGGAACAAAACAACTACCGCCAAGGCTGTAACTGTATCAGGGTAAACAAAATTATGTAACAAATCCTCTTTCACTTGATCATCAGTTTTTCATCCTATCTGCCACATTAGGGTCAGGTGATTTCAGGTGTTCAAAAACTTTAAGAATAATGGCCAGGCCAACGGCAGCTTCCGCAGCAGCAATGACCATGACAAAAAGCGTCAGGAACTGTCCCTGAAGTAATACTGGATCATACCTGCTAAAGGCAATCAGGTTAATATTGGCAGCATTAAGCATCAATTCGACCCCGATCAGCATCATAACAGCATGCCTTCGCGTTAGCACAACGATAAGCCCTGAGCAGAAAAGCACAGCGCTTACTAAAAGAAAAACCTGGATATCACCCATTTTTAACTATATATCATCTACTTAAGCCACTACTCCTGTCGCACTTTTCCCGCTGCAATATAGGCAGCGCCAATTAATGCTATCAGTAGTAAAACTGCCGCCACCTCAAAAGGCAGCAAGTAGGTGGTCATAAGATTTTTACCAATGGTCTGAACGGTGCTGTCTACAACTACCTGATCTGTTTCCCTTGCCTGCACCACCCAATCAAGAGCCGCAAAATTAGTTCTAATAATACCCAAAACCAATATTATGAAGACAAGTATAACAGCCCCAGCACTTATATAAGGATATCGCAAAGGAATTTTCAAGGCTTCATTTCCATAAACCCGTCTTGATATCATAATACCAAACATAATAAGCACCAGTGTCCCACCTACATAAATGACTATTTGAGTCAATGCGATAAAATCTGCACCGGCAAAAACGTATAAGGCAGCCACCCCTAGAAGTGTCCCTAAAAGGGCAAATGCTGCATTCAACACATTATTGCTAAATACTATATAGATTGAAAAACCTACTGTCACAAAGACAAATACATAAAGTAATATATCTGCAGGAATCATTGATCGTCGTCTTTTCTTTTTTTAGGGATAATAGGCTTCATGATCGGCTTTGCACTTTTCTTCTTGGCCTCACTTGCTTCATCCGTGTCCTTTTTCTGCCCATCAGAAACATCATCGTTCTTTGCCTCAGGTCTTTTCATGACCGGCTTTGGCAAAGACTTTCCTGAACCTTCCGCTTTATTTTCACCTTCCTCTTTCTTCGGCTTCATGACCGGTTTCATCACAGGCTTTGGCGCCGGCTTGGATTCCCCTTCTGATGATTTTGGTTTCATCACAGGTTTCATGACCGGCTTCGGCAAAGACTTTCCTGAACCTTCGGTTTTATTTTCACCATCCGCTTTCTTCGGCTTCATGACCGGTTTCATCACAGGCTTTGGCGCAGGTTTGGACTCCCCTTCTGATGATTTTGGTTTCATCACAGGTTTCATGACCGGCTTCGGCAAAGACTTTCCTGAACCTTCGGTTTTATTTTCACCATCCGCTTTCTTCGGCTTCATGACCGGTTTCATCACAGGCTTTGGCGCAGGTTTGGACTCCCCTTCTGATGATTTTGGTTTCATCACAGGTTTCATGACCGGCTTCGGCAAAGACTTTCCTGAACCTTCGGTTTTATTTTCACCATCCGCTTTCTTCGGCTTCATGACCGGTTTCATCACAGGTTTCGGTGCCGGTTTGGACTCCCCTTCTGATGATTTCGGTTTCATCACGGGCTTTATGACCGGTTTGGCAGAAGGTTTATCGGCCTTTTTCTCATCACCCTGTTTTGTTGAAGGTTTTACTACTGGTTTTATAACCGGCTTGGTAGCTGACGGTTTTTTCTCTCCCTGAGCAGGTTTAATAACAGGCTTAGCCCCCGTTTCTTTCTTGGCTCCTGGAATGGATGGTTTAGCAACAGGTTTAGGCGGAGCAGCGGGCTTACTGGCAGCAGCTTTGGCAGCTTTTTTCTCAGCCATTTGCACCTCGTATGCCTTTTTCTTTTCTTCTGACTCTTCAGGCGACAAGTTGCTATAGTGATACACCATATTCCGCACATCAAACTCACTATAATCATAGGTTTTGGTCATAGTAAGGCACTCCGTAGGACATACTGTTGTACATAAACCACAGTAACAACATTTTGCCATGTCTATATCAAACTTGGCCGCATATAACCTCTTAGTCGTTCCATCAGAAGTTTTTCCGATTTCCTCTGTAGATTTGATTGGATCAATATCTATGCAATCTACAGGGCAAATTTTTGCACAAAGGTCACAGACAATGCAATCGTCAATTTCATTGTGCAGCCGATAACGGCCATTGTCTGGAATAGGGAATGATTCAAAAGGGTATTGAAGGGTAAACACGCCTTCTCCCTGCGAAAAGTACTCTTTTTCTTGCAGGCCTATCTGACGGCGCTTATGCCTAGCATTCCATAGATGTCGAAAGGTAATTTTCAATCCTCCCCATAAGGAAGTAATCCCTTCCAAAATATCTCCAAAATATGTATTATTAGCTCCTTTACTCATTTATTCACGTTGCATTTAACACACAACATAGTTTATCAACTGATTAACCATAGAAAAGATTGTCAGCTTTTACCATGTCGAACTACACCATCCACAACCTCCACACACCCGAAATGAACAATAAAATCAGTGCTGCCGGTGTAAGCACTTTCCAGCACAAGTACATCAATTGGTCTACACGAAGCCTCGGGTAAGTCCAACGGGACATCATTTGCAAAAATATTATTCCCAAACTTTTAATTATTAACCAAAATGCTCCCCAAAGATTGCCTGCCAAAGTACCTGGCGCCCCACTGGTCCATTCTGCAAGTTTAAGAGGACCAATATTAGGAAGAACGGTATTCCACCCTCCCAAAAACAACACTACGCCAAGCATGGCTACCAACAACATTAAAGCATATTCAGCCAAAAACAACAAGGCAAATCTAAACCCTGAATACTCTGTATGGTATCCTGACACCAGTTCGGATTCTGCTTCGGGCAAATCAAATGGAGCACGGTTGCATTCGGCCAAGGAGGCTATAAAGAAAATCACATAAACGGGAATCAAAATTGGCGCCCGAAAGATGTTCCAAGAAAGAAAACCTCCTACATTGCTTACGTCAATACCAAGGGCGCTAATACCAAACAGCCAAGTAGTTTCCTCACTCCAAATACCTTGCAGAACACTTAGTTCCTGCAGGTTCATCGTTTGGCTGATCATGACAGCCGAAAGGATGCTTAGACCTAGTGGAATTTCATAAGATATTACTTGAGCAATTGCTCTTAGAGACCCTAATACTGCATACTTACTACCGGATCCCCAACCGGCCATAATCAGTCCAATAATATCTAAAGATACTATGGCCAACAAGTAAAAAACACCCGTTTCTATTCCAGAACCTAGTATATCAGTAGTAAGGGGGATAACAGCAAACCCTGCAAAGACCGAAGCAAAAATAAGCATTGGAGCCATGCGAAACATCCTGCTTTCTGCTCCTGAAGGACGAACGTCCTCTTTTAAAAAAAGTTTCAGGATATCAGCTACGGTTTGCAACAACCCTCTATAACCTACTTCCATAGGCCCATAACGGTCTTGGATGTACGCCGACACCTTGCGTTCTGCATAAACAGCAGCCAATGCAAACAATAAAATAAGTGGCAAGAAAACCAGAAAAGCGAGCATTATTCTAAGTTTATGCCAAAGTTAAATTTTATTAAAGAAATATACTAAGGAAGATGGCAATACTTGTATAAATGTACTTATGAAGTTACTCATGCGCAATATCAAACAATACGATATTAAATATGTTGGCTATCAAAAGACCATCAACATTGACATATGGAAACACTGCAGAAAGAATTGATAGATGATGTTAAAGACCACATTGCTTGGGACAATAGGATCAACTCAGACAATATACAAGTAGATATGGCCAATGACCATACGGTCATCTTGAAAGGATCCGCTCCAAGTCTTTATGACAAAGTAACCGCTGAATTTGATGCTTATTCTGTTCCAGGGGTTAATGAAATAATCAATCAAATAGAAATAGCGCCATTAGAGGTAGAGTCTTTGTCGGACAATGAAATAAAAACCGCACTACAAACTATCTTCCAATGGGATGCTAGGTTAACCCCGGCTGATATACATATAGAAGTAAATGACGGCGTGGTAAAGTTAACAGGATCTGTGGGCGCTTATTGGGAAAAAAACATTGCGGTTAACCATACCCATAATATGGCAGGGGTAAAAGGTATTGTTGACCATATGACAGTAGTACCGACCCTGGATGTTTTAGATGAAGATATAGCCAACGACATCAGAAGGGCCTTGCAGCGAAAAAGGATTATAGAAAATGACAACATCACAGTAGAAACAGTTAACAATATAGTTACTTTAAGAGGGCAAGTTCCTACGGTCATGGCCAAACAAAAGGCAGAAGAAGTGGCCGCACATACCAAAGGGGTAAAAGATGTTAGCAATAAGCTAGTGATCAAACCTAATTTTTAGTTCTCAAAAACTTAACACGGTTTTCAACGAGACGTAAGGCAAGGCAATGCATCCGGCTAAATTTTCGGGTGCATTCCTTTTTATTAAAAGTGCTGATTTATTGAAACTTTGCTCCAAATGACGAAATTTACGCATAAATTCAGGTAAAAAAACCACCTTTTTCATTATAAAGACTACTCCTACGCCCATTTTTTATCAAAAATTGCCTTTTCCGCGAACAAAACTGGACTTTAAAAGGTTTATGTGTTACCTTTAAGAAAATATAATTCACGGGAGAAAATAGATCTTACTCATAAAAGATCACTCGACCGACTAATAAAATTAAATTTTATAGGTACAAAAAAAAGTTTACCACCAAGGCTAAACCGTATTTTTGGACTCCTTTAAGTACACAAAATATTACCATATTCTTCGCTGCATAATAGGCCTTGCCTTTTTTGTTATTACCCCAAATACGCCTTTATTTTCCAGCTCGAATACTCCTTCTTTTGATGGGGACCTGACCCAATATTCCAATGATGGTCATATCAGGATAAGCTGGGAGGCTCAGAAAGCAGAAAACAGTGAATTTCAATTTGAACTTCAACGTTCAGAAAAAGAAGATTTTTCTGATGCAACCATTATATACAAAGGGCCTGAAACCGCTACATTTACCTCAGGGCTTTCTAATGGCACTTACTTTTTTAGAATACGAACCAACAATAATAACAATACCTCTCAATGGTCAGAACCTATGCAACTGATTGTAGAACACCACAGTCTAAACAAAGCCTTATGGCTTGCTGCTTTGGGTGCCACCGTCGTTCTGGCTACTGTAGCAGTAATAGTTACAGGTAATAGAAAACAAGAACATTGAACAATCCTACTGCAATAATATCGTCTCAAACAGGATGGATCCTGCTTGCTATTCTAAGTGTCATTTGGGTAGCCTTGGGAGTGTATTGGGGAAAGAAAGCCAAAAACATGGATGGCTTTATGCTTGCAGGCAGGAATGTCGGACTTGCTTTCGGTGCGGCCACAGCCATGGCTACCTGGGTAACGTCCAATACAACCATGCTTGCGCCACAATTTGCCCTTGAGCTTGGGGTTTGGGGTATGGTCGCCTATTGTACAGCCTCTGCCGGACTTTTTCTTTTCGCTCCTTTGGCTCGGCGCATAAGGAAGTTAATGCCTAATGGATACACCAGTGGTGATTTTATACGCCTAAGGTATGGCAAACGCACTTGGATCCTGTTTTTGACCATTTCAATATTTTATGGTTTCACCTGGCTAGTTAGCATGGGCATGGCCGGAGGCATTTTAATGAATGCACTAGCAGGCATCCCCTACCGCACCGGGATGTCCATCATCCTATTGGTATGCGTCCTGTACACCTTATTCGGAGGACTTTATGCTGTAATAGGTACAGACTTCATTCAAAGCTTGATCATTTTAGCAGGTATCGTTGTAGTAGGTGCTGCAGTACTGGTCAATGTAGACTTCAATACAGTATACTCTAATTTGGAGACAGAACGACCTGAATTGATAAACATGCTCCTTCCGGCTGCAATAATGTCCGTTTTCAACAACCTGCTCTTCGGCATTGGTGAAATATTCCACAGCAACGTATGGTGGAGCCGGGCTTTTGCCATGCGAAAAGGCATTGGTCAAAAAGCATATAACCTTGCTGGTTTTTTCTGGCTACCTGTCCCAATTGCAGCAGGCTTTATAGCCCTTACCAGCGGCGCCTTGGGCATTAACATTACTAGCCCAGACATGACCGGCCCCTTGGTTTCAGCTCACATACTGGGAAGCACAGGAGCGATTTTGGTTTTTGCGGTATTCTTCTGCTCGCTTGCATCAAGTATAGACAGTTTATTAGCCGCAACATCGGATCTGATAACAGAAGACATCTATAAAAAAATGATTAACCCTAATGCTGGCGAAAAGCGCCTAAAAAGGGTTTCTGCGTGTATCATTACCGGTCTTGGCGTCCTTGCATGGCTGGTTTGCCTTCCACGTATAGGTACATTGGCAACGGTACTCTTCTTTGCCGGGCCTATGGTCGGAAGTACAATTTGGCCGATTTTGACAGGCCTTTATTGGAAAAAAGCTAACTGGCAAGGTGCCTTCTGGGGAATGCTGACCGGAACTATCTCTGGTTTAATTGTGTATTTTGAAATTGGCTGGTATGCCGCCTCTTTAACTGGAGCACTTGTCTCCATGGTTATCACAATTATATTTTCTTTACTAAAACCTAGTAATTTTCAATGGAAACTTCTAAAAGAACAAGCACATGTTGTGCACAAAGAAGCTCATGTAAAAAACTAATATTGACCAATAATATAAATGTTGAAATTTTCAGAATCCTTTCTTGAAATACTTATACAAGGTTCCTTAGGATTGATTACGATCACCGTAGTAACCTTGATATTTTTAGTAGTAAAGGATATTAAAAACAAAGAATTATGGTAATAGGAAAATTTGAAAAATCAGACAGGATTAATCTGGAAGACAGCCCGATTGAAAACTGTGACGGATTTTACCCGGATCCAGAAAAATTAATCAACAAAAAACCAATCAACCTAGACATTCTTAAAAAACTGACAGGACAATCTGTTCTTTCTGTTCATCAGTTTGACAAGGAGCTTGTTCTAGAAATATGCAAATTTGCAGCACTTCTTGAAACTACTGAAATAGCCAGCAGCCACCCATTAGATGGAAAGATAGTGATCACTGCTTTTTTTGAACCAAGCACCAGGACCAGGCTTTCTTTTGAAAGTGCGGTACTAAGGCTTGACGGAAAAATCATCAGTATCCACGAAGGCAAGACCACCGGAGCGGCCAAAGGTGAATCCCTTAGCGATATTGGTGAAATGTTCAATGCCTACGGCGACATTGTTGTCATGCGCCATACAGAAACTGAAGCCGTAAACGAAATCCTCCAAAACCTAAGACTGCCTTTGATTAACGCAGGAAACGGTAGTGGTGAACACCCAACCCAAGCATTGGCCGACTGGTTTGCCATTTTAAAATGGAAGCCTCAATTAGCTGAGAAACTAAAAGAGGAAGACAAAATCCACTTAGGGATATTAGGAACGCCAGGTTCTATGAGGGCAGTAAACAGCTTCTTAAGAATGTCCCTACTGTTCAATGATGGCATTAAAAAGATTTCTATCATTTCTGAAATGGCAGACCCGCTAGGAGAAGAACTGCAAGAGCAGCTAGAAAAGTCTGGCATAGAATACTACATCACCAATGATATCAATGATGTTGTGTCTGACCTCGATGTGATTTACATGAATTCTATTGCGTTCCTCGGCGATAGCTATAAATCTCTTGACAGCCGCTTTAAGCTAAATCAAGAAACAAAACTTAAAGAAAATGCTGTGGTGCTACACCCGTTGGCCCGTTTGGATGAACTTGATCCTAACTTGGACAGCACTACACACAACCTTTATTTTACGCAGGCACATGGTGCGGTATTTATCAGGCAAGCGTTGTTCATTTCTATCTTGAACCGCTTTGACAAGCTACCGAAAGACCAAATACCTGTATGTAATTCAAAAAATTCTAAATAAAAATAAAAAGATATGTGCGGAATAGCCGGATACTGGAAGGCCACTTCTCTTGCAGACAATGCAAAGGATACTCTTAAAAACATGACTGAAACCCTCTATCACAGAGGACCCGATGGATATGGATTTCATATAGATAAGGAAGAAGGGCTTGCCATGGGGCATGCCAGACTTTCTATTATTGATATGGAAACGGGAAGACAGCCACTTTACGGTCAAAGCAAAAACCAGGTTTTGACTGTAAACGGAGAGTTTTACGACTATAAAAGGATAAGAACAAACTTACGCCTAGAAGGTTTTAGTTTCACAACCAAATCAGATAGTGAAATAGCCCTTCCCCTATACAAAAAACATGGGTTGGACTTTATAAACCAACTTCGTGGAGAATTTGCCGTTGCGCTTTATGATAAAGAAAGGCAACAGCTTGTACTGGCAAGAGACAGGTTTGGGATCAAGCCTCTTTTCTACCATATTTCAGACAAAGGCGTATATTATGGCTCTGAAGTAAAGTCTTTATTTGCTAACCCTGAAGTTCCTGGAGCATTTGATGCTAAAGCTTTGATACACCAACTGATGCACACGATGGTACCTGGAACCAGTGCCTACAAAGGTATCCATGCCATAAAGCCAGGGCACATGATTATCATCAGCAAAAAAGGAGATAGCTTTGACGTAAAAGAAAGAAAATATTGGGATATGGACTTCCCAGAAGACAGCCAAAGAGAAGACAAAGGCGAGGCGTTTTACGTCAAACAGGTGCAGGAGAAGCTAATGGAAGCCGTTTCTTTTAGGCTAGAAGCAGACGTGCCGGTAGGATGCTACCTTTCTGGTGGTATAGATAGCTGCTCTATGTTAGGACTGGCATCTTCTATTCAACAGTCTCCTGTTAAAGCTTTCACCATTAGCTTTGACAACAAGGACTATGACGAGGCTGCTATTGCCAAAGAGATGGCAGATAGAACCAAAGCTGACCAAGAACAGATCAATTTGACAGCCAGTGAGCTTTATGGCGACAACTATGTCAAAACCCTATGGCACGCAGAAAGAACTTTCTACAACACCTTAGGTGTGGCGAAATACTGTATGAGTAAGCGTGTAAATGAGTGTGGATATAGGGTTGTTGTAACGGGAGAAGGTTCGGATGAGCTTTTTGGAGGATATCCTTTCTTCAAAAAGGACATGTTCCTGCATGTTTACCCTGAACACGAAGTAGAGGCGCTGCGCAAACAAATGGAAGCCAGCAACAGCTTGTTCAAAGGTGCTATTTTGGCAGAAAACCCAAGACGCCACCAAGCAATGGAAGACATTGTAGGTTTTACCCCTTCATGGATTCAGCCGTGGATGCATACTTTAGAACTAGCCTCTCCACTCCTTTCGGATGATGTACTGCACGAAACTGAAGGGTACGATCCTATTGCAGCTATTGCCGAAACTTTTGATAGCAAGCAATTGAAAGGACGCCATGTGCTGGACAAAGTACAATACACTTGGATAAAAACCATGCTGGAAGGTCAAATCCTGAACTGGGGTGGCGATAGAGTAGATATGGCAAACTCCATGGAATCTCGCCCTGCTTTCCTTGACCACCACGTAGCAGAAGCTGCACGAAACATCCCTCCACATTACAGGGTGAAAGGCAACATTGAAAAATACGTTCTGAGAGAAGCAATGAAAAACATTCTTCCTGAGGTATTGTATAAAAGAGAGAAATTTGCTTTTATGGCCCCTCCGGGACATACCGAAAAGAAAAAGCAAAATGCACTGCAAAACCTAGTTGACCAATTCTTGAATGAGGACATTGTAAGGGAAGCTGGTTTGTTGGATGCACAAAGAGTAACAAAGTTCTTAAAAGACTATAATGAAGACAAAGATCCTGTATCTTTGATTCGTAAAGATGCGCTTCTAAACCATTTGATCGGTGTGCATGTCTTGCACAGCCACTTTATAGCAGGAAGAAAAGAATCTTTGGCTTCATTAGCATAAAAATAGATAAACTATGCGGGAAAAATTGAGGATAAATTCTAAAAGATTATGGGACAATCTCTATGAGCTTTCAGAAATTGGGAAACAAAAAGATGGGGGTATTTACCGCATGGCTTTTTCACCTGCTGATATGGAAGCAAGAGATTGGCTATGTCAGAAAATAAAAAAAGCAGGCTTGGAGAACTTTCAGGATGGGGCGTTAAATGTTTATGGCAAACTCCCTGTCCAAGACAGTTCCATCCCTTCTGTTATTACAGGGTCACATATAGACACAGTACCAAACGCAGGAGCTCTTGATGGGGCTCTTGGCGTTATTGTCGCTTTGGAATGCTTGCAGGTCATCAAGGAAAATAATGTTGCCCATAAATACCCACTCGAACTGGTCGCTTTTAGTGATGAGGAAGGCCGCTTTGGCCCCATGTTCGGCTCTAAAAGCTTTATTGGCGACATGACTCCTGGAAATCTTTTAGAAAGTACAGACCTAAAAAACAACAAACTAATTGATGTACTGACTAATTTAGGCTATGACCCAAACAAGGCATTAGAGGCTGCCAGAGACCCTAAAACTATTAAATACTACCTTGAACTCCATATTGAGCAAGGACCAGTTCTCGATTCGACTAATAAAGAAGTTGGCGTAGTATCAGACATAACAGGATTGTTTAAGTGGCAAGTAACGCTTTCAGGATCAGCAAACCATGCGGGCACCACACCTATGGACATGCGTAATGATGCTTTTATGGGCTTGGCAGACTTTGCTCATGAAATTCCTAGGATAATAGAAGAAAACGGGAGCGAACATTCAAGAATGACTATTGGTATGGTGCAACTTTATCCAGGATCTGCCAATACCATACCTGAAAAGGTAAGGTTTTCCATGGATGTAAGAGATGTATCTGAAGAGGTAATGCATGAGCTAAAAAATGCTTCCAGAAAAGTACTATCAGCCATAGCACGCCGAAAAAAGCTAATGTTCGACTTTGAAGAAATCAACTGGATTTCTCCGGTCAGTTGCGAGCCTGTATTGAAAGCGTGCATTAAAGAACAAGCCGAAAACCTTGGACTGAACTATCACATAATGCCTAGTGGAGCAGCTCACGATGCTCAAATGGTTGCCAAAATAGCACCGGCAGCCATGATTTTTGTACCTAGTAAAGCAGGTATCAGCCACTCCATGCACGAATGGACCGACTGGCGGGATATTGAAGCTGGAGCAAACTTAATGCTGCAAACATTGTTAAAACTTACAGAATAATTTTTTAGAACATGAAAGATATTGACAAATACGAAAAAGGGAAACACCTTGATCCACTGAGAGAGTACTACCATGACATGGTAGCAGACAGCAAAGAGCGAAAGCAAAACCTGATCGGAAAAAATGTAGCCCTTTTAGTGATTGACATGCAATATTTAGACGCAGCAAAAGGCTATGGTGTCTTTAAAGACATTACTTCTTCTGGTATTCCTTGGGAACAACAAGAATACTATTTCAATACACTAAACGACTATGTAATTCCTAATATCCAGAAGCTCCAAAAGCTTTTCAGGGATAATGAATGTGAGGTTATACATACCCGTATCCAAAGCCTAACCAAAGACGGAAGAGATAGAAGCAATGGCCACAAAAGGCTGGGCTTGCTTGCGGCGCCAGGGTCTAAAGAAGCTGAGTTCTTGCCTGAAATAGCCCCTATTGAAGATGAGATAGTAATTAACAAAACGGCAAGCGGTGTTTTTTCTTCCACTAACTTACATTATGTGTTAACCAATATGGGTATTACAGAGCTTGTAGTTTGTGGCGTTTATACCAATGAATGTGTGGAAACTACCGTTCGTGATGCCTGCGACCTTGGTTATTTAGTTAGTCTAGTTGATGATGCTTGCACTACTGTTACACCTGAACTGCACAATGCTTCCTTAACCACTTTGCGCAACCGTTATGCAGAGATTACAAGCACTGAAGAAACTATCAAAAGATTTAATATTGTTAATATTTTAACTTCAAATACTTAATTGACAAAAAAAATTTTACTTTTGGGGGTTAATTTTACTTAAAGCCCTTTTTAATATTAGCTTTTAGAGAGGGTGATTTGAACAATATTTTTCACGAAGTTTTTACTAGTTTTTTATAATGCTTTTAAAAAGAGGAATTCCTTTTAAATACATCTTTCGTAAAATACGAAAAGAAGTAATTTTTTTCTTAACCTACGGACTATTAATCTATACAGTAAAACCATACATTACCATATATTTTGACATAGACTTACCCTTGACTATTCCGGTCATTTTAGGTACTGCAATCTCCCTTCTGCTGGGTTTTAGAACAGACCACGCTTATGACCGTTGGTGGGAAGCTAGAAAAATATGGGGGGCTATTGTAAACGACTCTAGGAACCTAATCCGTCAACTGATAACTTTTACTAATGAAAATGATCCTGAAAGCAGGGCGCTATTAAGAAGTATAGCCATAAGGCAAATCGCTTGGTGTTACTCATTGGGCAATGCACTTAGGGGCACTGACCAGAAAGACGTTTTGCAAAAGTACCTTTCGGATCACGAAGCTCAATCAGCCAACCTTCAAGACAATACCCCAAATGCCCTGTTGCAGTTTCACGCTTATGACCTGAAAGAACTATTGAACAAAGGACACATTAACCCTTTTCAGCAAGTACAAATTGAAGCTACAATTTCTAGGCTTTGCGATAGCATGGGTATGTGCGAAAGGATTAAAAATACCATTTTCCCAGAAACCTATAGCATGTTTATACACTTCTTTATCTATTTATTTATTATGCTCCTACCAATAGGGCTTGTTGATCATTATGGTCTTTGGACAGTTCCTATTGTAGTGCTAATAGCTGCTTCATTTTTCCTTATTGAGAAGACAGCCATTGTACTTCAAGACCCTTTCGAGAACTTACCTACAGACACGAATATGACAACCATTGCAAGGAATATTGAAATAAATATTAGGCAGATGACTCATGATCCTGAGGTACCGCCAAAAATTAAACCGGAGAAGTTTTTTTCCATGTAAAAGGCGGTTGTTACTCCCATAAGGGGTAATGTTCCAGATTCAGGTCCTCCATAAAGAACATACGTGCAGACTCTGCAAATGAGTGCGTATAGTCTGACACATAAAATTTACTTTCTGGAGGCAATCCTGAATTGTTAAGCAAATCGTTATCCTTGAGGAACGAAAGAAGCGTCTCTGCCACAATATCAGACGAATCCAGTACTTCTACTTTCTTTTGATAATAACGCTCGATCTGCGTTTTAATTAAGGGGTAATGGGTACATCCCAGAATCAAAGCTTCTATGCCTTCTAAACGCCGGTCTTGAAGATAGGTTTGGATAATTTCTTCACTGATGCGGTTATTGCAAAAGCCCTCTTCTATCATTGGGGCCAACAGAGGGGTAGCAAGTGCTTTGAAGTTAATGTCATTGCCAAGTTTATCAATTTTTTTCTGATATGCGTTACTTCCTACTGTTTTTTTAGTACCTATCAGTCCTACTGCTTTACCTGCATAATGCTTACTACAATAGTCTATTACAGGGTCTATGACATTAATTACCTCAGCCTTGCTTCCGACATACTCTTTGACCAAACGGTAGGCAGCAGAAGAGGCGGAGTTACACGCTATTAAAATAACTTTACAATTATGCCTTAGTAAAATATCACAAATTTTAACTGCATAAGCCTGAATTGCGGCTGTTGATTTATCGCCATACGGATGGTGGGCTGTATCGCCAAAATATACGAAACTTTCGCCAGGCAATATTTTGCGAACGGCATGTGCCACAGTAAGCCCACCTATACCGCTATCAAAAAAACCAATGGCTCGTGTATTGTTCATATCTACTGAACTTTTAGTAACAATGAAAGTTATGTATTTTCTTGATTAAATATTAATTTTCTGATAAAAATTATATAATATTGGTATAGAAATAAAAAATTTTAAAGATAGGATGTCGAATAAAATTCTCAAGAATGTTCTGTTGGTTGATGATGATAGTATCAATAACTATATCAATGAACGCTTATTGAAAAAAATGAACATATGCGAAAACATTAAAGTACTATTGAATGGAGAAGAGGCTATAAAACATATAGAACAAGAGATTGCCCAAGATAACTCCTATACCCCTGACTTAATCCTTCTGGACATAAACATGCCTGTTATGGATGGTTTTGAGTTTATGGAAGCATTTAAAAAATTGGATCTTGAAAAGAAGGAAAAAGTGGTAATAATAATGCTCACGACCTCTACCAACCCAGGAGATATGGACCGAGTTAAACACTCTATTGCCTCTGATTTTATCAATAAACCGCTAACTGAAGATAAAATATCAGGTATTTTGAATAAATACCTTCAAGTATAAAGATTCTCCTAAAAATTAATTTGGGTTAAAAAAAAGAGAACTGCTATATAAAGCAGTTCTCTTCCTAAAAAAACTTCTACTTTAGATTTTATTCGTAAATAATATTCATTTCTACCCTTCTATTTAACTTACGCCCCTCTGCTGTATCATTGGTAGCTTTGGGTTTAGATTCTCCAAAACCATCGGTAGATATACGGTGTTCTTTCACACCTTTTTGAGCAAGGTATCTCTTTACCGACTTAGCCCTATTTTGAGAAAGGATTAAGTTTGCCTCATCATCACCCACATTGTCAGTATGCCCTTCTAAGTGCAATTTATAGTGAGGATTGTTGACCAACACCTTGGCTAGCTCATCTAGGGAGCTGAAAGAAGATGCTACGATAATATCTTTCCCGGATTCAAAAAGAAGGTTTTCGAAGGCTTTCTTCAATGCTTCTTTTTCTTCAGGTTTAATCTCTGGGCATCCACGGTTTTCTGCTGTTCCAGGAGTATTTGGACACAGGTCATCATAATCACTTACCCCATCTCCATCGCTATCAATAAAAGGTGGCGGGCAACCATTATAGCGCGCTATCCCAGGTTCATCTGGACACTCATCTTCAGAGTCAGGAATACCATCGCCATCTGTATCTGGACACCCATGGAACTTCTTCAAACCCGCTACATCCGGGCAACGGTCTTTATTATCAGGAATGCCATCACCATCACGGTCTCCCCATGGACATCCTTTATTTTCTTTTGGTCCTGGCTCATCTATACAATCATCTTCATAGTCATAGACACCGTCAAAGTCCGTATCTACAGGACATCCAAAAGGCGTAACAGGAACCCCTTTGGGTGAATTGGGGCATTTATCCCTTTTGTCGGGAACACCGTCGCCATCGCTGTCCTTGTCTGTCCATCTGATGGTATATGCTTCCTTTTTAGCCTTTTTATACTTTCGTTGTTTTTTCGCAAGTTTTTTAGTTTGCTTTCGGTTCTGGCCCAAAACATCGTTGGCAGATACAACTAAAAGAAAAATAAATAAAAAAGAAATACATCTGTAGTAGTGCAGCATCAGCAATAAATTTGGTAATTGAAGAAATCTTATACCCTTACATTTAAGTGGGGCAAACAATGATTTCTTATACGCAAAACGGCCAGAGGGGTTCCCTCTGGCCGTTAATGATGCTCATTATTAAAGTTTCTTTGATAAGTTAACCTGCTAGCTGAGAAAGGCTTTCTTCCAAGGCTTTTATTTTTGCCTCAGCATCTGCTTTTTTCTTCATTTCGTTCTCCACAACTTGTTTAGGAGCGCCATTTACAAACTTTTCATTGCTAAGTTTCTTGGACACACTAGCTAAAAAACCTTTGGTATATTCCAGGTCTTTGGTTATTCGCTCCCGCTCTTTTTCAGGATCTACCCCTCCCGCTATTGGCACAAAGAACTCATCAGATTTAATTACAAAACCTGCGGCACCCTCTGGACCTGCATCAACAGCATTGACTTCTGAAACAACCGCTAATTTTGAAATTATCTTCCCATACTTATCTAGCCAATTTCCATTAGGAGACTTGTAATGCAATTCAAGTTCAAAGTTACGTGCAATCTGTCTGGAGTTTCTGATATTACGGATATTGGCTACCACTTCCAGAACCTTGTCCATTTCCTGAAGAAATACAGTGTTAATCTCTTGCGCTTTAGGCCACTCTGCCACTACAATACACTCATTTGCCTCTCTTTCTTTAATTTCATGCCACAACTCTTCGGTAATGAATGGCATAAACGGATGAAGAAGCTTCAACAGCTTTTCGAAAGTTTGCAAGGTCGCCCTATAAGTATGTCCATCGATAGGCTTTTCAAAATCAGGTTTGACCATCTCCAGATACCAAGAGCAGAAATCGTCCCATACGAGCTTATAAGTACTCATTAAGGCATCAGACAGGCGGAACTTGCCGTAATGCTCTTCTATTTCAAGGATAACTTGGTCTACCCTTGCATTGATCCATTCAATGGCGTGCTGGTTAGCACCGTCAAGACTTTCATCTACCTCCCAACCACTGATCAACCGGTAGGCATTCCAGATTTTATTGCTAAAATTCCATCCCTGCTCACATAGTTTGATATCAAAAAGCAAATCATTTCCCGCTGGCGAACTCAACAACATACCTACCCTGACACCGTCTGCTCCATATTGGTCAATTAAGTCAAGCGGATCTGGAGAGTTACCCAGAGATTTTGACATTTTTCTTCCCTGAGCATCACGGACTATGCCAGTTAAATAGACGTTTTTGAAAGGCTTTGCTTTTTTGTACTCATACCCAGCCATAATCATTCTTGCCACCCAGAAAAACAATATTTCAGGAGCAGTAACCAAGGTATCTGTTGGGTAGTAATATTTTATATCTTCATTATCAGGCTTATTTAAGCCATCAAACACTGTAATAGGCCACAACCAAGAACTAAACCAGGTATCTAACACATCTTCATCCTGCCTCAACTCCTCTGGTTTTACCGCTTTACCCTCACTTTTAAACAAAGCAACTGCTTCTTCTACGGTTTCAGCCACCACATAGCTACCGTCAGACATATACCATGCAGGAATTCGGTGCCCCCACCATAACTGACGAGAAATACACCAATCTTTGATATTTTCAATCCAATGCCTATAAGTATTTTTAAACTTTGAAGGATAAAGGGTAATTTCATCGCTCATTACTGCATCAAGCACTTCAGGGTTAGCCTCCATGAATTTTTTCATGTTCACAAACCACTGAGCAGACAGACGTGGTTCTATTACAGCGTCCGTTCTTTCTGAATACCCTACATTATTGCGTATATCTTCAACCTTATCAAGAATACCAGCCTCTTGTAAGTCCTTGCTAATTTGCTTCCTGACAACAAACCTATCCATTCCTACATAAAGCCGTGCTTTTTCACTAAGCGTACCATCTTCATTAAGGATATCGACAAATTCAAGGTTATGCTTCTGGCCAAGATTATAGTCATTTACATCATGGCATGGAGTAACCTTTAAACACCCGGTGCCAAACTCCACATCTACATATTCATCAAAAATGACAGGGATAGAACGGTTAATCAAAGGCACTATGACCTTTTTGCCCTGCAGCTTCTTATATCTGTCATCATTAGGGTTAACACAAACAGCGGTATCTCCAAGTATAGTTTCTGGCCTCGTAGTGGCAATTGTAATAAAATCATCCTCCCCTTCTACCTTATATTTTAGGTAATAGAGCTTAGAGTTCACTTCTTTATGGATCACCTCTTCGTCAGAAAGGGCTGTCTTTCCCTGAGGGTCCCAGTTAACCATTCTCACCCCCTTATAAATAAATCCTTTTTTATAAAGATCTATAAAGACTTTAATGACAGAGTCCGACATAGCGGGTTCCATGGTAAAGCGTGTTCTTTCCCAATCACAAGAAGCTCCAAGCTTTTTTAATTGATCAAGGATAATTCCTCCATACTTCTCTTTCCATTCCCAAGCGTGTTTAAGGAAGTCATCCCTGGAAAGGTCACTTTTCTTGATACCCTTCTCACGGAGCATAGCAACAACTTTTGCTTCTGTAGCAATAGAGGCATGATCTGTTCCAGGCACCCAACAGGCTTCTTTGCCTTCCATTCTTGCTTTTCTGATCAAAACATCTTGAATGGTGTTGTTAAGCATGTGTCCCATATGCAACACACCAGTTACATTGGGCGGAGGGATAACTATGGTATAAGGTTCTTTATCAGGGTTAGGTTTGGAGCGGAAAAAGCCTTTTTCATTCCAGTATCCATACCATTTCTTCTCAGCTTCTTTAGGGTTATATTTTTTTTCTGGTAATGCCATTTACGTTTTTCCTTTACTTTTAAAATAATTCTGCAGCTATTTTCTTAACCGATTGCGACTTACCCATAGAGTAATAATGCAAGCAAGGCACACCAAACTCTATTAGCTCTTTGGATTGTTGAATAGACCACTCCACACCGATCTGTTTCACCTGGTCAGGAGACTTGCACTTCAGCACAGCTTCTGAAAGCTCCTCTGGGATGTCTATATGAAAAATAGCAGGTAAAACAGTAAGTTGACGTGCAGTGGTAAGCGGTTTAAGCCCTGGAATTATAGGCATGGTTATGCCGTTTTCTCTACACTTCTTTACAAAGTCAAAAAACTTACTATTATCAAAAAACATTTGTGTAACCACATAGTCTGCACCCAAGTCCTGCTTCATTTTCAGGTAGTTCAAGTCCATAGTAAGATTAGGGGCTTCATAATGCTTTTCCGGATAACCCGCCACACCAATGCAGAAATCAGAAGGCTTAGGAGCCAAAAGATCTTCATCAAGATACTTGCCATTATTCATGTTAGTAACCTGCTGAATAAGTTCTGTGGCATAACGGTGACCATTAGGATCTGGAATAAAAGTCGACTCGGTTTTTATATTATCGCCCCTTAATGCAAGCACATTGTCTATCCCTAAAAAGTTGAGGTCTATCAATGCATTTTCTGTTTCTTCCCTAGAAAATCCGCCACAAATAATATGAGGAACAGCATCTACGTGATATTTATTCATAATAGCGGCGCATATACCAACAGTACCAGGCCTTTTCCTAATAGTCCGCTTCTCCAGTAGACCGTTTTCTCTAGTTTTGTAAACGAACTCCTCTCTGTGATAAGTAACATCTATAAAAGGAGGCTTAAACTCCATTAAAGGATCTATTGCATCAAAAAGGGATTTAATATCTTCTCCTTTTAGAGGAGGCAAAATCTCAAAAGAAAACAATGTCTTTTGTGCATTTTTTAAATGTTCGGTTATTTTCATTCCTCTCAGTTAGGTCAATAAGCAAGTGTGCAAAAATAGTTGATTTTATAGTAATATTAAAGTAAACCCGGAATATACATTGGCGCTTTTGTCAACTAGTAAATTAACTTCAAACCAGATGCTTTACCCATAGGTCGGGAGGCTAAAATTCCTACTTGTTTCTCCCCTATCATGACCATGCCGTTGCTACTTTTTCAAAACAATTACAGACCACCACAAACAACGTTACATAAAAATTGTATTTATCAACAAAAACAAAACAACAACAAACTCAATTTCAATTAATTAAAAACACAAACCAATTAAAAACATAGAATTTTCCATGTAATAAAAAACACCAATGAACCAAATAGAAATACCAACAGTTGTGAATGTAGAAGGATGTAAAAATAGAGGTTGTTAAATTAAACGAGAGAGATAGATATGAGATACCTAATTGCATTAATTTTCGCATTTTCCGTAACAGCAGCAGGAGCACAAACAACTCCTCAGGATCAAGATCAAGATCAAAGAAACGGAAACGGCACATACGAGCAAAGAGGTCAGCAGGAAGACTTCGGCATGGAAGATGAGCGCGACATGGATCAGCAAAGAGGTCAGCAAGAAGATGAACTCAGAGGTGAACATAGAGCATATGGCGCTGAATTCGAAGATCCTTCCACTATATATATGAGTGAGGATGAAAACCTAAAGATCAACGAAACTGAAGATGGCGAGGTTGTAATCCAGTACAAGCAGGAAGGTTTTGATAAGCAAGAAGCTGAAGGCAGAACTGAAGGTTATGGCCTTGAAGAAGGTGAAGCTAGAGGCGAAGCCAGAGATGCTGAAGAAGACGAAGCCAGAGCTGAAGAGGAAGAGTTTGACACTGTATTTGAGAGCGAAGATGAGAATGTCACTGTAATGGAAAATGAAGATGGTGACCTTAAAATCAAATACAGCCAAGAAGATGCTGGTCTTGAGGAAGAAGACGATAACAACAATAACAACAATAACTAATCTGAACTGCTAGTTTAAGTTCATCAAAAGAGCCACCCGCAAGGTGGTTCTTTTTTTTAAACAATCTTTTTTCTAACGGAGTTAACTTAGTAAAACCATCTGGTTATGCTAATGTTATGAATAATGAGCATCCAAACCTGATTGATAGTTAAGCAAACGCATATACGACAAAACATCCAAACAGTAAAAAACAAGCTTAACAAAATCATTTTGAAAGAAATACTACTAAAAAGATACAAGAAACTTTAGTATCTTTTGGAACATTATTAAAAGGATCAAAATTTTAAAAGAATTAGTTATGACAAAATCAGGAAAATTTTTCACAGGATTTCTTATAGGTGTAGCTGCGGGAACAATAGCTGGAATTCTTTTAGCTCCTGACAATGGAAAAAGCACCAGAACAAATATTTCCAGTAAGACCAATCAGTTTAAAGATGATGTCAATAACACTGTACAAAAAAGCCTAGACAAAATATCTGCTGTTAGAGAGTCTGCTTTTACCTTGGTCAATAAATATGGCAATGAAGTAAAAGGGCAAGCAAATTAATATAGCTTTGCTAAACATTTAGGCATTTTTAAGCTTAAAGACTATATAGAATTTTTGTGTAACTTTTAATTATTAGAACCAATGGCTAGTTCTGGAAAATACTTATTAATAGGAATGGCGGCTGGTGCCGTAGCTGGATTGTTATTAGCTCCAGATAAAGGAGAGAATACCAGAAAAGTTTTAAAAGACAAGTTTAACCAATCTGCGCAAGACATAGGACCTGAAATCCAGCATTTCTCTAAACAGGTAAACACCTTATTAGATAAAGTCAATGCTTTTATGCAGGAATATAAAGAGGCAAAGTCCTCCCAGATGGTATCAGAGTCCCAACCTAACCAATAAGGCCTAAACTTAAACCTGGATTGTGCATTAGAGAATTATTGGTTATTTGCGGAACCTTTGTGCTAAAAAGAAAAATGTCCGGTTTGATTGATACAAACCGGACATTTGTTTTATATATCATAACTTAAATTCGGCGCTAGCCACTTTTCAACTTCCTCTACCGTCATATTTTTTCTTACGGCATAATCTTCTACTTGATCTTTTTCTATTTTGCCCAAGCCAAAGTATTTTGAACTAGGGTGTGCAAAATACATTCCGCTTACCGAAGATGCAGGATACATAGCCAGACTTTCCGTAAGCTTAATCCCTGTACGTCCTTCACAATCCAACAGCCTAAACAGCATAGTCTTCTCTGTATGGTCAGGGCAAGCTGGATAACCTGGTGCTGGCCTTATACCTTTATAAGCTTCTTTAATTAATGACTCGTTGTCCAACTGCTCATCTGGAGCATAACCCCAGTACATTCTACGAACTTTCTCATGCATACATTCAGCAAAAGCTTCCGCCAAACGATCAGCCAAAGCTTTTACCATAATCGAATTATAATCGTCATGATCTTTTTCATATTTTTCTACCAAAGGCTCAATGCCTAAGCCCGCAGTTACCGCAAAAAAACCGATATAGTCATCGACATTGGCTTCTGCCGGTGCTATAAAGTCTGACAAGGCTATATTGGGAATACCTTTGCCCTTTTGCCCTTGCTGTCTAAGGGTGTGCAATACCTCGATGGTCGTACTCCTATCTTCTTTATAAACCTCCACAGTTTTTCCTTCTTGGCTTATGGTTTCGGTGCTAAAGCCATGCAGTGCTATATCATCATCTCCTAAACGAGAGGCAGGATAAAAACCGATAACACCATTGGCACTAAGCAGTTTTTTATCAATGATTTCGTCTAGCATTTTAACGGCATCTTCATAAAGCTTCTGCGCCTCTGTTCCTACATAAGGGTCATCAAATATTTTTGGGAACTTCCCCCTTAGCTCCCAGGTCTGGAAGAAAGGAGTCCAGTCTATATATTTTTTCAACTCCTCCAGAGGGTAGTCTTCAAAATATTTATTTCCTAAAAAAGTAGGTTTGGTAACTGTTTTCTCATCCCAATGCAGTTTTGCCTTATTAGCACGTGCATCAGCGATACTGAGGTAGTTTTTATCCTTTTTTCTACCTGCATGATCCTCACGCGCTTTTGCATATTCCTCTTTAACCTGCTTCAAGTAATCTTGGCCTGTTTCTTTTTGTAATAGATTACCGGCCACTGGCACACTTCTGGAAGCATCCAATACGTGAACAACAGCACCCGAATAATGCGGGTCAATTTTAACTGCCGTATGAATCCTGGAGGTAGTAGCTCCCCCAATGAGCAGAGGCATCTTAAAACCTTCACGCTCCATTTCTTTCGCCACATTCACCATTTCATCCAAAGATGGAGTAATAAGTCCGCTCAGGCCTATAATGTCCACCTGATGTTCTTTGGCCGCTTCAAGGATTTTCTCAGTAGGAACCATTACACCCAAATCAATAATCTCATAATTATTGCACCCAAGCACCACACCTACAATATTTTTCCCAATATCGTGCACATCACCTTTTACAGTTGCTAGTAATATTTTACCGGCATTTTCTCCTGTATCACCCGACTTGAGTTTTTCCGCTTCGATAAAAGGGAGCAAGTAAGCAACGGCTTTTTTCATTACCCTTGCACTTTTTACTACCTGAGGGAGAAACATTTTACCTTCACCAAACAAATCACCGACGATGTTCATCCCAGCCATCAAAGGCCCTTCAATTACCTCAAGCGGTTTATCATAGTTCTGGCGAGCTTCTTCAATATCTTCATCTATATAATCTATAACCCCCTTAATAAGGGCATGAGACAGACGGTCTTCTACCGGCTGTTTACGCCAGGTTTCATCTTTAACAGCGGTTTTACCTTTATTCTTTACCTTTTCAGCCATTTCCAGCATCCGCTCAGTAGCATCAGGGCGTCTGTTCAGCAAAACATCCTCTACATGTTCCAATAGGTCTTTAGGAATGTTCTCATAGATCTCAATCATTCCGGCATTTACGATACCCATATCCAGGCCAGCTTTTATGGCATGGTATAGAAAAGCAGAGTGCATGGCTTCTCTGACCACATCGTTACCACGGAAAGAAAAAGATATATTACTTACCCCTCCACTCACCTTTGCGCCAGGTAAGTTTTCTTTGATCCATTTAACAGCATTGATAAAGTCTACAGCATAATTATTATGCTCATCAATACCGGTGGCAACCGTCAAAATATTAGGGTCAAAAATAATGTCTTCAGCAGGAAAGCCAATTTCCTGGGTCAAGATATCGTATGCTCTTTTACAAATCTCAATTCTTCTTTGGTAATTATCAGCCTGCCCAGTCTCATCAAAAGCCATTACCACCACAGCGGCACCATATTTCCTCACCTTTTTGGCATACTCCCTAAACTTCTCCTCCCCTTCTTTAAGGCTTATGGAGTTAACAATACCTTTACCCTGTATACATTTCAAACCCGCTTCTATGACCGACCATTTAGAAGAGTCCACCATAATAGGCAGTTTGGAGATATCAGGCTCAGAAGCAATAAGGTTAAGAAACTCTGTCATTACAGCTTCTGACTCAAGCATTCCCTCATCCATATTAACATCGATCACCTGGGCACCACCCTCTACCTGATGTCTGGCAACGGCCAACGCTTCTTCATAATCTCCAGCTTTGATAAGCCTGGCAAACATCCGGGAACCAGTAACATTGGTACGTTCGCCAATATTGACAAAATTAGATCCTGGAAAAACTTTCAAAGGCTCCAGTCCACTTAACCTTAGTGCAGCTTGCTTTTCAGGCAATACCCTCGGTTCATACTTTTCAGCCAAATCTGCAATGGCTTTAATGTGTTCAGGCTTGGTACCACAACAACCACCGATTATATTTATAAGCCCCTCCTGCAAAAACTCCTCTACCACAGAAGCCATCTCCTCCGGACTTTCGTCGTATTCCCCAAACTCATTGGGAAGCCCTGCATTAGGGTGTGCACTTACATTGAAATTACATTCTGCAGAAAGGCTTTTTAAGTGGGGTCTCAACTGTTTTGCACCAAGCGCACAGTTAAACCCGATACTTAACAGGGGAAGGTGGGAAATAGAATATAAAAAAGCTTCCACAGTTTGTCCAGACAGTGTTCTTCCACTGGCATCTGTTATAGTTCCTGAAACCATCACAGGGAGACGCTTGCCACTATCCTCAAAATAATCTTCTATAGCATATAGCGCGGCTTTACAGTTTAGCGTATCAAAAACTGTCTCTACCAGCAATAGGTGAACGCCCCCTTCTGCTAATCCTTTAACCTGCTCATAATAGGCCTCTACTAGTTGGTCAAAAGTTACAGCCCTATATCCAGGGTTGTTAACATCTGGCGAAAGCGAAGCCGTTCGGTTGGTTGGCCCTATAGAACCAGCCACAAACCTAGGCTTATGAGGTTCTTTTTCAGTAAACTCATCAGCTACTTCCCTAGCAATTCTTGCTGATTCATAATTCAGTTCATATACCAATGACTCCATGTGGTAATCAGCCATGGCAATAGAAGTAGAACTAAAAGTATTAGTTTCAACAATATCCGCACCTGCAGCAAAATACTTAGCATGTATTGTGCTAATAATATCAGGTCTGGTTATTGACAAAAGGTCGTTATTTCCCTTTAGGTCGCCTGGATGATCCTTAAACCTATTGCTTCGAAAATCTTCTTCCCCCAACTTATAGTCTTGGATCATGGTACCCATAGCTCCATCCAATACCAATATTCTTTTCTTAAGAATTTCTTCTATATCAAATTTCATTAACTGAATTTTAGGTTAAATCAAGTACAAGTTATTAATCATCAAAAAATATTGATGTGTTCAGGTAAAGAAAACAGGGGAAGGTCAGAAAGGTTAGACATTCGTTATCTTTCTTCGGCATTATCCGAAGTGGGAATTAGCACCTTATATGAGGTTGCTAAGATTTCACAGGGCCCAGTCCCTCCATCTTTCCTGATAAGATGTTGCAAAATAAGGTTAATTTAACTTCTTAACCAAGATCTTTATTAAAAAGAAACGTGTATTAGGACTCCTAAATTTATTTTAGATAAATAATTTATGCTTAAAAATTCCAGAAAATACTTTATTTTTATGCCTTGGTACATAAGAAATTTTCCCTTTTAAAAATTAGGAACTTTGAAATTAGGCGCAGTAGATATTGGTTCAAATGCGATAAGAATCCAAATAACCAAAGTATTAAGGTATAACGAAGTGCTCTCATTTAAAAAACTTGAGTATGTTCGTTTCCCCCTCCGTTTAGGCCATGACGTGTTCAAGTATGGAGAGATAAGTGCAGAGAAAGAGGCGAAGTTTATAAAGCTGATCCAGACATTTAAAAATTTCCTGGAGCTGTACGAAGTAGATGATTTTGTGATATGTGCTACCTCGGCTATGCGCGAAGCCAAAAATGGATCCGATATAGCTTATAAGGTTAGAGAACTTTTAGGTGTCTCCATTGAAATTATAGAAGGCGACCTGGAAGCGGAGCTGATCAACAAAGTACTTTACAATGAGCTTGATGAAAACAAAAGCTATATACACATAGATGTGGGCGGGGGGAGTACTGAGCTCAACATCTATGAAAACAAAAAGAAAATGGCTTCCCGCTCATTTAAAATAGGTTCTGTTCGGCTTCTAAACGGCACTGTAAATCCTGAAGAATGGGACCACATGAAAAACTGGGTAGAACAAAATATCAAAAACCTGCCGAGACCTGTGGTGGCCATAGGTACCGGCGGAAATATCGGTAAGATCTATGACGTGGCCAAATTGAACCAGCCCAAAGACAAAAAGCACTTTATATCTCTCGAAAGAATTGGGAAAGTCAAAGATTTCATCTCTTCCTACGACTACGAAGAGCGTATACATGTTCTCATGTTAAACCCTGACAGGGCAGATGTCATATTGCCAGCCTCTGATATTTACATGAAAGTGATGAAGTGGGCAAAAGCAACGAAAATGTTTGTTCCTGAAGTAGGTTTAAAAGATGGACTTATGCTTATGCTTTATGAAAAGCACAAAGATAAAGTAGAGGACACCAATTTCGTTACTGTAAATAAATACCAGAAATGATCTTAGAAAGACTAAAAAAAGAAACAGCCGAAAACCACCGATTGGTAGAAGAAAGCGGTTTAATGTCGCCAGTAACAAGTGATGATTTTACACAGGAACAATATGTTCATATTCTAAAAAAGTTTTACGGTTACTTTAACCCACTCGAAAAACAGGTTGAAAGCCACCACGCCATTCTGGACAAATACCTACCAGACCTTTCTCAAAGAAGAAAAACCGACCTCATTTTAAAAGATCTAGAAACCTTATCTACACCTGAAAACCCAATACTTTGCGAAAAACTTCCTCCTGTAGAAAATCTAAATCAAGCATTCGGTTGTTTATATGTTATGGAAGGCTCTACGTTGGGGGGAACGGTAATTTCTAAAAACATCAACAAAACCCTAGGGTTGACCAATGAACGTGGATGTTCTTTTTTCCACGGTTACGGTTCACAAACAGGAAGCAAGTGGAAAGCCTTTAGAGAAGCATTAACTTCTTATTGCGATAATGGAGGTAATGAAGATGAAATAGTTAATAGTGCAAACGAAACATTTAACAAATTCAGAGACTGGATAACTTTATGAATGGAAACAAAGAGTCGGCGTCGGAGAACTGTGTCAGAATAAACCCCACACCGGCTGATCACTTACAACCTTACGGTATTTTTATTTTAGCAGATGCTGATTCGCTCACCATTGTAAAGTCTTCATCACCTCTAATACCTCAACATACAGTGATTTTGCCCGAAGCTATTTCACTGCTAGGTATTACAGACACAAATCTTTTTTTTAAGTCTTTAAAAGAAGGTATTCCCAAAGAGACTGTCATTTTCATTGAGGGTGCAAAAGAGCCTTATTTGGGAAAGTTCCTGTTACAAGGAAAATACATATATCTAGAACTTGAAACAGAAACAGCCCCTTACGAAAGCAGCTTTTTGCACTCCAACGAAGCATTGTCCGGTCTTACAAAAATTACAGCCGTCGGAGACCTGCTGACATATATAGCGGAAACAGTCAAAGAATTGTCCGGTTATGGATCTGTGAGAATTTTAAAGTTTTATTCAGAAAAGCATAGTGCCATAGTAGCAGAAGATATCGAAAAAGAAAGTCCCTCCTATTTAGGTGCCGAATTTAACACACCAACTCCAGCACCTGCTATTGAATTCCTAAAAAAAAACCTTTGGTACTATATTCCTGATATAAACTATAAGCCTACGCCCATTCGTCTGCCAAAAGATGCAGACAAATCTCTCATTTCATTTAGAGGCTTTTCAGAGGAAAACATTAGTCAGTTAAAAGCGACACAGACCGCTTCATTCTTTTGCATCCCTCTTCTTTCTGAAAATAAACTATGGGGTTTAGTTTCTTGTAGCAGTTCTGATCAAAGAGCTATTCCCAGAAAACACCGAGAAATACTAAGGCTCTTCACAGGAATGGCTGCTGCATTTTTATTTAATAAAGAAAAGCTGCAAGAATCGATCATTTCTGAAAAAGAAAACTATCAGTTATCCATCATTGCGCGAAAAACAGCAAGTCCGGTGTTCACTGTCAACAGCAATTGCACAGTTGACTACGCCAATCCAGCGTTTGCACATTTCACCAAATTCCCATTCACCAAAGTTATTGGCAAAAAACTATATGAGCTATTCCCTTCTATTCCTGAGTTCCAAGAACTTTCCAAGTTAATCGAAACAAAAAAGACTGGTACGAAATCATTTTCTAAAGAAGTTGTACTCTATAAAACATCTAAGGAAGTGTATTACAACTTCCACTTTACCCCAGTAGTAAATTTAAAAAAGCAACTGGAAAAAGTAATTGGTATCGGTTTGGACATTACCCCGGTCAAGGAGTACGCAAAAAAACTAGAAGAGAAAAATGATGACTTAGATAGATTTGCATCTATTGTTTCTCACGATCTAAAAGCGCCATTGAGAACCATGGAAGGTGTATTCTCCCTTATTGAAGATGATCTAAAAAGCAAAGGTGGAAGCAATATTCTGTTGCAGACCGAAATGATAAAAAAGTCAATTAGCAGAATGAATGAAATGATCAGCGGCATACTTACCTATGCCCAATCATCAAAAGACTTGCCCATTGAGCGACTAAATATCAACCAACTGGTAGAAGAAATTTTAGAAGCGATAAAACCACCTCAACACATAGAAATTGTAAAAGAAATTTATACAGAAACCATATCTATTGAAAAAATACTACTGCAACAAGTGCTTCAGAACTTAATAAGCAATGCAGTAAAGTATCACGACAAAGAAACAGATGGATTCATAAAAATTAAATCAGAGAAGCCTGATAAAAAACACATCTTTCAAATTAGCGACAATGGTCCAGGTATTCCCCAAAAATTCCAGAAAAGAATTTTCGATATATTTCAAACAGTACCCGGAAGACAGGCTGCAGACAGTACCGGAATAGGTTTGGCAATTGTAAAAAAAATCATTGAAAGTAAAGGAGGGGCCATTGACCTACAGTCAGAAGATGGCCAAGGAACAACATTTACAATTACCCTTCCAGAAAAGTAATTACTATGTACCTATCTAACCCAGAACTTCCTTTTGTTTTGAAAGGCTATAAAGGAAACACTTATAAGAAAGGTAGATTTGTTAACGACTCGGGGACTTTTCCTCCTTCCCTTTTTCAAGTTCTAAAATGGAAGTTGAGCAAAAATCCCCAGCAAGCAGAAAAGGAACGGGATACTTTTAAACCAGACATCATTACTGGAACTGATTTTGTTAGTGAAACAAGAGACCACATCGCATGGCTTGGCCATGCCTCTTTTTACATCAGGTTTAACGGCAAAGTTTTTATAACAGACCCTTGTTTCTATGACCTTCCGCTTATTAAGAGAAACCAACACTTGCCATGCCCTGCCAAAGACATTGACAATGTAGACTATTTGCTGCTATCCCACGCCCACAGAGACCATTTTGACCGAAAATCTTATGAAGAAATAGTTAAGTCAAACCCCAACCTAAAAGCACTTATACCTTTAAAAGCTGCTAGTTTGTTAAAAGATAGGATTCATTATCAAGAAGCAGGGTGGTATCAAAAATTTAGCATATGCAAAGAAGTAGAAGTGATATTTCTGCCTGCAAACCATTGGAGCAAAAGAGGCTTATTAGACCTTAACAACATGCTGTGGGGAAGCTTTTTGTTAAAATCTGGCGACAAAACTATCTATTTTGCAGGAGACACCTCTACAAGCAAGCACTTCAAAACCATTGCGGAAATATTTGGTCCAATAGATTACTGCCTCATGCCTATAGGTGCCTACAAGCCCAGTTCATTAATGCAACCATCCCATTTATCCCCGACAGAAGCTATTAGCGCTTTCAATGACTTACGCGGAAACACTTTTATACCTATGCACTATGGAACGTATGACCTTTCAGATGAACCAATGGGAGAACCTGTACGGACTATTTATGAAAACAAAAACAAAATAAATGGTGATTTGAAAATACCGAAAATTGGCGAGGTCTTACCTATAAGTTAGGATCGTTTGCTGATGTCATATCCAAAGCCACCCCTATATTGCTCCCAAATCAGAAGAGTTTGGCATTTTGCACTATGTCTATAGTAACATTGTAAAACTCTTCGTGAATGTTAAATGGCGTTTCCCCTTCTTTTAGTTCAGGTTTGGTGTAACTTCCATCCTCCTGAAGGTAATATGAGTTTACATTATCTTTCAAGTTATACACCAAAATATTAATAGCCTGTTTTTTGAGCAAAGTATCCACTATTAAGAACAAACTTTCAATCCTTCTTTCGAAACTTCTGACCATCATATCTGCGCTACCTCCGTACACCTTCGGGTCACCATTATTGTGAAAATAAAACAGCCTTGTATGCTCCAAATAGTTCCCTACAATAGACTTAACCAAGATATTCTCACTCACACCTTCTCTTCCAGGCCTAAGGCAACACATACCTCTTACAATGAGCTTAATAGGAACACCTGCATTAGAAGCACGATATAAAGCATCTATAACTTCTGTATCCTGTAAAGAATTAATTTTAATTACGATACCAGAAGGGAGCCCTTTAGCAGCATTAGAAGCTTCTTTGTCCATCAGTTCTATCAACTGTTGACGCATATCTCCTGGTGCAGTAATCAAGTTTTGGTAAACGCTTGGCAATGAGTGGCCGGTAATTACATTAAAGAAATCATTGACATCATGGGCGTACACCTCGTTAGTAGAGAGCAGCCCCAAGTCTGTGTAAAGTTTAGCAGTTTCCTCATTGTAATTACCACTGGACATATGCACATACCTGCGCACTTTATCGTCTTCTTTACGTACCACCAAAAGAAGCTTGGTATGAGTTTTTAAATTACCTATACCGTAAATAACAAAACAACCTGCCTTTTGAAGCCTTTGGGCTTCTTTGATATTATTTTCTTCGTCAAAACGTGCTTTTACTTCAAATAAAACAGAAACGTGCTTACCGTTTTCAGCAGCTTTGAGCAGTGCATTAGAAACCCGAGAATCTTTAGCAAGCCTATAAATGGTAATTTTAATAGCCAACACATGCGGATCCTCTGCTGATTTCTCTAACAGCTCTATCAAAGGCTGCATGTTGTTATAAGGATGGTGCATCAACACATCCTGATGTTTCAAGTATTCAAAAATATCAGAAGAATCCGGGCTTTTATAACTTAAAGGCGGTACAGGAGATGGTGGCGACGGTATTTCTCCCCTAAATTCAGGATGTTTCACTATTTGCCATAGTCCCGTATAATCTATAATACCAGAGCTATTGATGATATTGTAGTCGTCTATATCCCAACGCTCCCGAAGGACTTTCATCATCCAAGGGGAATATCCCTCTTCAATTTCAATTTTCACAACCCTTCCAGTCCTTCTTGACTTGAGCTTCCGCTTTATTTCATCAATAAAACGGGCTTCCATATCATCACTTTCATCCAAAGAAAAATCCCCGTTTCTTGTAATACGGAAAAGGTTGACAGAAATGATCTCTACATTCTTATACAGGCTATCGATTTTCCAACGAATGACATCTTCAATCGGAACGAAAATTATAACCCCATCCCTTTCAATCTCATAAAATCGTGGCAGGTTTTGAGGTATCTGTACAAACGAAAGCCTTTTAAAGTCCTTGGTTGCATCAGGGCTTTTGGTTACCACCCCAAAGATCAATAGCTTATTCATCAAAATAGGAAATGAATGATAGCTATCATAAACCATAGGTGTTAACATGGGGAAAATAATATTTTTAAAATACCCCAAGACCTTGTCCTTTTCCTCAGGAAAAAGAGAATCTATATTTGAAATAACAAAACCATTGTCCTCAAACTGAGGGAGCAGTTTGTTTAGAAAAATTTCCCGTTGACTTTTATAGAAGTTTTGAACTTCAGAAAGTAGTTTTTTTCTAAAAGGTCCTTCTTTCAGACCAGAATAGTCAAACCTTTCTTTTCCATAATCGATATAATTATACAAACTGCCTACACGAATTTCAAAAAACTCATCTAGGTTAGAAGCCGTAATGGCAAGAAATTTTAACCGCTCAAAAACAGTTCTATTAGGCAGCCGCACCTGATCAAGTACCCGCTCGTTAAACTTAATCCAACTCAGGTCTCGGCTTATATAGTTACTGGTATTTATGGTTGTCTTTGGCTGAAATAGCATAGACAGTTTATTTTTTATACGTCTGGTAAAATTAAAAAAGGGCTCAAATATCCTGAACCCTAAATTATTTATGTAAAAGTTTGCCAAAAGAAACTCCTTTTGTAAAATGGTAAAAGTATCATCACCAGATAATAAGATATAAGGGTAAGTTATCCACCCTTATACATCCACCTTTGCATATTTAGCATTTTTCTCAATAAAGTCTCTTCTTGGCCCTACTTCATCTCCCATTAACATTGAAAATAGGTGGTCAGCTTCTGCGGCAGATTCAACACTTACCTGTTTCAAGCCACGCGTTTCAGGGTTCATTGTCGTAGTCCAAAGCTGCTCAGGGTTCATTTCCCCTAGACCTTTGTACCTCTGCACATTTACATTCTCTTCTTTGCCATCTTTAGCTAGCTCCTTAATTGCGGCAACTCTTTGCTCTTCATCCCAACAATACCTCTCTTCCTTACCTTTTTTGACGAGGTAAAGTGGCGGCAATGCAATGTAAAGATATCCAAGGTCGACCAAAGGTCTCATATATCTAAAGAACAAAGTAAGGATTAATGTTCTAATATGGCTACCATCAACATCGGCATCGGTCATGATAATGATTTTGTGGTAACGCAGTTTTTCAAGGTTCAGCCCCTTTTCATCATCTTGAGTTCCAAACTGGACACCCAAGGCTGTGATCATGTTCCTGATCTCTTCATTGTCATATATCCTATGTTCCTGGGCTTTCTCCACATTAAGTATTTTACCCCTCAATGGCAGTATCGCTTGAAACCTTCTGTTCCTCCCTTGTTTGGCAGAACCACCTGCCGAATCACCCTCTACAAGGTACAATTCACAAACAGATGGATCGGAGTCAGAGCAGTCGGCCAGTTTTCCCGGAAGACCGGTTCCCGTAAGCACGTTCTTACGCTGTACCATTTCACGGGCTTTTCTTGCCGCATACCTTGCTTGAGCTGCCAAAACCACTTTTTGAACTATAGCTTTGGCTTCTTTAGGGTTTTCTTCAAGATACTGGTTTAGCATTTCGCCCACACAAGCATCTACAGCCCCGGACACTTCAGAGTTTCCAAGCTTTGTTTTAGTTTGCCCTTCAAACTGAGGCTCGGCAACTTTAACCGAAATGATAGCAGTAAGCCCCTCCCTAAAGTCATCTCCACTGATTTCAATCTTCAGTTTGTCCAGCATGCCAGACTTTTCAGCATAGGCTTTCAAAGTACGGGTAAGGGAACGCCTAAAACCTGCGACATGCGTACCACCTTCAATGGTGTTGATATTATTTACATAGCTGAATACATTCTCTGTATAAGAAGTATTGTATATCATAGATACTTCTACAGGAACGCCTGCTTTCTCACCTTCCATATGTAAAGGCTCAGGGATAAGCTGTTCACGTGTAGAGTCTAGGTAAGTAACAAATTCCTTAAGGCCACCTTCAGAATAAAAACTTTCAGACTTAGGCTCTCCCGCCTCATTCAAGTCCCTGTGGTCTTTAAGTTTGATCCTGATCCCTTTGTTCAAAAAGGCTAATTCCCTAAGACGTGTTGCAATTGTTTCATACTTATATTCAGAAACAACAAATATGGAGGTATCAGGATAAAAAGTAACAACTGTACCAGTGGTACTGGCTTCTCCTATTACTTTTACCGGATATTGAGGCACACCTTTAGCGTATTCCTGTTGAAATATTTTCCCTTCCCGGTATACATTAACTTTCAAGTGGGTAGAAAGTGCGTTTACACAAGACACCCCCACACCATGAAGTCCACCAGAAACTTTATAGGTATCTTTATCAAATTTACCACCGGCATGAAGTACAGTCATAACTACTTCTAATGCTGAGCGGTTTTCTTTGGTATGAATACCTGTAGGAATACCCCTACCGTTGTCACTTACTGTAATAGAGTTGTCTTTGTTGATCTCTACAGTTATTTCAGAGCAATAACCTGCTAACGCTTCATCAATGGAGTTATCTACAACTTCCCATACCAAATGATGAAGGCCTTTGACGCCAATGTCTCCAATGTACATAGCAGGACGCTTTCTAACAGCCTCCAAACCTTCTAATACCTGAATATTATCTGCAGAGTAATCTTTTTTGTTTATATCAGCCACTTTGGTCTATTAAAAATTTATTTTATTCACAATATGTAAAATTAAAATTTTCCAGCAAAAAATTCATTTTTTATACCGAAATAATTCATATTGTTTAGAGAAAAAGTTACAAAGTGTGCTAGTAATTGCCTACTGCCAACATAACAAGGGTACACCCTATTACCGTTTCTATATTTTTTTCCTTTGCAAGTCTAATAAGAGCATCGTTTTCAGTCCCAGGATTAAAAATAATCCTTTTAGGACCTAAATTGATAATGTAGTCAAAAAGAGGTTCAAGGTTTCTAGTACCTACATAGAGGGTCACAGTGTCGACACCTTCGACCTGAGGATAATCATTTTGAATAACTTTTCCGGCCACTTCCCCTTTTTTCATCCCTACAGGAACGATTTCATGTCCATAGTCTGTAAGCATGTTTGCTGCTTTGTAAGCAAAACGAGTAGCGTCTGGGGTAGCGCCAAGTACTAAAGTTTTTTTCATTATTATAATTAGGTTTTTACTCTCTAGTCATAACAAAAAAAAGCAAAAAATAATTTAAGGCCTGTTGAAAAAGTCACAGGCATACCACACGCACAGTTCTATTATTTACCTGTGGGCATAAAGGTTAGCCACAGCTTCAGCACATTTCTCCCCATCTATTGCTGCCGACATAATACCGCCAGCATACCCAGCCCCCTCTCCACAAGGAAACAATCTTTTAACCTGGATATGTTCAAGCTTTTCCCGGTCTCTAGGAACAAATACTGGCGAAGACGTACGGCTTTCCACCCCTACCACCTGTGCCTCGTTGGTATAATAGCCTTTCATAGATTTGCCAAAAGCCTTAAAAGCTTGTTTAAGCCTATAACTTATACTTTCAGGCAATACCTCGTCCATGTTTACTGATATCAAACCTGGCTGATAAGATGTTTTGGTTAAAGAGGGCGAAATTTTACCATTGACAAAATCTACCATTCTTTGCGCTGGCGCGGACTGTGTTTTACCTCCGGATAGCCAGGCATTACGTTCAACAGCTTTTTGCAGTTCTAATCCCATAAAAGGCCCATAATGGGAGAACTCCTTAAAATCCTCGTTTTCTATGGCTACAACTATGCCACTATTGGCAAACGCCGAATCCCTTCTGGAAGGCGACATGCCATTGACAACCACCTCTTCCTGACTGGTAGCAGCGGGTACTATAAAACCTCCAGGACACATACAGAAAGAAAACACCCCGCGCTGTACTTTGTTATAAGTTACCTGGTTTACCAATGCGTAAGACGCTGCGGGTAAATATGCCCCTCTGGAAGTACAATGGTATTGTATAGAGTCTATTAACTCCTGAGGGTGCTCAACCCGCACACCTAAAGCAAAAGGTTTCGCTTCTATATAAATTTTCTTATTGTTCAACAAATAAAAAATATCCCGTGCTGAATGCCCCGTGGCAAGAATCACAGAAATCCCCTCATGTTTATTCCCTTCTTGGTCTTTCACTCCAAGCACTTCGTCTTTTTCTACAATAAAGTCCTTTACGCAAGTATTAAAAAGCACTTCTCCCCCATGCTCAATAATAGTTTCCCTTAAAGACTGAACAAGTTTAGGTAATTTGTTCGTGCCAATATGCGGGTGTGTATCTACCAAGATTTCCTCTGTTGCCCCATGGACCACCATTATCTCAAGTACACGCTGTACACTCCCTCTTTTCTTAGACCTTGTATAAAGCTTGCCATCGGAGTACGTACCGGCACCACCCTCCCCGAAGCAGTAGTTCGACTCAGGGTTTACGATGTGCTCCTTATTAATGGCAGCCAGATCTCTCCTACGTGATCGCACATCTTTCCCCCTTTCTAACACAACGGGCTTTAGCCCCAACTCTAATAACCTCAAAGCCGCAAAAAGTCCGGCTGGCCCTGCACCAACAATGATCACGCGTGGAGCAGTGGAAACGTTTTTATATTCAGGCTTTTTAAATACTTTTTTTACAGGTGTCTCATTAATAAAAACTTTTACTTTTAGGTTCACCTTCACCTGTCTAGAGCGGGCATCTATGGACCTGCGGACAATTTCGGTTATAACAACATCGCCAGGGGCTAAGCCAAGCTTATGCCTTACAGCTGAATCAACTAAATCACCACTTGCTGCTTCTTCAGGCGCAAGTTTTAACTCTATTTCTTTTACCATAAATGATTTGAAAGATTCCGAAAAATGCAATTAAGCATAAAAAACCAGCTTTTATAAGCTACCTCCACTATCTGTATTTTTACAACGAACAGAAAATCTGGTTACATAAATCGGCTTTTCTTAAATATTTTAATCAAAAGGAGTACCCAACGCTTAAACCTAATCGGATGGGAATAGTAATCCTTGAAGAGCGAACCCTGTTCATAGAGTTTGTATATAAATCTTCTTGAGGATAGTTTCTCGACAAATGCCTATATCCAATACCTATACCTGCAAAAACATCAATAGTAAATCCATCTTTTCTATAATCCTGCATCAATCTGTTACCCACGATGAAAGAATACTCGTATAAAGTTTCTCGGGCATTAAGGTTATTAATATGCTCATATCCTCCATGCGTGGTATCTACTATAGCCCTGCCATATTCCATATAACTAAACCTTACTTCATGGCCGTAATAAAGCATGCCATACTCTCCGTCTGGCTGGTAAAGCTTGTGTCGAAAATGTGCAGAAAAACCTGTAGATGTAAACTGATTTAAGGGCGCATTGGAAATACTTCCTAATATGGGCCTTCTGTGATAAGTTAATCCCAATTCAAACCCAATCCTTTCTTGAATATAATACTCGCCATAAACAGGCAGTTCATTTAATATGATTGCAATTGGATTAAACCCAATGATATACCCTTTATACTCATTGATAGTCTTAGTGTAATACCTGGACTTCTTTTTAGGGATAACTATTTTAGGCTTTTCATAGGCAATAATAGAATCGGCGCGTAAGGTATCTGCCACAGTAGGCACCTCTCTGAACACGAGGTTTTCCTTATCATAATACGTTCTATAATATCCCGAAATCCCCCCTTCCTCTTTGTAAAGCTTCCAAATACCAGTCCGTACGCCATTGTCAATAATCCCCTCCATCTTCAGGTTGCCATTTTCATAATATCCTGTATAATGGCCTCTTCCGCCCGTAAAATGGCACCTACCTTCTAGCTCTCCTGTTTCATAATAATATTTCCACTGCCCTTCGTTCCGCTCATTTTTTATGAACCCTTTAATTTTAAGTTTGCCACTTTCATAGTACTCTTTATAAGGCCCTTCTCCGCGATCAAAATTCCCTTCTCCTTTAAAAGCACCATTGTCATAATACAATTTCCAATACCCGTGCCTGCTACCATCCTTTTGCTCCCCTTCAGCACTTAACGTTCCGTTCTCATGAAAATACTTCCATTCTCCTTGTAAATTCCCTGCATCATAAGTACCCTCACTACTTAATGTACCATTAGGATAATAAAATTTCCACATCCCTTCCTTCAGTCCGTCTTTCTCATAACCTTCTCCTTTTACACCTCCAGACTCATAATAGTACTTCCATAAGCCATTGCTTTTTCCATTTACAATAGGGCCTTTGCTCTTAAGTTTTCCACTTTCAAAATATTCTTTATAAATACCTTTGTCTTTTTCGTACTCCGCTTGCGCTTTCTGCATCCCATCCTCCCGGTAATATATCCAGATACCTGTTTTCTTATCCTTTTCAAAAGAACCAACATTTTTCAAGGCACCATTCTCATAGAAATACTCCCACTCCCCTTCTCGTAGGCCTTTTTCCATATTTCCCTTTGCCTGCACATTCCCATTTTCATAATAATAGACACAAGCCCCATGGTTCTGCCTATCTTTAATTTCGGTAGTCATACGAGGGTTTCCATTCTCATAAAAATACTCCCAAAGACCCTCTGGTTTGTTTTTCTTATAATGCCCTCTAGACTTGACTTTTCCGTTCTGATAAAAAGAAGTGTATAAACTATCTGTAACATTTGGGGATTTGGCAAGGACATAATACTCCTCTTTTAAAAGTTGCTTTTTATGATCATAAAAAGTTTCAACTTTTTTATGGTTCTGAGTGTATGCACCAATGCTTACCATCAGAAAGAAACAAAAAGGAATATAAAATTTATATCCAGCCACAGGCATTTTTAGAAACAGTTTTTACATGCCATCCTTTTGGCAAAGCTGTTAACCGAAAAAGGTTATTAATAATACAATATTCCACAAACGGCACATCTAAAGCAAGAAGCCTTGTCATAAAAACCAGGCGCAACTATGCAGCAGATTATCAAACACTAATCGTACCCAAAACTACTTATTGTATAATCAATAACGAAAATACTGATAAAATACTATAATTTACTTAAGACTTCTGTCTCCACCCAGGCCTTGCCCCATTCATCAACCTCTTGTTCTGAATAGAGGTCAGGGAAAAAAATTCTTTTTTGAAATCTTGGCGGGAGATATTGCGCCCAGTTGGTTCCCCCTGTTGCTTTAATATGCCCAGACTTAAAAAGGTAACTCACTGCATACTTATAGTGTGCCAGCGGCCAATTGATATTTACATAAGTATCATACCTCTTCATGGCCTGAATTATCTCCTGATCATTTTGGGCCTCATTGGACAAACGTTTAAAAATAGACCATACATTTCGAAACTGGTATTCATGAGCATGCTTCAAGAGCATATCGGAGTATTTTTCTTCAAACTGTCTCAGGGTAAGCGTTTTTTTACCTGTAGCACTGTCTATAGCACCTTTTTTCCAATATATATTATCAAACATATCATCGATAGTTGAATAATCGGAAAAACTGTCCCTATCGTTACTGCTTACCAAGTTTATAAAATCAGTAGAAGCGATTTCTATCATACGATATTGCACTGACTGAAATCCACTGGCAGGGTGAAGCGCTGAGCGGAACTTCAAGAACTGGTCTTGTTCCATCCCTACAGCTATAATATCAAAAGAGGAAATCAGGTTGCCCAAAAACCAGTTCATCCTAGTTATCTTTTTCAAGAAAAAATCATCCTCTACCTGAACACTCTCTTTGAGCTGTCCGATTTCATGTTGGATAAGCTTAAAGTAAAGTTCTGTTATCTGATGGTATGTTATGAAAATAAGTTCATCGGGAAAGTCCGTTCGAGGTTTTTGAAGGCTCAATAATGTGTCTAGCTGAATATAATCCCAATACTTTAAATACGAAGTATTCAACAACCCTTCAAGATGCGTAGCCAGATCCTGGTCATCTTCTTTGTATTTTTCTTCAAGTTTTTGAATTAACTCCAGAATCCGGGGTTCTAGGTCTTTGCTTTGCATCTCAAATAACATAATTTACGTATAACAGTTGTAAATTTGGATATTTAATTTTTTTTAACCAAACCTTAATATGAGAACTGACAATTTTGAGTCTCCTGATTACTACTTTTTAGACGAATTTCTCACTGAGGAACAAAAACTTATCCGGCAGAGCATAAGAGATTTTGTTAAAAAGGAAATTTCTCCCATAATAGAAGAATGCTGCCAACAGTCAAAATTCCCTTCTCATATAGTCAAAAAGTTTGGAGAAATTGGGGCCTTTGGCCCTACTATCCCAACAGAATATGGAGGTGGCGGGTTGGATTATATTTCCTACGGACTGATGATGCAGGAAATAGAGCGCGGTGACTCAGGCATGAGATCCACGGCTTCTGTACAAGGGTCTTTGGTAATGTTCCCAATATTTAAATATGGCTCTGAAGAGCAAAAGAAAAAATACTTACCAAAACTAGCATCTGGAGAGATGTTGGGCTGCTTTGGCCTAACAGAGCCTGACCATGGCTCTAACCCTTCAGGTATGATTACCAACATAAAGGACAAAGGTGATTATTACCTACTAAACGGAGCTAAAATGTGGATAAGCAATTCTCCTGAAGCCGATATAGCTGTAGTTTGGGCAAAAAATGAAGAAGGAAGAATAAAAGGCCTTATCGTAGAACGTGGCATGGAAGGATTTTCAACCCCTGAAACCCATAACAAATGGTCGTTGAGGGCAAGCATAACCGGTGAGCTTGTTTTTCAAGATGTTAAAGTACCTAAAGAAAACCTACTTCCGGGAGCAGATGGTTTGTCAGGTCCGCTCCGCTGCTTGGACTCTGCCAGGTATGGCATATCATGGGGCGCTTTAGGAGCCGCCATGGACTGTTACCATACAGCACTGAACTACTCCAAAGAAAGGATCCAGTTTGACAAACCCATAGCATCTTTCCAACTGGTCCAGAAAAAGCTGTCAGAGATGCTTACTGAAATTACCAAAGGCCAATTGCTGGCATGGAGATTAGGCACCTTAATGAACGAAGGCAAAGCAACGACACAACAGATTTCTATGGCTAAAAGAAACAATGTCGATACAGCCATAAAAATAGCTCGGGAGGCAAGGCAAATTTTAGGTGGAAATGGCATTACTGGAGAATTTCCAGTTATGAGACATATGATGAACCTGGAATCTGTGATTACCTATGAAGGCACCCATGATATCCACTTACTTATTACAGGTGCTGACATTACAGGTATAAGTGCTTTTAAATAAAAAACATTAATCAAAAAAGCCCCAGCAGATAAAACTACTGGGGCTTTGTCACGCTTTATTAGAACGCTTATTTCTCTACCACGTTGGCTTTAATCAGTATAGTCTGAACAGGTGACGATGGTGCGTTGCTATAAATATGTACCACAGCATTATTAGCACCAGGCTTATCAGGAGCCTTATATTGAATTTTCAGTCTAGAACTGTTCTCTTCTTTTACAGTATCTTTATCCAATTTAAGATTTAGGTTATCTGCATTAGACTTTACTTTTCTGATTTGTAAGTCCTGCTTTCCTGTATTCTTAATCTCAACTTCTGTCTTGGTATTACTTCCGGCCTTAACATCGCCCAAGTCAACCTCAGTTTTTTCCAACGCCAATACAGGAGCCAAAGCTTTTTCCTCTTCATTTAGAGGAGGGAAATACTCTGCAATGTTGGCTTTAATTAAAAAACCTAGTTTCTTTTCTCCCTCCTGGTCTGTCTTAAACTCAATCATATCGTCAACAGCACCAAAGTCTTTCTTTTGAGCTGCGATATAAACAAGGTTGATGTTTGCTGAACTTTTCGGAGCTATAACATTGGTGTCTGCGCTTACCGAAATATGTTTTGGGTGAGAAACTTTAGATGACAGCTTTATAGGCTCATCAGTTTCGTTGTAAAGCTTGAAAGAACGAGAAACCGTATCTTTCGAAAAGACCCTACCCAAGTCAATTTTGTCATTGGAGTACCGGATCCCACCAGTCACACGAGGAAACTCTTCCTTAGGTGTCCTGTTTTTCGAAAGCACCCTACCCGAAATATAAACAACCATGCTACTCGGATCTCCATCAGTAGTTACGGTAAGAGACTTTTTAAAAGTACCAGGGCGGTTAGCTGGGTTATATTGGGCTTTAATAAAACCTGTTTCCCCAGGCATTACCGGTTCTTTGGTCCAAGCCGGGGTGGTACAACCACAAGAAGCCTTTACGTGCTTAATGGTAACAGGCTCAGAACCGGTATTTTTGAAGATAAAGTCATGGTCAATTTTGCCATCTTCTTCATTTACGGTTCCAAAATTGTGGGTATTATTGTCAAACTCCACCTTTCCTTTGCCTTGGGCATAGGATTCAACTTTTGAAACAATCAAAAGAAAAAACAAAATCTGAAAAATCCTGCTGTATTTCATCACATTATTTGGTTTATAAGACTATAAATTATCATATACAAAAGTGCAAATTATTTTTGACTCTCTTAGCCTAACGAAAAGTTAATGCTGAAGAATAAAAAAAATTTGATTAATGTTGTAATTCTAATCAAAAAAATCAACAAAAGCTGAAAAAAAAATGGCAAGAGTACTTACCGGTATACAAAGTTCAGGCAGGCCTCACCTTGGTAATATATTAGGAGCCATCAAACCAGCCATTGAGCTGTCAAAAGATCCGTCAAACGAATCAATGTTTTTTATTGCCGACCTTCATTCCTTAACCACCATCAAAGATGGGGAAGTTCGCCGGCAAAACACCTTTTCTGTTGCCGCTGCTTGGCTGGCTTTTGGCTTTGACTTTGAAAAAAACATCTTTTACAGACAGTCTGACATTAAAGAGGTATGCGAATTGGCGTGGATTTTAAACTGCTACACTCCTTTTCCAATGCTTTCCAATGCCCATTCATTTAAAGATAAATCAGAAAAACTTTCTGATGTGAACGCAGGTCTTTTTACCTACCCGGTTTTAATGGCAGCAGACATTCTCATTTTTGACGCCAACATAGTGCCTGTAGGAAAAGATCAAATGCAGCACCTTGAAATGACTAGGGATATTGCAAGCAGCTTTAATTTTAAGCATGGGGAAGTTTTTATATTGCCAGAAGCCAAGGTAAATAACCAAGTAATGACCATACCCGGAACCGACGGCCAGAAGATGAGTAAGTCTTACAACAACTACATCGATATATTTTTACCTGAAAAAGAGCTAAAGAAGTCCGTTTTTTCCATTATTACGGACAGTACACCGCTTGAAGAACCCAAAGACCCTGACACGTGCAATGTATTTAAGATTTTTTCCTTAATAGCATCTCCGTCAGAAACTCAAGCATTAAGAGAGAAGTATGAAGGGGGGAACTTTGGTTATGGACATGCCAAAAAAGAGCTTTTGGGCCTAATCCTAGAGAAATATAAGACTGAAAGGAAAATCTTTAATTACTACATGGAAAACCAGGAAGAATTGGAAAGTCACTTGCTAAAAGGAGCCGAAAAAGCCAAATCTATTGCCAGTGAGGTCATGCTAAGAGTTAGAAAAAGCACAGGTTTCGCCTGAAAGTATTTGGGAAACCTACCTTTTTCTCCTATACCGAAAATATTTTTATAAGTGTATATCTAAAAAAAGGGAAGCCTTTAAGCTGAGGCTTCCCAAACTACTTGTTTTTCTTTACCGTTAATAATCAGCACAACCCTTAATGGACCAGGAAGAATAACCAATCTGGTATCTTTCCCCTCATGCTCCTCTGTTTCCACACATACACCCTCTCCTATTGCCACATCAAATCTTTTTGTTCCATCTTCATTCTTACCAGTCTCTACATATTTATTGGCAATATAAGCAGTAGGAAGCAATACATCTGACTCAGGACAGTGTTCGTCATGAACTGTTTCCAAAACCGTTTCCAGCTCATCACTATAATTTTCTAGAAACTCGTCCTCTAGGTCATGAAGCTCATCTTCTATCTTATCGTAGTTCTTATCATTATAGTCTAAAGTGGCTAGTTTGTTTTTTAACTCTACAAGCTTGGTCAAATCTTTTTCCAACTGCTTAGTGTCCATTATTGGGTTATTTTAAAATGTAAATTATTTGAGTAACAAAGGACAAAAATAGATATGTTCTGCTAAAAGGAAAAAGATAGGAGTGAAAATTCTAAAGAATGTGAGATATTGTGAATAATCTAACCCAAAATCCTTAAATTACGTTTAAGAAACTAAACATATTCTTAAAATATGTGTTTTTATACATAATTATTTTTATAATTATCCACACAAAAAAATCTCACAAAATTTTTATAACTAATATGGAAAGTGTAATGAAAGAATCATCCAGGATCGACAGCAAAACCAGAAAAAAGATAGAAGAATGGTTAAATGGCAGCTACGACCAAGAGACTAAGGACAAAATCCAAAAAATGCTGGATGAGAACCAGGAAGACGAACTTATTGATTCCTTTTACAAAGACCTGGAATTCGGCACCGGAGGATTAAGAGGCGTTATGGGCGTTGGCTCTAACAGGATGAACAAATACACTGTGGGCGCTGCTACCCAAGGACTTTCCAACTACTTAAAAAGCATATATCCTAAAGAGCAAATTAAGGTAGCCATTGCCTATGACAGCCGGATAAACAGCGACTACTTTGCCAAAGTTACCGCTGACGTGTTTTCTGCTAATGGCATCAAAGTGTATTTCTTCGAAGCCCTGCGGCCTACACCAGAACTGTCATATACCATCAGGCATTTCCAATGCCACAGTGGCGTAGTCCTGACAGCTTCCCATAACCCAAAAGAGTATAATGGATATAAAGCATACTGGAACGATGGTGCTCAAATGATAGCCCCACACGATGTGAATGTTATCCGCGAAGTACAAAACATCAAAGATGTAAATGAGATCAAGTTCAAGAGAGACGAAAACCTGATCGAAACCATAGGCGAAGAGGTGGACGAAGCGTATCTGGACAAAATTGCAGCCCTGTCAGTTTCTAAAGAAGCTATCAGAAGGCAAAAAGACTTAAAAATTGTATTTACCCCTATTCATGGAACTGCCATTACACTAGTACCTAAGGTACTTGAAAAGTTTGGCTTTGAAAATGTTACTGTAGTAGAAGAACAAGCAAAACCTGACGGAACTTTCCCTACGGTAATATACCCTAATCCAGAAGAGGCAGATGCACTATCTATAGCCGTAAAGAAAGCAAAGGAAATCGATGCAGACTTGGTGCTGGCAACAGACCCTGATGCGGACAGAGTTGGGATAGCCGTTAAAAATCACAAAAATGAATGGCAATTGCTCAATGGCAACCAAACAGGCAGCTTATTGATTAAATACATGCTTAATGCATGGGAAGAAGCCGGAAAAATAACAGGCAAAGAATTTATTGTCAAGACCATAGTAACATCTGAAATTATATCCAGAATTGCAGATCACTATAAGGTTAATTGTTATAATACATTAACTGGATTTAAATATATAGCCGCCAGAATTAAAGAACTACAAGGAAAAGAAACCTTTATTGTAGGAGGAGAAGAAAGCTACGGTTATCTGGTAGGCGATGATGTCCGCGACAAAGATGCTATTGCTGCATGTGCATTTATTGCAGAAATGGTGGCATGGGCTAAAGACAAAGGTGCTAGCCTGTTTGACATGATGCGTGACATGTATGTAGAATATGGGTTCTTTAAAGAAAAGCTCATTTCTATAACCAAAAAAGGTAAAACTGGCGCTGAGGAGATACAGGAAATGATGAAAAACCTCAGAGAAAATCCGCCTAAGACCTTAAATGGATCAAAATTGACCAAATTGATGGACTATAAGGCTCAAACGGAAAAAGACCTTATTTCTGGCGAGGAAAAAACGTTAACTTTTCCGAAAGAAAATGTCTTGCAATTCCGTACTGAAGATGACACTTTAGTGTCTGCCAGACCTTCCGGGACGGAACCTAAAATTAAATTTTATTTCAGTGTTAATGAAAAATTACATTCCAGAGAAGCCTTTGATGAGGTTAATCAGAAGCTAGATAAAAAAATAGACACTATTATTAAAGAGCTAAAACTATCATAAAAACTATATTTAATAAGACAAACGACAAAAAGGCACCCAAAAGGTGCCTTTTTGCATTCACAAAGCCGTTAATTAAAATTTTATAAAAATTTATTAAATCAATGCTTTCTTTACATCAGATTTTTTTCCTAAATTGGTATCATAAAACATCACGTATGTTTTAATTTTTTAAGCTAAAGTTAACCACTTTTTCAACTTTTTAAATACCGGCTCTTTGGGGTCGGTATTTTTTTTCTCCTCGTTAAATTATTTCAAGACCCGTTGACAATTTTCGCTCCATATAATTCACCTTGCCGCTACCACACATCTACCTTTAAGATCATCTTCTATTTCACAGACTATTTAGGGCCTGCTGAAAAAGTCACAAGTGTGCAAAATACGCATGGCCTTACATGAAGAAGTATTGGAATACTTCGAATGTAAGGCCATAAAGTAGATTGTGCGCTTGTGACTAGCCCAAAAAAGCATTGGGTTAAGAACTTCTCAATTTACTGTGCACGGAAAAATAAGAAATAACCGAAAAAACCTTGCACCCATACCTCCTAGTTTTTATACAAATATAAACAGATCAATATTTTGGGCGTTTTTCAGTGCGCCCTATTTATCCAAGAACTTCCTTACTATAGCTCTCCTTCTGTGATAATATTTACTTGGATAACTGGGACACCTAGGGACACCCAAATAAAAAACACATAAAACACTATAATTAAATTAGTTAACCACAACAAGCTTATATATCTGTCGAAGTCAGGAAAAAAACAGCAAGTTTCTAACAAATCCGCTATAGCTTCTTCCTTAAGCTAAAAAAACTCCTGAAGGCTTACGCTGACTAGGTCTACAAAAGAAGACGGTAAATTGCTGAGAGCGTAATAAAAAAAGCGATGACTAAGCTGTTTGTATTCAGCTTGATCATCGCTTTTAGCGGAGAGAGCGGGATTCGAACCCGCGATACCCTTTAGGGGTATACACGCTTTCTCCCGATAGCTATCGGGATGCTCCTTCAACCACTCGGACACCTCTCCTTTTATATGTTTTTCCTCCTGAGCTGGACACCCAAATAAAAAACACATAAAATACTATTATTAAATTAGTTAACCACAACAAGCTTATATATCTGTCGAAGTCAGGAAAAAACAGCAAGTTTCTAACAAGTCCGCTATAGCTTATTCCTTAAGCTAAAAAAACTCCTGAAGGCTTACGCTGACTAGGTCTACAAAAGAAGACGGTAAATTGCTGAGAGCGTAATAAAAAAAGCGATGACTAAGCTGTTTGTATTCAGCTTGATCATCGCTTTTAGCGGAGAGAGCGGGATTCGAACCCGCGATACCCTTTAGGGGTATACACGCTTTCCAGGCGTGCTCCTTCAACCACTCGGACACCTCTCCTTTTACAATTTTAACATTTTATTTTTACGATACCCTTTAGGGGTATACACGCTTTCTCCCGATAGCTATCGGGATGCTCCTTCAACCACTCGGACACCTCTCCGTAGAAAAATCTTTAAAACCCTATAACGACTAGGAGCTGTAAAAAGCGAGTGCAAATTAATTGAATAATTACGCTATATCCAAATTTAATTTTCAACTTCAACGAAAATATTCTCTGCGTTTTGGGTGGTTTGTGCCGCGACTTCCTCTATGTTAATGTTTTTCAAGTCAGCAAGCTTTTTGGCTATTAAAGGAATATAGCTAGGGTCATTTCTTTTTCCTCGATGTGGAGTAGGTGCTAAATAAGGGCTATCGGTCTCCAACACTATCCTATCTAGTGGGATTTCGGGAACCACTTTATCTAGTCCACCATTTTTAAAAGTCAATACCCCTCCTATGCCCAAATAGAATCCCATTTCTATAATTTCGCGCGCATCTTCAACCGTACCTGTAAAACAGTGAAAAATACCCTTAGGCATTTCTTCCTGCTTCTTTAACTCTGCAATGGTTTCCTTTAAGGAGTTGCGACAATGAATAACAATAGGCAAATCATATTGAAGCGCCCACTTTACTTGCACATTAAAAGCTTCCTTCTGTTGCTCAAACCAAGTAGTATCATGAAACAGATCTGTACCAATCTCTCCCACCGCAGCAAAAGATCTTTTTGAAAGCCAATCTTCTATTATATAAAGCTTTTTTTCAAACCCCTTATCCACACTGCACGGGTGCAGACCCATACAAGGGATGCATGTACTATTGTATCTCAATTCTGCTTCCAACATGTGATCTATGCTTTGGTCATCAATGTTGGGCATATATATTTTATTGACTTTAGCTTCTCTACAATCTTCTAATACTTTATCTCTATCTTCTGCAAACTGCGACGAATATATGTGCGCATGACTATCAACAAACATACTTCTTTATATTTTTTTAAAACAATAACCCTGATCCAGCAAGTGTTTAATATAAGCAGGCAGCACAAATTCGAGGTTTTTCATAGCCTTATGGTTATCGTGAAACAACACCAACGCCCCAGGCTTAGTGCCTTTAAGGGCCTGTTCCAAACAGTCTTGTTCATCAAAAGTATTGTCATAATCTTTTGTAAGCACATTCCACATCACAATACGGTATTGTTCCTTCACTTTCCTGATTTGAGAAAACCTTATTTTACCATAAGGAGGCCTGAAAAGCATTTTAGACCCGCTGCTTTCCCCCATGTTGCTTTGTAAAACCTGCCTGCACTTTTCAATATTAGCAAAATACTCTTTATCAGAAACCTTCCAGCCGTTCAGGTGATTAAATGTATGATTTCCAACCTGATGTCCCTGATCTAATACCCTTTGAAAAGTGGCAGGGTGTTTAGAGATATTCTCTCCCACACAAAAAAAAGTAGCCAATACTTTAAAATCTGAAAGAATGTCCAACACGGTATCGGTAATACCAGGTACCGGACCATCATCAAAAGTAAGAAACACCTCTTTCTTTGAAGTCTTTACCCTCCAAGTGAGAGAGGGGTAGATTTTTGAAAACAACCAATCAGCATTTGCTATATTCATGATTTAGCATCTGTGTCAGCAAAAACTTTTCTCTTTGCATTTTTCTTTTCAAGCAAACCGGACAGTTTAAGTAATCCTGTCAAATAGCTCATGGTTAACAGTACAACTCCACCAAGTAAAACATTGATATACCAAAGGTCAATAACTTTATCAAGCACATACAATACACCCAAAAACACTGCTGCATTCACCATTAACATACCTGTAATCTTGAATGAAAAGTTTAATGGTGTTTTATTTCTTATATAATAGATATAACCTAGAGACAAGAAGGCAGTACTTGCCACTGTACTTATAGCGGCTGCCAATGCGCCATAAGTATCAATTAACATCAGGTTAAGTCCAATATTAATAACTATACTCCCTAATACGATCTTATTCACATGATTTACATAACCTGAAGAAGTAAGATAGGTGCCCCCTATAGCAAAAAAACCTTGGACAAAAACAGCCATAAAAAGAATCCTAACTCCCAACGCCATGGTATCTAATTCACCTGCTGTACTTTTATCAAAGAGCCAAAATAGTTGTTCTCCGTAAAAAAACACAAAACCACAAACAAAGACAACCGGAATGTTAGAGACAATAAGCCCCATGTTAAAAATCTTTTGCTGCTGGGATGATTTTTGGTCATAAAAAGAAAACCGTGCAAAAAACAAGGGGAGTATTGCCCATAAATACATCATACAAGCATCTACCCATCGGTAAGATGCGGCATAAAGACCTGCAGACTGCTCATCGGAAAGCCTTTCCAGCATAACCAAATCTACCCGTTCATGAACAGAGAACAATAGTGCAATCATAGCAAAAGGAAAGCTGTTCTTCAAAAGCACCTTTAACCCTTTAGCATTAAAGCTCACACCAGTCCACCCAAATTTTTTATAGATGATGAATGCTATCACAACCAGGGCAATGACGCTTGCTGCCATTCTGGACATGATAAAGCGATCTAGGTCTATACTCACTGTAAGCATAGAAAGGACAATTACAATCAGCAATGTTTTGTCCAATACAGAAGCAAAAGAGTCTAATGCAAAGGCCTGAAAAGCCTGCAACTGGCTCCGATAAAATAAAATAACCTGTAAAAGAGACTGAATAACACTTAAAACAAAAAGGTATTTGAGCTCCTTTTCCTGATATCCCAGAATAAATCCGGCCAATACCATAAAAAAGGGATATATAACACAGACTGCCATTTTGAAACTAAACACAGAAGGTAGAATTGTTTTGAGCACATTAGGCTTAGAGGCCAGCTCTTTTGTAAAATATTGGTTCACCCCTGCATCGGCCACCACCATAAACATAAGTCCAAACGAAAATAAAGCAGCGTATAAACCAAACTGTTCGTGTCCTATCTCATTCTGAACAACATTCTCCATAATAAGCCACACAGGCTTGATTATAATGTTCAGAATGACCACAAGGACAATATTTCGAAAGAATTTATTGATAGCAAGAACTATTTAAGATTTAAAATTAGAAAAATTTTATCTTTTATGACCATTTTAAACAACGTTTAAATAAAAAATAAATTTCTATAATTTTTTTATAGTTTTGTAAGTTGTAGTATTGGTATACTTTTAAGGATTTATGGATTTCAACAATTTTAATCTAGTAACATTCATTTTACTGGTAAGAAAATGGAAAAAATTTTTATTGACGGTAACAATTGCGGCTCTATTAGTGAGCACAGTAGTAGCCTTGCTCCTACCCAATTATTACAGATCTACTGTCAAGTTTTACCCATATACCATTAAAGCAAGTGACCCACGGCTAGCATTTTCTTCGAGGGATTATGAAATTATTGGAGAAGACGAAGATTTTGAGCGTGTCTTGTCTATCGCTACCTCTAGACGAATGAATGAGTTCTTAACAGAAAAATTTGACCTTTTCAACCATTATGACATTGACCGTGAAAAGGAACGGTATCCATATACCAAACTTGCAGAAGAGCTAAAAGACAACTACAAGATCAAAAAAACAGAAAAGGGAATAGAGATAACAGTAGAAGACAAAGACCCTGAGTTTGCCAGCGAAATGGCCAATACCATTGTTCACCAAATTGAAAAAATCAACAGTGAACTGATTACTGAAAGAAATGTAAACATGTCTGAATTATACAAAAGCTTTCTAAATGATAGCCGTAAACAAATCAGCATGATCAATGACTCTATAATTAAACTTAGAGCGGGTTACTCCATAGACGACTTCACAAAAGAAAATTCCCTTCTTGCTTATAATAAACGAAATGCTAAAATAAAACCTACCGATGTATCGTCCAGCGACGAATACATGTCATTAAAGAAGAACTTTGAGTTAATCAAAAATTTTGACACTCAAATGCAGGAGCTTTCAAAAGAGCTTGCGGCCTATGAATTGATGTACAACCAGGCAGTATCTTCCTTAGAAAAACCGTTTAAAACATTACTAATCATAGAAGAAGCCACACCTTCTGAGAAAAAGGCAAAACCGTTTCGCTCTTTAATCATTCTTTTAAGTACATTGGGCGCATTGATTCTGGTATTATTAGGGATCATGTGTGTTGAGTATTATCAGAAAGAAATAAAGCAGGCTCTTGCAAAATGATAACAGGTATTGACCAAAAACATATTGGCAAATCGGTAATGGTGGCTTATGCTGCCATTGTCCTACTCACTATCATTGTTTTTGGCATTACGGAGCAATACTTGGTGTTATTGGCTCCTCCTGCCATTCTAATCCTTTTCCTGGCTTTTTTTGACTTTAAAAAGCTATTTTACCTTATCTTTTTCACTGTCCCTTTTTCTATAGACGTTTCAGTCACAGGGGATAGTTTTCAAGTAGGCACACCTGCTGAACCTTTAGTGGGTCTGCTAGCAATAGTAGCTATTATCACCATTTTGATGAATCGGGAAGATAGGCAGTTCCTTAAAACTCCCCTATCTATGCTTATCCTGTTGCACTTAGGCATAATATTATTTACAGCGTTTTTTACTACGATGCCTGTAGTAACGATTAAGTTTCTGGTCGTCAAAATATCTTATATACTAGTTTTCTACTTCTTAGCAGCAAAAATCTTAAGAGAAAACCCTAGCGGTTTAAAAAATGCTTTTATTCTATACAGTGTGGCTTTTATTCCGGTCATTCTTTACATACTTAATGAACACGCTGCTTATGGTTTTGATAAAAATGCCAGTAACATTATAACAGGGCCTTTTTACAACGACCATACAATTTATGGTGCCTGTCTCTGCATGGTTATACCTGTCATTACGGCAGTGATCTTTAACAGAAAAACTTTTAAAATTAATGTATTAGCCAATATTCTCCTGTTCGCCATTTTAGTTTTGCTCACCATTGCTTTGTTTTACACTTACAGTAGGGCTGCATGGTTGAGTTTGGGGGTTGCTTTAGCCATGGCTTTCACATTGGCGTTTAGAATAAAATTTAAGGTTTTTGTGGTTTGCCTGTTAATAGGCACTTCCTCGGCAATAGCCTTTAAATCAATGTTCATTAGTAGTTTAAAACAGAATAAGTATGACTCTAATGCACATGATGCCGGCATTGATGACCAATTGAAGTCTGTGACCAGCATTAAAACAGATGTTTCCAATGCTGAAAGGGTAAATAGATGGAATTCTGCTATAAGAATGTTCTACGAAAAGCCAATAACAGGTTTTGGTCCGGGTACATACCAGTTTCAATATATACCATTTCAGTACAGTAAAGACATGACTGAGATAAGTATAACCTCGGGTAAGTTTGCCACAAATCCAGGCATAGGAGGCAGCGCCCACTCCGAATACCTGCTTTTACTATCAGAGTCAGGACTGCTGGCAATGTTGAGCTTTGCACTAATCTGTTTTTATATAGTTTATGCTGGTATGGATGTGTATTATAATAGCAGCAATAAAATGGACAGAATACTGGCCCTCTGCTCCATATCAGCCCTTGCGAGCTATATAACACATGCGTTTTTCAACAACTTTCTGGACCAGGAAGAAGCGGCATCTCTTTTCTGGGCATTGACAGCCATTATTGCTGTATTAAAAATGAAAGAATCTCAAAAATCAGTGAAACCAGCAGGTGATCAATGAAATATCATCTGCATAGTTTGCGCCACCTTTAAAAACATCCAGTTCGCTCATGATACTCTTATGAAGTTCCTGCGGATTCTTGTCCCTAAACCGAAGTGCCAACTCCTTTAACTTTTCAAAACCAAACTCTTCTTCTCCCTCTTCATCGCAAGTTTCTGTTATCCCATCAGTAAAGGCAACCAGCAGAGAGCCCTGCGGAACATCTATACAGTCTTGGTCAATAAAAGGCAATGTAGGAAAGGCTCCTAAAATAGTCGTACCTTTATCTAACACACACTCCCCACCATCTGGCAGCAGCAATACTGGAGGGTTATGACCTGCATTGATATAATTGAGCTTGTTTTCTTTTAAGTCACAGATAGCGGCAAAGAAAGTAATAAAACGTTCTCCTTTGCTATTGTTCATGATAGAGTGATTAAGCTCTTCAAAAATCTTAACAAGATCTGAGGTTTGTCTGACGAGTGTTCTTAACGAAGCCTGAAAGTTAGACATAAGAAGCGCAGCGGGAATGCCTTTGCCTGAAACATCGGCAATGCACACGAGAAACCTGTTAGGATCAATTTCAATATAATCGTAATAATCTCCTCCAATAGCACGGTGAGGCAAGTAAGTAGCTTTTACAGAAATCCTTTCAGTAGAAGGAAGTTCTCCAGGAATAAATTGCGCCTGCACCTCTCTGGCAATAGACAGCTCTTTTTTTAAGGCTTCCTGTTGAAGCTCTTTCCGAGCAAGACGTTTATTCTCTATGGCAACAATTAAAATACTGGAAAGTGTTTGAACAAAAGAAATATCGACATACTCATCATCAGTCTGCTTTTTAATATTTCCTAAAAAAACATAAGCCAACACTTTGTCTTTGTGCTGAACAGGGATGATCAGATCAAACTCACTCAAAATACCATTAGCCTTACCAATTTCAGCAATAGACTTAACCTTTAGGATATCATCATCGATAAAATCACTTTTGGTCATTTCACTTTTGCTCACCCCATGTCCTACTTTATATTGCCAACCTTCCTCATTTACAAAAAGGGCCATTTTCTTGACATGTAAATTGGACAAGATGGTAAAGTAAAAGATTTTATAAAGCTTTTCTTCAGGTTCGTTATTACTGATAGCTTTAGTGAGGTCCAGCAGGGCATTGAGTTCTAACTGCTTTAGGTGCAACTGCCTTCCTAAATCTTTTGAACTACCATTTAACTGATGTTTTAGGGTCATATGCGTCTCTAAGTCCGTTTCCGAAAAGGTTAAAAGCCAAAACCAAGGCACTAATTGCCACACTAGGCAAAATTACCAAATATCCACTATTCTTGGATCCTATGGAAGTATAGCCCTCATATACCATCATGCCCCAAGAAGGCATGGGCGGCTGCACTCCAAGTCCAAGAAAGCTTAACCCAGCTTCAATAAGAATAGCTGAGGCAAAATTTGCTGTAGCTATAACGATTAAAGGGCCAAGTATATTAGGAAGTATGTGCTTGAATATAATATGCATGTTGCTAATGCCCAGTGCACGGGCCGCTTCTACAAACTGCTTTTCTTTTATTCCCATAATCTGTCCTCTCACAACACGCGCCACTTCTACCCACATAGTAAGTCCAACGGCAACAAAAGCTACCCATACTCCTTTACTCTGCAATGCCAAGCTAATGGCTATTACCAACATAATACCAGGAATAGACCATACCACTGTCATTAACCACATGATAATATTGTCCAGCTTACCTCCAAAAAAACCCGCAATAGCCCCTAAAGACATGCCGACGAATATGGATATCAACACAGATATAAAACCAATAGACAATGATATCCTCGTCCCAAACAAAAGCCTACTCAATATATCGCGACCGGACTTGTCGGTACCAAGCAGATACCTACGCCGCTCATAGTTATTATCTTTAAAGTCAGCAAGTAAGGCACTTTTACTTATTTGTCTTACTTCTTCACTGTAATCCAAATAATGTATGACACCTTCTTTTTCATCTACTTTGTAGTTGTATTTACCATCGTGAGGGAACTTTTCTGAGAATCCAGAATATAACGGGAGTACCATAGAAGGAAGATCGGCAGAGTCAACTTCTGTTTCCCGTCCATACCTTGAATAATACACTTTGAGGTCTTTGACTTTCCAATCACTAACAGGAAGCAACACGTACTCACTCTCCTGCCCCACAAACATTTTAGTTAAAAAATTTACTTTTTTAATTTCCCGAGGCTTTCGAGATTTCAGAATATCTACCTCAAAACCTAGGTTTTTCTTCTTAATTAATGCAGAACCATCATTAGCATTGGGGGTCTGGTCAGGCATTAGCAAATACCCCAATATCGCAATTACATGAGCCAAAACGATCACAAACAACCCAAACAATGCGGGTTTATTTTTCATCAATCTTCTCCTGACATACCACGACGGACTTTTAATATCCTTATTTCTTCCCATTTACTTTATTTGCTGTTGTGCGCAAGAAGACCTTCCTTCGTTGCAAGATAATGGTATTGACGTAAATTATTAAAAGATGTTTCAGTTATGGGGATAATCTCGTCAGATTCGGGAATAATACACTGCACCCAACCTTTTTTAACAAGCCCCTGAAGCTCCTTTAATAAAACGTCATCTTCTATACCAAGCGTATCTTTAAGCGCATCAAAAGAAATAGGAAAATAAAGCTCGTCTAATATATCTAGTTCTATATCTGTCATTATTTATAAGTTCTTCCTTTCCATTTATAGTTACCAACTTTACTCAGCACCCCAAATATAAGAATATAGTATGGATGAATCAGCTGTAAAAGCAGAAAAGGGAGAAATCCAGCGTGCCTCCCTTGATCGTTGGTTACTTTCCTGACGAACATAAAATCAAGTAACAACTTAACGGTAAACAAAGTAAGCAATACTAGCAAAGACAGTTTGTAAACAAAAGTCATCCAAAAAAGAACAAGGAATGACACATTGGTCAAAAACACAAAAAAAGCAATGTATTTAACACTATTTAAAGTATACTTATCCCACTTAGAAGACCAACGACGGCGTTGAAAGAAGAAAGATGTTAAATTTGGGCATGGCCGGGTATATATTACATTGTCTGTACTTTTCAGAAAATGCACTTTTCCGGGGTACTTTTGCCATACTTTATGCATAAGGAACTCATCGTCGCCCGAGGCTACATCTTCATTGCCAGAAAACCCATTTACCTCAAAAAACACCTCTCTACGATAGGCCAGATTGGCCCCGTTGCACATATTAGGAAAACCAGCCTTCATACAAGCAGCTCCTGTGCCGATCAAACTTGTAAACTCCAAATCTTGAAGCTTGTTAAACAAGGTACCGTCGTTAATAAAAGCAACTCCACCAGATAGCATGACACAATCATTTTCTGCAAAATAATGTCCAACAGAAGCTACCCAGTGCGGCCCTGCTTGGCAATCGCCATCGGTACATAGCACAATTTCCCCTGAAGCATTTTCAACTCCTTCCAAAAGTGCTTTTTTCTTGCCTTCACAACCACTTCCCTCCATTGATATTATTTTGTATTTAAACCTATGCTCATCAACGAGCAAAGATTTTGCAAGATCCACACTGCCATCTGTAGAATGATCGTCAACTAAAATAAGCTCGAAGTTGTCATATTGCTGCGCGTGTAAACTTTTTATCAACAAAGGAAGGTTGTCAGCCTCATTTCTTATAGGGACAATAACTGATATAAAAGGGCAAGGCCGACCCGATTCTTTGTCATAGGCATAAACCTTAATAGATAGCCAGCTATAATAGAGATAAAGCACAAACAAAAAGTAAATCAGAAGGGGTGCCGCCAGTATTATGTAAATCATTCTTTACCGCTTATTTTGATTTTCAAGCTCATAAACATTCCTATAATAGCTGGTAAAAGTATATTGATGGCCCAAAGTGAAAGACTGGCCACTAAAACACCTTCTTCGACAGATTGGAAATAACTAAAAAAGTACAAGGCTGCCGACTCCCTAACTCCTAAATCAAACAAAGTAGGCATAACAGACTTAACGAAAAAAATAAAACTGACTCCTGTAAAAAGTATCAAATAATTGGAATGAACATCAAAAACAAGCAATAAAATAACAAACTGAATGGTAAAAACCATATACCGGAGGCATGAAAAGGATAAAACAGAAAACATTTCCTTGACAGAGTATTGCCCTATGATACTAAAATACCGATAGATCCCCTTCAACCAGACTATTTTTTTTAAAGAATATAAAGCTTGCCTATGCAATACAAACATCAGCAAAAACATACCATTGGCCATTAACAGAGTAGCAGACAGTGTATTAAAAATTAGCCAATCGGAGTAGAATTTACTAAAAAAGAATACAAGCGCAGCGCTGCCAAACAAGAAAGTTATAAAGAACTGAGCAATTCGGCTAACAAATACGGCACCTATCAAAGAACTTCTTTCTGCAGATTCTAACTGTAAAATCCTTCCAGCATAATCGCCTATACCATGTGGTGTAGCAAACCCAAATGCCACACCTGTCAATATTCCTTTATAAGCCTGAAAAAATGAAACCTTCTCAGTGCCTTTGATCAAGAAACGCCATTTTAGTGTCTCCAAAGCCCAATTTACAGGAAACAACAGAATGACGAATAAAACAGCCAATTTGGCCCCAAAACCTATATCGGCTATCCTGCTAACATATGCTACTGAAAATAAGTCTTTAGCTATAACAATCTTTCCAATATGATACCCTAACACCAGAAAAACCAACACTTTTAACAGGGGATTAAAGTACCTGCTCTTGGGTATTAGCCTTGATATGTTTAAATTGGAAATAAATTGCATAATGAAAGGCATATCAGGAAATATAGAACCAGAAAAAATTATACTCGGCATAGACCCTGGTACCAGCGTAATGGGATATGGAGTCATTTGTGTTAGTAAAAACAAGATTTCCCTGCTTCAGTATGGCGTCATTCACCTTAGCAAGTATAGCGACCATGCAATAAAGTTAAGTAAAATTTTTGAAAGGGTAACGCAAATCACCGACGAGTTTCTGCCTGATGAGATGGCTATAGAAGCCCCGTTTTATGCCAATAACGTACAATCTATGCTAAAATTGGGGAGAGCCCAAGGTGTTGCCATAGCCGCAGCCATTTCCCGTCAAATTCCTGTCACAGAATATGCACCACGTAAAATTAAAGTGTCGGTAACTGGAAATGGCAATGCCTCTAAAGAACAAGTTGCCTCAATGCTGATTAAAATGCTTAGCATCAAAGGAACCCCAGAGTTGTTAGATGCTACAGATGCTTTGGGAGTAGCCGTATGTCACCATTTCCAAAAAAACACTCCTGTAAAAAAATCCGCCGGCTGGGGTGCTTTTATAAAAGACAACCCAGGCAGAGTTGTATAGGGAATTCTAACGCTAAGCTTCCAGTGCCTCTTTGAGTGATTCGCAATATTGAATATCTAGCGCAGGAATTATGGTATCATTTTTTGTCATTATCATATGCTTCCCTGCTTCTACACATTTTCGAAACCAAGTTTCTGGCGGAAGTATTTTTCTATGCACAGACAAGCCTAACTCATACACCTTAGGTTTCCATTCCGTAAAATACCATTCCATGGAGGGCTGATGAAAGGCCTTTAAAGCACGTTTGTCAAAAATAAATTTTCTTACCGGGTTTTCTTTTATAAACGCTAAAGCAGCGTTGAATATAACTTGAAATTCACCCATGGGGATATAACTTTCCCTAACCTCACATACCATCACCTCTGCGTCCTTATTGTAAGAAAGGTATGCATACTTATTTTCATAAACCTTTTCCAAAGCGATTATATCCCCTTCATTTTCTAATGCCATAACAAAGATTAACTATTTTTTGGCAAAACACCTAACGCTCAAAAAAGATTCTTTTAGAAAAAAAATCCATATAAAAAAAGATACGTCCCCTCAAACCTGCTTAGGAACAGAAATACAAGCTATTGTACCGACTCCTATCGTACTTATTATTTCAATGCCACCACCTAACCGCTTCAAGGCACCTTTAGCTATATAAAGCCCCATACCACTACCTTTAGAGTTAGTATTGCCTTTATAAAACATATCATAAACATGAGGGAGCAAAGAAGGCTCAATACCCTCACCGTTGTCTTTTACTTCAAATTTGATGTAGCCTTTTTCCTCAAAAACTTTGAGGGCTAATGAAGCGCCTTCCTTAACTTTATACTTGATGGCATTGCCTATAACTTTTTCCAAAACCAAGGAAAGAAGCTCTTGGTTTGAATGAACATGCTCAACGTCCACACAAAAAGATGTCCGAAAATCGGATGTCAGAGGTTTAAATTTACGCCATACTTCTGAACATAGCCCCCGCACGACTATATCTTCGAAAACCAGTTCTTTTTCCTGTTTAATTGAAACTATTTTAGTAAGCTCTTTCAATATAAGATCAAGCTTTCCCAAGGTACTTTCAATCATACTAATATATAAAGGAAATTCATCTCTGTTATCGATAACTTTCAACAAATTAAGCAACCCATAACTGGTGCTTACTGGAGCTTTTAAATCATGTGAAGCTTTATATAATAAGGTATTCAGTTCCTTATTGGTATCCAGTAGCTCCCCTTGTATAATTTTTCTTTCCTCTACCTCTAATTTAATTTCTTCATATGCCATTCTTAACTCATAAGTCCTTTCCTCCACTGCTTTTTCAAGTACTTCCTTCTGAAGCATAAGTTTTGCTTCTGATTCTTGCAGATCTTCTTGAATTTTCTGCATATAACTAGTAGTCTCCCTCAGCATGTCCTGTTGACTTCTGACTTGCTCATTAAGCACCTTGTTTTCTTCTTGCAGTTTTGCTATCTGGCTTAATAACAACTCACGCTCCGATGGCATATCTTTCTTTATCATATATTATTTTATAAGAGCATTGGCTTACCTCAGTAAAGAGCTTTTTCAAAACCCTTCTTGTTGATTTCTCAGTACGCCTATATTATTACTTAGGGCCTGCTGAAAAAGTTACAAGTTGTGCAAGATACGCATAGCCTTGCATGAAGAAGTATTGGAATACTTCGAATGTAAGGCCACAAAGTAGATTGTACGCTTGTGGCTAACCCAAAAAGTATTGAGTTAAAAGCTTCTCACTTTAATGTACACGGAAAAATAAGAAAGAACCAAAAAACCTTGCACCTATACCTTTCAATTTTTATACAAACATCAATAGATCAATACTTTATGCGTTTTTCAATGCACCCTACTTACTACCATAAACCTAGAGAATGCATCAGAACTTTTTACTTCGTAGTAAAATAACTTATAGTCAGCAACTTCACTCTTATTTAGTTCATAGAACCACAATGATTTGTAAACCAAATACGCTGATTTTTTGTTCTTTTGCCCCTCATAAAGAAATCCAATACTCCAGGATAAAGACAAAAAGTAAACAGCTTTTAGGGTTATCTGGTTTTACAATCCACAAAAAAAAGGCGGAAGCGTTTTAAACCAATAAACGCTTCCGCCTTTTTTTGTTAAATGTGTAGTAAGGTTTGCTATTTCAGAAGAGAGCAGCTCCACACAAGCCTCTTTTAATAAAAGCAGTCAAATATTAATGCCCCTTGTGTACATTTCTGATGTAAAAAAATTAACAGAAAAAACATTCAAGCAGCATAAGCCGCTTTAATAGCTGAGGCTATTTCTTCCATTTGTTCCTTTGGAAGGCTTAGCTTTGGTCTGGAAAAATTAATATCATCCATCTTATTTAGGGGAACCAGATGAATGTGTGTATGAGGAACCTCCAGTCCAATAACTGCCACTCCTACCCTAAGGCATGGAACCGCCTCTTTCAAAGCTTTTGCGACTTTTTTGCTAAACAACTGTAATCCCACATATAAGTCATCTTCAATATCAAAAATATAATCAATCTCCTTCTTGGGGATAACTAAAGTATGCCCAGGAACCAAAGGGTTGATATCTAAAAAGGCAAGGAAATTATCATCTTCTGCCACTTTATAAGCAGGAATTTCCCCGTTAACTATTTTCGTGAACAAAGATGCCATTAGCGTGAAATTTCAAGGATTTCAAACTCTAATTTTCCAGCAGGTACATTAATAGCGGCTGCTTCTCCCACTTTAAGTCCCAACAGACCTTTTCCAATAGGAGATTTTACTGAAATTTTATTTTTCTTAATATCAGATTCTTCCTCAGAAACTAAAGTATAGGTCATTTCCTGACCGTTTTTCTTGTTTTTAATCTTAACTGTAGAAAGTATGGAAACTTTTGAAGTATCAATATTTGATTCATCAAGTATCCTTGCATTAGACACAATTTCCTCTAGCTTGGAAATTTTCAATTCCAGAAGGCCCTGAGCATCTTTTGCTGCATCGTATTCAGCATTCTCACTAAGGTCTCCCTTATCACGGGCTTCTGCAATTTGTTTAGCCATGTCTGCTCTTCCCTTAGTTTTAAGGTGGTTCAACTCTTCCTTGAGCTTTTGTAGTCCTTCTTCTGTGTAATAAGATACTTTACTCATCTTTTCCTCTTTTTTAGGCTGTGATAAAATAAAACAGAACGGCTGTCGAGCCGTTCTGCATGACAAAATTAAATAATTTATTCTAAATAGAAAAGCTTTACCTTTTAACAAGTTGCGGTAAAACTTCTTTTATTTTCTTGACTAACACTGCATTTATTTTCTCGTAAGATTCAAAGGTCCAACCGCCTACATGAGGGGTCAAAAGTACCTTTTCACTAGCAGCTAAAAGCTTAAAAGTCTCTAATTGTCCTGCTGACAAAGTTTTTAACTTTTCATTTTCCAACACATCGAGCGCTGCTCCTAAAATTTTGCCCGATGATAAAAGTTCTGGTAGAAATTTTGTATCTACCACTTCCCCTCTGGCTGTATTGAGCAGCCAGATGTTTTTCTTAAAACGGCTAAGGTATGCACCATTAACAAGAAAACGAGTCTCTGAGTTCAACGGCACGTGCAAACTTAAAATATCCGCTTCACTGTATATGGCTTCCATATCAGATTCTATGACAAAATCATCTGAGAAATTGTTTAGATATTTGTCATAAGCCAGCACTTTACAATCAAAGCTTTTGACCTTTCGTGCAAATGCCCTGCCCATATGGCCATACCCTATAAGACCGATTGTCTTGCCTCCAATTTCATAGCCACGATTACCTTCTCTATCCCAAATACCATGCCGAACCTGACGATCGCCGAGGTGCATTTTATTCATCAAGCACAACAGCATACCTAATGCATGTTCTCCAAGGGCATCTCTGTTTCCTTCAGAGGCATTGAGCATAAAAATTTTCCTTTTAAAAGCCTCTTTGGTATCTATTTGGTCTAACCCTGCCCCTGCCCGAGCTATAAATTTTAGATGAGTGGCGCGATCAAAAAAATCTACATCCAGTTTTGTTTTACTCCTTACAATGATACCATCATAATCAGCAATAATATTTAAAACTTCCTCTCGCGTTATATCCGGCCGATAATCCACCTGCACGTCAATTCCTTCCAGCAAAGGTACTATAGAATCATGCATTTGGTCTATTATAAGACATTTTATCCGATTCATAAATCAAATGTGTGTATTTACTTTTGTTTTATCCTTACAGCAAGATCTATAAATGCATCTACAGAAAGCTGCTCTGCTCTTTTATCAAAAATAGGGTCTTTTGACAATTCTGCAGAAATCCCATAGGGTTTAAGGGCGTTCCGCAGGGTTTTCCGACGGGTAGAAAATGCCTGCTTTACCAGTTTTATAAAAAAAACTTCATCACAAGGAAGTGTTTCCCGACTGTTTCTCGTAAGTCTAATTACAGCAGATTTCACTTTAGGTGGCGGTATAAATACGTTTTCATCTACAGTAAATAGATATTTAATATCATAAAATGCTTGTAGCAGAACACTTAGAATACCATAATCCTTATTTCCATGTGGAGAAGCTATTCTTTGGGCAACCTCTTTCTGGATCATACAAACGACTTCTGGAACTATCTCTTTATTTTCTAACACTTTAAAGAAAATCTGCGAAGAAATATTATAAGGAAAGTTGCCAATTAAGCCAAACGGCCCGTTAAAAAGCTGTTGGATATCGAGCTTTAAAAAATCCCCTTCTATAATCTTTTCCGGACTTAATATCTTATTTTCCTTCAAAAAGGCCACTGACTCTTTATCCAATTCTATTACCGAAAGGTCAATATCAGTTCTTTTTACAAGAATATCTGTCAAAACGCCAGTACCAGGACCTATTTCCAGGACATACTTAAACCTGTTTTGCGGTTCTAACGCTGCAACTATATCGGCAGCAATACCCTTGTCCCGCAAAAAATGTTGCCCTAAATGTTTTTTAGCTCTGACTCTTTCCATTAAATATTAATCGTATCGCAATTCCGAAACAAATCTCATAAAATGTACTTATTTCAGAATTTAATTTAATTTTGTCGTTTGTTGTCCCAAAAAGAAAGCAAAGATGCATATAAAACTTAAGAAAGTAGAGAATTTGCAAGAGAAGGTTCATCTTTCTGTACTTTTGAGCGATGATTCTGAACTGACGAAGTTCCTTAAAGTAAATGAACATCAGAAATTAGCTGCACAAGATTTAGCCCATAATCCGATAGCGCATATTTTTGAAAATGGGGTACACTTCTTTTTTATTAAAAATAATAAAAAAGGTACTAAAGACCAGCAACTAGAAGCCCTGAGAAGCAAAGGCGCTAAACTTTATAAACTAGTTGAAGAAAAAAAGCTATCAGCACTTCAGCTTTTTTCAGAAAATAAAGAGGCGCTTTTGTCTTTAGCAGAAGGACTAATGTTAAGTTCCTACAGATTTGACAAATATAAAAGTAACCCAAAAACAAATCCCTTAGATACTTTATCTATTGTATCCGAAAAAGTTTCAGAAAAAGAAGTTTCAGAGCTGAATGTTTTAGTAAAAGGAGTATGTTTGGCCAGAGACCTAGTCAACGAACCTTTAAATGCCCTAAATGCCGTTCAGTTGGCCGAAGCCATTCAGGAGATGGGCAATGAAGCTGATTTCAAAGTTGACATTTTCCACAAGCCAAAGATACAAAGCTTGAAAATGGGCGGATTATTGGCAGTAAACGAAGGAAGTCCCAATCCACCTACTTTTACAGTCATGGAATACAAGCCTGAAAACGCCGTGAATGACCAACCGTATATATTGGTCGGAAAAGGAGTTGTATATGATACCGGCGGATTAAGCCTAAAACCATCCTCAGGCATGGAGTTTATGAAAAGTGATATGGGAGGTGCTGCTTCTGTAGCAGGTGCCATTTACGCTATCGCTGCCAATAAATTACCTATTTATATTATAGGTATGATACCTGCCACTGAAAACAGACCTGATGGCAATGCCATGGTACCTGGAGATGTAATTACTACCTATAATGGAAAAACAGTGGAAGTATTAAATACAGATGCAGAAGGTAGGTTAATACTTGCGGATGCTTTGGCTTATGCCTCAAAATATAAGCCTGAGCTAGTCATAGACCTTGCAACATTAACAGGTGCTGCTGCAAGAACTATAGGCAAAGAAGGTGTAGTTTGCATGGGCAATACGCCTGAAAACATCCATCAACTTCAACAAGTTGGCCTGGAGACCCATGAAAGGCTGGTCGAATTCCCGCTATGGGAAGAATATGGAAAAATGATCGAATCGGATATAGCAGACCTTAAGAATATAGGTGGTGCAGAGGCAGGAGCCATTACCGCGGGCAAATTTCTTGAGCACTTTGTTGAATATGACTGGATACATATCGATATTGCAGGCATGGCTTTTCTTTCTGCTGCGGACGCATACCGTTCCAAAAACGGCACAGGCATAGGCGTTAGATTAATGTATAATTTTTTTAAAAAGAAGGCTTCGTAAAAAATCATGTCATATTTACATAACAAATCAGATAGACCCGTAATAGGAATTAGCATTGGCGACTTTAATGGCATAGGCCCTGAAATCATATTAAAAACCTTAAGCGATTCCAGGATCTTGAAAATGTGTATACCTGTGGTATACGGATCATTAAAGGTGTTCTCTAAGTATAAAAAACTCTTGGACAGTCAGGCTGATGTGCAGTTTTTTCAAATAAAAACAGCCGAAAAGCTCAATTATAAGAAAGTAAACCTAATCAATTGTTGGGAGGAGGATTATGAAATTTCTCCAGGAACTCCCACACAGGAGTCTGGCAATGGCGCTTTTCTAGCGTTAGAGCGAATGACTAATGATATACAGAACAATTTGCTAGACGCGATAGTCACAGCACCCATCCATAAAGCCAATATCAGGAGCGAAAAATTTCAATTTGCCGGCCATACCGAATATTTAGGACACAAAGCAGGTGTTGACAATATATTAATGATCATGGCAAGTGAGCTAATGAAGGTGGCATTAGCAACTACCCATATAGCACTGAACCAAGTACCTGAGGCACTGAACAAGCAGTTGCTGGAAAATAAACTAAAAACACTTTTCCAAACATTAAAAAGTGATTTTGGAATAACAAAACCTAAAGTCGCACTACTGGGACTCAACCCTCACTCCGGCGAAGACGGCTTAATGGGACAAGAAGAACAAAAACTTTTAATACCATTTATAGAAGAAAAAAGAACAAAAGGGCAACTGGTATTTGGCCCCTATCCATCTGATGGTTTTTTTGGCAAACAGCTTTATAAAAAATATGATGCTGTGCTGGCTATGTACCATGACCAAGGGTTAGCCCCATTTAAAGCCCTAAATTTCAGCACCGGAGTAAACTTTACGGCGGGTCTTCCGTTTGTCAGAACATCTCCGGATCACGGTACCGCATTTGATATAGCAGGCAAAAATTTGGCCGAAGAAGACTCATTTAGGCAAGCTTTGTTTATGGCTTGCGACATCGTAAAGTTCAAACATACGGGACAACAGAGCGATTTGAACTAATTAACATTTTTATAAATTGAAATATTGTACTAACTTTGCGCACTTAAACAAGGGATGGCATGAAGGACAGAAGATTGTATGATATTGACATAATATCATTAAGTAATAAGAAACATTATTACAGCTATCAGATAGACAGTTCTTTTTTTGCAATTTTTGAGGATTCATATATACAACAAGGAAGTTTACAAGCAGAACTTACACTCGACAAAACTGAAACATTGATCAGGATCAATTTTAAGGTCAATGGAACAGTAGAGTTAACTTGCGACAGGAGTCTCGAGCAGTTCGACTTCCAGATATTGTTAGACGAAGGGTTGATCTTTAAATATGGAGACGACTATACAGAGCTTACTGAAGAGATTATTCTTATACCAAGAAACCTTCAGACGTTAAACGTAGCTCAGTACATATATGAATTCATAGGATTATCAGTACCTATGAAAAAACTGCATCCTCGTTTTATAACTGAGGAGAACCATGAAGATGCCGAATCTATATTGATTTACACTTCTGAAGAAACTGAGGAAAAAGGAGAAAAAGAAGAAAAATCTGATGAAGGGGATGAAGATCCCCGGTGGAAAATTTTAAAAAACATTAGAAACAATTATAATTAATATAAAAAATGGCTCATCCTAAACGTAAAACTTCTAAAACAAGAAGAGACAAAAGAAGAACCCATTATAAAGCCACAGCAGATCAGCTTGCGGTTTGTTCAGTAACAGGAGAATACCATCTACCACATAGAGCTTACTGGCACGAAGGGAAATTATATTACAAAGGCCAGGTTGTATTGGAAAAAGAAGTATTGGTATAAGAGATGAATATAGCATTGGACGCAATGGGTGGCGATCTCGCGCCCAAGGCTGTAATTGAAGGTGCGCTCTTAGCCAGGGATTTAATTCCTTCCGAAACGAACATTGTTCTTATCGGAAGAGAATCTGATATACTTAAAGAAATTGCTGAATGCGGCGGTTCTCCTGAATACTTTACCATAGTCCATTCCGATGATATCATCGAAATGGGCGAGCATCCTACCAAAGCTTTTCAGCAAAAGCCTAACGCAAGTATTGCGATAGGTTTTGGAATGCTGAAAAGTAGAAAAGCCGATGTGTTCTGCAGCGCAGGAAACACAGGGGCTATGATGGTCGGATCGCTCTTTACAGTAAAGGCTATTCCAGGGATAATGCGTCCAGGCATAGCAGGTCTTATTCCCAAAGAACGTGGAGAATATGGCGTAATCCTGGATGTAGGAGCCAATGCCGAATGCAAGCCTGAAGTATTAGATCAGTTTGCTGTCTTGGGGTCTATCTATGCACAAAATGTTATGAACATAGAAAACCCTAAAGTAGCTCTAATGAATCTTGGCGAAGAAGAACAAAAGGGTTCTGTGATCACACAGGCTGCGCATCAATTAATGAAAGCCAATAAGAAAATCAACTTTGTCGGAAACGTCGAAGGTAGAGATCTCTTTAATGAAAAGGCTGATGTAATAGTATGTGACGGCTTTAATGGTAACGTTATCCTTAAAATGGCCGAATCTTTTTACGACCTAATGAGCAAAAGGAATATAACATCTCCGTTTATTGAACTTTTTAACTACGCTACTGTTGGCGGAAGCCCTATTTTAGGCGTAGACGGAAATGTAATCATTGCACATGGTTGTTCAGATCCTATGGCTATAAAAAACATGATCCTACAAGCAGTAAAACTTGCAGAAGCTGATATCACTTCTAAAATAAAACAGGCGTATTGCTAAGGGATTTACTCAAGAAAGAATTTCACTAAATGAGCAAAATAAGAGCTGCTATAACCGGAGTGGGTGGCTATGTACCTGAGTACATACTAACCAATCAGGAACTCGAAAAAATGGTGGAAACCAACGACGAGTGGATTACCTCCAGGACAGGTATCAAAGAACGTCGCATTTTAAAAGGAGAAGACAAGGGGACTTCCCATATGGCTGAAAAAGCCGTTAATGAACTTCTTCAAAAAACAGACACCAAACCCGAGGAGGTAGATCTACTGATCTGCTGTACCACAACCCCTGATTTTGTGTTTCCTGCAACAGGAAATATACTCTGCGACATGACCGGGCTAAAAAACGCTTTTAGTTATGATTTACAAGCGGCATGTTCAGGTTTTATATTTGGCCTAAGCACGGCTTCCCAGTTTGTAGAAACAGGAAAGTTTAAAAAAGTAATTGTTGTTGGTGCAGACAAAATGTCTTCCATCATCAACTATGAAGACCGTACCACTTGCATAATTTTTGGGGACGGTGCAGCAGCGGTAATGTTAGAGCCTGATACCAGCGGCCATGGAGTCATTGACAGTATTTTAAAAACAGATGGCGCTGGGGCAAAATATCTTTGCCAGAAAGCAGGCGGCAGCCGTAGACCTCCAAGCATTGAAACAGTGCAAAACAAAGAGCATTATGCTTACCAAGAGGGGGCTACTGTATTCAAATTTGCTGTTAGCAATATGGCAAATGTGTCTGCAGAAATTATGGAGAAAAACAACCTAACAGCCGATGATATTGCATGGCTAGCTCCACACCAAGCGAACAAAAGAATTATTAATGCCACAGCAGAGCGTATGGGCTTAAGTTCTGATAAAGTACTTATGAACATTGAGAAGTATGGAAATACTACCAATGCTACCATTCCTCTTCTACTTTGGGACTTTGAAAAGAATTTTAAAAAAGGTCAGAATATTATTATGTCAGCTTTTGGTGGAGGATTTACATGGGGCTCTGTGTACCTAAAATGGGCGTACGACCCTAAATAATCTTTCCATTTTAGCGTTTGGTATTTTAAATTTTAGCGTCTTATTTTGAACATCATAAAAAAAGAGGCTTTTTAAATCAATTTTTGAATGTAGCTGCTTCAGGGCATTTACAGGATTTTAAAAGAAAAAACATGAAAGCTAAAGAAATTCAGGACTTAATAGACTTTATTTCTAAATCAGGTCTTGCAGAAGTCAATATTGAAACAGAACAGTTTAAAATAGCTGTTAAAAAACATAATGAGGCACCTGTACGTGCTGAAGTTCAACAAGTAGCAGCTCCTGCCCCACAGGCACCAGCTGCCCCGGCACCTTCGCCATCACCTTCTTCAAAAGCAGAGCCTGAAGCTCCTAAATCCTCAGAAGGTAATCTAATAACTATAAAGTCGCCGATGATAGGTACATTCTACCGCTCATCCTCTCCAGACACCCCTCCTTTTGTCAACATTGGCGATGAAGTAAAACCAGGAAAAACTGTTTGCATTATTGAAGCAATGAAACTTTTCAATGAAATTGAATCTGAAGTTTCAGGAAAAATTGTCAAAGTGCTCGTAGAAAACGCTTCTCCAGTAGAATACGATCAGCCGTTGTTCTTGGTTGAACCTTAATATCATTGATAAAAATGCTGCACTACCATGCAGCATTTTTACTTTTACAACTTTTTTCACCCTACATCATGTTTAAGAAGATTCTCATAGCAAACCGGGGAGAAATAGCTCTTCGGGTAATTCGTGCATGCAAAGAATTAAATATAAAAACAGTTGCGGTTTATTCAACGGCTGATAAAGACAGCCTTCACTTGAAATATGCAGATGAAGCGGTTTGTATAGGTGCAGCCACTAGTAGCAAATCCTACCTGAACATTCCTAACATTATTTCAGCGGCCGAAATAACCAATGCAGATGCCATCCATCCAGGGTATGGCTTCCTTTCGGAAAATGCAGACTTTTCTAAAATCTGTCAGGATTACAATATAAAATTTATTGGTGCCAGTCCTGAAATGATCTGTTCCATGGGTGACAAGTCTTCGGCTAAGGCCACCATGAAAAAAGCAGGCGTCCCTACCATACCAGGATCTGATGGGTTGTTAGAATCTGTTCAGGAAGGTTTAAAAATAGCCAACAAGATCAAGTACCCCGTTATTTTAAAAGCAACTGCAGGCGGAGGTGGACGAGGAATGAGGATTGTTCGCAATGACCAAGAGTTTGAGAAAGCTTGGAAAGATGCTAAAGCAGAAGCAGGTGCTGCTTTTGGGAACGACGGATTATACCTAGAAAAGTTTGTTGAAGAGCCAAGGCATGTTGAAATCCAAATTCTTGGTGATAAACATGGAAAAGCCATTCACCTTTCTGAAAGAGACTGTTCTATACAAAGAAGACACCAAAAACTAGTTGAGGAAACCCCTTCTCCTGTTATTACAGATAAACTCAGGAGCAAGATGGGAGACGCTGCTGTAAAAGGGGCAAAAGCCATTAACTATGAAGGTGCAGGGACAATTGAGTTTCTGGTCGATAAGCACGGCGATTTCTATTTTATGGAAATGAATACCCGTATACAGGTAGAGCATCCAATTACTGAAGAGGTAACGGGTGTAGACCTTATAAAAGAACAAATAAGAATGGCAGCAGGCGAAAAGATTAAATCTAAAAACCTGACTCCGCAAAGATACTCCATAGAATGTAGGATTAACGCTGAAGACCCTGCCAATAACTTTAGACCATCACCAGGAAAAATCACAAACTTTAATTTACCCGGTGGAAATGGCGTAAGGGTAGATACCCATTGCTACACAGGATATATTATCCCTTCAAACTATGACTCTATGGTGGCTAAGATCATCTGTAGTGCAGCTACCCGTGATGAGGCATTGAACAGAATGAAAAGAGCGCTGGAAGAATTTGTTATTGAAGGTGTGAAAACAACCATTCCTTTCCATATCAAACTAATGGACGACCCTGTGTTTAGGTCTGGCAGGTTTACAACAGCATTCCTTGAAGGTTTTGACTTCTCCAAACTGAAGTAAATTTTCAGAAAAACTTAAGAAGGCTGCATATATTTTTGTGCAGCCTTTTTTATGCCATGTTATATTTCCCAGTTTGCATTTATCAACTTTGAATTACGCAATGGACTTCGTCTTGAGAAGCAAAATAAACACACTTACAGTCCTTCTTGCTTAGCATATTTTTTCTTATTTTCACTGAATAATGAAAAAATATATAACCATACTGATATTTCTTTCTTGCGCAACTCAATATGTCTGTGCACAGGATTCACGAAACCCAACCCGTTTTTTGGAAATTGGAGGAGGTCCTGCAGCCTATAGAGGAGATCTAACCCCAAGATTCGAAAGATGGTCAGGTATGGTACACCTAGGGCTAAAGTTGAACTTTAAAGAACGGTTTAACAGCCATGTTACATTGTTGGCAGGAAATGTTGAAGGCCAAAACATCAACTACTTTTCAGCATTCAACCACCAATACCCCGCAGCAGACTATTTTAAAACTCGTATTTTATCACTAAACTACAACCTTCAGTTTCATTTAATAAAAACAGATCAATTCATGCTATGGGTCAGTCAAGGGGTTGGTCTTTTGCGCTTCTCCCCTCGCGACGCTTTTGGCGAGGATTTATTATCCCGGACAGACACGCGAGCACCTAACGAAGATTTCTCCAATGTTAGCCTGAGCTTTCCGACCACTCTTGGTGCAGCATATTTCTTTCCCAATCATTATGGCATAGGTTTACAAGCAGGACTGCTAAACCCAATGACTGATTACATAGACAACATCAGTCAACTTAGTAAAAACCCAGTCAGGGATAATGTACTGATGCTTAAAATGGTATTAATGGTACCAATAACATACGAGTAATTACCCGCTTTTAACCTGTATGCACTGGTTTAAAGTTATGTTGCTACGTAATACTATTGCATGTTTCAGGTTAAGGTTACCCGTTAAGATATCTTATGTTTTATTTGCTTACATATGCTCGCATAGTTACTTTTTGCCTCGCCGGCAGGGCCTTACTTTTTTTCTTGGACAAAAAAAGTAAGCAAAAAAGTCAAGGCCTGTGATGAAATTTGCTAAACTTTATAACCATTACGCTAAAAAATTTGAAACTCACCCTCCTTGCGTCGGGATCAAACAGCAAATTTTTTGGCCGCTTCATGGCTACAAAGTTCTTAACGCAATTTCATCAATGGCCGCCTTATTCTCTAACAATGACACATACCGCCACTTTAGGAAATCCGTGTAAATAATTTTATCATACAATATAAATTCACTACTTCCTAAAGACTTAAGTGGGTAATCCTATTTCAGGTTTACCCTTTGCTACTTTTCGTTTTCAATTTTATAAACCAACTGCTTATACCAGTCTTCTCCGTACTTTCTGATTAAAGCGTCCTTGGTAAATTTGTAAATTTCTACCCCGTTTTCCATTCCATTTCTACAAGCATCATTACAAATATACCACCTGTCATAGTTTAGGGCCTCATAATGATCATACTTACTGATACGAATCGGGTACAAGTGACAAGAAATCGGCTTTTGGAACTTAATCTTACCATCTTTCCAAGCCTTTTCAATACCACATTGCAGCATACCATTTTCATAAGTAACATAAGCGCACTCTCTCCCACCAATAGTAGGTGTGACAAACTCATCGTCAAAACCATCCTTTACATACAGCCCCTGCTCTTCTATCGCTTTAATTCCTTCCGGCATAAGGTAAGGTTTAATTTTGCTATAATTCTTCTCTAAGGTATCTAATTCACTAATTTCCAGCGGGGCGCCAGAATCCCCTTCAATACAACAAGCACCTTTACATTTCTTTAAATCACAGAGGAACATCTGCTCAGCGATATCCTCACTTATAATGGTATTGTCAATTACTATCACTTTTAGGATTTTTTATATTAAATTTAATGTTCTTTTAGTAACAAAATTAATATATTTCCAATTCGGAAATTCTTAAATTGCAATTTAAAGAATAAAATTCCCTGAATGGACTATTTAGACTGTCTGAACGAACCTCAGAGAAATGCCGTCTTGACTACAGAAGGACCGGTGATGATAATAGCGGGTGCAGGTTCAGGAAAAACAAGAGTACTTACCTACAGGATTGCCAATCTCATACAAAGTGGTATAGATCCTTTCAACATTTTAGCCCTTACTTTCACCAATAAGGCGGCAAAAGAAATGCGTACCCGTATAGAAGAAGTTGTAGGCACGGATGCCCGCAATCTATGGATGGGTACCTTTCACTCGGTATTTGCCAGAATTTTACGCTCTGAAGCTGAAAAGATAGGATATCCTTCCAACTTTACGATTTATGATACGGAAGATTCCAAGTCATTGATACGGCAAATTCTAAAAGAAAACTATCTTGACGACAAGGTATATAAACCCAATACGGTATTGGCAAGGATTTCAGGAGCCAAAAACCGCTTGATTTCCGCAAGGGATTATCTTAACAATCCAAGAATACAAGCAGATGACCAAGCAGCCTTGCGACCTGAAATAGGAAGGATTTATAAGCTCTACCAGGACAGGTGCTTCAAAGCAGGCGCCATGGACTTTGACGATTTGTTGTTCAATACAAATGTCTTGTTCAAAGACCACATAGACGTTCTTAACAAATATCAGAACAGGTTTAAATATGTCATGGTAGACGAGTTTCAGGATACGAACTTTTCCCAGTACCTGATTACAAGAAAGCTATCTGCTCAGAATAGAAATATTTGTGTGGTGGGTGATGATGCGCAAAGTATTTATGCATTCCGAGGCGCCGATATCCAAAATATCTTAAACTTTGAAAAAGACTATCCAGAGTTAAAGGTCTTTAAACTAGAGCAAAATTACAGGTCTACCAAAACAATCGTAAATGCGGCAAATTGTGTAATAACTAAAAACAAAGCTCAGTTGCCTAAAAACGTCTGGACATCTAATGAAGATGGCAACCTGATAGAGGTAATAAAAGCAAACTCCGATAACGAAGAGGGCATGTTGGTAGCAAACTCCATTTTTGAGGAGAAAATGAACAAAAAGCTAAAGAACAGCGACTTTGCCATCCTCTACCGTACCAACAGCCAATCCAGATCAATAGAAGAGGCCTTACGAAGAAAAAACATAAAGTATAAAATTTTTGGAGGTCTTTCTTTCTACCAAAGAAAAGAAATAAAAGACTTGGTAGCTTACCTGAGGTTCACTGTTAACAACAATGATGAACAATCTCTGCGTAGAATTATTAATTATCCAAAGAGAGGTATCGGTGAGACTTCAGTTTCTAAGCTTATGGTAGCTGCGGAGGAGAATAGCCTTACATTATGGGAAACCCTCAATAAAGCAAGTTCTTTTTTAACCACCCGAACAGCTTCGGCAATTCAAGAGTTTGCCAGCAGGATAAAAGCATTTGGATTATTTTCGGAAAAGAAAGATGCTTTTGAAACCGCTATGCAGATAGCCAAAGAGTCCGGGCTAATGAAAGAGCTTTATGAAGACAAAACCATAGAAGGCTTAAACAGGCATGAAAACGTACAAGAATTACTAAATGCAGTAAAGGAGTTTGTAGACACACCAGACCGAGAGGATAAAAGCCTTAGTGCTTTCCTACAGGAAATATCTCTGCTTACAGACGCTGACAATGACAAAGACGATGACTTGGACAAGGTTACGTTAATGACCATTCACTCATCAAAAGGGCTGGAATTCAAAAATGTCTACTTGGTAGGTTTAGAAGAAGACCTATTTCCTTCTCAAATGATGCTAAGCAGCAGGGCTGACCTGGAAGAGGAAAGAAGGCTCTTTTACGTAGCCATTACCAGGGCGGAGAAAAACCTTACCATTAGCTATGCTACGACAAGATACCGTTTTGGCCGTCTGAAACCTTGTGAACCCAGCAGGTTTTTGACAGAGTTTGACCAAAGTTATATTAAAATGTCTAGAAAGTATGTAGCAAGAGAAAGGGAGTCAACCGCAGATGCGCCAAGAACAAGGTTTACAGCCGCTACAGCCAGAAGTCGTCCTAAGATTCATTATATTCCATCACCAGACTTTAAACCTAGTGATACTTCTAAGCTCAAAGCAGGCATGAAAGTTGAGCATCCTAAGTTTGGATATGGCATAGTAAAAAAGATGGACATAGCCGGGAATGATAAAAAGGCGCTAATAGATTTTGATAATCATGGTGAAAAAACACTAATTTTGAATTTCGCCAAGTTGAAAATTCATAGTATACAGTAGAAGAAATTAGTAAATAAATATAAAACCCTATCACATTTATGGAATATTCTGAAGAAGAGGGTATAATCCTAAAGGAGTACGGCAGAAATGTCCAAAAGATTGTTAAATATATACTTAGTATAGAAGATCGCGAAAAACGTAGCAGGTTTGCCAGAACGCTTGTCGAGTTGATGAAGCAGATAAACCCTACCATGCGCGATGCACAGGATACTTACCAAAAAATTTGGGACCACTTGTATGTGATCTCAGGGTTTAAGTTGGATGTAGACTCGCCGTACCCTATGCCTGAGGTATCCATTTTAAGCAGGAAGCCTATGAAGGTAGAATACAACACCCACAACCTTCGCTTCAGGCACTATGGGAGAAATGTTGAACTACTCATCCAAAAAGCCATAGATACAGACGACCCTGAAGAGAAAGAAGCTGCCATTAGTTTTGTAGGCAAGTTAATGAAAAGATTCTACAGTGCCTGGAACAAAGAAAGCATTGATGACGAGATCATTATAGAGCACCTACGTATTCTTTCAAACAACAAGCTGGATATAGATGTTGAAAAAGTAAAATCTGAAAACTTATTTGACTCAAACAGCCCTAGAGAAAGGGACAGTCGTCAGGTGGGTGGAAGCTATGGACGCGGAAGACAAAGAAAACAATCTGATAATAAAAGAAGAAACAGTAATAATTAATGGATGCTTTTGAAATCACAGGCGGGAAGCGTCTGAAAGGAGAAATTTTTCCTCAGGGAGCAAAAAATGAGGCTTTGCAAATTTTATGCGCCGTTTTGCTTACTCCTGAACCCGTTGTTGTCAAAAATGTACCTGATATATTAGATGTCAACAAACTAATCGATCTCCTTAAAGACTTTGGGGTAAAAGTAAAAAAGGATAGTGAAGATACTTATACGTTTCAGGCAGACACAATCAATGTCGATTTTATAGAAACAGATACCTTCAAACAAAAAGCAGCATCCTTACGAGGTTCTATAATGATATTAGGGCCATTGTTGGCAAGGTTTGGCAGGGCAAAAATGCCCAAACCTGGTGGCGACAAAATTGGAAGAAGAAGACTAGACACCCACTTTATTGGTTTACAAAAACTGGGGGCCAAGTTCAACTATGAGTCAAAAGATGCTTTTTACCATATAGATGCGTCAGATCTAAATGGCACCTATATGCTACTGGATGAAGCCTCTGTAACAGGAACTGCGAATGTCGTTATGGCCGCAGTGTTGGCCAAGGGAAAAACCACCATCTATAACGCCGCCTGTGAGCCTTATCTTCAGCAGCTTTGCGCCATGCTAAACAGGATGGGGGCAAAAATATCTGGAATAGGTTCTAACCTGCTTTACATAGAAGGTGTAAAATCTCTTGAGGGAACCGAGCATACCATTTTGCCTGACATGATCGAAATAGGCAGCTTTATTGGGCTTGCCGCCATGACCCAATCAGAGTTGACCATAAAAAATTGTAGGATTGATCAACTTGGCATGATCCCAAGTGTTTTTCAACGTTTAGGAATAAAAATGGAATTCCGTGGGGATGATATTCATATTCCCTCCCAGGAACTTTATGAGATTGATACCTTTATAGACGGGTCGATTCTTACCGTTGCAGATGCTATTTGGCCAGGCTTTACTCCTGACTTAATGAGTATTGTACTTGTGGTAGCCACTCAAGCCAAAGGGTCAGTACTAATTCACCAAAAAATGTTTGAAAGCCGTTTATTCTTCGTGGACAAGTTGATAGATATGGGCGCTCAAATAATATTAAACGACCCACACCGCGCTACAGTAATAGGTTTGGCTCGTAAATTTCCATTAAGAGGCATTCAGATGACATCACCAGATATTCGTGCAGGAGTAGCCCTTTTAATAGCCGCTATGTCAGCAGAGGGAAAGAGCGTTATCCACAACATCAACCAAATTGACAGAGGGTATCAGCATATTGACAAAAGATTAAATGCGCTTGGTGCAGATATAAAAAGGATAGATGCCCACTAAGGGCATCTTCTTCAACAACTATGAAAGCCCTAATACTTTGCCTCTTAAGCTACCTGCTATTGGCAGCACCAGGCCAGAAAATTCCTGACGAAATGTATCAAAAGTGGTATCACTCCCACGAAGAGTCTGACAGTGACGTAAAAGTTTATAGACCCGAAACATACGACTTTCCGCCCACCAGAGCAAGAGAGGCTATAGAATTTCGAAAAGATGGTACTTTTTCTGAATTCCGAACAAGCCCTGCAGATGGATGGATAGAGCATAAGGGCAAGTTTGTCAAAAAGAAAGGTTCGAAATACTTAGTTACGATCGAAGAACCCACCTCCGAAACTTATATTTACGAAGTACTCACCCTCACAGACAGTATACTAAAAGTAAACATCACCAGTAAAAAATAGAATAGCCCCCAAACCGTGAATTTAGGAGCTATTGGCAATGGTTAACTATATATTATGACTTGATAATAACTTGCCGGTTATTCCCATTTTTCCCTGACAGTTCAAGAATATAAGCCCCTTTAGGCGTACCATTCATAAAAAGAACATTCTGCCCATCCTTCAGGCTTCCATGCTTGACCACCTCACCCGTCATATTATATATAAAATAATATTCAAAAGCTTCTTTATTATCAACATTTAACTTTTCCGCAATCGGGTTAGGGTATACTAATGTTTTTAAGGTATGTACATCAGCCACGCCTAAAGGTTCATCGTCTTCGCCCTCTTCACCATGCTCTATAAAATTAAGAAGTGTATCCGTCTTAATAAACAATGTTTCATCTTCATAGCTACCAAACAGTTTTTCGTTACTACACCCTGAAGAGCAATTAACCTGATGAGTTCCCCAAAAACCAGGGTTAAGAATTGTCCCACTAGCAGCGCCAACCATACCCAATCCTTCTACTATTTTACCTGAGAACCCAAAACCACCATTAGGTAGCGGAGATACCTCTACCCAACGAAGATTCTTCTCTCCAATACGCACGGTTCCTCTTTTATCAACCTGAACATAAGAAGAGTCATCGCAATGCTGATTATCTCCTACATGTACCAGCCAACGATCTCCCACTTCTGCTCCATAGTCGTACATTAACATAAAATCATCCCCTAGCCTGTAAAAAACACTATCTCCACTTGTATAGGAAAAATGTTCAACCCTATCTTGGTACTCTCCTGTCTCTACATCAAAATAGACATGACTTTCGAAATACTCTACAACCTTTTCACACTGCACACCACTGATTACTGTATCTGATTCATATTTAAACTCATAAAACCGCGTTTCGCTTGGTGTACAATTCGTCCCACTTTGGTACCGCCAAGTAGCCCCGGGATTCCAGCTTTGAGCGTAAGCCATAAATGAACTTAAAACAGCAAGTAATAAGGAAAGAAAAATTTTGTTCATAAAACTGATTGTTAAACTCAAATGTTAAAAAAAACCGATTCAATTAATTATCCTTTATTGCTTAATAAAAACATGATAATCTTGACCATCAGGTCTTGACAATTGAATCATATAGGTACCACTGACCAAACCATCTGTATACAATGAGTTAACCCCTTCTATCAACTTACCGCCCAGCACTTTTTCACCTGTTAGCCTATATATAACATATGAGTTGAATGCACCATGATTGTTTACAACAAGTTCTGTTTCAACAGGGTTTGGGTAAATTTTAGTTACCTCTTTCTCATTGCCAATTCCCGTAACCTCTCCTTTCGATTCATCGTCATCATCATCTTTAGGTGCTTCTTCCCCACTGCCATCCCAGTCAAAGTAATCATAGCCGTGCTGTGAATAACAATAAGGAGAATCTTTACCCACTTCAGAATCATCAAAAAACCAGTCAAGGCCACAATTATCATCTAAATTTCCGGCCTCCAATCCACCATCTTCTTGAAAACACTGAAAGGAGTAGAAGCTTTGACCGTAAGAATTAACAGGTTCATCAGGACATCTATGTCGGATAGGGTAAAGAATAGCGCTAGCATATCCACCACCAAAGGCATCAGAATAATTACCAACAGCTCCAATACCCTCTACAATTCTAGAGTTAATCCCGTTCACCCCACATTCTTTAGGCGCTATGTCAACCCATCGTAATGTTCTGCCATTAACAACAACCTCTCCTTTCTGGGTAACTTCAACATATGAATCACCGTGGGGACTAATTAGCCAACTATCACCAACCTCAGCAGCAAAGTCATAAAGAAGGTAAAACCCTCCATCTTCTAAATAAAAAACTTTGTCATCATCCACATAAGTTATTAGACTCCTGAGAGGTATCTCTTCTTCATAAACTTTATAAAAATTATCCCCAGAATTATCAGGATAAAGACGACGCTTTGCCACATAATGAACTATTTTTTGGCAGTTCTTGCCATCCACCAATGTATCACTTTCATACACTAGCCTATGCAATCCATGCCTCCACGACAGACGTCTATCTCCACCACAAGAAACATAATGCCATGTGGCCCCAGGCTTGACCCAAACATCCTCCTCTCTATCTTCAAAATATTTTAAATCACTCTTAGAGATTGAGGTGCCGAAAATATCATCCTTATACCCGGTTACCACTTTTCTCCTAAGGCATGACTGTTCTCTTCCTTGACAGTCAACCTGATAAGGAATAAAAAATCCCCATCCCATATTCTGCACAATTAATTCATCAGAAATAGAGACATCCACCATGCCTAGTCCTTCGATAATTTTACCATGTAACCCATATGAAGAACCTAGCACCGGAGAAACTTCTATCCACCTAAACTCCTCCTCTCCTATCTTTACAGTTCCTTTTCGATCTACCTGCACAAAAGAAGAGTCGTTACACCCCAACTGTTCATTTACCCTCACAAGCCATTGGTCACCTACTTCAGCGCCAAAGTTATAAAGCGTATAAAATGCTTCATTGTGATAATAAAAAACTGTATCTCCCGAAAAATGCGTTATGTGTATTTCTTCAGATAGTATGCTATCTTGAGGGACATCTCCTAAGCTATATGGGTGAAAAACCTTATCTTCAACAACTTTCTGACACTGTTTACCTCCAACAATAGTATCAGATTCGTACTTGAAAGTGTATTTGGCGCTACCGTCTGGCCAACATCCAGGAATACTACTATAATTCCAAGTGGCACCGGGATTCCAGCTTTGAGCGTAAGCCATAAATGAGCTTAAAGCAGCAAGTAATAAGGAAAGAAAAACCTTGTTCATAAAAACTGATTGTTAAACAAAAAATACTTCAAAAAAGACCAACAACTAAATAGTTTCTTTAGGAGTATATACTCCCAAAGACAAAAAAGTAACCATTAACATCAATCTTATTAGTGTAAGAGCAACAAACAATAAAAAAGGCTACCCCTATTTTAGAGGTAGCCTTTTTCAACACTACAGACATTTATATCTGAAAACTATACATAGTTGCTAAGCATCACTGGCATTACCAACATCAGCACATCTTCGTTTTTATCTTTTTTATCTCCTCCAGGTGTCAAAAGCCCTGCTTTGTTAGGTTCTGACATATGAATGTCTACTATTTCAGAACTTAGATTATTGAGCATTTCGATAAGGAATTTTGCGTTAAAGCCTATTTCCATATCTTCACCTTCATAATCACAAGACAGCCTTTCATTCGCCTCATTGGAAAAGTCAAGGTCTTCAGCAGAAATCTGAAGTTCACTACCGGCTATTTTAAACCTCACTTGGTGGGTTGTTTTATTAGCATAAATAGAAATCCTCCTAAGCGCGTTTAATAACTCTCCCCTGTTAATGGTCAATTTGTTCGGGTTATTAACAGGAATAGCATTTTCATAATCAGGGAAACGCTCATCAATAAGGCGGCAAATCATCCTTGTATTATTAAAGCTAAAGAAAGCATTGGAGGCATTAAACTCCATTTTTACAATAGTATCACCAGAAGGCAAAGAAGCCCTTAAAAGGTTAAGTGCTTTTTTAGGAATGATGATAGAGTTGCTCATGTCCGAGGCCACATCAACCCTTCTGTAACGGATCAGGCGGTGCCCATCAGTAGCCACAAAAGTAGTATTTGTTTCATTCAAAGACATGTAAACACCCGACATCGCCGGCTTGAGCTCATCATTAGAAGCTGCAAATATGGTACTAGAGATCGCCCTTTCAAGAACATCTGATGCTATATCCAGATTGTATCCATTAGTTACTGCCGGAACACGAGGAAAGTCCGTTGCATTTTCACCTGACAGTTTATAGCGGCCATTATCAGAGCTTATTTCAACACTGTAGGTTTCTTCGTCTATCGAGAAAGTTACCGGTTGGTCAGGAAGGTTCTTTAACGTATCTAACAAGATACGTGAAGGAACAGCAACACTCCCCTGCTCTTTGGTATCTATATTAATTTCTGTTATCATTGAAGTCTGTAAGTCAGACGCATACACAACCAACTTACTATCAACAATTTCAAACAAGAAATTTTCCAGAATAGGAACAACAGGATTAGTGGTAATAACACCATTTATAGAAGTTAAATGCTTCAGTAATGATGATGAAGAAACTACGAATTTCATAGGTAAATTCCTGGGATTTTGAAATAAAAATACTCGGGTAAAGGTAGCAAAGAAATTAAAAAATACCTATACACTAGTTAAGGAAATTTCAATTTTACCTTTTATTATTTTATGTCCACTTTGCTATTGCTTATACACAAAATCCTCCTTTACAGGAAGTAGCCTTTCAACAAGCTCATTTCTTAAAATTACAGGTTCATTAATTGCTTTCACCAGGCCGAACCAATACTTTTCATCCTTAGGCTTATAGATCAACAGCTCATTGCTTCTCTCTTTAAGCATATCTTCCACTTCTAAAATTGCTTTTGGCTGTAAATTAGCCAGTTCTTCACGCAAAGAGTCTGGATTATCTACAAATCCACTGACATTGACCATTACGAAACTCTGAAGGTAATTAACCAATTTCATAGTGTCTATAGGATTTATTCCTGCTATACCGAAACTCCCCTCCTGATACTTGATCTCAAAATCATCTTCTTCGCTTTCAGGATAATGCACCTTTATCTTTTGAAGAGACCGGTTATCACTGGCAAACACAGTCCTAGACCTCCAGTCGTTTTCTGACAAGGTAAGCAGGTTGGTCAGGTTTCCTGTAAAACCAGGCACATAGGTAATATATGGCGTATCACTACCTTCTTTGAGAAAATAAGAACTGTTAGGGTCGTTATCATTAGACAGAACATGAAATACATGTTCGCCATCTTTTTCTTTCACGTTAACCCGAATCCCTTCGCTTTTCAGTTTTTCATACACTTTTTGCTTATTCTCTTCCGATACAGGGCGTCTTATTTCAAGCTTAGCAATACCAAAAAGCAATAAATCAGAAAGCTGAATACGTGTTGGGTATTTTTCATTGATAATCCACACGTTGTTCCTGTCTCTTCTCAGAACGCCGTTTATTTCGTCAGACTGATACCCTATTTCATAAACCGAAGACGTATCTGCAATGCTTACAGCCAAATCTTCATTAAAGGTAGACCCGGTACGCTTTTCCTTTACCGTAAACCAAGCTGCGATAGACAATACAACAACTAGGGATAATAAAATTTTTATTCTGGTAGTAAGAATCATGATCTAAACTGCTCAAATTTTCTTTTTCTATAAATGTACCTTACAACTCCAAAACCAATTATCAATATTACAGGAACTGCCAGGTTGATGATCTGCCACATCAAGCGCTCTTCTTCAATTCTAACCTTATCCAAAGGCCGTAAGATTACTTCACGCGCTCGAACATTGACAATGCCTTTATCATCAAGCAAATGCGCTACAGCATTTAAAACCAATTCTTTATTACCAAAGGTCTGTCTGGAATACATGTCATAGCCCAGTGGCAACACTTCATTGCGCTTTGGATCCATTTCGTTCCTTATAAAGTCTCCATCAGAACATACCAAGATACTAGATGACTGGTTCTGCCCGACAGCTTTCTGACCCGCAACAGGAGACGGTCTATTTTTATACAATGAAGTAAACTTACCTTCAAGCAAGAACATCATGGCTTGTGGCCCTTTGTTATACTCCCTTGGGTTAGCATCTGCACGCATTTCGTTAAGCGAAAGTTTGGCAGGGGCATTTAACAATTTTGAATACTTTGAAGAAAATACCAAAGGGGTTTTGACAATACCATCAGCCTTAACAGAATCCATGCTCCCCACAAACTTACCATACACAGCATCCATGTTTTTGACAATAGGATGGTTCCCAAAAGTATTCAATAGAGGGAAAAACCGCCAATTGACCATTTGAACATTTGGCTTGTCTCCCATCATGCCCACATTCACTGGTATATATCCTGAATTCAAGTCTTTGATCAGGTTGTAGTTAAGCCTAACACCATACCTAAAAAGCAGGTCATCCAAATTAGTTTCATAAGGAAAAATCACCCCTCCTTCATCTCCCAGACTATCCATATCAACATTCACATTATTGATAAAAAACATAGCCTTCCCACCATTCACAATGTATTGGTCAATAAGGAATTTTTCCTGTTCTGTGTAAGGTGTTTTAGGAGCTGCAACCACCAAAGCGTCATAATTGTCCAGTTCCCTGGTATCTTCCAAGTTAATTCTGTACACATTATAATACTTTTGCAAACTTGATTTTAAATCTGCCACTTCTACCTCATTAAGCTCGCCATGCCCTTCTATAAACGCAATGGATTTACGCTTTTTCTGGGTCAACTGTCTAATCGCTGAAATCAACTCATACTCTACCCCTTCTACAGATTGGTTCAACGTTTCCTGAGGGTCAGCGGTTTTATTTCCCTTAAGAAGCATTACTGGCACCTCTTGGTTTTTATAACTAAGCATGGCACCCGGAAAGATCAGCTTTTCTACTTTCTTATCACCTTCTTTCGCAAAAAGGTTAGTTGGCTGAATTCCCTTTTGCGCAAGCTGATAATAAATTCTTTTGCGCATTTCCTCATCAGCTTCTGCTCCCGGATTAATGAAACGATACTGGATTTTAGTGCCTGCGTGAATTCTGAACTCATCCAACGTTTCCCGAATAGTACGCTGAAGCCGCTCAAAACCTGACGGGAACTCACCTTCCAGATACACCTCTACCGTAACAACATCGTCTAATTCCTTAAGAATATCTATAGATGTATCAGAAATTGTATACCTTTTATCTTCTGTAAGGTCAATACGGAAAAAGTGACCTGACGCTATTATATTTACTAATACAATAATTATTAGTATCAGGACATATTCTATAATCTGATTCCACTTATTTTTTACCATTTTCTACTTCCCAGGATAAGTTTGGTGGACAATAACATGATGGAAATGACACTAAAGAAATATACAAGATTTCTGGAGTCAATCAATCCTTTGCTGAGTGCTCTGTAGTGATAGGAAATACCTAGCTTGTCTATTAATACCGAATACTGTCCCCATACATTGACAGATGCCAGCGATTCAAAACCGGTATAGAATATAAAACAGAGAAACACTGCTATAATAAAAGAGACAATCTGGTTGGTAGTAAGGACAGAAGACATAATACCAATAGAGGCAAAAACGCTTCCTAAAAGGATTAGCCCGATATATGAGCCAGCTACTGCTGCGGAGTCCACATTTCCGGCGGGGCTACCTAATTCACTTACCGTATAATAATAAAGTAAGGTAGGCACTAAAGCTAGGCAAACCAGCACTATGGCAGAGAAATATTTTCCAAATATAATTTGCCAGTCAGTAACTGGGCGCGTCAACAGCAATTCTATAGTTCCATCTTTTTTCTCTTCAGCAAAGGTGCGCATAGTAATAGCGGGAATAAGAAAGATGAACACCCAAGGCGCCAAGGAGAAAAAGGCTTCCATTTCAGCAAAGCCATACTCGAAAATACTCGTTTCAGGAAATACCCAAATAAACAGGCCTATAGCCGTCAAAAACAAGATAATGACGATATAGGCTATCAAAGAGTTTAAAAAGGCGTTAATTTCTTTTTGTAATATACTAAGCATATTAAAAGATTTATTGCATCAGGGACATACCCCCGTCAAACCGATTCTTTATTAGTTAATTCACGAAAGACTTTTTCCAGAGAGTTCACCTCTTGCTTCAATCCTACCAAAGCCCAATGATGTTCAGAAGCAGCTTTGAAAATCTGGGATCTGATATCTTCTGCACCAGTAGTAAGCTCATAACGACCAGTAGAGATTTGTTTCACATCCATTACGCCAGGAATAGCTCTCAATGCTTCAACATCAATCTCATGCTCAAATTCCACAGAAAGCACTTTGGTACCACTACTTCTGCTATGCAATGCAGCAACCGAATCATCAGCGACAATTTCTCCCCTGTTGATAATGATCACCCTATCGCATAAAGCTTCTACCTCTTGCATGATATGGGTAGAAAAAATCACCGTTTTTTCCCTGCTCACATCTTTAATAAGCGTACGAATATCTTGGATCTGATTTGGATCCAGCCCAGTCGTAGGCTCATCAAGAATAAGTACCTCCGGGTCATGGATCAGTGCCTGTGCCAGACCAACACGTTGACGGAAACCCTTTGACAAAGCGCCTATTTTCTTGTTCTGCTCAATAGTCAAACCACAAATCTCAACCATCTCAGCCACCCTCTCCTTTAGCTTAGCTCCTCTCATACCATGAAGCGACCCTATAAAACGCAGGTATTCGTGAACATACATGTCAAGGTAAAGAGGGTTGTGTTCAGGAAGGTAACCGACCCTGCGCTGAACTTCTAACGGGTCATCTGAAACACTGTACCCACAGACCTCAACAGAGCCACCGGACGGCGGAATATATCCCGTAGCAATTTTCATGGTTGTGGATTTACCCGCCCCGTTTGGCCCAAGAAAACCTGTAATTTGGCCTTTTTGGGCTTCAAATGTGATATTGTTTACGGCATATTGGGTACCATAAACCCTCGTAAGTTCTTTCACTTTTACACTCATACCCCTGTTTCTTTAGTTGGATCGGTCGGAGAAGTTGCTGTTTCTACAAAAAAACGCACAAAATAGTTCCTAAGTATAAAAATTCCCTTCGGATCAATCAACTCCCACAATTAAGAAAAACTACACAAAAGTAACTTCATTTATATAAAATGAAATTATTTCAATACTTTTTCTTTAATTCCAGTAATATTTGCCTTCACTTTTACCTTTAGTTCTGTAATTTTACCGTATGATTGAAATTTATACAGACGGGGCATCAAGAGGGAACCCTGGGCCTGGTGGTTACGGTGTGGTAATGAAATACCATCAACACAGAAAAGAAATAAGCGAAGGCTTTAGGAAAACGACCAATAATAGAATGGAACTATTAGCTGTCATAGTGGGACTTGAAGCTTTAAAAAAGCCTGGCATGGAGGTCACTATATACTCCGATTCTAAGTATGTAGTAGATGCTGTGGAGAAAGGTTGGGTCTGGAATTGGATAAAAAAGAATTTTAAAGACAAAAAAAACAAAGATCTTTGGTTACGCTTTGCCAATGTATACCGTAGGCATAAGGTAAAATTAAAATGGATTAAAGGCCATGCCGGACATATCGAAAACGAAATCTGCGACAAACTTGCGGTAGAAAGCGCAGAAAGTGGCAACCTAAAAGTAGACGAAGGGTATGAGTCAGGAGGAATGTAACTTACTTTACAAGTTATAGTAATATGATTTCAGCAGATCGTTAAATGCGGAAGTATATGATTGATCACTATTTCTGATCACCAGCTCTGAAACAAGTGCGTTAGGCTTTGTAATTTTAGAAAATACACCAACAACCCTAATAGCTGGTTTACCATAGTGATTCCTAATTAATATTTTTTCCTGGCAACTCAGTTGATACCGCTCAGCTTCTTGCTCAAATGAAGCAAATTCTTTTTCGGGGTAAAGAATATAAAAACGGCCATCGTATTTAAGATACTTGTCTGCAAACTGCAACAAAACAGAAGGCGACAGCCCAGCAGAGTGGCAAGCCAGGTCATATTTGGCCTTTCCAGACTTTAAATAATCTTTATAAAAAGGAGGATTGCAACATATCAAATCATATCCATCTCTAGGGCGATAATCTTGAAGCGCTTGATGGTAAACAGAAACCTGTTCTGGCCAAGGACTATGATTGATGTTAAATAAAGCTTGCTTATATGCACTTTCATCTTTTTCAATGGCATCAATATGGCCTATGGCACGTTGGGCGACCATTAAAGCCAACAACCCCGTACCGGTACCTATATCAAGTATTCTTTTTGCACCCTCGGGCTTAATCAAAGCCCCAAAAACACAAGAATCAGTGCACACTTTCATGCCACACTGATCCTGGTAAATAGTGAACTGTTTAAACTTGAAGTAATTATTGGCCATTAGAGCTTTTCTTTAATAAACTTTACGCCAAAAGCTTCCAGCTCTTTTAAGATAGGGTTATAAAACTCAGAAGTCACTGGCAGCATTACCCCCTTTGCCGAAATTTCCCCTTCAAGGATAAGGCGTGTAGCAATCCCGGCAGGATATCCGACAGTTGCAGCCATTGCCGTATGGCCGGCATCCTTTCCGGTAAATGTCATCGTGGTGGAAAAGTTTTCCTGCTTACCTTGCACGTCAAAGCTAAAAATATGCTTCATTACAACCAAGTCTGCATCAGAGCTATCCAGCTTCCATTTCTTCTCGATAATAGATTGTAATATTTGGGCAGCAGTAGCATTTGCAATACCTTGCTTTTCCTGATCGTCCAACAATCCAAGCCAAACCAGTTTATCAAACGTTTCTGATTCTTGAGATATACCTAAATAACTGGCAAGACGTTCCGAAACAGAGCCGTTACCACCCGGTAAAAAAGATTCTGTAAAAGCAAGGTTGGACAAATGTTCAGACCCTTCAAGTACAACAGTATCGTCTGTGAGCCCTAACTGCACCAGCATATCCCAACTAGAAGAAAATCCAGCATAGCGTAAAGTTCCCCGAATAAAAGTAGAAACACCCTGAAGGTTGTATAGGTCAAGATATTTCAAAGAGTCCCGGTTAGGGTAACCTTCTAAAGTTCCATATCCTGCAACAGGCACCTCTTCAAGGCGCTGAAAGAGTTTATGGTAAGGTAGGTATTTATATCCTCCATCCTCCATGTACTTAGCTGCTGGCCCCTGACCGGCAAGAACGACATTTCGAGGGTTCCAAGATATTTTATAATGCCATGGATTTGTATCTGCTTCAGGAGCAACCAAGCCACCTGTATACGATTTAAAAGAAACCAACTTCCCCCCTTTTGCCTTATGTTCATCAATTTCTTTTAAAGCAGACATATGGTCAATACCAGGATCTAGACCTGCCTCCATGAGCAATACTACCCCATTCTTCTTTGCCTCATCGTCTAAAGACCTAATCTCCTCGCTCATATAAGAAGCAGAGACAAAGTGTACTCCCAGCTCAACACAATCTCTAGCAATTGTATAATGCAAGCGAGGAGGAAGCAGCGAAACAGTTATGTCATGTTTTTGTATGAGCGACCTTCGCACTTCGTCATCCATAACATCTATCGAAAGCGTCTCAAAATAAACAGACTTAGGAAGGTTTGCTACATAAGGACTTAAAAGCATATCTGCAATGGTGAGTTTCCATTGTTTCTTTGCACATAAACCCAGTAAATATTCAATAAGTACCTGAGAAGATTTCCCAGAACCAAAAAGAAGAATTTGCTTCATATAAACAGTTTGTTTAGTATTAAGGTAAAACAAATATACAAGACAACAAAAGTTTATGAAGGAACATCGGCTGAAAACTACCCGTACGGCAAGATTTTTTACATTAGGCACCATAACAGAACGAACAAAAAACATCTGGTTTGTTATTCATGGGTATGGTCAGTTAGCCGAATATTTTATTAGAAACTTCACCCCTATTCATGATGAAGAGAACGTAATCGTAGCCCCCGAGGCTTTGTCCAGGTTTTATTTATCAGGATATACAGGGCGCGTAGGTGCTAGTTGGATGACCAAAGAAGACCGTGATAGTGAAATTGAAGATTATATCCAATATATGAACCAAGTTTACCAAACACTGAAACCACATGCCAGCATAAACATAAACATCTTAGGTTTTTCGCAAGGTGTTTCTACTGCCTACCGATGGGCACTAAGTTCGCAATTATTCAATCCAAATAAACTTATACTATGGGCGGGAATATTCCCACCAGACATTAAAACCGACTTTGGATCCCAAATTGACAAGCTTAAAGCCGTTGATACCTATGTAGTATATGGGACTAAAGACCCTATGCTACAGCAAGAGCACTTAGAAAAATTTGAAGCGTTCAAAAAAGTAAAAAAAGACCTGGAGGTAATTACATTCGAAGGAGAGCATGAGATCAATAAAGCAGCTTTATTGAAAATAGTCGAAAGAGAAAGCTAAAATATGTAGTTGACAAAGCTAGAACAAATATCCTCTAACGGTCAAAAAAAAAGCCCTGTCCAAAGACAAGGCTTTTTTTAAATGTTAGTTGTTAAACTTGTGCTTATTCTACTACAAGTCTAGAAGCACCTACAGGGACACCGTCACCTAAAACAGTAACTAAGTATACACCTTTGCTTAGGTTGCTAACAGGGATTTCAGTTTCAGATCTTCCACCGTTGAAAGAAGCAACTTCAACACCCATTAAGTTAGATACTCTAACTTCAACATTACCACTTTTCACAGACTCATAAGAAACAAGCGCCTGAGAAGAAGCTGGGTTAGGGAAAACTTTCAAAGGTTGTTTAGCAGCAGCCTTTCTTACAGGAGTGATACGGCAGTCTCCTACTTGAATAGAGTGGATAAGTATAGTAGCATCTTCCAGACCAGCATGGAACCATTCAGGATCGTTTTCCATGTTACCTTCTCCGTATTTAGGAACAGTGTTAACTAAAGTAAAATTGATGCTTGAAATTTGAGACAAGTCTACATCGTGCAATTCACCAGGCCCATAATCAGGACGATCTGGATGATCATACCATTCCATTTGAACAGCACCATCATATTCGAAGAAAATTTCAAACTCTTCCTGGTTTGCAGGAATAACTTCTGCTATAGTGTGTTCCCAAGCATTAGCTAAATTATCTTCATCAACAGTAGGTTTAGTATCAGCAGTATGTCCATAAATATCTTGTAGAGAAATCCTAATTTCTACAGGATAATCATTCATGTTCGATACTATTGCCAATAACTGACTACTTGGGGTAAAATCTAAAGTAAATGGATCTTCCCCTTCTTGCCCCCCATTGCCATTGCCATTATCATCATGATAGAACCTAGCCGTTGCACCATTCCCATTATCTTCACCATTCCCGTTTTCTTCGCCATTCCCATTATCTGGGTATTCAATATTTGCTCTGTCCCCAAAACTAATACCAAAAGGTTCAAAAGCACCTATTGGCTGAGTAACAGTAGCCTCCAAATACCCTTCTTCAGTATTTCTATCTAAAGAGTAAGAGAAAGTACCTTCTTCATTTCTTTCAGGAGTGGAACCTAGCGTCAAGACCGTATAAGAAGTGTCTTGCCATTCGTAAAATCCAGTTCCGTAACGGCGTTCGAAATCGTCATCGTCTTGAGCTCTCCATAAAAATGGCTCTGGTCCACTAAAATCATCATAAACATAATGCGCATCGATTGCTGGTTCATCACAAACAAATTCATCCTGCGCATAAGACATTGATGCAATACCCATTGCACCAGCTAATAGTAGCAGTTTCTTCATAAATTGTTTAAGTTAATTGTTTCTAAAATTTAAGTAAGTCGTATGACAATATTAATATTAAATATGATCAAATAAAAATGGCATTTGAAAAAAATATCACTCTATTTACAATAAAAGCACAAAGTCAGCAAACTATGAGAATTAAATTGTAAACAACTTAACAGCCTGCGTCACTTGTAGCAGAATCATGTGCCAAAAGTAATTAAATACATACAAAAAACAAACACTTAAGCGAAATTTATTACATTCAACAAACAATACCTTTCACAGATACTATCTTAATATTAACTACAAACAAAGCATTAGGCAATCCTTCTTCAACCAAAACACAAATTCAACTAAATATTTTATCCCTAAAATATTACGCAGCATACTCATAAAGTTGCACAAAGGTTTTTCGATGCCAGATCCCTCCTACGTCAGAACGAGCTACTTGTCATGCGGACATAAAAAAAGCCTCACCTGACTGAGACTATAAAAAAGTTGAAAATGACCTTCTCTATTCAAAGTGCAGGAATAGACTGATGGTATGTGTATTCAGCCGGTTTAAGCTGCGGGCATAAATATTAGGGTCTCGTGACAGCAAGTTGACCAGTCCGTGAGACAAACGGATTTCAGGGGAAAACTTGAACAATGGAAAGTAAAAATCAAGACCAGCTCCATATTCAATAGCAAAATCCATAGTATTTACCCGTAACTGGTCATCACCCCTATCTCTTTTATTAGCGCCAGCCTCTATACCAGCTTTTACGCCACCTACTGCATACATACGCATATTGCCTCTTCTCTGGGACTTATATTTTACCAATAGAGGAAATTCAATGAAAGTGGACTCGTTCTGTTGTTCTTCAAAAGCACCTCCTCTATAGCGGTACACCACTGTCCGCTCATAAAAAGACACCGTAGGTAATAGTCGCAAATCAAAATAATCTGCAAACTTCATGTTGACTATAAAACCCAAAGAAAAGCCTGGCCGACCAGGGGAAAGCGCTGAAGTCAAGGTGTCGGACTCCAGGTAATAATTAGAATGCGTAAGATTGAACCTCGCCGCATTCATGCCGAGGGTGAAACCATAGTGCATCCGCTTATCGTCATAAAAAGGGAGGTTAAGTTCTGTCCTTTGTCTACTCTGCGCATAAATATCTTTTCCTGAGAAAAGCAGCACAAGCAAAAAGATAAAACCTATTTTTTTGCTGTATATATGGAACTTATTCCAAAAGTTAATGTTGTACATTTTGAAGATTTAAAACCTATTCCCGTTAATTTATCTAAAAAAGCCTCTCCTGATGGAAAATTTTCTACAGACTCTGGCAAATAAGAATACGCTGCATTGTCTCTCGAAACAAGTTTTCCTATCAAAGGCAAGATTCTCTTAAAATATAAACTGAACAAACCTCTAAGTATGGAATTTGTTGGCATTGAAAGCTCCAGTACCATGACGGTACCATTACTTTTTAGCACCCTATAAAATTCTGAAAGTCCTTTTTCCAAGTTCTCAAAATTCCTCACACCAAAAGCGACGATAATGGCATCGAAAGTATTGTCTTCAAAAGGCAATTGCTCTGAATCTGCTTGTTGAAAACTAATTTTATCTGTCAATCCAGCTTTTTCCACCTTCTTTCTTCCTACTTCAAGCATTCCAGCAGAGATATCAACCCCGGTAATATGCTTTGCGCCTGACTTCAATGCAGCAACTGAAAAATCGCCCGTCCCGGTCGCTACATCAAGTATTGTTTCAGGTTTTTCATGGCTAAGCATTTTAATAGCCTTCTTTCTCCAGCCTTTATCAATTCCCAGGCTCAAAAAATGATTTAAAAAATCATATTTATGGGAAATGTTGTCAAACATTCTTGCCACCTGCACTTTTTTCCCCTCTGTGGAATCCTTATACGGTGTAACGGTCATTTTTCAATTTTAATATAAAATATATTGCCCAAACCTTAATCCTTTAATACCAGCCCACTGGTGATACAACTTTTTAATAAGCGAATCGTAGGTAGCTTAACCATAAGCTACTAGGCTCAGTACTTCATAAGGCATTTACAGCACCCCTATCCCCAAGTATGCTTTTTAAGGTTCAGCAAACTCAAAATTAAGTAAAAAATTTAAGGTTTTATTGTAAATTCTCAATTTCTCTTGATCGATTAATGCGAATTAAGTCATAATCAAGTAAAATCAAATTTAACAGGTAGAGACCCTAACGCTAGAGATCAAAAAATGGCATAGGAGTACTGATAGAAAAACAACTCTAGGATTGTCGCTTTTCTATCATGTAGAGGATGGGGCATATAAAAAAAGAAAAGGCTGCTGATAGCTTAAATAACTATTACAACAACCTTTTAATTAAATTTTTATACACAATAAAGTTTCTAGATAGGAAGCAAAGCTTCAACATCTAAAAAACAAGAGCTTAGGCTCGATTCAAGTCCCTATTGTATATTATAAACCTTGTAAGTTTATTACTTTACAACAAGCTCATCTGTTTCCATCAGTTCAAAAAACTGATCAAATACTTTTTTCTCAATAAGATACGTTGGCTTATGGCTGGCCCACTCACTGGAAATTTCAAAGAGATTGTTAAAAGTCCTTCCTTTATACACTTTTTTCTCCTCAAAACCCTCATAAGAAGGTTTGCGTATACAACGATACTGGATTTTTTTTACTGCTGACATATATATTATATGAAAATTTTGGCTTAAATGTATAATCAAAAAAAGCGCATAAATGTTCTTTTTACTTAAGGAAATTTATCCACTTTTCAACATTCTTCAGACAAGCACACGAAAGCCTGCTTCATCCATACCTATATCGTATCTAACCAAGAATTTATTTTCCTTGTAAGAAAATTTAATATTTTTTTAATATTAGAACCGATCTTTTTAGAACGTCTGCAAGGAGCATATTTTTTATAAAAAATAATAGTTTGAAAATTCACTTTTTTAGCTAAAGCATGTAGATCATGAAGCCTGTAAGCAAAAGCATGGGGTGATATAATAAAGAAAAAGAATCAATCAAGGTCTATTGTTGTTAGATATATAGAGAAGGATTGACGGAACTAAATATTAAAGTATGGGAACTCTATTGGAAAAAATGCTGTCTTCGCTACGGATAAAGCGGGATAGATACAAGAGATATGAAGATGACTTAAAAGACATCAAGAAATTCAAAAAGGAACAAAAACACCCCAAAAAAGCAAGTAATAAGAAGAATGAGCAAAGACCTCCTGTAAAAAGAAGGAAAATGTTTTTAAATAAATCTAAGTCCAAAAACAAAGGGTAAAACCTGATAGTTATGGAAAAGGTTTCACTGGGTGGCAATAAATAGTAACCTAGACTACAAATCTTTTTTGCCACCTAAGCAAACCTTTATCAAAGTAGTTTTAGTAAAGGTTTTACTTTTTTATGCTCTTGTTATAAAGCAGGGTATTAAAAAAACATCAAAAAACGCCTGAAGCTATACCTTACTGAATATAAAAACCTTACAAAATAAAAACTTTAAAAATTAACAAAGGGAGGCAAAAAAGTTTGTAGTATAAATTATTTATACTACCTTTGTCCCGGCAAATCAATACGACCAGCTCCTGCTGAACCCCCCCAGGTCCGGAAGGAAGCAAGGGTAAGTGGTTGAGCGGTGCGATATTGGTTTGCCTTTTTTTATTTTGTTTTAAGGCAACTCTAAGCCTACTTTTGCGTAACTAAGCAAAACCTTTCTTTACCAACCTTTTTTAACAGAACAATAATGAAATTTTTCATAGACACAGCAAATCTTAATGAGATTAGTGAAGCTCATGACCTTGGCGTTTTAGATGGCGTTACAACTAACCCATCTCTCATGGCCAAAGAGGGCATAACCGGAAAAAACAATATATATAGCCACTACAAGGCTATTTGCGATATCACAGATGGCGATGTAAGTGCTGAGGTAATTGCAGTAGATTTTAATGAAATAGTCAGAGAAGGTGAAGAGCTGGCAGAAATCGATCCCAAGATCGTGGTCAAAGTACCTATGATTAAAGATGGGGTAAAAGCCTTAAAATATTTCTCTGAAAATGGCATCAGAACAAACTGCACCTTAGTTTTCAGTGCCGGACAAGCTTTATTGGCAGCCAAGGCTGGCGCTACTTATGTATCTCCTTTTATTGGCAGACTTGACGATATTGGACATGACGGACTTGACCTTATTGAGCAAATTGTTGAAATTTATGCCAACTACGATTACGAAACAGAGGTGCTAGCTGCATCTGTAAGACACACTACACACCTGCTCAAATGTGCTGAAATAGGTGCAGATGTTGCTACTTGCCCTTTAAACGTAATAACATCTTTACTAAAACACCCTTTGACTGATATAGGTCTCGAAAAGTTTCTTAACGATCATAAAAAGGGTCTATAATCATGAGCAACTCCTTAGGTCAAATGTACATCATTAAGGTGAAAGGAAAAGCTAAAATCCCTGACTATATACAGCTCAGGGATGAAAACTTTGTCCTTATCGCCTATTTCAGAGCAGATAGACCTTTAAAACCACAGCAACTTAACAAGTATGGTTTAGGAGACAAAGAAGAGCAGCTTCTTCAACTAATTGAAAAACTTCCTTTTGGTAAATTACAGAAATTAGAACTATAATGGCTTTTTCATCCGAACCGGTAGTAACAGTCAAAGATACCACCATATATCAGGATGACGTAGTAGTACTTGAAAACCTTAACTTTCAAATTCAAAAAGGTGAATTTGTTTACCTGATAGGAAGGACTGGCAGCGGTAAAAGTTCATTGCTAAAAACCTTATACGCAGACCTCCCTTTAGCTAAAGGCGAAGTTAATGTCGCCGGCATCAGGCTTGCTGGAATTAAAAAAGAGCAAATCCCTGACTTAAGAAGAAAAACAGGTATCATTTTCCAAGATTTCCAACTGCTCAATGACCGTTCTGTGGCAGAGAACCTACTATTTGTCATGCGTGCAACCGGGTGGAAAGACTCTGGAAAAATTAAACACCGTTTGTCTGAAGTGCTTTTAAAAGTCGGCCTTAGTAACGCTGGAAATAAAATGCCTCATCAGCTTTCAGGCGGAGAACAGCAACGGGTTGTAATTGCCAGGGCTTTGATCAATGAACCTGCTATCCTTATTGCTGACGAACCAACGGGAAATTTAGACCCAGAAGTAGCTTTAGAAATCATAAAAATATTTGTTGACATCAACCGCAGTGGAACTTCTATTTTGATGGCAACCCATAACTATGAAATTCTCGAGAAGTTTCCTTCCAGGGTGTTAAAGGTTACCAACGGCTCTTTAAAAGATTCATCAACAGAAACGTTCAGTTTCCGTTATGACTGAACATGAAGGCGTATCGATCTTAATCCCTGTTTATAACACAGATGTCCGGGAACTGGTAAGGAGCTTGGCTGACGATGCCAATAACTCAAAGATACTTCATGAAATCGTATGCTTTGATGATGCTTCCAGGCCTTCCATTAAACAAACCAATAGGTTCATAACCAACATTCCCAACGTCAGATATAAGGAACTTCCACAAAACATTGGGAGATCTGCCATTCGGAATGCTTTAGCAGAAGAAGCTTCATACAACTATATAATCTTTCTTGACTGCGACAGCGGCATTTTACCTGGCTTTCTTCTCAGGTATATGCCTTTCCAAAAATTCCCTGTCGTAATCGGAGGCAGAATGTACACCTCTACCCCACCGGGACCAGAATACACTTTACATTGGACTGTAGGTTCGCAGAGAGAGTTATACAATCCAGAACAGCGACAAAAAAAACCTTATGAGCATTTTATGCTCAACAACCTCATGATCAGAAAAGACGTTTTCAGAAGCATAAAGCTTGATGAAAACATTCACGGCTATGGCCATGAGGATACGAAATTTGGCTTTGAACTAAAAGGCCGGGGTATTAAAATACAATATATCAACAATCCTGTCTTTCACATGGGCTTAGACAGCAACCGTGATTTCCTCAAGAAAACAATAGAGGGAGTCAAAAACTTTTACCAAATTTCTAAAGAAGGGTTTGGCACCAATGCTGCATTATATAAAGCATTTACTAAGCTAAAGAAAGCACGAATGCTCAATGTGTTCCACTTCATCATGAAAAATATTAAAGGGCTTATAGAAAAGAACTTACTATCAGAAAGCCCCAACCTCACGCTTTTTGACCTTTACAAACTCTACATTTTTACAGAGTCTTATAAAAAAGGGGTCTATATGATTTACTGTGGAAAGGTGATATAATGTAGTTATTTTTACAAAATGAACAGTATCGAAATATTTCAATTGGCTTTGCAGTTAACAAAGCCTTGGTCGGTAACCGATGTTAGGTTTCAGGAAGCATCCAATGGTAAACAAGAACTTCATATAACCATTAGCTTTGAGCGTGGTTTCGTATTTGAACCAGAAAGTAAAGTTCATGATACTCAATATAGGACTTGGCGTCACCTCAATTTTTTTGAACATGAATGTTATCTTCATTGCAAAGTCCCTCGAATCAAAACAACGGATGGAAAGGTAAAAACCGTGGAAGTGCCGTGGGCTAGAAAAGGAAGTGGTTTTACTTTGTTGTTTGAGGCTTTTAGCATGGCTTTGATTGAGCGAGAGATGCCCGTGAACAAAGCAGCTGATTTAGTGAATGAGTACCCACAGCGCATATGGAATATATTTAACTACTGGATACAAATTGCCTATCGGGCAGATGATCAAAGCTCGGTGACCCAATTGGGTATTGATGAGACTTCTGTAAGAAAAGGACATGATTATGTGACCGTAGCAGCAGATTTGGCTACTCGCCGTGTGATTCATGTTACTCCAGGCAAGGATCGGCACACTATCGGAAGAATTAAAGACCATTTAAAAGCAAAGGGTGTTGAACATCTGTCAATTACCGACGCATGCATTGATATGTCTACAGGTTTTATCGCAGGCATGCTCGAACATTTTCCTAACACCTCGGTAACATTTGATAAATTTCATGTAGTCAAACTGCTTAATGAAGCTATGGACGATGTACGTAAGCGAGAAGTCCGAGAACACTCAATACTTAAAGGACACAAATACACGCTATTAAAGTCCACACACAAACTTAGCGCTAAACAGAAGCAGGACCGGCAGGTACTTATTGAACTGTTACCAACTATTGGGAAGGCTTATCGGTTAAAGACCTTATTTCAGAGCTTTTGGGAGTTTAAAACAAAAGAAGAGGGCTCTGCTTTCTTGGCTTACTGGTGTGACCTTGTTGAAGAGGAAGGCTTGTATGCCTTCAAGAAGTTTGTAAACACAATAAAGTCCCACTGGCAAGGAATTACCAATTATGTCGAGTCCCAGATTGCCAATGGTGTCATGGAAGGGATTAACAGCAAAATACAACTAGCTAAAAGAAGAGCTCGTGGATATCGGAATATTACAAATTTTATCAACATGATTTACTTTATTTCCTCTAAATTGAAATTCAATTACCCACAGTATTCCACATAGGGCCTAAAAAAGATACGAGTTCACGCATGTAAGCGTACTTCTAAGTTTTACGAAAAACAAAAAAGTCCGGGAAAACCGGACTTATAGTTTTGCTATCCCCCCCTAAGCTATAAGGCTTGTAAAAGTGACATCAATTGTTTTGACTAAGGCTGTTAATGACCTGTTCCGCATTCTTATTAGAAGGGTCAAGCTCCTTTACAACCTTCCAATGGTGTAAAGCTTCAGCGTTTTCATCATTGATTAAATATAAATACCCAAGGTAGGAATGAGCTTCTATAAGATCTCTTTTGTGCTTTTCTTTGTTCTCGCCCGCTATTTCTATCACTTTTTCATAGTACGGTTTTGCCAGCCCCTCTTCCGACTCTGGATCCATATTGGCATTGGCCCTTCCCCTATACATATAACCGATAGTCAATTCAGGTCTAAGTTCAATAAGCTTAGCAAAAACAGAATCAGCTTGCTCAAAGTCTTTTCCTGAATAAAAAGCCCTACCTAAACTTAAATAATCCTGGGCAGTACCACCACCATTCTCTATTCTAGAAGCATAGGCCTGGGCTGCCTGCTCAAAGTTTTTATTAGCCATTTCTATATCAGCTATCTCACTATACAGGTTAACTTTATTATTATCCTTTTCTATAGCCGTATAGAAATTATTTACAGCCAATGAATCATTGCCATTTTTACGGAGTAGCTTAGCATAATATTCATAGTCATTAGCAAGTACTTTTTCATAACCCGTCTCCCAAAACTTTTCCATATAGGCCAGCCCGTTCTCAAAGTCCTCAGTTTCATAGCTACCATAAGCAAGCAAGCGAAAGGCTACAGGGTTTACATTATCCTTGTCGGCAAGTGGTTCTAAAACCTCCTTAGCAGACTTATAATCTTTATTTAAAAATAAGAAAGATGCATAACGGAAAGTATTATCTACACAGTCTCCAGCTTTTTCTAAATAAACTTTATAAGCATCTATCGCTTCATCGTACTTCTTAGCCTTGTAGTGCAGCTCTCCAATTTCTTTATAGGCAGGTGCAAATTCAGGATTGGCATCTATTGCTTTCTTAAAGTTGTCCATAGCAAGCTCATTGTTTCTGGCCCTGCTATATAACTGACCAAGTTTATATAATGCTTTAGGGTTATTGCTATCTAAATAAATGGCCTGGTTATATTTTTCCATGACCTTAGTACCATCATTTTGCTGAAGAAAAAGGTCTCCATACAATAACCAAGCCTCTATATTTTTATCATCAAACTTAAGCGCTCTATCCAGTAGTTCCTGAGCATAGGTAAGGTCTTTATATTCGGAATGCACATAAAATTCTGCAACAGAAAGCAATACCTCTGGCTTTTTGGACTTGGTAAGTCTCAAAGCCTTTTCAAAACTTGCTTTAGCTGATGCTTCATCTTCGAAAAAAGTAGCTTTCCCTAATCCAGCGTGGTTCAAAGCTGACTTTTCCGACAAAGAAAGTCCTTTTTCGAATGCCCATTTGGCTGAATCTATTTGCTGGGTCAATAAGAATGTTTCTCCCAAATAATAGTAAAAGTCAGGTTCTGAAGAATCCTCCTTAATTAAAGAATAAAAGCTTCCTTTTGCTTTTTCATACTGCTCGTTTAAAATAAAGTCTTTTCCTTCTTGGACAGATTGACCATTGGCCACTGAAAACAAGGACAAAGCTAATGAGCATGTTAAAGTAAGTTTCCTGAATTCCATTTCTAACCTTTTTTTGTTGTTGCTTAAGCAAAGCTACGAAAACCAGTATATGACCCTTATCAATTACTGTTAAGGATCTGTTAAATTTTTGTTAACTACCTAACGACATGCACCTCCCTACCGGGAACAACCGCAGGCATAAGTCCATCTTTTAAAACAATTCTTTGTCCTCTATCACTCAAAACAAACGATGCAAACCCAGTCGGCAAGCCAGCCCTACTAGTCAGGTTTATAAGGTAAATATCCCTTAAAAAAGGGTATCTGCCGCTAAGCAAGTCAGACTGAAAGGGGCTAAAAACCTCATACTCCCCATTGCTGTTCAGTGCTTCAATATCCAACACTTTTACATGGTTCAGTCGGTCAAGAACCTCCGGGTCATCCAAATCACTTATCCAGTTTGCCCCTATTACACCAATAGCTTCTGGGTGTTTATGGATATAGTCTACTACAGAGGCATTAGAGCCTGCTGCAAACACTTTAATATCATTTTTACTAAACTGTAAAGAGTCATTAAGCAATCGGTAGTTGGCAGACCCACTTTGATCAAAAACCACATGAATTTCCTGATCGTCAAGCGCAGCATCAATATGCGCCCAAGAAGTCGCCGTTCCTGAAAATATATCGGAAAGCTGTTCAATTTTCAAAGATTCCAAAGGAGAATCCTTATGCACTAAAAAAGCAACAGCATCGGAGGCAATTTTATTCTCGGCAACCATGAGCTGGGACTCTTTAAAAAAATTCCTTTCTTTATCAGTCAAAGACCTTCCAGCTACCACAACCTCCGTTTTACGGTTTAGCAAACTATTGATAGCTTCCGTTTCTGACACATAGTGAGGTTGAATTACTGCATCTTTATACAATGCCTGAAAAGTACCAGCTTGAGCATCCACAACTGGACGAAAAGACTCATCAGCAAAAAGAAGCAAACGCCCTGATACTGGAGAATCTTTTTCTTTTTTTCCTTGGCCATCGTCACAAGAAAAGAGAAAAAGCAAAAAGGGTATGATATACCAAACCTTATGCATTGTCATAAAAAGACTTATATACCCTCCAAGCACGGAAGATTCCAAAAGCAATTAAAAGGCCTCCAAAGACCATGGTAACTAAAGGCTGAACATTGTATCCTAAAGTCTGAGGGTTAATAAGCAGGTACACGCCCAAGCCCATATAAAACAAAGGCATGAAAATGCTTATTATCAAAAGTGGGTTAAAATTTTTCATTGTCTTAATATCTATCCGGTAAAGTAAATTTCACAGGAATAATCATACTTCTGGCTATACGTCTTCCATTTTGCATAGCCGGCTGCCATCCAAAGCCGCATTCCTCTACAGCTTTAATAGCTTCTTCGTCCAAACCATAACCAGGCAGTCCTTTTTTAACATGAATATTGGCCAGCTTGCCCTCAGGAGTAATAGTAAAACTAACATATACAACCCCTTCAATTTCGTTTCTGATAGCCAAGCTCGTATACTGTATTTTCTGTTGGATACACTTACCAAAAGCTTCCTTACCACCAGGGTAAGACGCATCAAAACTCACCGGCGCTTCCATATCATCAGACTCTTCACCGCCAATGACTCCACCTTCTACCCCATCTGTATGTTCTATAGGATTTACATCTATAGAGTCACCGTCCAGTGTTTTGTCACTAATAGCAGCATCTTCCATTTCATCTATCGTAGGAGGCACTTCTTCCTCCTCAACCATATCGTCTGGAACAACCTTAGGAGGAACAAACTTGACCGACTTAATATCTGGTGCCTTTTTTGCTGCAGGTGGTGGCGGTGGCGGAGGCGGTGGAGGTGGTGTTATTTCCGGCATCACATCAGGTAGATCTACCATGTCCATAGTAACTTCCACTACTTTATCCTCTTTTACCTGCTCTTTGTCTATGAAATTCTTTGACAAAATAGCCACAAAGAGTACTGTAAAGGCTGTGACAGAGATAGCCAAACCGGTCAGAACGTTCTTGTCATAAAGTTTTCTCAGGACATAAGCACCATATGACTTGTTTCTGTCTTCAAAAACAATATCATCCATGCTTTTATTTGTCAACTGAAAATTTTTCATTCTAAACCCTTTTTTAGTTAGCAGCTACCTTTTGGTTGTTTGTAACTTTCTTAATATTAGAAGAAACCTGCTTAGAAATGCTGTAAGCTATTTCATCAAGCGCATTGGTCAAGTTGTCAATCTTTCCTGTAAAGAAGTTATAAGCCACAATAGCCAACGTAGAACCTGCAATACCTAAAGCAGTATTGATAAGTGCTTCAGAAATACCATTTGCCAACGCTACAGCATCGGGCGACCCAGCGGTAGCAAGTGCAGCAAACGCCTTGATCATACCAAATACCGTTCCCAACAAACCTACCAAAGTAGCAATAGAAGCCAATGTGGCGAGAATATTAAGATTCTTTTCTAACATAGGCATTTCTAAAGCAGTGGACTCTTCATGCTCCTCCCGTACAGCCTGAAGCTTCTGATCTGTGTTCATTGTAGGATCTTTGGCCACTTCTTGCATTTTCTCTACAACAGAATGGACAACATTCCCAACCGAGCCTTGTTGAAGGTCGCATAATTCTTTCGCCCCTTCTAAATCACCCAAGGTTATATGCTTCTTAAGGTTTTGTGTAAAATCAGCAATTTTTCCATTACCCACAGCCATTTTCAATGAAATGAAACGCTCTATGGAAAACGTAATGACCATTAATATAAATGCCATTAGCATCGGGATTACCAAGCCCCCCTTATAAACAATTCCCAAATAGTTGCCGGGAAGTGGATGGTTATCGGGGTCGTTGTCTACAAAGTTGGACGGGTGTCCAAAAACTGTAAAAAACAAAGTATAACAAATAGCTATAGCCAGCGGAATAACAATTAAAGCAAAATTAGAAGGAAGGTTAACTTTTTTCTTGTTCATCTATTTATAGATTTTTTACATTTATTTCAATCCATTCAATTTAGAATTGTTTTAAATAACACTGCAATGTAAAAGTTATTTAGAACCAATCCAAAGAAAAATAGCAGTAAATAAGTCTATTTTACATTATTTTAACCTAATAATTTAAAAGTCGTTAATTTGGTTTCATGTTTCACATAAAAACAACGTAAAATATGCAGAATATTTCAGTAATAGGCGGAGGAACCATGGGAAATGGCATTGCACATGTTTTCGCTCAGGCTGGTCATAAAGTTAGCCTAATCGACCTTTCCGAAGACAGGTTACAACACGCCATCGCCTCAATATCAAAAAACCTGGACAGGCAAATTAAGAAAGGCACGCTTGAAGAATCACGAAAAACAGATATCCTAAACAATTTAGCTACATTTACCTCATTAAAACCAGGTGTAGAGCATGCTGACCTAGTGGTAGAGGCCGCAACAGAAAAATCAGGGGTCAAACTGGATATTTTTAAAAAATTAGACGAGTATTGCCCTAAAAATACCATTTTAGCTACCAATACCTCCTCTATTTCTATTACCAAAATAGCCACTGCTACACAGCGGCCAGAGCAGGTCATAGGAATGCACTTTATGAACCCTGTACCTATCATGGCACTGGTTGAGATCATCCGTGGATATACCACCTCTGACCTTACCACATCTACTATCATGGATCTTTCCACCCATATAGGGAAATCGCCAGTAGAAGTGCAGGATTACCCCGGCTTCGTATCGAACAGAATACTCATGCCTATGATCAATGAAGCTATTTACACCCTTTACGAAGGTGTAGCTGGTGTAAAGGAAATAGATACTGTTATGAAACTAGGCATGGCACACCCTATGGGGCCACTCCAATTAGCAGACTTCATCGGACTTGATGTTTGTTTATATATTATGAATGTCCTTTACGATGGCTTTAAAAATCCTAAATATGCACCATGTCCACTTTTAGTAAATATGGTAGAGGCAGGATACCATGGAGTCAAAACAGGAGAAGGCTTTTACGTACACGATAAAAATAGCAAGAATGTAAAGGTAGCTGAAAGGTTTCGTTGACAACCCGTGCGTTTCCGCTGCCAGTAGCTAGGCTTTAATTAGCAAGAATACTACAAGATTAGCAAGAAAATAATTCACTTGGTTAACTATAAAAATGCTTCAAAAACTGATAAACCGGTATAATTTTTGAATCTTTCAAGGAAAAGGCACTGCTATTGACATTTTTTTGTAGTTTTGACATAATATTGACTAAAAATTCACCTACAATACTAAAAATGTCAAAAGAGTTAATTATTCCAAAAGGTTACTCCTCTCCTATTGATGTACATCAAACAGAGATAGCCATAAAGGAGGTAAAGGAATTTTTCCAGGATAGTTTGGCGGCAGAACTAAAACTTCGTAGGGTAACAGCCCCACTTTTTGTTCTTAGAGGAACAGGTATTAATGATGATTTAGGAGGTTGGGAAAGGCCAGTTTCTTTTCCCGTCAAAGACATGGACGACTCTGTGGCAGAAGTGGTTCATTCCTTGGCCAAATGGAAAAGGATCAAGCTTAAGGACCTTAATATCAAACCGCACTATGGCATTTACACAGACATGAATGCCATCAGAGCAGATGAAACGCTGACCAACCTACATTCCTTATACGTAGACCAGTGGGATTGGGAGCTTTCCATCAATGAAGAAGATAGAAATATCAACTTCTTGAAAAAGGTTGTTAAGCATATTTACTCTGCTATCTCAAGTGCAGAGTTTCATATTCATGAGCTTTATCCGGCTATTAAGCCTACTTTGCCAGAAGAAATAGCCTTCATCCATTCGGAGGAACTCTTAAAAATGTACCCAGACCTCTCTCCTAAAGAAAGGGAAGATAAAATTACCGAAAAACATGGTGCGGTATTTATCATGGGAATTGGGCATACTTTGTCTAATGGGGAAAAACACGATGACCGCGCCCCAGACTATGACGATTGGAGCACTCCAAACAATGACGGTTTTATAGGCCTAAACGGGGACATCATGTTATGGAACCCAGTCCTTAATAGGGCTTTTGAAATTTCTTCGATGGGAATACGTGTTAGCAAAGAAGCTTTGGAAAAACAACTCCAAATATGTGGTAAAGAAGAACGTAAGAAATTCCTATTCCATCAAATGATGCTAAATAATGAACTTCCATTTTCTATAGGCGGCGGCATAGGCCAATCCAGACTTTGCATGTTCCTGCTCAAAAAGGCCCATATTGGAGAAGTACAAGCAAGTATTTGGCCAGATGAAATGAAGAAAAAATGTAAAGAAAACAATATCAACCTTATGTAAAGAAAGCCCCTTTTTCAAGGGGCTTTTTTATTATCCTTTTTTCATTTAAACTAAGACACCTAAACCTATACCTTGGAAAACATGTTTAACAATGGGCGAAAAGTGTGGGGAAACTAATTTAGTTTTCTTTAAATGATTTTTCAATTCAGTAAGCAGAAACACCTATGAAAAATAAAATATGCCTAATTACAGGTGCCACTTCAGGAATAGGGAAAGAAACAGCACTATCACTGGCGGCATTACAAGCCCAGGTAATCATTCATGGACGAAACAAAAAGAAGCTAGAAAATACAAAAGCTGAAATAATAAGTAAAACAGGCAATACTCAAACCTTCACTTTCCAAGCTGACATGGAATCATTGCAGGAGGTAAAGCAAATGGCCTACCAGATAGCAGAGCAATTCCCCAGGATTGATGTCCTTATTAACAATGCAGGAGGAATCATGAACAAAGAAAGAGCACTTACGGAAGAGGGCTTTGAAAAAACATTTGCCATCAACCACTTGGCTCCATTTGCACTTACTGGGTTATTGCTCGAAAAGCTTAGAAACAGTACACAGGCAAGGGTCATCAATCTTTCATCTACAGCACATAAATATGCACAGCCAGATTTTAATGACATAATGATGGAGAAAAACTATAATGCTGTCATTGCATATGGAAACGCCAAATTATATACCTTACTATTTACTAAAGAAATGCACAGAAGGTTAAGGCGTCACGGCATTGATCATATAGCCACCTATGCTGTCCATCCAGGAGTCGTTAAGACAGGTTTTGCTTTAGAAAGCAACAGCGTCATGAAACTATTATTTACTTTAGGAAGACCTTTTTTATTAACTCCAGAACAAGGAGCACAAACAAACATTTTTTTGGCCACTGCTCCTGATATTAATAAGCTCAGTGGCGAATATTTTGCTAAGAAAAAGCCAGCTTCTGTAAAAAAAACATACTGTACGCAAGAAAATGCCAATAAACTCTGGGACATTTCAGAAAAGCTCACCAATGTAAAATGGCTTTAAAACACAAAGCTATCAACACAAGCAATTCTCAAAAACCTCTTCAAAAACAAACATGAAATCATACAAAATACACATATAATACAAAAAAACCTTAAAATAAAACCCTATCTATAAAAAAAACACTCTCTTTACATCAAACACGCCTAAAAACACAACCCAACATAAAAACAGAACGTAAACGTAAATCTCAAATAATTAATAACTATGCCATTCTTTTACTTAAACCTTTTTAACAATGGAAGCAAAAAAAAACTCAACCAACTTCCTCAAGATATTTATCGACAATATGCCATTTCCGGTTTTCATTAAAGATGAGCTTAGGAGATATGCATTTATTAACGAGCAGGAGGCACAACTTTTTAATCTCAAAAGCTGTGAAATCATAGGCAAGACAGATGCTGATTTTTTAAAAGACAAGTCAGAGATCAAGCTTATTGAAAAATCAGATGAAGATGTGCTATCCGGCAAAAAAGTTGAGCTGCCTAATCAAATTTTCTCTTTAAAAGATGGTCGCACTTACATTTTTAAAACATACAAATTCCCTATCATCAACCCCAATACAGGAAAAGTAAACGTCTTTGGAATCTCTACAGACGTAACTGATTCCGTAAGCCTAACCAAACTCAAAAAAGTCTTAATATTGAACAGTAACCCTTACACTTGACGAGGCATCAATAATCTATCAATATGGAAGCTTTGTCAATAGCATAAGCACCAAAGAACCCCAAAGCATTCCCTGAGATATTGGTTGTTGGGTTTTGAGGAGCACCTTGAAAAGGATTTCCTCCGGCATTGTTCAAGATAGCGTTAAGGTTGTTATAATACTCGTAAGCTTCCCTATCAATAGACAAAAGTTCGACATGAACAGTATCTCCTTTTTCAAAATCTGAAAAACCTATATCATCAGAAATGCTTCTTCCATTAAACAAAAGATCGTCGAAAACGACAAAGTGCGGAGAAGGTTCTCCTTGCATATTGTTGTTATAAACTTTCAAATAATAGTAGTTACGGGTGTGCCCAGGATCAGTAAAGTGCATATTGATATAGTATTCTGGCCAATTGAAAAGCTGTTCTTCCCGGTGATGAAGAGTCAAACTGTCTATAGGCACCTTTACAGGCATACTAGAAGATGCTGTATATTTTTCACTATCATATTCCACCTCTAAATGGTAAACCCTTCCTTCTACCCCTTCAAGGTTTGTGGTCTTGTACAAACCAGGCTCTTCTTCCACGAGTGATTCAGATTGCCCAGCATTGTCATAAACCTTTACATTGGCACCTACAATTTTCTCAAATTTATCACCCCCCATATAACTTCCACTTTGAGTTATTCTTATAGTATATGGCCCAGGTTTGTTGGTCACCTGACCTTCTATGACAACCCTAGGACTCTCCTCATTTAAGTCCATATCTACAACTTTCTCACAAGAGAAAAAAGCCAGAAACGTCAGTATATAAAATAAAAGATGTTTTTTCATTTTTTCATTTAGAAATTAAAGTTCCAGGTTACAGAGGGTATAATTCGGAACAACGCCACCTGAACAGCCTCCATTTCTCCTGTTTGCTCATTTTCCCTAAAATCAATCAAGAAAGGGTTGTGCCTTGCATACAGGTTGTAAACAGAAAAGTTCCAAGACGAATTAAAGCGGCCTTCTCTAGGACGTTGGTAAGTAAAGGAAACGTCCATCCGGTGGTAAGAAGGCATCCGGTATTCATTTCTTCCGGTATAAAAGTTAACAGTTCTACCTTCATACGTATATCTTCCGGCCGGAAAAGTAACCGGTGTACCGGTTGCATATACCCAGCTACCACTAAATTGCCACTTATTATTGATTTGATAGTTCCCCACAACTGAAATATCATGGATCCGCTCAAAATTAGAAGGATAAGGGTTCCCTTCGTTAATACCTTCTATGAGCCTTAACGACCTAGACAAGGTATAACTAATCCACCCGTTTAATCTTCCCTTGCGTTTCTTGACCAAAAATTCAGCACCATAGGCCCACCCCCTGCCAAAAAGCAGCTCTGTTTCGACTATAGGGTTAAAGAACAAATTGGCGCCACTCCTGTAGTCTATCTGATTTTGCATGTCTTTATAATATACTTCAACAGAAGTTTCATACATATTCTCTTTAAAATTCCGAAAGTATCCAGCAGAAACTTGGTCGCCAATCTGAGGGCTTATGACATTGCTCACGGGCACCCACAAATCTAACGGGAACGCAGCGCTCGAATTAGAGAGCAAGTGCAAATGTTGGCGCATGCGGTTATAAGAGACTTTGATAGAATTTTCTGGATCTATAATATATGTTGCCGACAGCCTTGGCTCTGGCCCCAAATATGTGTGATAGACCTCTCCCCTATTATAAAAAGAAGTATCTGTAACATTTCTCCTACCCTCATCAAATCCATAAACTTCCGAAGGACCAATCAGGTTGAACATAGAAAGGCGTATCCCATATGAAAGAGTTAACCTAGGACTGATCACATGATCATTTTGAATATACACACCATGTTCTAAAGCATTTCTGGAGGGAACCGCAGCCTCTTCAAGACCTTCAATATTTGAGCTAAACGATGGCATTCGAAAGTCATGGTACATAGTACTAAAACCAAACCTCACATGATGTTTTTTATTTGGCTGCCAGTCCCAATCAGTTTTAGCATTGTATGTCCGAATTCCAGAATTTAGTTCAATACCAAAATCACCAAGATTAAAATTTATGTTATAATCATAGTTGCTAACAGACAAAGTCGTAGTATGGTGCAATTTGCTATTGTATATATGGCTCCATCTTAAAGAAGAAGTCGCATTGCCCCAGCCCATACGAAAATTATCAGAGTAGCCAAAAACATCCCTTCCATAATACCCACTGAGGGAAACCCTGTCTTTGTCAGACAAGGTATAATCTGCTTTAAAATTCAAGTCGTAAAAATGGAGTGTAGAGTTCCTAAGTGACTCGTTAGGACTTAAGTTTAAAAATAAGTCAGCATACGTCCTTCTACCAGAAATTATAAAAGAACCTTTATCTTGAGCAAAAGGCCCCTCAAGCGTTAGTCGACTGGAAATAAGACCAATACCGCCATTTCCCGAAAATCGCTCCTTGTTTCCACTCCGCATACGCACATCCAACACAGAAGAAAGCCTCCCTCCGTACAAAGAAGGGACACCTGCTTTGTATAATTTCAAGTCCCGAACCGCATCACCATTAAAGGCAGAGAAAAAACCTAGTAAGTGAAAGGGGTTATATACGACGGCATCATCAACCAATATAAGGTTTTGATCTGTACCACCCCCACGAACAAAAAGTCCTGTAAAACCATCGCCAGTAGTTTGGACACCGGGCATCAATGTCAAGGTCCTGATAACATCGGTTTCTCCAAAAAGAACAGGGACTGACTGTATCTCTGCCATATCCATCTCCACCGTGCTCATTTCCGTTGAAGTAATGTTGTTGTTATTCGTCCTTTCTCCCGCTACTTCCACTTCTTCGAGCATAAAGTCTTCTCCTTGTAACGTAAAATCTAGGTTAAGGTCCTTATCAACATTCACTTTTTGCCATAAAGTATCATAACCAAAAGACGTGACCCTAAAAGTATAAGTACCAGGTGGCAAAACCACCTTATAAAACCCGCCTTCGTTGGCATATGTACCTTTCTTTATTTCTTGGATATAAACCCCTGCTCCACTTAATTCAAAATCCAACTCACCGTCTTTGACGATTCCACTTACAGTATAATTTTCCTGAGCAAAAGAAATTGCACTACAAAGGGTAAAAAATAGAATGTATAATTTTTTCATGGAAATAACCCAGCAAGACTACCAGGTACCTTAACATTTTTGTATTTTCTCTAAAATAAATTATTAGCAACAGAAACAGCGCTGGCGATTAATCAGACCTCAACATGCATTATCAATGATTCACAACACATAACAAATAAAAACAATACTTTTTTGTAGCAAAAAGATGACTAACTTTTCAGTACCGAAAGATAAGTAATTTTTATCTTAGTTCTAGTCTAACCGAACTAGTTTTTTTCAACAAACGCACAAGAGAAACGCTACAGTGCCTGTTTTCATAATTAAGTTTTAAGTGGTGCTAGCATTCTCACTCTTTGCCTCAAAGGATACTGATATACCAACAGTTATTAGAAAACCATTGAAAAAAAAATAATTTTATGGATAATTCTTTCAATGATGATAAAAAGCATTGCAAAGCAAATGCAAAAAAGAGAACTTGTAAAGATACTTATCGACAGAACAAGATATTGCAAGTATGGTGGTAAAAATACTATTTTTACAAGCTCTAATAGTTGCCCTTGCAGTACAATACCAAAATAAAAATGGACAAACGAAGTGTTGAAATTATGGCACCGGCAGGTTCTTATGAATCTTTAAGTGCAGCAATAAAAGCCGGATGCAACTCTGTTTACTTTGGAGTAGAACAACTAAACATGCGGTCACGCTCCACTTTCAACTTTACCACAGAAGACCTTCCTAACATAGCCAGTATATGTAAAGAAAATAACATAAAGTCGTACCTAACACTCAACACCATCATGTACGACCACGACCTGAAGCTATTGAAAGTAATAACAGAAAAGGCCAAAGAAAGTGGAATTTCTGCAATTATAGCCTCAGATCATGCAGTCATGGCACATGCGCTAAAAATAGGGATGCCCCTTCACATTTCTACCCAAGCCAACATTACCAACATAGAAACTGTTGAGTTCTATGCTGCCTTTGCTGATGTAATGGTATTATCTCGTGAATTGAGCCTTCAGCAGGTAGCCTATATTACCAAAGAAATTAAAAGGCGAAAAATAAAAGGCCCGTCAGGCGAGCTGGTAAAAATAGAAATATTTGCCCATGGAGCTTTATGCATGGCTGTTTCAGGAAAGTGTTATCTAAGCCTGCATTCTCACAATGCTTCAGCAAACAGAGGTGCTTGTATACAAAACTGCCGAAGGGAGTATATCGTCACCGATAAAGAAGAAGGCTATGAATTAGCGATTGACAACGAATACATCATGAGCGCCAAAGACCTTTGTACAATAGGTTTTTTGGACAAGATCCTAGAAGCAGGAGTGAATATATTAAAAATAGAAGGACGTGGCAGGGCCGCTGATTATGTGCTTACCACTGTCAAGTGCTACAGGGAAGCGGTAGATGCTATAGCAGATGGGACATATACCAAAGAAAAGGTGCAAACTTGGGAAAATGAGTTGGCTACAGTATTCAACAGGGGCTTTTGGGACGGTTACTATCTAGGCAGAAAGATGGGTGAATGGAATGACTCTTACGGCTCTAAAGCAACGAAAAAGAAGATTTACTTAGGGAGAAACATCAAGTATTTCGGCAAAATTAAAGTAGCAGAATTTGTACTAGACACACACGCTCTAAAATGCGGGGATGAAATCCTGATCACAGGACCATCTACCGGAGCATATAAGACAGTTGTAAAAGAAATCAGGGTAAATGACCAATGTGTAGATCAAGTAGAAAAAGGAGTAAATTTTTCTATACCCGTAGAAGAAAAAATAAGGCCATCTGACAAGCTTTATAAAATAATAAACTCCTGATGCTACAGATTACCTATTATAGAAATAAGTGTATAGGCTGCAATGGATGTGTAGAAGCTGCCCCTGAAAGATGGCGAATTTCCAGAGCTGATGGCAAAAGCAACCTTATTAATGGAAGGGAAAAGAAAGGCATTTATACCACTACGGTAAATATGACAGAATATGAAGAGAATGAGCAAGCCGCAGCTAATTGCCCAATGAGGATTATTAAACTGAAGGTGTTGTGATAAAGTTTTTTAGATTTCTTTTTACAGGTCTAACTTTTTTCTTGCAAGTTTAATAGTACAATTAACAGTTCAATAACATTTTTAAACCGCCATAAATCCAATAAAAATGAAAAAGGCCAACGCCCTTCAGTCGCAAATAGCGGCAATATTTAGAAAGCAGGTACAAAAAGACCCCAAAGTTAAAAATGCTTATCTTTTTGTACATTCAGAAAAATTGAACGTGCTCCTGAATATTGCGGAAGGAAACGGAGATACAGAGGTCAGCCCCCAGCAGCCCAACCATATGGCGAGTGTGGGAAAATTGTTTACGGCAACCATAATCGGTATACTGTACGAGAAAAACAAGCTGGACTATAATGACAGCATCTGTCGGTACCTTGATCCTGAGCTAACTAATGGCCTTCATATTTATAAGGGAAAAGACTATACAAAGGACATCACCATCAGGCACCTTTTGATGCAGACCTCAGGGCTCAATGATGTGTTTTATCATTTATGGGAAAAGTTTAAAACCGATCCGGATTTCTCCATTACGCCCTTAGATGCTGTATTGTGGGGCAAAGAAAACTTAAAACCGGTAGCCGTTCCGGGCAAGAGGCATTTCTACACAGACACCAACTACTACCTTTTGGGACTGATCGTGGAGAACATCACCGGAAAAAAATTTCACGAGGTGATGCATGAGCTTATTTTTGAGCCTTTAGGCATGGACCATGCGTATATGTATGGGTTTTCCAAACCCAAAGTTGAACCTGGATTGCCAATGGCGAAATTGCTTCTGGACGATATTGATATTGCAAATATTCCCAATGTTCACCAGATCGACTATGCAGGCGGCAGTATCGTTGCCCCACTTGAGGAATATTATACCTTCATGAAGTCCTTGATAAACCACAAGATCGTCAAAGAAGAAACCTTAAACAGAATGATTATAGATGATATCTGGAAGGGCTTTCCTACCCTTGCTTTTAATTACGGCTATTCGGTCTGGAAGCTAAAAGCAATCCCTTTCCTTCTGCCCAAAACCTACTATAGCTGGGGCTGTGTCGGGGTGTCCGGGGCATTTATGTTTTACCATCCTTTGACGGAGTCATATATTATCGGAACTTTCAATAACTCTTCTTATATGAGCAAGGGCCTGGATTTTATGATCAAGAAGCTGATCAAAGCGCTGGTAAAACACAGCCCTGCATAACATTGCTGTTAACTTGCGGTGGAGCATTCTTCTCAATCCGCAAATTTACCTTTGGCGCTCTATTGATTAGCTCATAGAAAAGAGCCCCCATAGTTGTAGCATCCAGCTACGACTTAACATTTTATAGTAGCGTCTCGCTACAGGTGATAACCGTACTTCAAACCATCCCGTCAACTTTCCATGAAAAAGCCTTAATACCTTGTTCAGGCATTTCCTTATTAAGTTCTTTCACCTTTTCTAAAAGTTGATGGGCTTCTTCTTCGGTAACTATGGACATCAAGGCATTATTTAGTGATGGCCATGTGTGGGTACCCATTCTAGGTTCGCCAGTTTCAGAGCCACGTCCTCGTACGCTTTCCCACTGTGTAAACCCTCTAACGCCAAGACTTTCCAAAGCTTCAAACACCTCTCCGGTCATGCCTTGATTGTATACAATAAAAACAGCTTTCATATCAAAGGTCTTGTAAATTCATCTTCGCCTTGTTTTTTCTTTTCATTATAGCATATAGTACAGGAACCAATACCATGGTAATAAGAGTAGAGAAAATCAATCCACCAGTAACAGCGATACCCATTGGTTGCCATATTTCAGAACCTTCACCTATACTAAAGACCATAGGCAACATAGCCAAAATAGTAGTAAATGTTGTCATCAACACAGGTCTTAACCTAGAACGCCCCGACGCTACTATCGCCTCATTCATAGACATGCCCCGATTACGCATCAGGTTGATATAGTCTACTAGCACAATAGCGTTTTTCACCACTATACCTACCAATATAATCCCTCCTAGCAAAGCTAAAATACCCAAAGGTGTATTGGACACGAATAGGCTTAGCAGCACCCCTGAGAAAGCAAAAGGAAGTGAAAACATGATAATAAAAGGGTCAACCAACGATTCAAATTGAGCTGCCATGACCATGTACACCAGCATGACACTCAATAATAACAGCATAAACATATCTCCAAAAGCATCTTGTTGATTTTCCACCTGCCCGCCAAACTCCAGGTATACACCTGCTGGGAGATCTACTTTTTCAATCAAATTCTCAATATCACTAGTAATAGAACCTAAAGCCCTTCCATGCAACCCTGCGGAAAGTGTAATAACCCGCTCTCTGTTCAACCTTTCTACCACCAAAGGAGCAAACTCCTCCTCTACCCGTCCTATTTCCTTTAGCTTTACAGATTGTCCAGCCGCATTAACAATGGAAATATTCTCTATATCACTGATAGAAGACCGAAATTCAGGCTTGTACCTGATAAACACATCATATTCATTACCAGACTCACGGTACTTAGTAGCAGCTGTACCTGCCACTAAATGCCGTACTGCGTTACCTACTGTGGAGGCGTTCAAGCCAGCCAATGCCATCTTTTCTCGATCCAAAACCACCTTCAGCTGTGGCCTGTCTGACCCTCGGCTGCTTTCGACATCTCTTGTACCCGGCACTTGCCGTATTAACCTCATTAAAGAATCTGAGAATAAAGAGGTTGTTTCAAAGTCGTGACCAATAACTTTAAGTTCAATAGGCTTGCCACTTCCTCCTGCACCACCAAACATAGCTCCAAGACCACCACCTGAGCCAAGGTTCACCTTAATCACTCCCGGTATACTGTAAACAAAATCACGTATCTCTTCAGATATTTCAAAAACAGATTTATCGCGCAACCCCTTTTCAACAAAACCCAAGGTGAGGTTCAGGATATGAGAACCCTGCTGCGCATTGCCCATACGTACTCCCTGATCGTCACGACCTACACTGGTACTGATCACTTCAAGGTCTTTACCATAGGTTTTCTTCAGATGGTCCTCAATACGGGCGGCAATTTTATCCGATTCCTCTAAACGCCTACCAGTTTCCAATTCTATATTTAAAGTAACACGTCCATTGTCAGACTCTGCAATAAACTCTGTCCCTATATAAGGAACAAGGAACAATGACCCTATGAATATTGCCAAAGAGGCAAACAAAGTGAGCTTCTTGTATTTTAATGCACCTTGGACAAAACCGCCATAAGCATCTTCCCAGCTTTTAAACACGCTATCGCTCCAAACATCAAATCTAGATGGTTTCTTTTCCTGTACTTGACGTTTTTTAGACTTCAATAAACGTGAAGCAAGCATAGGTGTCAATGTCAATGCCGCCACGGTAGAGGTTACTACTGTCAAGCTTACAATTATCCCCAACTGCTTAAATAACACACCCGTCATTCCAGTCAGAAAAGCCAGCGGAAGAAATACCGCAACCACAGTCAAGGTGGTAGCCACTACAGCAAGCCCCACTTCATTAGAGCCAAAAATCGCCGCTTCTTTAGGTCTACTTCCTTTTTCTGTATAGCTGGTAATATTTTCCAATATTACTATCGCATCGTCTACCACCATGCCCATAGCAATAGCAAGTGAAGATAAAGAGATAAGGTTTAAGGAGTTGTCTGATATATACAAGTAAATCAGGGCAACTATCAAAGAAAAAGGGATGGTCAGAAAAACAATAAAGGTAGACCGCCATCTTTTCAAAAAGAAAAGGACAACTACTATAATAAAAACCCCGCCAAAGATAAGCACTTGACCCAGGTTAGAAATAGAGTTTACTATAAAGGTAGAAGTGTCGACCACCGTTCCTAACTCCACATCTGGAGGAAGCTGGGCCTGTATTTCAGGCAAACGTTTAAAAACTTCCCTGGCCACACTTACCGTATTAGCGTTGGCTTGTTTCTGCACCCTTATCCGTACGCCTTCTTTTCCATTGATCTTTTCATGCATGGTACGCTCCATCATGCCATCGTACACAGTAGCCACATCAGAAAGATATATCAAGCGCCCTTCATTTTGCCCAACAATAATATTTCGGAAAGCCTCAGGATCATTCAACTCGCCCTCAACACGCAAGTTGTACTCCATCCGCCCCATATTGATGCTTCCGGCAGGAATATTCTGGTTATTGTTATGTAAAGCCTGGGTAATCTGTGGCACAGTCATCCCAAAAGCTTCCAGACGGTTTGGGTCTAAATCAACTCGAACCTGGCGAACAGGCCCTCCGGAAACATTAACCGCACCAACACCTGGAATACGGTTCAAGGCAGTCACAACCCGATCTTCAATGATTCTGTCAAGCTCAGGAAAGCTCTCATCAGCAGTGGCAGATAGGACGACCACTGGAAAAAGCCCTGTATTAAATTTAAAAATAATAGGGTTTTCTGCATCGTCAGGAAGTAAGCGCTGTTGCCGAGCGATGGCATCCCTAATATCATTGGCAGCTTCGTTTAAGTCCGTTTCATAGGTAAACTCCAATACCACAGAAGAGAAATTATCTTCAGAGGTAGAAGTAATCTTATCCAGTCCAGTCAGGGTACTCAAACCTTCTTCCAGCACACGGGTAATATTTGTTTCCACGTCTTCTGCACCTGCACCCGAATAGGAAGTAAATACAGTAATGACCGGAGGATCTACATCCGGGAACAAATCAACTGGTAACCTCAAGAAAGCAGTACCGCCAAGGACAAATACTGCCACAAAAAACATTAAAGTAGTTACCGGCCTATGTACCGCAAAACTGGTAAGTTTATTCATTTACAGATTCGGCTTTAAACTGAGACACAACATTGACCGGAGTTCCACTATGCAACCTTCCCTGACCAGTAGTAACAAGGGTATCACCTTCAGACAAACCGTCCAACACTTCCACCCACTCATTAAAGGATTTTCCTGTAGTAATCGTCTTTCTAACTGCTTGTCCATTATCAATAATAAAACCGTAAAACCTTTGGGTCCCAGGTTGCCTGATAATGGCACTTCTTGGCACCATTAATGTATGGTTTTCATCCAAATCAAGCGTTATTCGGGCAAACATACCCGGTTTTAAAAGTTCATCCTTGTTATCAACTTTGATTTCTACTGTGAAAGTTCTTGTAGAAGGGTCTACCACAGGAAAGATATTAGACACTTCGCCTTTAAATGTTTTATCAGGATAAACATCTGAGCGTATTACAGCGCGCTGCCCACGTTTTAACTGTGGGTACAACCTTTCAGAGACATTTACAGTCGCTTTTAATTGATCAATTTGCTGAAGGGTCAAGATCGCAGGCACACCAGTAGCCACTGGTGACATAGTAAAAACCTCCCCCTCATTCATAAATCTAGCAGTAATAGTTCCGTCAAAAGGAGCTTTTAGTTGGGTGTTTCTACTGGTTAAATTATGATTGGTCCGGGCATTCTCAAATTGATCTCTGGCATTTTCAAATTGCTGAAGGGAAATAGCCCCTTCGCGGTACAAAGTATCCATACGGCGAAGATTCTTTTCTGCTGCACGAAGTTGTACTAGAGACTGATTGAGGGAAGCGTCATTCATCTGAACAAGCACCTGTCCTTTTTTCACTTTATCGCCTTCCCAAACAAAAATCCTCTCAATAATTCCTGCAGATTGAGCGGCTATGTTTCTGCGCTCCCATGCATTCAGTGTGCTGGTGAAGACTGATTGAAAAGGCATGTTCTCCTTTCTTACAGGCATTACTTCTACAGGCACAACCTGCTCTTTGGTTTCCTCTTTCTCCTGTTCCTTTTGTGGCTGACAAGAAAAGAATCCCACAAATGCTATCAAAAGCAAAAAATTACTTAGTTTAAAAACATGAACCATGAGACCTATAACTGAAAGTTTTAATTAATATCTATATTTGCCCTGCCTGTCAGCCTTTCGTATTCTGCATGCGCAATATTATAATCATAAATTGCCTGTAGGTAGTTCAACCTTGCCTGCGTTAAGGCAAGTTCAGCATCATTAAGCTCCAACAAAGTACCTATTCCCCCGGTGTACCTGGTGCGCGCAATACGCAGCCCACGTTCGGCCAACTGCACTGAATTTTGTTGCGCCTGATAACGGTTCCATGCTTGTCTCATAAGAAACAGTTGGTTTTGGACTTGCGTCTTAATTGCATCGTCCGTCATTTTCCGTTGTTGCTCTATCTGCTTTTTCCCTATCCGCGCCTGCTCTATCTGCTGGTTAGTCATTAAACCATTGAAAATTGGTATATTAAGCTGCAATCCAGTAATGGAAGTATTGACCCAGTCATAGGTAGTAATATCCAAATGTTCCGCTTGTGTCTGCATTTGATAATTGGCAAAAGCAGATAAGGTAGGGTGTTTGGCAGATTGAGCCAAAGAAACCTGCTGTTCAGCTAAAACATTTTGATATCTCAACCGGCGTAAAGAAGGATTGTCCTCCACCGATACCTCCAGTTCCACATCAGCCCTTTCCAATCTCAGGCTGTCTGTGAGCACCATCGCAGTGCCAGGAGCAAGACCAATTGACAACTTTAGCATTTCCATATTAACTTGGTAATTATCAATAGACTGCTCCAAAGAAGGAAGTACACTTTGCAATTGCACCTCAGCCCTGACCAACTCATATTCAGACACAACACCCTGATCAAATTGCTGACGGACCTGCCGAAAGTTCTGCAATGCATTTTGGTGTGTAACTTCCATAACACGTACAGACTCAAGAGCCAGTAGTGTATTGTAATAGTTCCTTTTCACCTCAGCCACTGTATTGATCCTGGTTTCCCGGTCAGACTCTCTTGCCAACTGTACATTCGTTTCTGCAAGTCTAATTCCAGGATAAATCCCCCCAGAATATATAGGGACACTCCCTGAAAGTGTGCCACTAAAAGAATGGTCAGCTCCCAGTTGCAGGACCTCTCCAAATGGACTTCCTGGTGGAAGAAATATAACTGGACGGAGAATGTTATAGTTGTAAGATCCTGAAGCCTCCACCCTTGGCAAAAGACGTCCACGTGCTTCACGAACACCTGAAGAAGCCATGTCGATCTCAAGGTGACTGATCTGAATGTTCCGATTCTCCCGAAGCGACAGACTTACAGCTTCATTCACATTTAAGAATAAAGTATCATTCTGAGCAGTAGATCTTTCTGAAAACAAAATCACTGCAACGAAAATCACCAATAATCTTTTCATTTATTAAGCAAAATTTAGAAAATTTGGTTCGGTTTCAACCGAACGAAGTAACGAAAAAAAATTATACTTTCACCTTTATACTTTTCTTTTTTCTTCCCATCGTTTGATAATTTTGGGTAGCTCCTCCTCAAGCTCTTTATAGAGTTCACAGATATCTCGCATGTTTTTTACAAAGTCCTCCTGCTTTCCTCCTTGTATAGCCAAGCCCTCTTCAATCAGAAGCCTTAAATCATGTATAAAAAAGCTATGATGTTTAATGGTAGTAAGCCATGAGTCTGGTTTAATGACAAAGTACCTTTTTCTATCACCTGGCAAGGTAATAAAGTCTAAGACCCTTTGTTTTAACAAAGTGTTAACAGAAGCGCTAATGGTACTTTTGCTGGCCCCAAGAAATTCTTGCAAATCGTAAAAAGTAGCCTGCGGAGGGTCTGAGGTAAGTATAAAGCCAACAATTCTTCCAGCAACAGGCGCCGAACCTGCTGTTTCCAAGAAGCTTCCTATTTTTTCTATATACTCTTTACGTTGCGAATCCATAACAAACCAGATGAAAGGCAAAGGTACAAAATGTTTGTTGATAGAAGCCTTGACAAGGGGCTGCTTTTTACAATTCTTCGGCTGAAAAAAAGCATTCCCTTTCCACCCATATAATTCATATCCCCCCCTAAAAACTGGGGTAAAACAAAGAAAGCCTGCCGAAAATGGCAGACTTTCTCTTCTTGTGGTGTTAACTAGTTGTTTATTCAAATAATCAACATCATATAAATATACCTTAAAATTTAAACAGCCACATCATTTTCTCTTAGTGCATCATTAAGGGAAGTCTTAAGGTCTGTGCTTGCCTTACGCTTACCTATGATCAAAGCACAAGGTACCTGGAATTCACCGGCTGGGAATTTTTTACTATAAGAGCCAGGAATAACAACAGAGCGCTCAGGCACATAACCTTTATATTCTACTGGTTTTTCTCCTGTCACATCTATTACCTTAGAGCTACCAGTAAGAGTAACGTTAGCACCAAGCACAGCTTCTTTCCCAACACGAACCCCTTCAACAACAATACATCTAGAGCCAATAAAAGCCCCGTCTTCAACAATAACCGGAGCAGCCTGAACAGGCTCCAGTACGCCACCAATTCCAACACCGCCACTCAAATGGACATTTTTACCTATTTGCGCACAACTACCTACAGTAGCCCAAGTATCTACCATAGTACCTTCGTCAACATAAGCACCAATGTTTACGTAAGAAGGCATCATAATAACCCCTTTGCTAACATAAGCACCATATCTGGCAACGGCAGGAGGCACTACCCTTACGCCCAATTTATCATAATTCCGCTTAAGCTCCATTTTGTCATAGTATTCAAAAGGACCGGCTTCGGTAACTTTCATTTTCTGAAGCGGGAAATATAAAATAACAGCTTTTTTAACCCATTCATTTACTTTCCAGCTTCCATCTTCGGCTGGCTCTGCTACCCTACGGATACCTTTGTCAAGCTCCTCTATTACCGTACGAACTGCGGTTTCTACCTCATGCGACTGCAATAAGCTGCGGTCATTCCAGGTTCTTTCTATAAGGTCTTGTAATTCTTGCATGTTTAAAAGTATTTATATATTACAGAAAATTAGCTACAGTTATTAAAAATCCATGAACAGAAAAAAGATTTTTCTGGCTTCTGTCCTTAAGCCCGTAAATGAAGCCCGAATGTACGAAAAATTTGCAAAATCATTGGCAGATTATTACGAAGTACATGTAGCAGGGCATGAAGGAAAAAATAAAAACATACATAAAAATATTTACCTATACCCGCTATTCCAGCTTACCAGATTATCATTTGACAGATTTTTTGCTCCTTGGAAAATTTACCAGCTTATGGTAAAAATAAAGCCTCAACTAGTAGTAGCCTGTACCCATGAACTTCTAATAGCCGCATGTTTTTACAAACTTTTTCATAAAACTAAGCTAGTTTATGATGTGCAGGAAAATTATTACTTTAATATAAAGTATACCCAAACATTCCCCCTGGTCATAAGAAATATTCTTGCTTGCTATGTTAGAGCCAAAGAAAAGCTGTGCGGCCATTTTATAGACCACTTTATTTTAGCAGAAAAATGTTATGAGGAAGAGCTACCATTCTTAAGGACCAAGTACACCGTTATAGAAAACAAATATCGCCCCTTAGAAGAAGAGGCAATACAACCTGTTAAAAAAAGTAAGACCATAAACCTACTTTACTCAGGCACTATATCATTAGAATATGGAATTTTTGAAGCAGTGAACCTTGCAAAAAAATTGTACGAAGTTAATAATTCCATAAGGCTAACAATTATAGGATGGTCAGCCAAGGAGCAAACGGCCAAAGCTTTGCGGAAAGAAATAGAAGGGGTACCATTTATTAACTTAATAACAGATCACAAACCTGTACCTCATCAAAAAATTATCAAAGAAATCTCTCAAGCCGATTTTGGACTCCTTAGCTATAGGCCAAACAAAAGCACATGCAATAGGCTTCCGACCAAGCTGTTCGAATATACCGCCCACAAACTACCGATGCTGATTAACAAAAATCCTAAATGGGAAAGCTTAAGCAAAGCATATAATTCTGCCATTCTATTAGATTACCATAATTTTGACCCAAATCATGTGCTGGGGCTTATGTCGTCAACAACTTTTTATGATAAAGGCGACACTAACCAGGTATTGTGGAAAACAGAGGAACAAAAGTTATACAAGACAATCAACCACTTACTAAACCCCTAAACCGAGTTTTAGATTAATCTAATAAAATATGTATTTTTGCATATAAAATTTATTAATATAGAGTAAAAAAATTCAAAGCCTTGGCGGCAGTAACAATAATGAGTAACAGCAAATCAGTAACACTAAGCCATACAGAAGAAAATTACCTAAAAGCCATTTACCATTTATCAGAACATGGCACCAAAGAAGTAAACACAAATGCTGTTTCTGAGGTTTTGCAAACCAGACCTGCTTCTGTAAGTGATATGCTAAGAAAGCTGTCGGCAAAGAAAATGATCAATTATATTAAGTACCAAGGTGTAACAGTTACTGAAAATGGAAAAAAGGAAGCGCTTCAAGTAATCAGGAAACACCGTTTATGGGAAGTGTTCTTGGTGGAAAAACTAAAATTCAACTGGGATGAAGTACATGAGATTGCAGAACAACTTGAGCATATCCAGTCCAAGTTGCTTATAAAACGCCTGGACGAATTCCTTGGTTTTCCTTCATACGATCCACATGGAGACCCTATTCCTAATGAAGCTGGCGAATTTACTCCTAAGCCAAGAATAACCTTATCAGAGGCAGAAGTAGATTCACCAAATGTGGTAGTAGGTTTAAAGGAAACCTCCTCCCCTTTTCTTCAATTTTTGGACAAAACAGGTATTTATATTGGCGCCAAAATTAAAATACTAGAACGTATCGCTTTTGACCAGTCACTTGAGATAACCATAGACGAAAACAAAACATTAAATGTGTCCAGTGAAGTAGCCAAAAACATTTATGTAACAGATTAATGAGCAAACACATGAACCAGTTTATAAAGCTTTTATTGCCAGCTATATTATTTATAAGCATAGCCTCGTGTGACAGTCCTGACGAGCGTAGGCAAATAACAGAAGAGGATGCCCCAGCGGCTGCCGCCCCTTCGCCCATTACCATCCTTACAACCACCAACCTTATTGCAGACGCTGTACGCCAAGTAGCTGGCGATGTAGCTGAAGTATCTTCGTTGATGGGTCCAGGGGTAGACCCGCACCTTTACAGGGCCACAGACAGGGACAGAAGACGTATTATGGAATCTGATGTAGTATACTATAATGGACTACACCTGGAAGGTAGAATGAGTGACATACTAGCAAAAACAGGTGCCAGGAAACCAGTAATAGCAGTAGCCGAGAAAATTGACAGGACTCAAATCATTTATCACGATAGGGTGGCAGACCCACATGTTTGGTTTGATGTCACCTTATGGAAAGAAGTTGTAAGTACTATATCTCAAGACCTGCAAGAAAGATTTCCCATTCATGCGCAACGATTTATAAATAATGAAGAAAACTATTTGGGCGTCTTAGATACGTTAGATCATTGGGCAAGAACCGAAATAGGGTCAATTCCGAGACAACAGAGAGTGATGGTAACAGCACACGATGCGTTCAATTATTTTGGCAGGGCATATAATATTGAGGTAGAAGGCATGCAAGGGCTCTCCACCCTATCCGACCTTTCTCTTGGAGAGGTTACTGAAATTGTCAGGATGCTTGTAGAACGAGAAATTAAAGCCGTTTTTGTAGAGTCGTCTGTTCCACAAAGCACAGTAGAGGCCGTAGTAGTAGGCGCTAGAGCAAGAGGTCACGATGTCCAAATAGGTGGTGAACTGTTCTCTGACGCCCTTGGAGAAGAAGGCACTCCCGAAGGCACCTATGTGGGCATGGTAGAACATAATGTCAGAACTATTACTGAAGCTTTAAAATAAAGATTGAGAAAACTAATATCAATTGATTTAATGTTATCTAAGAGCGGTCTTTACTAAAAAAAACACCATGATCATACATACCGAAAACCCGACAGTTGAGGTACACGACTTAACCGTAAGCTATAATAAGAAGCCTGTCTTGTGGGGAGTAGACCTCACCCTTCCTGGCGGTATTTTGGGTGGAATCATCGGGCCAAATGGGGCGGGTAAGTCCACGCTTCTAAAATCTATCATGGGCCTGATACCGATCAGCAGTGGGTATGTTAAAATTGCCGGCGCCCCGTTAAATAAAAAGCGGGACCTAGTAGCTTATGTACCACAACGCGAATCGGTAGATTGGGACTTCCCTGCTTCAGTAGCAGATGTGGTCATGATGGGAAGATACAATAAAACCGGCTTATTCGCCAGACCACGAAAAGCGGACAGAGATGTAGTCAATGACTGTCTGGAAAAAACAGGTATGTCTGCGTATCGAGACAGGCAAATATCCCAACTTTCCGGTGGGCAACAACAGCGGGTGTTTCTGGCAAGGGCTTTGGCACAAGATGCCGACATCTACTTCTTGGACGAACCATTTGCCGGTGTAGATGCCTCTACAGAAGCAACCATTATAACGTTGCTTAGAGAAATGGCTGCTGCCGGAAAAACTATACTTGTCGTACACCATGACTTACAGTCCGCACAGGACTATTTTAACTGGATAGTACTGTTAAACATGCGCTTGGTCGCATCTGGCCCGACTCAAAAAGTGTTTACGCCAGATCTCTTACAAAAAACCTATGGTGGCACACTGACCGTACTATCCAAACTTGGAGACCTGCTGGCCAACCAAGAATTCCCTACCAGGGAAGATTGAAACCCTACTTAATATTTGTACTGCTATGTCTTTCAAACAACATATACTGGTTTTTCTAATATGCTTCGGTGCTGTATTAGGGAACAACTATTTAACTTATTTACATTTTGATTACAGTGGTATACCAGATGCAGCCAGTTACCTAAAAATGGGAGAAGGAAACTTTGATGTTACTGCAACCCACCGTTATAGAGTGGTGGTACCTGCACTGGCAGCGGCCACTGCCATACCTATCAACAAAGTCTATGAAAAACTGTGGCCCAACCGTTCGGAAAGCCAATGGCCACTAAAGTTTAGCTTTTACTTGATCAATTCCTTTTTGTTTTCCTTAGCCGCTTACCTCATTTTTTTAACATGCCTGGCCTATAAAGCTTCTGTAATAAGCTCTTTAATTGCACTAATAGCTGTTATAAGCAGCAGATGGGTGCAAGTGATGGCTGCAATACCAATGACCGACAGCTTTTATTTGCTTGTCATTGCATTATCTGTTTATGGAATGAAAAAACAGTCGCCTGCATTGTTGGCGACCGCTATTGTTCTAGGGCCATTAGCCAAAGAGTCTTTCATTTTCATTGCCCCAATCATATTATTTTACGGAAGGAACACTATTCCTTTTATCAAACAAGCCCCCCTTTTCGTTTTAGGAGGAATTTTGGCATTTGGCACAAGGCACCTGATTGACCTACATCTGACCATTGCCGCCACAGAGAGTCTTAACAACGCTTTTGCCCATTTCGAAAACTTCAAACACACCTTTTTCAGGCTGTTTTCCATTAGAGGAGCCGGTGAAATACTAAGTGTGTACAGTATCTTTTCTTTGATCATCTTCATAGGACTTACCGGAGGAAAGAATGAAAGAAATAAATGGATAAAGTATCTCGATGGCCCATGCCTATTCTTGCCAATAGTAATTATACTACACATGTTCCTTTCCACAGAAGCAGGGCGTATGATGTTTTTTGCCTCCCCAGTGGTTGCTGTAGTTATGGCGTTAATATTAGACAAACACAAAGCATTTACCCCATGGCAAAAACTGCAAAACACCCTTAATGGGGCTAATATCCATCTTAAAAACAATGACCCAAAACCTGTAGCAAAACTGTAACATTGCATGGATAAACTAATCACATTTTTATCACTGAGTGATCCCAATGTACGGTATGTCGTTATTGGCTCTACCCTATTGATGGCAAGTTCAGCAGTAGCGGGTTGCTTCACATTCCTTCGTAAGCGATCCTTAACAGGAGATGCCGTAGCGCATGCAGTACTTCCCGGTATATGTCTTGCGTTTATGCTATCGGGTCAAAAAGATCCACTGATGCTGCTAATCGGTGCTTTTGCTACCGGATGGCTATCGCTCATTGCCATGGATTTTATTAATGGGAAAACCAAACTCAAAGAAGACACCACCACAGGCCTGGTGCTATCAGTTTTTTTTGGTATAGGAGTTTTGCTTTTAACCATTATTCAACAATCGGGAGCTGGCAATCAATCTGGCTTGGATACTTTTCTTTTTGGCAAAGCCGCTGCCATGAAAGAAAACGATTTGTTGGTGTTCGGAACAACAGGCTCTTTGATACTTCTCACAGTCATTGTCTTTTTTAGAGAATTGACCATTGTTTCTTTCGACCCAAATTTTGCCCGAGCCATAGGAATGCCCATCAGGTTGTACGAACTTATACTTACGACCATAACCGTTTTAGCGGTAGTTATTGGCATTCAAGCTACAGGGGTAGTATTAATGGCAGCCATGCTCATAAGCCCTGCCGCTGCCGCCCGGTTTTGGACACACAAGCTCCCTGTCATGATTTTGTTGGCAGCGATTATGGGTGCTTTTTCAGGCATTTCAGGAGCCTATATTTCTTATGTGTACCCGACTATGCCTACCGGCCCCTGGATTGTTGTTATAATATCCCTTATTGCTTTGGGTTCATTTCTCCTAGCCCCTGGAAAGGGAATATTGGCACGCTTGTCCAGACAAAGGGAAAACAGAAAAAAGATTATGGAGGAAAATGTGCTCAAGGTATTTTTCCACTTGGGTGAACCAGAGAAAGACTTTTTTAAACCACGCACACAGGAAGATTTGTTAAACAAGAGAGATATGGACCGTAGCCAATTGAACAGCACCTTATACCGGCTAAAATCTGACGGATACCTAAAGCAGGAAAAAAACAAATGGATGCTTACCAATGAAGGGTTTGGGCACGGCAAAAGGGTTACCAGACTACACCGATTATGGGAAATGTACCTTTCGACGTATATGAACATAGCGCCTGATCATGTACACGACGATGCAGAAACCATGGAACACATTATAACACCAGAACTTGAACAAAAACTAGAGCAGCAGCTTGGGTTCCCGTTAAAAGACCCACACGACTCAGATATACCATATAAAGGAAGTTTTTGAGGCAAAAAATTTAGGCACTATAACAATGGATGAATTTTACATTATACTTACGGGTGCGCTTGTAGCTATTTCCTGTGGCCTTACAGGTTGCTATCTTATTTTAAGAAGAATGGCCATGATCGGAGATGCTATTTCCCATGCTGTTTTGCCTGGCATAGTTATAGCATTTTTACTTACCGGCACCATTCAGTCCTTGCCAATGCTGATCGGAGCAGGTCTGGTTGGTGTTTTAAGTACCATGCTCATTGAGTTCATCCACCGAAAAGCAAAAGTACAGACCGATGCGGCCATTGGGATCACTTTTACCTTCTTATTTGCTGTGGGCATTATACTTATATCAGCTTTTGCAAGCAATGTCGACATCGACCAAGATTGTATTCTGTTTGGCGAAATTGCGTTTATACCACTCGACACTACCGAAATTTTTCCTGGATTTGAAGTACCTTTGGCAGTGCTGACTTTAAGTTTTACACTGCTGGTGAATATTGCTTTTATAACATTAGGGTACAAGCAGTTATTTATCACCACCTTTGACCCAGCTTATGCTTCAGCGATAGGGATTTCAGCAAGTGTTTGGCACTACCTGCTTATGGGAGCCGTATCATTTACCACAGTAGCTTCTTTTGAAGCTGTTGGTGCTATATTGGTAGTAGCATTTTTAGTGGCGCCCCCTGCTACCGCTTATTTACTGACCGAAAGCTTCAAGACCATGTTGGCACTGACAGTACTTTTCGGTATCATTGCATCAGCAGCCGGTTATGCTTTGGCCACTGCCATTAACGGTTCAATTGCCGGAGCCATGACTACTGTAGCAGGAGCCTTGTTCTTGGCAGCCTTCATTTTTACACTGATAAAAAAAAGAAACAGAACACAAATTACAGAGGTTATAGACAAACCTGATTTGACAGAAAGCCTCAAAGCCGAAGCATAAAGTCAGAATACCTATCGTTTATGTATTAACGTTAAAGAAAAAATTATGAGCAATATATTAAAGACTGCCTGTTTTCTATTCATTGCCCTTTTTATAATTGCATCTTGTGCTAGAAAAAAAAGTGCCACCCAAGCAGAGCAGATTGAATGGATGAGTTATGAGGAAGCCGTAGAAGCTTCCAAGAGAAAACCGAAAAAGATTTTTGTTGATGTATATACCTCATGGTGTGGCTGGTGTAAAGCCATGGACAAAAAAGTATTGACCGACCCCCAAATTGTTTCTGACATTAATGAGCATTACTATGCTGTAAAGTTAAATGCAGAAAGCACTAAAAAAGTAATTTACAAAGGCAAAACCATGACAGAACAGCAACTGGCACAAAAGGTATTTAATGCCACAGGATATCCAACAACTGTTTACCTCGACAGCAAGGAAAATGTCATTTCGCCTGTTCCTGGCTATTTAGAAGCTGATGTATTACACCAAGTACTGTTGTTTTTTGGGGAAGATCACTATAAAAATACTACCTTTGAAAAGTATCAGTCACAATTTGAATTAGAATAGTTTTGAACCACCATTATTTCTCAGAAGCAGAAGATACCATTGCCGCCATAGCCACCCCCTCAGGGTCCGGTGCTTTGGCGATTATAAGGGTTTCTGGTAAAGAAGCCATTGATATTGTCAATAAAATCTTTTACGGGAAAGACCTGTCCGAACAAGACAGCCACACGGTGCATTTTGGAACAATACGTGATGGAGACAAGATCTTGGACGAAGTATTGGTCTCAATTTTTCGGGCTCCCCGCTCCTTTACGAGAGAAAACGCAGCCGAAATATCCTGTCATGGCTCTGAGTTTATAATACGCCAAATCATACAACTACTAATACGGACTGGAGCCAGAACTGCCAGACCGGGCGAGTTTACCAAACGTGCTTTTCTGAACGGCAAAATGGATCTTGCTCAAGCAGAAGCTGTAGCAGACCTTATCAATTCAGATTCAGAAGCTGCACATATGGCCGCACTCAATCAAATGCGCGGAGGCTTTTCTTTAAAGATAAAGCAGTTGAGAGAACAGCTCATCCACTTTGCCTCTATGATAGAACTGGAGCTTGATTTTGCTGAAGAAGACGTAGAATTTGCTGACCGGGAAAAACTTAAACAACTTGTATCGGATATCAAGCAGGTAACCGAAGCCCTGATTTCCTCATTTGACCTGGGCAATGTGGTAAAAAATGGTGTCCCTACCGTCATAGCTGGCAAACCCAATGCGGGAAAATCTACCTTGCTCAACGCCTTGCTCAATGAAGAAAAAGCCATGGTATCGGATATACCAGGAACAACAAGAGATTTCATTGAAGACGAAATCAATATAGGAGGCATTACTTTTCGCTTTACGGATACCGCTGGTCTGAGAGAAACGGTAGATAAACTAGAAGCTATGGGTATAGAGCGTACCCGTGAAAAAATGAAAAAAGCTTCCCTAATTATCTACCTTTTTGATGTAAACAGTACCACCAAAGAGGAGCTTTCCAAAGACATTGAAGAATTACAAGCCCTAAATATACCTTTTATAGCTGCGGGCAATAAAATAGATGCTGACAAAGGAAAACCTGAAGCTTTTCAAGACTTTGAAGACATCACCTATATCTCAGCACGTGACGGTATAGGGCTGGATGAATTAAAAGATAAAATCCTTGGCCGGGTAAACGCCCAAGATTTCAAGACAGGCAATACAATGGTTACCAACCTCCGTCACTACGAAAGCCTTGTCAATACCAAACAAGCCTTACTGACCGTATTGGATGCCATAGACAATGGCGTAACCGGTGACTTCTTAGCCATGGACATCAGAAATGCCCTGCACTACCTCGGTGAAATTACGGGAGAAATAACCAACGAGGATTTATTGGACAATATTTTTAGCAAGTTTTGTATAGGAAAGTAGCTTTTGCTTTATATTCAAATGTTAAATTATAAACACAAAAGTGTAAATTTCGACTTAACAGATAAATAATTGAAAATAAATAACTTAATTTAACAAGAAAAACAAGATCAAAACAATACTCGTAAAAGCATATAAATTGTAATAATTCGTTAGCAACAAAAACAATGATGCAAAAATTGCAGCTCGTGCAATCTTTTTTTCATCATTTTTGTTAATTTAGTGTAGACTTAAACAAAAAAAGCCATGTTAAAAGATTATATAGAAGGATTAAAATCTATTAATGACTTGAGTGGCGAAAGATATTATAATGATTTCGAGCAATACCCGTCCAATATGAACGATGCAATTGGGGGGTACTGGAAAAGAGCAGGAAGTTATTTTTCTATCACACTTAATAAAATTGCACAAAATAGTAGCATTCTTGATAAAGCTCTGAATATTGACTCAAAGAAGAAAAAGTAAGTAAGTATGTCTCCCTCTTCTGGTAAACTTAAAGATTCCGAAATTGACCCTGAGAAACAAAACAATGCAAAGGAGCTCAAGAAATCTTTAGAAGATATATTTAAGAACACTAAAATACCTCAAAATAAAAAGGAAGAAATGATTCAACAGATTTCGGTTGTTGTTGAGCAATCATTTTCAGGATCTATTCCCCCTTCTGGTATTTTAGAACAATACAATAACATAAACCCCGATTTTTCGAAACCAATTGGAGATATGGCCATACAAGAACAAAAGTATGCCCACTCAAGGGACAATATTATTATTAATAAATCCTTCACAACAAAAAGATTTGGTCAACCTTGTGCTGTAAATCTTGTCTGAAACTTAAAAAGATATGTCCATTCACCTCTACCAATCCCAAAAAGTTCAGCGGTACATCGGCAAAGGAGTCTATGACGATCTGCCATGGGCTGAAGATCAGGTTGACCCGCTGACCCTATGGTATGCAGATGTGTTCTTTATAAGAAGGGAACGCTATCTGGTCATTGCCAATCCGCTAACTAAGTTTACCTTCTTTGTTTTCAGGTATAACAAAAAGACCCACCCCGATTTTATGGAAACCTTTAAGGAACGCTTATCCTTTACCATGAAAGCCGCGGAAATAGACCCTTCTAAATACCTAGAGCAGTGCGACATGCTTGTTCCTTTTGAAAAACCTGACAGATCAGCATCTGCTCATTTGTCAAGAATAAAAACTGATTACAAAGACAGTATTGAATATAACAAACGTGGTGTGCATCCTTCAGAGGCTGAGTCAGTTTATAATACACATATTGTAGACTATTTAACCACCTACAACAAAAAAGATTACGACTACGTCAAAAGAAGATTTTACCATGAACTGCTTTTAAGGAGGTGGGCTTAAAGGCCGAAGACTCTCTGAACAAATTCTTTCAATAAAAATGTCAGATATTTGTACACAAAGCATGTCTCTTTATACGGGTAATGCCGGTATGGCATTAAGGACAGCCGCAGAAACATATGTGTATATTTACTCAATCTCCTTTTTATACAATAATTGACAGGAGTTTATTTTGAAACTTTATTATTTTCAAGTCTGGCTGACCATTTTTTAAAATCATGATTCAGAAATTCCAAGATGTAACGGTAACTAATGAGAACGGACGAACAATTATTACCGGAAAAACCATTGACCGCAGCCTGATGATCTTTCAAGTGCTTGCCCTTCTTTTACCTGCCCTTATTGTCTCTCTGACAGACTGGTTTTATTACAGCGTACCGGTTATTGTACTTACAACTGCCTGGATCCTATTTAACATCACTGGAAAGTATAAGGTCGTTATAGACAGAGATCATTTAACCATCTGAAAACTTCCTTTAGGTAATAATCTTCTTCACTGCAGACTGCAGGACATTAAGAGAGTAGGCGTAAGAAGAAGCAGTCAGTCACTTCAAGGAAATTTACCCAGCATCACGGGGCCTGATGTCGTAGAACTGCTACTGCATACCGGCAGCAATGCCAAAACCATTTTGCCTGGACTGTCTAATGCTGAAAGACAGTTTATCAAAAATATCCTTGAAAAAGTGCTTGATCAATACCACCGGAATTTGAAAGGCAGTTGTGACCGGCCAGCGTGAAGAACACAAAGTTTCAGTTGCTTCCAGTGTCCATTGACTTCAAAGGCCGGTTTCTTGCGGTGGAACACCAACCCTTCTTCTCATAACAGTTGTACACTAATATTATTTCAAAAAACATTTTTTTTAGCTTTATTAAATCATTTAGAGCTAAATTTGTCGAAAAAAATATTACACCTGTGAAAAAGCTAGTCTTTCTTTTAACCTGTTTATCCATGTATTTTTCTGGGAATTCCCAGCCACCAGAATTAACCGAAAAAGATGTGATGAATCCCGGAGATGAATTTGAAGTATTTTTTGGAGTTCATGGAGAATATGCCTCACCCGGATCGGAAGGAGAAGACCAGGTATGGGACTTTTCTGAACTACCATATAATCCCGGGTTTCCTATGAACTTTTTTCCTCCCAACCATTTCGGTGCAGCAGAAAAGTACCCAGATGCTACTACAGTACAACGGTTTGGTCTATGGGATGAAAAATTTTATTTTAAAGTAACTGAAGATGGCTTATTTCAGGAAAACTTTTCGGCTTCTGGCAGGGTAAGCCATGGTGGTCCTATGGAAGATTATGTATTTGACGATCCTCTGACCCCTCCTCTGCAAAAACTCAAGTTTCCTGTCACATACGGTGATATTTTCACATCAGAGTCAGAGTTTTACCAATTACTACAACTAGAATCTTCCAATAAATTAGGAAAACGTGAGACTTTTAAAGACAGTGTAATTGTTGATGGATGGGGGGGGGCAATAATAACACCTACAGGCACTTACAATAATGCTTAATAGGATAAAAAACATTCGTTATAATACTGTTAGAAATGATAATGCCTTTTCAGGAGAATTTAGAGAAGGGGTAGTAACATATAGCAATGATACCATCTATGAATGGTGGATACCAGGAGGCTCCTACCCTGTCATGCAACTTTTTATATTTAAGAATTCCGCAGCAATAGGCAATCCTCAGGATTCTGACTTAATGACTAGTTATTCATTTTACAAAAAGAAAGAGGTTGAAACAGGAACAAACAATTCCCTAAGAGTTGATCTTGCTGCATTCCCCAACCCGGCCAGCAATGAAATCTCTTTCCCCGGTGCGGACAGAATACTTTCTCTGACCGACTGTTCCGGCAAAACATTCCCTTTTGACATTATATCAAATGACCCAGTTATCAGAATAAACCTGAACGTGCCACCTGGTATATATATAGCATCGGTAAGCAGTGGCAATGAAGTTAAACCAATAAAAATATTGATCCAATAGGGACAAAAAGTTTATTGAAGTTACTCTAACAGTAATTTCAATAAACTTTATACATTACCCTTGTGGCAATAAACAGAAAACCGGGCTTTTTTACCATTTTTCATTTCCCACTTTTTTCTTTTCACTTATCCCCAATCAGGATAAAAGCATACATTTTATTCCTATTATCCATTTTATAGTGTTAAATTGCGAATTATCAGCTTTGATTTTTTGATGTCAAATTATAAGTTTAAGCCGAAGGTTTTCTTTTGTATACTTCCTATACTTGCAGGAGTACTTTTTTTTGTGTTTTCGCACAAAGAGGACCTTCAGATCTATCCTGCAAAAGTTCAAATCGGCTACTTTAGTGATGAAGAAAAGGGTGGTACAACCGAAATCCATTATTTTGACGTAAAAAAAGACACTATATCCACCAGTTACACCCTCAATGACGGTTTTCAGTTCCCCTACTACGGTATTTTCTTTACAAAAGGTCACCGACATTTTTATGACCTTTCAGATTATGATTATCTGGAAGTAGAACTGAAAGCAGAGCGCTCCAGAAGAATTCCAATTCATATTGTTCTTAATGTACCGGAATATACAGATACCTTAGACGCCCTAAGCTACAGACAAATGGAGCAGGAGTTAGATTATTCGATTAGTCAAAATACATATAGATTATATATAGATGAATTCAAAACCCCTGCCTGGTGGTTTATGGTAAGAAAAGTCACGGAATCAGAAATAGGCAAACCTTTATACGAAAGAGTCAATTCTTTTAATATCCAAAACTGCCAGCTTCTTTCTCCAGGTGAAAGAGAAAACATAGACATATATCGCATTACCTGCAAAAAAGATAATTTAAAGGCGGGCGTATACGGCACCACTATAACCCTTGTACTTTATACTGTTATATTTCTTACAATCAGATTAAGAAAACTTCCGGAAAATGTGGTTAACCTGAAACAGCTTTCTGTCGGAAACCAGTCAGATGAAGAGGCTGAAAAAATATTAACCTATATCGCACATCATTATCCAAATACTGCATTAAACCAAGAGACCATTCAAAAAGAACTCGGGTTTTCTGAAGCCAAAATTTCCAATCTGATAAAAACCTACACCAATACTACCTTTAAAAAATACCTTAATCATATTCGACTTCAGGAGGCCAAAAGGTTGCTGACTGAAACCGATAGGCAAATCAATGACATTGCTTATAAAGTAGGCTATTCTAATGTTTCCCACTTCAACCGGGTCTTCAAGGAGTCCGAAAAATGCTCTCCAAACGAATATCGAAAAAAATTCACCAAAACACCTTCTATTCCTTTGTAAAAAGTTTTTGCAAAGTTTTTAAAGAAAAATGTAAAGTACTGTTTTACGATTTAATGCCACATTTACCTAAGCCAACGGTGGCATTTCATATCATTTAAACAGTCATATTATGAAAAGAACCTTTACATTTTTTTTACTGCTGTTAACATCTTTCACACTATTATATGCCCAGTCACTGTATGACGACAGTGAAAGTCCGGCATCACTTAGAATGGTTTATACCACGGGTACTTATCAACGAGGAGTAGACAACCCAGCTCCCGATGGATATAACAATAGCTCCAAGGTGAGCAGCTTTACCCGAAGCAATGAAGAGTACTGCGTGTTCGTGCTAAACTCAGGTGCCCCGGCTAAAGATGTGGGTCCATATTTAACAGGAGCAAAAAGATTTACTTTTGATGTTTATAGTGAACATCCTGGTACTGTAGTACAAATAAGTATTGCAAGTGCCCATAAAGCCTCAGCCGACTATCCCGTAGGAAGGCACTCCGACTATTCAGCCACTACTACCAAAACGAACGAATGGGAAACGCTCACTTTTACTTATGCCGGCTGGCGACCTGACGCTAGTGTAGAAAACTCTGAAATAGATCAATTCAGCATCCTCTTTGATCCAGAAAAAACAACTTCAGAAGGAAGGACTTACTATTTTGACAACTTTTTTGGCCCTGAAAGAATTACCCCTGAACCTTCAAGGATATTGTTCGAAAACAACAAAGACATTTCTCTCCTTGACTATACCAGCACCGGCACCTTAACCAGAGGATATGAAAACCCTTCAACCACAGGAGAAAACACTAGCCAGAAAGTCACCAGATATCAGCGCTCCAGCCAACAGTTTGATGAAATTATTATGGATCCACTGGTACGTATAAATAATGTGGAACCATTTCTGGCAAATCGCAAAAAGATGACCTTGCAATTTTACAGCGAGTTTCCCGGAACTGAGGTAGTTATCATATTCTCCAATTCAGATAAAAACATTGAAGGGTATCCACATGGGGTACACTCCGACTACAAAGCATATACCTCAAAAACCAATGAGTGGGAGACCTTAGTATTTGACTTTGGTTGGCGTCCAGACATAACAGTTTCTAATTCTGAGATAGATCGGATAACATTAAATATTGCTCCAAACACAAACTATACCAACACCTATTATTTTGATAACTTTCATGGGCCCCACGTCTTTTATGAAGGCACTGCACAGTTGAGCATCAATGAATTTATGGCCTCCAATGGAAATACCATAGCAGATTATGAAGGAGATAGAGAAGATTGGATAGAAATCTATAACAGCGGAGACGGCAGCCTTAATCTCAGAGGGCATTATTTATCAGACAACGACAACAACCCGACCAAATGGATATTCCCAGGGGTGATAATAAACCCAGGAGATTACCTTCTAGTATTTGCTTCGGGAAAAGATACTATATTTCCGAATGGTGAAGCACATACCAACTTCAGAATAAGTTCACAAGGTGAGCCTATAAGGCTTTCCTCGCCAGATGGTGAAGAAATAGATCATGTGTCTGCCGTGTCCCTTCAAAGAGACAGGTCTTATGGGCGACTTCCTGACGGAAACGGTGAATGGGCTTACCTTTCCAATGCCTCGCCAGGCGCTTCCAATAATTCTACACCCTCCTATGCTGGCCTCATTACAGAAGTACCATCATTCTCTGTCAATGGCGGTTTTTACCAGGAGCCTGTTGCCCTGACCATACATGCAGGATCGGAATATGTGATCCGGTATACTTTAAACGGGTCGGAACCTGACGAAAACTCACCTGTCTTTTCCTCTGAAATAAGCATCTCCGACAGAAGCGGAGAGCCCAACTTGTTTTCCAATATCAGAACCACTTATTTAAACTATGTTCCATGGTATGCTCCAGAAGAAAATATAAGCAAAGCCACTACCGTAAGGGCAAGGCTGTTTAAAGAAGGCCATGCTCCTGGCCCAATTGTCACGAACACCTATTTTATAGGAGAAGAACTGGCAACAAAATATCAGATAACGGTGTGGTCGATAGTTACGGACAGCATGCACCTGTTCAGCAAAGAAACAGGAATTTATGTTCCGGGCAAAGCCTTTGAAGACTGGCAGACAGGCCATCCGGACGAAGTACCGGACGGTGCCACACCAGCAAATTACAACCAGCGTGGAATGGACTGGGAAAGATCCGCCAGTGTAGAGTTTTTTGAACCTGAAAATGCAGGAGGCTTTAAAATGGATGCAGGCCTTCGGGTGCATGGGGGATGGTCACGGGCCATGACCCAAAAATCCTTCCGTTTCCACTTTAGAAACCAATACTCCAGCCGCACACTTGAATATCCGGTATTTCCAGAACTAACACAGAAAATAAATGGCCGGGATGATCTCAATGAGTTTAGAAGACTAATTCTCCGTCAAAGTGGAAGTGAAAACTCCTTCACCTATTTCAGGGATGCCTTAGCGCACAAGCTTATAGAACACACTTCTGTGTCCACACAGGCTTATCGCTTATCTGCGGCATACCTAAATGGGGAATACTGGGGGTTATATAACATCAGAGAAAGAATTGATAAAAGCTTCCTTGCTTCACATTTCAAGGTTGACCCTGAAATGGTGACAATTCTACAATTTAGCGGCAACCTTAAAGAAGGGAAGCAGAAGGATGCAGATGATTACCTTGCTCTTCTGGACTATATCCGAAACAATGACATTAACAATGATGCAGTATATGAGCATGTAAAATCCAAAATTGATATTGCTAATTATATTGATTACCACCTTGCCCAAGTTTTTTATGGCAATCACGACTGGCCAGGCAACAACATTCTGTATTGGAGACTCCACAATGGGAATATAAACGCTTCCTTGCCGGGACATGACGGCAGGTGGCGCTGGATACTGCAGGATGTAGACTTTGGCTTTGGCTTTGACTCTTCCCCTGAACACAATACCCTTGAAATGGCCACATTGGAAGGCGGCACCGAATGGCCTAATCAAGATTGGGCAACTTTCCTTTTCCGAACCTTGCTACAGAACCCTGAATTCAAAAACGAATTTATAAACCGTTTGGCTGACCACATGAACACAAGTTTCAAGCCTGAAAGGATACAGCAAGAAATCACTAAGTTTGAAAGTGCCCTGGAACCTGTCATCCAGGAGCAGATTCACCGCTTCCAATCGCCTTATGATTATAACTACTGGAAAGAACAGATAGAAGTTGTAAGGAACTTTGCCGAAAACCGAATACCGAACCAGCAGCAACATATCCTAGATTATTTCGGGCTTTCGGGCACGACCACCGTCACTGTTGATGTGCACCAAAAGAGAGGGGGCGAAATTAAGATTAGCTCTCTGAGACTAAACAATAAAGTTCCAGGAATAAATGAGAAAGTATACCCTTGGACAGGAACCTATTTTAAGGATGTACCTGTTACCGTCTCTGCCATTCCCGAAGCAGGGTACCGCTTTACAGGATGGAACGGAAACAGCGCTTCAAACGAAGACACCACAATTACCTTACAGGAGGCAGTAAGCCTGACTGCCTATTTTGAACCTCTTACAGAAGGAGGTGAATTCCCTAGAGCCCATATATTGGCTCAGGCTGATTATACTTTAAGCGCATGGAGCAATAATTCTGAGGCGGGCACCTATCCCCCATCCATGGTATTCCTGCAGTCCCGAACCGTAGACCCAGGGCTTGCGACTCCTATGGAAGACCCATATGCTTTTTCGTATAATCTGGACAGAAGAACCCGGATAGAAGGTTTGAATGACAATGGCTTTGCATTTATAAACACCGGAACATCCAATGACGTCCTGCCCAATGCGGAAGGTCGTGATCTAGGAGCGGCTGTTTTAGCTTTAAACACACTAAATGTTAAAAAAGCCTATATTTCATTCAAGGCAGGGACTGAGCTTTCTAACCGCAGGATCTATGCCATCCGCCTACAATACAGAGCTGGCAACACAACTGAATTTAGAGACATCATCCATCAAGGAGAACCTGTAATATATTTAACAAACACAGACGGGCACTCCGAACATTTTGAAAACATAGAGCTACCGGAGGAAGCATTAAACCAACCATATATACAAGTGCGCTGGGTGTATCACCATATCACAGGCATTTCAGGCCCTAGAGCTAAATTACGCATTGATGATATTTCAGTTAATGTTGAAGAAACTCAGGAGGAGGACTTAACTGCTGTAACGGACACTAATGATGGAGGGGTAAAGCTGTACCCCAATCCTTCTGATGGAAATTTCAAGGTTGTTTTTTCCGGTAATTACACCGGCAAAGTGACCATAACCATTACAGATATAAAGGGCAGGCAAATATTCACAGAAACTTATTATAAGGATTCAGAGCAGAAAACCTGGGGCATGAAAAACATGATCAAGACCTCCGGAATTTACTTTGTCAAATGGCAGACACAGGAAAGTACCGGGGTGGAAAGAGTTCTAGTTATCGACACCCCTTAACAACAATAACACCTCATAGGCAGCTTTTCAAGCTGCCTATTTCATCTCCCCTTCAACCTGGATCATCAAAAACTTCTTATATTTGAACCAATATAACTTATTGGTATAATGAGCGGCAATATTAATTATGATTTGATACTGGTTCTTGGGCTTTTGGTGGCGGCCATAATAATGTTTATACAAAACAAACCTCGTATGGACGCAGTAGCTATTATTATGATCGTAGCACTGCCTTTCACAGGTATCATTACCGTCAGCGAGGCCTTAACAGGTTTTAGCGACCCCAATATTATACTAATTGCCGTGCTTTTTATTCTTGGAGAGGGACTGGTGCGTACAGGCGTTGCACGACAAATAGGCGATTGGATATTTGATCACTCAAGAGGAAATCAGACACGCCTGTTAATAATGCTTATGCTTGCCGTAGGATTTATAGGCTCTGTAATGAGCAGCACAGCTATTGTGGCCATTTTCATACCTATTGTTCTTCGTATAAGCAACAACACCGGTATAGTGCCCAGCAAACTTATGATGCCCTTGAGTTTTGCGGCCCTGACCAGTGGTATGATGACCCTTGTTGCCACAGCCCCTAACCTAGTCGTAAACTCCGAACTACAACGACAGGGACATGAAGGGTTTAAATTTTTCAGCATCACACCCTTCGGACTTGCCATACTGGTCATGGCTACTTTATATATGCTTTACGCAAAGAAATGGCTACCTGAGAATACTTCAGATGGGAAAAAACCACACAAACCGACTTTAGGAGACTGGATAAAAAAATACCAGCTTTCCGACAAAGAATACCGTGTAAGGCTAAAACCTGACTCGAAGCTTATAGGGAAAAATTTCAAAGATTTTAATCTTGACGAAAAAGGAGTGAGCCTCCTTGCCGTTGAGCGTCGTGAAGGCAGAAAAAGTATCTTTCACCGCCCTGTAAAACAAATGCCTTTTGCCTCAGGAGATATACTCTTGCTTGACGTTCGCTTAGAGGAAGGGGAAATTACAGAGCTTGTAGAAGAGTATGGCGCAGAGATTATCAGACTAAACGCATCTACCTCTTATTTAAGTACTACTGCACAAGAAATGGGAATGGTAGAAGCCATGGTGCCAGCCGATTCCCATTATGTAGGCCGCTCTATCCAAGAGTTGCACATGACCAGCGAGCTAGGTTTTACCGCAGTAGGTCTTTGGCGGGACAGTCAGGCAATACAAGAAAACCTCTTTAAGGAAAAATTGAAAGTGGGAGACACCTTGCTTATTGCCGGTTTCTGGGAAGATATCAAACGGTCAAAAAACGACATCAAAGACTTTATACTTCTAAACCTTCCGGCAGAGTTTGAAGAGGTGCTGCCCGCGCGCTCCAAGGCACCCCATGCCGTGATTATCTTACTCATTACTGTGGGCTTAATGGTAAGCGGAGTGATGGAAAACGTCCACGCTGTTATGCTGGGCTGCCTTGCACTTGGGCTATTTGGAGTGGTAGATATGAATACGGCATATAGTTCTATTTCATGGAAAAGCTTGGTCTTAATTGTAGGCATGCTTCCATTTTCCATAGCCTTGCAAAGAACCGGCGGAGTGGAATTGGCAGCAGATGCTCTTTTGGTCTTGGTGGGTGACAGTGCCCCTAGAGTAGGCATAGGAGCCTTGTTTTTAGTTACAGCAGTACTCGGCCTTTTTATATCCAATACAGCAACTGCGGTTTTAATGGCTCCTGTAGGACTGGCTATGGCCTCTGAACTAGGCATATCACCTTATCCATTTGCCATGGCTATTACTTTGGCAGCATCTTCAGCATTTATGACACCGGTAAGCTCTCCCGTTAATACCTTAGTGGTAGCGCCCGGGAACTACAAGTTTGGCGACTTCATTAAAATGGGTGTACCATTTACCATACTCATTCTAATTCTTAGCATTATCATGATTCCGTTAATTATTCCTTTTTAAGATTATCAATTAAGTACCTATAAGCTAATAAAGATGGTTACAAAAAGCAGATGACCTTGGAAAGTAATATCAAAAAGAAAACCCTACTTACAACCGTCGGACTTCTACTGGCCTACTTTCCCACATATACTCCATCGGCTTTAGGTAACATTGACGAATCTTTAAAACCCAGTGGGCCAACATCGGTTATTTATTGGAACTGGATTGCAGTCATAGCCCTACTAGTATTTATACTAATCATTGAGAGAAAACTATTAAGCTCTATCCTACTTATCAAGCCTAACAAAAAAGACATCTTATGGGCTTTGATATTTTGGGCAGTAGCCATGACTTGGAATGTAGTAGCCAATACCATAGCACCACAACCTACAAATACCGGCATAGAAACTCTGAGTAAACTTTCACTGCCTTGGCTCTTCGCTTTGGTCTTTACCACCGCTATCACTGAAGAAATTTTATACCGTGGATACTCTATTGAACGTATAAGAGAATTGACCGGAAAATTATGGTTAGCAGTGTTGTTCAGCTTCATTATTTTCTTATTACCACATATCAGCTTTTTCGGATATCAATGGCTTTTCTACCAAGGCATAGGCACCATACTCATTTATATACTCTACATCTGGAGAAGAAACCTCTATGCCTGCATGCTCCTTCACTTTCTGCTAAATGTGCCCGTGTTATTTATATCATAACCTGATACTTTACCCACTTCTTACCGTCTAGCACCCCATCAACGACTTCCCATTTTAGGTAATGAGAAATTAAACACCAACTTTATTTTAACCTGAAATATGTATTAGAGCTTTCTATTACGAGGCAAAATAACTTCAAATCAAACGTTTCATCTCGCATTTGGTTTTTAACCATAGAACCACGATGCTTTGCAAACCAAATACCCTGATTTTTTGTTCTTTTGCCCCTCATAACGAAATCTAATGCATAATCCAGGTTTAAGCATAAAAAAATCAAATTTTATTTAAAAGATTAAGCAAATTACTATCAATTATTTACAAATAATTCCCACAATAATACCATAAACTCCCTGATTTATCATGCACCCATTTTTTGCGCATGCCCGTATATTTTAGTTAAACGGTCAGCTAATAATGCTTAAAAGATATATACTTTTAACTTTTCTGGTGCTATCCGCTCTACCACTTTGGGGTACGGCTGACCCAATCGTGCTTTCTGACAAAACACTGAACAAGGAGCATTTCTTTCATGGCAATTATCTAGACCTGCTTGAAGATCCCTCAGGCACTTTAACGCTTGAAGATGTAATGAAGGAAGAATACCAGCACAAGTTTTTCAGAGACACTATCAAAATTGCGGGCAAGTTTAACTTTAACTCTTACTATTGGGGCAAATTCACCATTGTTAACCAGTCATCCCAAACCAAAGACTGGCTAATGGAATTTTATGACTTTAAAATAGACTCCTTTGAAGTGTACATTCCCGATGCTGATGGAAATTTCATCAAAAAAACGGGAGGTGACCAATACCCTTTCTCTTCAAAAGAGTATGTGCATAAGAACTTTGTTTTCAACATCCCTCACATTCCAGAAGATGAACCATTTACCATTTACTTTAAGGTATATATAGAAGAGCCAGTGGCTGTAATAGGAGTTGTGCGTACCAGTAAGCGCTTTATCCAATATGCTACTATAGAATATTTCTGCCTGGCTTTATTTTACGGAATTTTGTTATCGGTACTGTTCTACAACCTATTTCTGTTTTTTTCTGTAAAAGAAAAGTCTTATTTCTTCCTTGCCACCTATATTTTTGGCTTTGGATTACATGCCATGAGCAAGGACGGTACTGGGTTTCAATTATTCTGGCCGGAATACCCTGAATTAAATCAATATGCCACCCAGTTTTTCCAACTGGTTATCATGGCGTCCATTGTATTGTACGCAAAAGCTTTTCTCCTGATCCGGACGCTCTTACCACTGTTCAACAAATGGTTAAACACCTTGATCGCCATCAGAATTGTGCTTTTCGTTCTATCTCTTACAATTCCTGACAATATAGTATACAGCTTCACTTACTATTATGACTTTTTTACAGCCTTTACCATATTTACCATAGGAATTTACACCTATTATTATAAAAAGTACAAACCTGCCAGGTACTATATGATGGCCTTTGCCTTTTTCTTTACAGGCTTCTTTATTACCACCTTACACACCCTACGCTGGTTTGAATTAGGTGTTTATTTAACGGCATATGGGTTTAATGGCGGTGTATTATTGCAAATATTCTTCCTTTCTTTATCGGTCGGTCACAGAATCAACATATTGATACAGGAGAAAGAGCAAGTAAAAGACCAGGCTCAAAAAGAGTTGGAAGAAAAGGTCAATGAAAGAACCATGGAGTTGCAGGAAAAAAACCGGCAACTAGACTCATTTGTATATAAAGCTTCTCATGATATCAAAGGGCCTTTAAAATCTATTATGGGCCTTACTTCGGTAGCGCTCAAAGACGACCCGTCTCGTTCGAAAGAGTACCTTACCCATATCATGAAAAGCACCAAAAGGCTGGATATACTGCTCCATGACCTGCTAGACTTAACCAAACTACAGCGTGAAAAGCCTCTGGAAATAACTGAGGTACACATAGAGGACCTGATCAAGGAGGTAATCCTCAGCTTTAAAAATGTAGAAGGGTTTTCGGAAATGAAAATGGATATTATAAACAAAGCAGGCAACACCATCCCTATGGACAAAAACCTGATATATTCCATTATTCAAAATTTTGTAGAAAACAGCATCAAATACAGAGACCCGGAAAAAGCACAGCCAATGCTAAAAATTATAGTAAAATCAACCAAACAGGGGATTATTTTCACTTTTAAAGATAATGGTCTCGGTGTTCCTAAAGGTTACCAAGAAGCTATTTTTGACATGTTTACAAAGGTAAATGAAAGTTCAAATGGTTTTGGCATTGGCTTACATATTGTCAAGCTGTCAGTAAACAAGTTGGGCGGTACAATCACAATGAATAGCACTGAAGGAAAAGGAACCGAGTTCAAGGTTATAATTCCACATTTAACCCTAAGCCAAGCCACACCCGAAACTCCAGAGAAGGAGGTTGCCTAAAACACAAACTATTTGTAGGTGATCGTAAAATAACCATATTTAAAGAATTTAGAGAGCCTAATGAAAATCACTTTACGATAATGTATCAGAATAATGAAGTGACTGTTTTTGAACATATTAAAAACCACAAGTATTACAGCACTAAGTATGTGTTTACCTTTATCAAAAGAAGGTTATCAACTAAAACAACTTTCAAACCGATTAATCTTAATTACAATGAGTGATTAATATGACCACTCTGACATTTCTTATTTACGACTCTCTTGTATTGCAAACTTGTATTTCCAAAGTTAATCAACAGACCAACGGGAAGTTTATAAGCTTCCAGATAAAATAGCCTGCGCCAGATGCACATCTTCTAACTTTATGATTGCTTTCAGCTCAACCATTATCTTATTCTCAACAAAGAAGTCGGCACGCCTCTTCCCTATTTTATTTCCTTTGTAGAATATGGACATTTCGTGTTCCCGGCTGAACTTAAGTCCCTGAAGCGCCATCTCTATCTCAAGCGCACGCTGATAAATCACCTCCTGAAAACCATTGCCCATTTCACGATGCACCGCCATGGCACAACCTATAATCTTCCCGGTAAGCGCACTGTCCGGATACTTTGGATTAATCATGATAGTAAAAAATATGATTACCTTATAATTATAGACTAAAATGATTAAAAATGCAAATCGTCTTTAATTATGATTACGCTGATTCACTTGATTACAATGGTCTTAAACTATGATTACTCAGATTCTCATGATTACCATGATTAAGGAAATCATAGTCCATCAGGGCAATCACAAAAATCATAGTTAAGACAAAAAAAATCACAGTTTTATCACCTCACCTTCACCTCATAGACAAAAGTCTTTCCTTTAGAAGTATCCAATTTATTGTCTTTGAGCCTGACCCTCGCTTTTTTGTCGCCGTGAATGGTAAGTGGGTAAACCCTGAACTTTGCTTTTCTTTTAAAAGTCACCTGTCCTTCCATTTCCTGTACAAGCAGAGGAAGTTTGCCAGCATCAGTGATTCCTTTGCGCGAGTAATTGTATTTTTGACCAGTGGCCTTTATTGGAGTTGTGGTAACAAGGTAAACCTTCTTAGATTCCGACAGTGGTTTTCCATCAGCCGAAACGACCAGGACAGATGCCCAGGAGTTTTGTACTTCCACATCCATGAAAGGGAAACTGAACTTCTGCCCTTTCAGGCCACCTGTTACCCCTTGAACATTTTCACTTCTTATCTGCATGACACCCGCGCCATAGTCAAGTGCAAGCTCGCCTGTTTCACTTTTAATTACCTTCTTGTCAGCATCGTGAAAAGAGGCAAAATCTCCGATAGGCTGTACCGCTGTTGAGTCTGTTGTCTTGGCTACTTTGGTAACAAAAGGCAGGTAAAAGTTCTTGTCAAGGAAATCGCTGTACAGCGGAAGAGACTGCCATTGTTCCGGTTTTATAAAATCAGTTACCAGTCCCGGCGCCTGCTTAATGTCGCCCCTCAGGAACATAGGTGCTGCCACTACCCATTGCGCTACCTGTTCTGGCAAGCGCGACATCATAAAAGGGTGCAACTCATCTCCGCCTGGCATGGTAGAGTCAAAATCAAACTCCATCATGCCATCAAAACCCTGCAGGGAAGCATAAGCTGCTGCAAAAGGAAAGCCCTCCAGCGCATACTCATTAGGATAGCAAATATTGTATTCTGTAACCATAAGCGGCTTATCAGCCCACCGGAACTTTGAGATGTTTAGCATGATGTTCTTCTGAGGATTCTTAAGCATACTCAGGTTCTCAATAGGCGCATACAAAATCCGCGACCAATCGTTATCAATTTTCCAGATTTGCGGATGGTCCCAGTATTCATTGGTAATGATAAAGTCCAGTTTGGTATTGTTGTACTGGTTGGCCAAAACGGGTATTGGGAAATTACTCCCTGCAAGCAAGTATTTTGCACCGGCCTCCCTGAGCTGGTCGTACATATATTGGTAATACTTTCTTTCTATGTTGTTGTAAAAAGCGATGCTTTCTTTCACGTCACCTCGGGTATTGTCTTTCTCATTAATAGAAGGTGACGAATTACCAGTACCATAATCAAGGCCGAAGGATGAAAGCTTTTTTCCAGGGTATTCTTTTTCAAACTTTTCCTGAGCCATTTTCCGGTAAGGCTCATTAAGTATATCCCCTCCAAAGTGTAAAAAAGCAGAGGATTCATTGATAAATTCTGACGCAATTATAGCAGGCTCTTCATAATAATGAAGTTTGGTATAAGGATTTTTATGTGAAAGCAACTGCTGCGCATAATCTACTTGATATTCAATAACTTTATCGTGAAAATATCCAACCTGTTTTCCTCCTAAGTCTGGCAGGTCATGCTCAACACCCTCAAGACCATTAAAATCCCTATGCACCAGCAGGTCGAGAAAGGTGTAGATACCTTTTTTCTTCAAAGCATGAATCAGGTAGTCGAGTTTGTCCAGGCTTTCAGGAGATAGTTTTTCAGCCGCGGCGCCACTATTAAAAATATTAGGGTCTGCCCATGGAGCATCCATATGGTGGAAGCGTACCAGGTTACAGCCCATCTTGCTCAGACGCGTGGCAAGTGAATCGGCAGTTTTTTTTGAAGGAAAACAGTTTCCCCCTACCAGGTTAACGCCCCAAAACTTTGCAGGCGTGCCGTCTTCAAAAACCACTTTATTTCCAGATGTCTGCAAAAAGCCATGTTTACCTGCGGGCGCATCCAGAAGGTTCGACCAGTCTACATAATGGCTCCCATTAAGTGCAGGCTGAACCTCAAATGCATACCAGTTTCCTTCATCTACAGGTCCAGAAGGGAGTTCGGCATCCAGAAAGTCGCCATTTTTGTCTTTAAACTGTACAGTAAGCTCATCAAAATAGGCCGTTCCGCTGGCATTGCCCAAACCTACAAATACTTTTACGCTTCTGACGGCCGTGGAAATTGGGTAGGTGTTTGAGTAAAAAGTCCAATCTCTTGTACCAGTCCGCTGTCCTACCACAGGCGGATAGCCACCTTCCAAAGCACCTGCTTCATTTAGGAGTTCTACTGAAATACGTGCCTGCTCCCATGGCTGGTTGCCCCGCTTTACACTGTCCACCTTCATCCATCCACTAACAACTAACTCTACTACTCCCTCAGGCATAAAAACAATCTGGTCAGCACCCGACCATTTGTGCTCGCGGTTAAAAACCTTAAGGCTGCGCTTGCCTTCTTTAGCGGTTAAAGAGATTTCTCCACCCCAAAGATTCCAGTCGCTTTCACTTTCTTCAAAACCAGGGTTTCTTAATTGATTTTGAGCAAAGGAACTGTAAAACAGAACGCTCAAAAGGATGGTTGCAAATGTTTTTAAGTTCATATGAGGAAGTTTCCCGAATTAGAAGAGTACAGTTTTTTCTTACCAAAAGATAATTCCCAAGTTGATAAAAAAGGACTTAATATCCAATGACACTTTACAACTTTATACGGAAGAGAAACTCTAGCATGTCTGCTATGAATATTATTAAGTTTCTCGCCACCTGTCTTCCATAGTAAAAAATATGTTAACAAGGAAAAACTTCCTATTAATCAGCAGCTTAATCCTGTCGATTAACCACAAAGCCCAACCCATCCATTTTTAGAGGAAACAAAGAGCCGTCTTTTATAATTCTCATTTTACTGAATTGACCATTAGCGTCAAAGTAATTTACAAAGCGACTCCTTGCGTAATATGGTATGCGTTTAAAAACCTCAACGACCATTGAGTCGAGTGTATCATGGCGGTGATAGAATATTTCTTTCCTTGTTTTACTTCTTAAATTTAAATAGAATGTATAAATAGAATCAGGAATAGAATTCCGACCAGAATAGTATACCTCCTTTACAAAATTTTCTTTCCGTAAATCGCCATATTCAACACCATCAACCTGCACTATCCTTCCTAGGCTATCCAGGCTATAGATAGTGGTATCGGAACCATCGTGTTTTAAGTTAGATATTTGATATAAACAACCTAAAGAATCCAGGTAGGAGAAATCTATTACCCATGAATAGCATGAATTTACCACTTGAGAAGAAAGTTTTCCGATTGAACCAAATGAGAAATAATAAGAAGCCCAACCTATACTACTTTTAAAATAAATGCTATTAGTCTCATGATCTACAGTCACAGTATTTAAGTTAGGAGTATGGCCTTCTTGTATATTTTCTATATTCTGAGTTAATGTATATACGCCACTTTCCCAACCTTCAAGGTCATGTATTGGAAAGACAGGATTCTGGTTTACGTAGGAGAAGCTACGCATGTCAAGCGGAACCTGTTGTTTAGACTGACAAGCAAACACAAAACAACTTATCGCAAGTAATATATGTGCCACACAAAAATTTCTCATACCATAAAGCAGTAAAAAGCAAACCGCTACCCTAGCACCCCTGCAGACAACAAATTACTTATTCCAGTCACTACCATATCAATACCTATGGCACCGATAAAGAAGCCAAAGATACGCAACAGAAGCTCCATGTTTTTATCAAATGCCTGACGAATTACTTTAGAGTGGAGGCTGTTACGAATCAATTTCAAACCCATAATGATTGCATAATTTACAAGCAATATTATGACCAAGGACAAAATTCCTTCCCATATCTCAAGCTCCTCTCCCATAAGTACTGTCAAAGAAATGGTACCTGCACCCACCATAAAAGGCAAGGCTATTTCTGAGGCCAAATCATGTAGATCTCCCTTCATTTGTATAAAAGCCTTTTTCCCTTGGACAATGAACATGTAAGCAAATGAAAAAATAACTATGCCACCAAAAATCCGAAATGAGTCAAAGTTGATGCGAAAAACTTTTGAAAAAACGACATCTCCGAATACCAGGAACGCCAACAAGGTAAAAAATGACATAACAGTAGCTTTGAACAACACAAACCTAAACTCCCCATCGGTCAGGTCACTCATTACCGGTTTTAGGTAAAGAAAAAGAGCAAATGGGTTTAGCATTACAAGAAAACTAATAATCGCTGTTAACATATACCAGTTGTGGGTTATTTTTTCAAAATCACAGCAAAGGTATAAATAATGTTGGGGATGAAAGAAAAGAACAGGAGGAAAAAAAAGCAACTAATGCCGCATCTGCTTATTTGGTTTTTAACCATAGAACCACTATGCTTTGAAAATACAATACGCTGTTTTTTTGTTCTTTGCCCTCATAAAGAAATCTAATACATAAGACTGAACACATTATGTGGCTGAATGATTGATCAGATCATCATACAAAAACGGCAGCACGGCATTCTATTAACATTAGTTTCACACATCCCGTTAGTTTCTTATAAGAGCTTCAGACAAACGATAAAAGTCTTATATGAAAATCTTACAAGGCGGTGTACCTAAGTGTGGAAATTTTTGGCTTTGGCAAATCATTCAACAAATTCTAAAATTGTCAGACCATGACCACACCAGCTATATTGAAAAACAACCAATCTACAACCTTGCCAGAACCTGGGACCTTAATTTCCCCGAACAGGCTAGAATAGATGTGATAGACATTACAGACCTTCAAGTCAGTCACAGGATAAGCAGCATCTACAGAATGCCGATAGAAAACATGCCCCAATACCTTGCTCAAACAAACCATGTCTGGACACATTCGCCTATTTGCAAAAGAAGTGCTGACGTTTTCAAACACTTTAACAAAAAAGTATACATTATCCGCGACCCGAGGGACAGGGCTATTTCAGCTTCAAAATATTATACATCGCTCTACATGCTCAAATATTTTCCTCAAGAAGAAAAAGATCCGCAAAGTTTTCTTAATAAAAACCTAGAAAAATTAATGCACGAATGGGTTTGGCATGTATGGGACCATTTAAGAATGAGCAAGACACATAATATACATTTCTTGTTTTTTGAGGGTTTAAAAACAAACTTTCAGCAGGAATTACAAGGTCTATTGGACTACTTGGAAATAGATTTAACAAAGAACCAAAAGCTGTTTATAGAAGATGCTGTTAGTTTCAGTACATTAAAAAAACAGAACCCTAAGCATCTAAAAACAGGAAAGTTCGGTTATTGGAAAGAACACCTAAACGACACTCAGCTAAGCACCACACTAAAAATAGTAAACCCTCTCTTAAACTTCTTAGGATATCCTGAAGATGACACGCCAACAACAGTGCCTCCTCTTAATGCAACCATGCAGGAGATCGCTTCTCTTAAAGAAAAGCTTATTTACTCACAGCAGTTTTTGTATAGTTAATTTATGGTATTTTATTGCTTACCTGCCTATAGTTAACAGATGCCGGAGCGGGTTTAGGAGCGTATTTTACCTCCCTGAACACCTCTTACATTGAATTTTCAGAGTTCAATCCTTTAGCACTCCCCCACCGTCTTAACAATCCCATTTCATCAAGGTTGATTAATTATATAGAGAAAAAAAATAAACAATGGAGAAAGGAAGGCACGCAGAAAGACCAAAGCAGATACCTGCAAAAGGATGGAAAGAGGTACTTATTAGGGTAAAAGACAATTTCACGAGCGACTATCTGGATGTAGTTTCAGCGGGAGTTGGATTTTACTTCTTTTTGGCACTTTTCCCGTTAATAGCAGCATCAATAGCCATTTATGGTTTGATTTTCGACCCTCAGGAGGTAGAACAACATATAGAGGGATTGGCAGGTGCTTTACCACAAGAAGCACATACGCTTATCTCACAAGGACTGCAAAACCTGGTGGAACAATCGGAGCAGGGACTGGGATGGGCCTTGGTCATAAGTATCTTGGTCAGTTTATGGTCTGCCAACCAAGGTACGAAAGCCGTTTTCGACGGAGTAAACATTGCTTACAATGAGAAAATAGAGCGAAGTTTTATTAAGAATAATTTATTAGGATTTGCCGTAACCTTAGGCGGTATAGTAGTAGGCCTTATTAGCGCAGTGCTGGTCATAGGATTTCCAGCAGTAGTCGGCAGACTAGGACTTCCTGAAACCCTTACGGGAATACTTTCTTTTGTGAGATGGCCTTTACTGTTTGCGATTGTCATCTTTTCTTTTGGTGTTATTTATAAGGTATCTCCTGACAGGGAAAATCCAAAGTTCAGATGGACAAGTCCGGGAGCAGTTTTCGCTACCTGTCTTTGGATTGCAGGTTCTCTGCTGTTCTCGCTTTATGTAGACAATTTTGGAGACTTTGATGCCACTTATGGTTCAGTAGCTGCAGTTATTATCCTCATGCTATGGTTCCAACTTACGGCCATCAGCATTTTGATAGGCGCAGAGATAAATTCTGAACTGGAACACCAAACCAGTAAAGACACTACGACAGGAGAACCACACCCTATGGGCGAAAGAGGCGCCTGGCATGCAGACCATGTGGCTAAAACCGAGGAAAAAGAAGAAGAAGAAAAAGAGGAGAAACACAAACAAAGAGAGCCTGCCAAAAGGAAAAAAACTCGTAGAGCGGGCGGGAAAATTCGTAAGCCTAATGATTTTAGGGACAAAAGTGATAATTAGGGGTAGCGGCAAGGCATGCCTTGCCACTACCCTAATTCATGCTATATCTGCGAACCCACTGTGCACGAAAAACGAATTGTTATCATGCCATAACTACCAAACCCCTAACTGTCTACCTATTGCTTTTATTTGCCCGATATGGTAGGCATTGTGGTGAAAAGCAGTCATAGCTGCCCAAGCGACCGACTTGCCATTGCCGTACACCTTATGCAGGTCAACATCTTTACTTTTCACTATTTTGATCATTTTATCTAGTTGACCTTCTAAATGAAGAATGGATGTTTCCCAGTCTTCTTTAGTCTCAGGGTTCATATTTTTTGGCCAATAAGCTTCGGGCCACACATCTTGATTATTCTCTGGGTCATCCATAAAATGTAAAAGGACAGTTTGCCGATATTTCAAATGCTCAAGCAAACCATATGCAGAAAATGGGAGCCCATCTAGGACATACCCTGCTTTCTCATAGTGAAACTCTTTTAACAGCGTAACTACCGGGGCAAATCCTCCTTGTAAAAGTTCTACTAAATAATCTTTGAAATACGCACTTTTCTCATCCAACACCATCACACAAAACTTTCATCCTAACTCTTATATTAAAAGAATCCAGCTTATGAAGCTTTTGTTTAGTGCGACCATTTTCAAAAAGGTATCCTCACAGGCAAACCACAAAAATTATATTTTCCAGCCCCCAGTATTACCATACAAAACTCGGTCTGGCATTACCATACTTCCTATTGATGATTCTGAGACCAAGCATTATTTCATGAGAATTAGGTCTATGGTACCTATTCCCATCAAGCATGGAAATATCATAAGAATACCCAAAATCAAACCGGTCTGCATAGGTAAAGCCAATAAGGAAGACAACTGCATCTGCAGTACGGTAGGAAACTCCACCCCATAACAGGTCCATATAATTTGCTTTTACAGTAAGGTCAACTGCAGGAACCGTTCCAGGGAAAAAACGAACCAATGTAGAAGGTACCAGGGCCACTTCGTCGCTAATCCTCATCCGATAGCCACCAGTAAAAAAGTAATGCCTTTCCATATTATATACCCCGGTCACATGTGGCTGCACTTGGTTTCCAAAAGCAGCCTCTCCAGCCAAAAGCTGATTAATAGAAAAGCCAGTATAAAACCGTTCGCCGTAAACCATCATGCCAACCATGGCATCTGGTACTAACCCATGCATGTTATTGTTATAAGCAATGGCCATATCCCCATCCTCTTCCAACACAGCACGACTCCAGTCCATACGGTGCTGCCGCACCCCTATAAATGCACCCATAGAAGCGTATACTTTAGGCGTCAAAGGAATATGGTATGCATAAGATGCGTGGACTGAAGCATTAGAGTAAAGACCAGCTTGGTCCAGCATAACCATACCTCCTACTCCATGGTGAGGCTTAACCTTATACCCAGAAGGAACAGTAGCATTTTCACGCCTTTTGTATCCTAAAAGCCTGCCCAACCTCCCAGGCTCTTTATACTCACCATCTTCCGACGGAACAACATCTACACTCTCCCGGTTTATAGTCTTTTTGCCAATTTGGCTATGACCTGTCATATAAATACTTCTCGGTGCACCTGGCAAGCCTGTCCATTGGTTTCTATGGCCGGCTTTGGCCTCCATAAAATTTTCAGCACCCCCAACAGCAGGGTTTATTAAATAATGGTTCCAAAGGTATTGCGAAAACATAGGAACCTGCTGGGCCTCGACAGAAAAAGGCAATAGGAGCAAAAACAAAAATCTAAGCTTATTCATTATTCTGCTTATCTAACAATAGTAATAAATCCTGAAACAGGCTCTGAACCTGGCGCTGTTTTTAAAGTATAATAGTAAGTTCCGGCAGGCATTTCAGCACCATTCGACCTTCCGTCCCAACCAGAAAAGACTCCTGATTCCCGGTATAGGATGACACCCCACCGGTTGAATATTTCAATGCTCGCTTCAGGGTAAAAGTGAATATTGCGAATGCGCCAAACATCATTGACTCCATCTCCATTAGGGGTAAAAGTATTAGGAATATGCAGTTCTTCTACAAACACTGTTACTTCTGCCGAGGCAAAACAGCCATTGGTATCTGCAACTTCCACTGAAAATACCGTTGTTTCCTTAGGACTGGCAATAGGATTGTCCACACTGGTGTTATTCAAACTTTCATGATCTTCCCACTGATAAGAGACTCCCCCTGTAGCCTGTAACTGTACACTGCCACCGGAAATAATGGAAGTATCCATTCCTGCACTTACATTAAAGTCAGGGAAATAAGTAATATATGCTGGTTCAGTATAAAAAGGAGCGCAATTGCCATTTTGCACATATGCCCTAAAAATAACGGTTCCATCTTGGTCTCCACCGTAAGGGTATAACCTATCATCTGTAACATCCACCTCTTCGAAAGCCAAATCTGTAGCGTCTGCATATTCCCAATGCAGCACAGAGGTAAAAGTCCCTACTACCTGTAAAGAATCAACTTTTTCATCAATACAATAGCTATTGCCTCCTGTTACCAAGGCGGGTTCCTGTCTATCCACATTAAGCATCACGGTATCGCTATAAGCCACTCCACAGTCTCCAGTGACCATTAAATAAAAAACAGTAGAGTCCAACTCCGGAAGTACAGGTTCAACTACCAATTCCGATTGGGAGAGTCCTGACAGGGTGTCGGTGTTTTCAAGGCCTTCGGCAAACCACTGCCAAGTAACATCACCCGCCCCTTCCTCTATATCTACAGAAAACACCGCACCACCACCTTCACAAACCCTTTGATTTGCAGGATGAAAAGCTATTTTAGGAGCGGAGACAAGGTCTATATGCTCCAGTTCGTATGCATCTTCCAAAATATACGAACAACCAGAAGCGTCCCTAATCTGTACAGAATAAGTACCACCAGAAAGGTTTTCAAAAATAGGATATTCAGCCCATGAGCTGCCATTTACAGAATACATGTATGGGGGCACACCACCAGACACATCACCAATTTCGATCTCCCCATTTGAATTGCCCTCACAGCCCGAAGCATTATTGCTCAGAACGGTAGCCTGTACCACCTCTGGCTCTTCCAATGAAATACTCTGTTTAAGAATTTCAAAACATGAGGCATCAGAGGCATCTTTAATGTGGACTTGGTAGTTTCCTGGCTCTAAACCTGAAAAAGAAGATGCAGAAGACCAGTTTGCCCCGCCATCTATCGAGTATCTATATTGCCCACTTCCTCCTTGAGGACTAACAACAGAGATTAAGCCATCATCATAACCATGACAAGAAATACCCGAGAACTCTACATTAGCACTCAATGCTTCCGGTTCTCGCACAATGTTTCCTGAGAAATCAGCAATACATGCATGGTCGGTTGGATCCCGCATATAAACAGTATAAGCCCCTGAAGCCAACCCTTCAAAAGTACCATAAGGGCTCCACAGCAAACCATCCAAACTAAATTCATACTGACCGCTACCTCCTGAAGGAGCCATAACAGATATTTCGCCATTTTCAGCTCCCAAACATGTTACTGCTGTACTTGTTATATTTGCGTGAAGTTCATAAGAGTTAACTACATATTCCCCTAAGTCAGTTTGACATTCCTTATCTTCTTCATCCCTAATTAACAGGTTAAATGCCCCAGGAGACAACCCTTCGAAAACCTCCTCACCTTGCCAAGCTTCCCCACCATCAATGCTATATCCATAGTTAAAGCTCCCTCCAGAGACCGAAGTAAAACTGATTTCGCCCTTTTCGCCTCCTTCACAAGGAATGTCTACCACCTCTACCGAAGCTGACAGTTGTTCAGGTTCAGCCACCTCAAACACACCTAAAGATACCTGACAAACATCATTCTCAGCATCCCGTATTTCTACTTCATAAGAACCTAGGGTCAATCCCTTAAACTCTTGTTCTCCCAGCCACTCACCATCAATATTGAATTCAAAAGTTCCACTGCCACCTGTAATGTTACTTAAAGATATCATTCCATTCTCCAACCCATTACAGGAAACATCTTCTACTTCAACAGTGGCCGAAAGTTTTTCTGGTTGGTGCAACGAGTATGTTCCCAAAGAGGATTGACAAGTATTAAAGTTGGCGTCGCGAATCCAAACCTCATAATCGCCAGCTTCCAAGTCAGCAAAGTCGCTTGTAGCCCAAGAACTTTTTCCATCAATTGAAAACTCATAAGCACCGCTACCTCCTGAAAGTGATAAAAACTCTATTGCTCCATCAGAACCTTCGAAGCAATTTATATGGTTGCTAACTACTTCAGCATGCAACGCTTCAGGCGCTTCCACCTCAATTTCACCCAACGAAGTGTAACACGCACCTTCGGACACATCAGCATCAGCAATTAGCACTTCATAATTTCCAGCATTGAGCCCTGAAAAGTGGTTTGAAGCCTGCCAATTGGAACCTCCGTCTATAGAATATTTAAAAGAACCACTTCCTCCTGAAGAAGCAAGTACTGAAACAGCGCCTTCGGCTGCCCCATGGCAATTGACATGGTCAACTTCAAGGTCTCCAGACAATATTTCCGGCTGAACCAAGCTAACTGTTTCTGGTGAAGTGTAACAATTTTGATTCTTTGCATCTCTTACATTGACAGTATACGCTCCAGCCGAAAGGTTAGCATGCACAGGTTCCATTCCCCAAGTCTCTCCGCCATCAAGAGAAAACTCGTATTTTCCACTTCCTCCAGAAGGGTTTATTTCAATTACCCCAGTGGCTTCCCCATAGCATTGCAAAGGAAAATATTCAACACTAAAAGATAGTTCCTCAGGTTCTTCGATGCCAAAAGAACCTAAAGACCTTGCACAATTATTGGCTTCTGCATCTCGAATGACTGCCACAAAATTTCCTGCAGAAATATTTGAGAAGTTCGGACTGCCGTTCCAAGTGTCCCCACCATCAATCGAGTACTCATAATTACCGCTACCTCCCGAAGGGTTCTCAAATACAACTTGTCCATTATCCCCTCCATAGCAAGTTGCATTCACCTGATTTACCGAAGCATTTAAAATTTGAGGCTGACTTACAACAACAGGATCAAATATTCGCACACAGGCAGTATTTGAAGCATCTCTTATAGCCACCTGATATTCCGCAGGAGCTAAATCATTAAAATTCCCATGTGCACCCCATGAGTTTCCACCATCCGTAGAATATTCAAATACACCACTGCCACCTACAGGATCGACAATGATAATTTCACCATCCTGCACCCCATTGCACGTACTGTTTTTCACCTCAACCGTAGCCTCTAGAGCATCTACAGAAGCTATAGTTACGCTTCCTAACTTTCTCTCACAAGTATTCAGGTTGCCGTCCCTTACATATACCGTATAGTTCCCTGCTGCAAGGTTTTCAAAAGACGTCCCTTCTTGCCAGTGTTGACCGTTGTCAACCGAATATTCGTAAGCACCGCTGCCCCCTGTCGGCATGGAAAGGTGAATTGCGCCACTGTTGGTTCCAAAGCAGTTTACTTCTACCGCTTCAATTTCAGCGGCCATTGGTTCGGGCTGCGCTATGACCGTGCTTTCTGCTTCTGCCATACAAGCATGGTCTTCTGCGTCCCTCACCAAGACCTGATTATAAATACCGGCAGGCAAACCTTCAAAAACAGCCGCTTCTTGCCAATAATTTCCGTTATCGACCGAAAACTGGTACGATCCACTCCCGCCCGAAACATTTACTGCTATAGATCCTTCATTGCCCCCATAGCAATTGTTGTCACTGGAAGACAGAGAAACAGACAAAGCTTCAGGTGCGGTTACCTCATAGCTTCCCAAGCTTATGGAGCATGAAGGATTTGCCTCATCACGAAGGAAAACTTCATAAGCCCCCGCCTCAAGTTCCATAAATTCATTGCTTGATTGCCACTCCCCAATGCTGAACTCATAACTGCCACTTCCCCCGCTTACGTCGCTAACGAGCAAAGAACCATTGTCTCCACCATCACAAGTCACCGGCGACACTTCCACAGAACCGTTCAACACAGAGGGCTGTGACAGTTCCACGTTGCCCAAACCAATTTGGCAGGCAGGGTTTTCTGCATCACGAATAAACGGGGTATAGACAGACGCTCCAAGAGAAGGGAATATACCCGAAGACTGCCAATCGGTACCGTTCACAGAATATACGTACACGCCACTGCCCCCGGTCGGGCTGGTGAAAACGATCTGCCCAGTTTCCCCTTCATAGCAACCTACATGTTCATAGTCAACCACCGCAGCAAGCTCTTCTGGCTGGGAAAGGCTCACCACCTCCAGTTCCCGCTGGCAACCGGGCTCGTTTTTGTCCCTTATATATACCGTATAGTTCCCCGCTTCAAGGTTTTCAAAAGACGTCCCTTCTTGCCAGTGTTGACCGTTGTCAACTGAATATTCGTAAGCACCGCTGCCTCCTGTCGACATGGAAAAATGGATTGCGCCACTGTTGGTTCCGAAGCAGTTAACTTCTACCGCTTCAATTTCAGCGGTCATTGGTTCGGGTTGCGCTATGACCGTGCTTTCCCCTTCTGTCATACAAGCATGGTCTTCTGCGTCCCTCACAAAAACCTGGTTATAGATACCGGCAGGCAGACCTTCAAAAACAGCCGCTTCTTGCCAAGAATTTCCGTTGTCGACCGAAAACTGGTACGATCCACTCCCGCCCGAAACATTTACTGCTATAGATCCTTCATTGCCCCCATAGCAATTGTTGTCACTGGAAGACAGAGAAACAGACAAAGCTTCAGGTGCGGTTATCTCATAGCTTCCCAAGCTTATGGAGCATGAAGGATTTGCCTCATCACGAAGGAAAACTTCATAAGCCCCCGCCTCAAGTTCCATAAATTCATTGCTTGATTGCCACTCCCCAATGCTGAACTCATAACTGCCACTTCCCCCGCTTACGTCGCTAACGAGCAAAGAACCATTGTCTCCACCATCACAAGTCACCGGCGACACTTCCACAGAACCGTTCAATACAGAGGGCTGTGACAGTTCCACGTTGCCCAAACCAATTTGGCAGGCAGGGTTTTCTGCATCACGAATAAACGGGGTATAGACAGACGCTCCAAGAGAAGGGAATATACCCGAAGACTGCCAATCGGTACCGTTCACAGAATATTCGTACACGCCACTGCCCCCGGTCGGACTGGAGAAAACGATCTGCCCAGATTCTCCTTCATAGCAATCTACATGTTCATAGTCAACCACCGCAGCAAGCTCTTCTGGCTGGGAAAGGCTCACCACCTCCAGTTCCCGCTGGCAACCGGGCTCGTTTTTGTCCCTTATATATACCGTATAGTTCCCCGCTGCAAGGTTTTCAAAAGACGTCCCTTCTTGCCAGTGTTGACCGTTGTCAACCGAATATTCGTAAGCTCCGCTGCCTCCTGTCGGCATGGAAAAATGGATTGCGCCACTGTTGGTTCCGAAGCAGTTTACCTCTACAACATCTACAGATGCCGAAAGCTCTTCAGGAGCATTTATATCCAGCAATCCAAGAGAAAGTACACAAGAGGTATCATTTGCATCACGAACGTTGACGGCAAATTCTCCAGAGGGCAAATCAGAAAATTCTGCACCAGGCACCCACACCCCTTCGTTTATACTAAATTCATATTCGCCAGAACCACCAGATATCGTATGGAAAGAAATAGAACCATCTTCCTCTCCATAACAAGAAACATGGTCTTTTGCTACAGAAGCAGACAAAGCTTCTACCTCCTTTATCTCTAAAGCTTCGTCCAACACCACCCTACAGGCAGGAGTAACACCATCCCTGATGTGAATATTGTACACTCCTGGCTGAAGGTCATTATACTGAGCTACCGATTGCCAACTTTCACCACCATCTTTAGAAAACTGATACGTCCCGCCCCCGCCAGCTATATCAGTAAAAAGAATTTTTCCATTATTACCCCCATAGCAAGAAATGTGTATGGGATTGATAGTTGCAGATAACTGCTCAGGTTGCAAAATTTCTACCGGGTCATCAAAGGAATATGTACATACCTCATCACGCATGGCTAGAGAATACACTCCCGCACTTAAGCCCTCAAAAGACATCGACTCTTGCCAGTAGTCTCCATCAATAGAAAATTCATAAACCCCTATCCCTCCTGAAGGAGATGAAAAAGTGATATTTCCGGTAGATTCGTCAAAGCAGTTAATATTTGAAGAAGACACTCCCGCAGAAAGAGGTTCAGGCTCAGAAACTGTGACATTTTCCTGTAAAACCTTTCTACAACCAGGATTTTCGGCATCTCTAATACTTACCTTATAAGAACCCGCCGACAAGTTGTCAAAAGCCGAAGATACTTGCCACGTGAGCCCGCCATCATTGGAAAATTCATAAGAACCAGAACCGCCAGATAAATTATCTACAGCAATGCTGCCAGTGCTACCTCCGTTACATAAGACATCATCCACAGAAACATTACCATCTAACACATCTGGCTCTTCAACAACCAGTCCTTCTTGGAGCATTTTCACACATGAAGTGACCACCGCATCCCTCATCATAACATCATATGTTCCGGCAGGAAGGTTGGTATAGCTACCGGACATCTGCCAATTTTCACCACCGTCAATAGAATACTGGTAATGCTCTCCCCCACCTGTAGGGTTACTTATGTTTATAACACCAGAAGCTACTCCGTTGCAGCCGGAGTTTTCAGAATAAACAGTTGCATTCAACTCCTCCAACTCTACAATATGGAGGGCATCGTCCATTACTTTTACACACGCTTGGTTTTCAGCATCACCAAGCAACACCTGATAAAAACCACCAGGAAGCTCGTCAAAAAGACCATCAGGAAACCATGTTTCCCCGCCATTAATAGAGTATCTATAAGTGCCAGAGCCCCCTGAAGCATTACTCAACCTAATCTGGCCAGTTTCTTCTCCATAACATATAACTATTTTTGAAGACAAAGAAGCGGTTAACTCTGCAACAGTAGGAACTTTTATTTGACTATCTAGCACCTTCAAGCAAGATGTCGCCTCTGCGTCCCTGACACTGATTTGATAGGTGCCAGCAGAGAGATGCTCAAACAAACCCGAGCTCTGCCATCCACTGCCAATAGAAAACTCGTAATTGCCACTACCACCCTCAGGTGATATAAATTCAATTTTGCCGGACTCTTCACCAAAACAATCCACCTCAGTGACAGTCACACCAGCATCCAATGGTTCGGGCTGCCCTATTTCCAGATTAGGATTAAGAGTTTGGCTACAAGATACCGTGGCTGCATCCCTGATCATTATGTGATAGTTTCCATGAGGAACAGTATTAAAATCACCAGAGTTACGCCAACTTTCCCCACCATTGATAGAGTACTGATACGCTCCTCCTCCACCAGATGGCGAATGTATATTAATTTTACCTGATGCAGTATTATGACATAGGGCATTCTGAAAAGACACATCAGCATCTAACTGATTGGGCTGGGTTAATGCAATAGCTGAAAAGTTCTTTATACACGTTGGTGCGTTTTTATCACGCATGCTCAACTGGTACTCATTTGCTGACAAGCCAGAAAAAACATGATTCGATTGCCAAGTAGCACCAGCGTCTATAGAATATTCGTACACACCACTCCCACCAGAGGGCGCAGTAAAGCTAATTTCTCCAGTAGAAGCCCCATAGCAGTTGATGTTGCTCGACGACACTATAGCGTTTAAAGGATCAGGACGTGATAATACTACTGCATCATTTAAAGTTTTAACGCAATTTTCATCGTCCATGTCCTTGACCATAACGTCATATACCGCCGGGCTTAAACCACTAAAAACCCCTTCCGTTTGCCATGAAACCCCACCATCAATCGAAAACCCAAAACTACCACTTCCTCCTACAGGGTCTGACAACAAGATTTCTCCATCCTCTTCATTATGACAACTAAGGTTAGCATATTCCAAGTTAGCACCCAACTCAGCTGGCTGAGCAATCTCCACCTCAGCATCTAGCGTAACACTACATGCTATTTGATTGGCATCGCGCACCATAACATGGTAGCTACCCACAGGAACATCGTCAAAAACCAATACACTTTGCCAACTTTCTCCTCCATCTATAGAAGCCTCATAGACACCGCTTCCTCCTGACAAACTAGAGATTTCTATCGTACCGTTTTCAGCGCCAAAGCAGGTAACTTTTGACGAAGCAACTTCACCAGTAAGGCTACAGTCACCCAAAGGTTTTTCTTCACCATATCCAACATAAGAGCATGTAAGAAAAACAAAAAAAGTAAAAGCTTTAAAAAGCGACATCCCGTGCCTGCTATTTACAAGTGCATTATTGAACAACGCACTCAAACTTAAAAAATATAACTTTTTTAATAAAAAATATGAATACTGCAATTCTCTCAACATAATTAACAACAACATATAACAGACGCTAAAGTAGTCATAAACTATGAATTTTTAGATAAGAAAACAGAAAAAGATACAAGGAAATAAATACAAGATAATTGGACATTTCATCTTTTGATTGTTATTTAGCATTACGAAAATTACAAAAACATGCAAAAGCATATCCTATTACTTGTACTAACATTGTTGTTCAGCAACTTATGTGCACAAGACATTTCTAAAAAAAATAGAGCTCACCTAAAAAAAGGAGTGACCTTGTTCAAAAAAGAGGTTTACCAAGATGCACTCAAAGAGTTCTTAAAAATAGACAGCACCGAAAGAACTGACGCAAAGCTTAATTACAACATAGGAATATGTTATTTATATACAAAGCAAGCCTCAAAAGCATTAAAACATCTTCAAATGGCCATAGCTTCCAGTGCAGGATTTGAGGATGCAGATTTTTACTTGGGTAGGGCTTATCACCTAAACCATGAGTTCAAAAATGCCATTTCCGCTTTTGAAGCTTACAAAAAACAACTAAAAGCATCAGAACGTGAAAAAATAGCCGAAGTAGAAAAGTATATAACCTACTGTAAAAACGGGGCAAATCTAATCATGGACTCTACAGCAGTAAAAATTACCAATCTAGGGTATGTCATAAATTCTGAATATCCAGATTACAACCCTTTAATCTCTGCTGATGAGTCGGTTTTGATGTTTACCTCACGCAAACCCATTAGTACAGGTGGACGCCTTGACCCTAAAGACCTTATGTATTTTGAAGACATCTATATGTCCGAAAAAGAAGATGGGGTATGGCTCCCCCCGGTAAGTTTGGATAAAATTAACACCGCCAAACATGAAGCTTGTGTAGCGCTTTCGGCAGACGGCCAACAAATGATGGTTTACAAAGCCAATTCTGGCAACGGAGATTTGTTTATCAGCACACTGGACGGCTCTACATGGACTACCCCCAAAAACCTTGGCCCTAACATAAACTCTCCAGCATGGGAATCAAGCGGAAGTATTTCTTCTAATAATGATGTTATCTTTTTTTCCAGCAATAGAAAAGGGGGTGTAGGAGGAACAGACATCTATATGTCAAAAAGAGAAGAAGACGGGACTTTTGGCCCGGCCATTTTACTGGGACCACAAGTCAACACCCCTGACGATGAAATATCTCCCTTCATTCATGCAGATGGGCAAACTTTATACTTTAGCTCCAGAGGACACAGGTCTATGGGTGGATTTGACATATTTTCAGTAAAAATTGATCTAGAAACAGGAGAAATTTTATCAAATGCAAAAAATGTTGGGTATCCAATTAACACCGCAGGTGACGATTTTCACTTTGTCTGGTCGGCAGACAATTCAAGAGCTTACTTCTCTTCCATCAGAGAAAATGGTTTTGGAGAAAAAGATATTTATATGTTGGAAAGGGATGTGTCTCTTGCCCCACTTGTTGTATGGAAAGGTTTGGTACTAGACTGCATAACTCAACAGCCCTTGCTTTCTAAAATAACAGTAACAGACAATAGCACTGGAAAAGTTGTAGGAACATATACCCCAAATAGCAGCACGGGTAAATACATTGTCATACTCCCTTCAGGAAGAAATTATGGCATTGCAGTAGAGTCAGAAGATTATGCATTTTTCTCAAAAAACATAGATATTCCAAACCTGGCATCATATAAAGAAATAGAGGAAAAAATATGCCTCGACCCAATCGCAAAGGGAACAATAATTACCCTGCGTAACATATTTTTCGATTTTGACCGCTACTCTCTGCGAAAAGAATCTGAAATTGAACTAGAAAGGGTATACAATTTTTTAACAACAAACCCAGATGTGCGTATAGAAATATCAGGCCACACAGATGCTGAAGGTGATGCTGAATACAACTTAAAGCTTTCGAAACAAAGAGCAAAAGCTGTCTTCAACTACCTGACCAAAAAAGGTATTGACCAGAACAGGCTTGAAACTAACGGCTATGGGTTAACCAAACCAATTGCCACCAACGAAACAAGAGAGGGAAGACAGTTAAACAGAAGAACTGAACTCACTATTAAATAAATTTCTATGCACGATCAAATAAAAACCAATACTATAGTTAGCACAACTAATTTCAAAAGTAAGCATTTTTGGATCAAAAGAACTGTTATGTCCTTGGCAGCAATAATTACCCTGCTAATATGGAACTTTGAGAGTAATTTATTAAATTTTACGCTTTTCACATGCTTCGCCACAGCTATCTTCTTAACAAGAGAAGAGGATTTACTTGTTGACGAAAGCCATTTATATCATTTAAGGACCTCATTACTCCCTAACCTTTCATCAGTTGAAAAATATGAACTATCTCATATTAAATCGTTTAAGAGTAAAAGTTATAGTTACCCCTTGTGGTATTTTCTTGACAACAAAAATTTAAAAGGAATAGATACAAAAATTGAAGTTACCTTTAACAATAGTTCTTCCACCAAAATTGATATTAACATAAATCAAAAAGAAATGGAACAGCTCTCCAAAACAATTACAGCTAAAATAGCAAAAGAAGGTTAGGAAGAACCTTGCAAAGCAGTCGTTTACAAGGTTCTTTGACTATAGTCTGGTAAAGCTAACCAACAGTTACTTTGACAGGACAGAACACATAGGGATGGTTTTGAGCTATAATACTACATGCCAAAGTTACCGCATTAATATCCAGATGGTCTTTCCAGGAGCCATGTCTTTGATTCTTTTCATCTAGCCAACTATTTTCAATTTCGTCTGCTAGAACCATATAACGCTCTATTTTTTTTAGAGATATCCCTACCTCTCCTACCCGGTCTTTTAACGCAAATATAGCCCGTAACCCAAGAGACAAACCGCACTCACGGAAAGCCAATCTACCAAATGGGGCACTTTTGACTTCTTCGCTGTGCATAAAATATCCAAGTCCATATAAACATTCCTGAAAAAGTTTTTTAGGCTGAATGGATTCGTTTAGTTTTCTGCCAGAAAGAGTAAGAGCGGATGCTTGTAGCGTGTTGAGCAATAGACTGCCAGTCCCCAAGGCATCTGCTGTAGACCACTCCTGCCCATGACATAATTTATTAAGGTCGTCCAACATTTGGCCAAGCTCCTTTTCTTTCTCAGGTAAAACATCCAAGATACTTTCTGCACAAATGAGACCTTCGAGCGGATCATGTGCACCCGAGGCTGAAACCAAAGGCCGGGACAAATCGGTACTCATCTTCCAGTACATCCGAAGACCTTTGCTCCTATCAATGAATTTTTCGCATGCTTTTAGTAGTTCAAGAGCCTGTATAGCATATTGCCGATTGTCCGTTTCCCTTTCAGCCAGAAGCAACGAATGAATCCATCGGGTAATATAATGAAAATACTGTCCATCACGGTCCCATTCAAGACGGCTATTGAAAGGTTCATCCTGACCTCGTTCTGGCATTTCCTTCCCGATCCTCAACCCGCCAACTGTTGGGTGTTCTTTTCCTTCACTCTCAGACAAACCACTAATCCATCCTTTTCGGGAATCTTCCTTATGAAACTTCCCGAGCACACCATGAACAGCATCAATCAACCTTACCGCTAGTTTTTCATATTCTTTATTGTCATAAATATGCGCAAGGGCAAAAAAGCCCTGTACGGCAAAGGCATCTGTCCCTAAGTAACGCTGGGTAATACCCCCTTCTCCTTCTACAATGCCAGTCCTTCGGGCATAGTCCATCAAAAGTCTATGTGCTTTTTCCTGTTTATTGCTCATTGTTAAGATTTTATGGATTGATACAAATCACCGTTGCGCTTCACCAGTCATGGGTACAAACCGCACAGGAAGAAGCTTATGTTTAGAGAATTTATGATCTCCTATTTTTTCCCAAAAGTTTAAATATTGCACCTCTTCCCCTACAGGAGCCAAGATTTTACCACCAACTTTAAGCTGCTTTTTCAAAGGCTCTGGAATTTCTGGAGGGGCAGCCGTAAGGACAATGGCATCAAAGGGTGCTTTCTCCGGCCATCCTTCAAAGCCATCTTTGTGCTGAAGATAAACATTTGAAATACCAGCCTTCTGTAAATTCTCTTTGGCCAAATCAGCGAGCCAATCAACAATTTCGATGCTATACACTTCAGAAACTATTTGAGAAAGAATGGCAGCATTGTAGCCACATCCAGAGCCAATTTCCAACACTTTGTCTTCAGGGTTTAATTTTAACTCCTGCGCCATATATGCTACAATGTATGGTTGGCTAATGGTCTGTTCATGACCAATGGGCAAAGGACCATCTTCATAAGCCAAGTCCTGCATATCATCAGGCACAAACAGGCTTCTGTCAACTGACCCCATCGCTTTTAGCACCGCTGGGTCTGTTATCCCACGGTCTTTAAGCTGAAACTGGATCATATCTGCTTTGGTAGTTCTCATAGGTGCTTTTTTGTATTCAAACTACCACTTATAAAATTTGTTTGGCGAAGTGAACGCCCGGCATTATTTGGGTACTTTCTTCTCTACTAGCCCTTTCAGCTTAGCAAACTCCTCCCCTTTAAGGTGCTTTTTCATGAAAATATGGAACCCACTGTCGTTGGGATATACAAGGATGATATCATCTTTAACAAGTGCCCGGTTCATATCCTTCCAGTCATGCTCTACAGCACCCTTATGAGTCTCTATAGACAACCCTTGATCGGAAACCTCGTAAACAATAGGCGCTTGATATTCTGGCAGCTTTTTATACAACCGCTTCCCCATGGATTTCGTTTTCCAGATATAGTAAAAAAGGACAAAAGTACCGTAGATAAGTAAAAAATGAGCGGTAAAAGAGTCACCGTTGGCATAAACAAACTCCAATACAATACCCAAAGCAATCATTGCAAGAGCAAGGTAAAGCATGAGCCGTGTCCGATGCGGGTGGAAGGTAAAAAAGTGGGTTTCAAAAGCCTTCTGCAAGTCTTCTGCTTGATAGTTTATACTTAGTTTAAATGGTTGCATGTTTAGCAAGTTCAATTTTCAGAAGACAAAGTTACACATATCCTGAAAAACCACTGCATATAATCGCTCAGTCATCGACCGGAAACTGCCGAAAAATTTTTCTAACAGACCGTAAAAGGTTTTTTTCATGAAAAGTATCGTCCATCATTGGCTCTACCGTCCAACCACTCCAAATATGCCGCTCACGTTCCAGGTCATAAATATCAATGTAAAAAACGCCCTCTTCATAATAACCCTCTTGAAGCTCGTAGGACAACATTGAATTATTAGGCTGCCAAAACCTTTGCGGATACGGCGACTCCGGGAAAAAAGGCTGGACTGTCTGCACTTCCTGCTCTTCGACCATCAGGCGGTAGTCAATAAGAATATCAGGATCAACAGAGTCGGCAATAAAACCTCTGTCGTGCATCTCCTTATTTACAAAGTTATGGATATTTTGATGGATGATCGCATTATATAACTGATCATCTGTGGGTATCATCCAAGCATAAGTTTTATACTGCTCATAATCCCAATCATCTAATGCAGACGTGTGCACTTCTTTTACACATGATGAACATAAAAATATAAACAACAAGCCTATAACACTTACCAAACTCCTCATAAACATCTCCCCTTTTTTATAAAAACAGGTTCAGCCTTGTAAAGTTAATGACAAATACAACCTTGGGCAGTCTATGTTAATCTACTTAAAATAGTAGTGGACATTACTCGATTTATTATTACTTTGCAATTAAGAAGAACATAAGTCATACTGATTTTACCAGAAATGAATACAAAAAAAATATTAAGTACAGCACCCAATCCAACCTTTATAATTATCCGCCTACTGGTCGGCACAGTTTTTCTTTCAGAAGGCATCCAAAAATTCCTATACCCCGAACTTAGAGGCTCCCACAGGTTTGACGATTTAGGAGTTTTTCTACCTGAACTTACAGGTCCATTGGTTGGAATATTAGAAATCCTGTGTGGCATACTGATCCTAATAGGGCTTACCACCAGAATTGCCTCAGTTGTAACAGCCATAATTATGGTTTTTGCGATTTTTTACACCCAATTACCAGTACTTACAGAAGACGGGTTTTGGTTTATGGCCAACCGTATCCGCACCGATTGGTCTATGCTTTTAGGAAGCATATTCCTGATCGTTAACGGCAGCGGACTTTATGGCCTTGACCATAAACTTTGTGAACGGTTAAGGTAATTTTGGGTAAACAGGTGAAGAATAAAGCGTGAATAACTCTTCACCTGAAACAACCTGACAGCAGCTTCATCTATTAAAAACACCACCTTTCCTATAAAAAACTTGACTATAACTTTAAAAAGCACTTCATTAACTTTTTCAACCATCAAACTTTTTAAAAAGCAATGAAAACCCTATTTGCCAATTTCACATTAGCGCTCTTTTTCCTTTTGTCTATTACAAGCTGCGAAAAAGATTGCATTCAAAATGACAAATGCAATTTGAAGGGAGAAACTGGACCTTGCTTTGGCAATCACCCAGGCTATTATTTTGACAAAGAGAGAGGAGAGTGTGTAGAATTTTTATGGGGAGGTTGCCAAGGTGTTAGACCGTTCAAAAGTATGGAAGAGTGCCAAAACAGCTGCCATTGCGACTGAGTGAATGTGGAGGGTGCATTTCAACCCGAAGCCAAAGGATTCAGCGATAAAAAAACTCTGGCTGATGAAGCAGTTTTAAGAAACATATAAAGGGAACTCTCGCACGGTGTGGCGAGAGTTAATTTGGACGCCCCAACACCTCCAAATACTTATCTATATATTCCTGCTTATAACGAGATTTATACTGAACGATAAATCTGGGATGTTCAAGAGGGATGATGTCTTTAAAAAAGTGGTGTTCCTTATTCAGCTTTTGCAGGAATTTAAAATTCTTGTTAGTTCCCAGGCAGTAGCACTTTTCGGTGTTCATACCCATTGCTATAAGCCTTTTGATGTGCCGAACGGTAAAATCATATACAGCATCTTTTAATTCACGGCTGTCGTAATAGTTGAAGTTGGTTTCTTTTCCGTTTTCTCCTACTTTGGTAATGGCCAAAGGGAAAACCGCATGTACCAGAAATTTTTTATAAAAGGCCTCTGCCCCACCGTAGGCATTAATGACATCGTAGACAAATACCGACGAAGGCTCATAAGTATCTTTTCCTTCATACGGAATACCACATTCACTTTGGAGCCTTTTGGTATCGGTAAATGGAATACCCGTAACTCCACCGCCAAAACGGCCGGGGTTTATCCCGATGATAAGACGACGGGGCTGGTTGTCACTGTAAAATTTTTGGTAAAAAGCAGAGGAAATTTCCAAAGCCTGAACACTTTCTTGAAAAGGATTCATGACTCGAATGTTTGCAGGAAGAGGTCCTGTATATTCAAGCAACTCGTTATATGCAATAAGTTTGTCAGCAAATGATTTCATAACAAATGTAAAAATATTGAAGAAGGGCAATTACTGTCATTATTCCTTTTTATTTTTTCCCTTTCTACCTATAAATTCACTACGGCGCCAAAAACTCCTTTCACCACTTCCGCCATTTTCTCAAAATTTAGGGTTTCTATAATATCTGTAAATTTATGATAATGGGGATTGCGCAAGTAAGCCGTGTCACAGATCATGACTGCGGGATATCCGTATTTCCAATAATTACGGTGATCAGAAAAGCCGGCCAACTTTTCCGCTTCTGAAAAGCTTATATCATGCACCTCTATTTGACTATAGTCCTGCATAAGCTTTTTGACCTTTTTGGTAAATTCTTCCTGCCCGTTACGGCCCACAACCAGAATATAATTACCAACCGATGGATATAGTGATTCATATTCTGCTTTAGGGAAACCTTGGGAATTGGGCTTGTCAGAAAAATATCCGATCATATCCAAACATATCATGCCTTTTACGTCGATATTATTTTCTCTTAGGCACTTGGCATGAAAAGCACTGCCCATTTGATCTGTGGCAAAATACGGAGGTTCTTCCAGACAATAAGCTACTAGATCTACCCTATGCTTCAGCGGTTCAGACACATGAAGCAAGCGAGCTATTTCCAACAAACCTGCCACGCCACTGGCATTATCGTCGGCACCGGGCTGATTGCCTGCTACGTCATAATGGGCACCTAAAACCACCCGCGCTCCCTTTTCTGGCCCAAAAGAAGCAATAACATTTCTATAGCACCGGTCATCTACAGTAAATTCCTGAAAGAATGTCTGACAGTGAAGCCGACTAAACTCCTGATAAATATAATCAGACAGATCATTCAATACGCTTATATTTAAATAATTCCTGGCTGGCGTTACTTTGGTTAACCTTAAAACATCTTTATACAGCCGGGTTTGCGTCAGTTCCTGAACTTCCATAATTCATCATTTCTCCTTTCTAATATAAGAGGATTTTTTTTAGGAGTGTTAGGGTAAAGTTCTAGAACTTAACAAACCTTGCCTGCCTTACAAATAGTCAGGTAGATTCTTAAGGAAAGTATAAAAAAAGGAACTCCTGCAATAAGAAAAGTAAAAAATGCAAACACTATACCTACAGGAATATTGCCCCCTTGAATAACCGGAAATAGAAATGCAACATAGCTAAGCAACAAATAGAGTTTGTTATACATCAGCAACTGTACTTCATAAGACCCTTCATGCTCCACGATACTAATTTTGCCCTGGACACAAATATTCATCTGTGTGGGACTGTAGATCCTGTAAAAGGAAAAGGTTCTATCGTCGTACCACCCCTCCATACTGTATTCCGGGAGAATTTCGCTTAAGTAAGCGATAAGCGCTGATTTTTCAACTTTAGATTTATTTATCTTATGCGTTTTGCAAAATAAATAAGGCAGGAAAAACAGGTTAATGAGTGACATATATAATCAAACGCCAAAATTACATAGGGCCTGCTGAAAAAGTCACAAGTGTGCAAGATACGCATGGCCTTACATGAAGACGTATTGGAATACTTCGAATGTAAGGCCATAAAGTTAATTGTGCGCTTGTGGCTAGCCCAAAAAAGTATTGGGTTAAAAGCTTCTCACTTTAATGTGCACATAAAAATAAGAAATAACCGAAAAACCCTTGCACCTATACCTCCTAATTCTTATACAAATATCAACAGATCAATATTTTGGGCGTTTTTCAGCGCGCCTTACATGTTAAGCTGTTCCTTTACAAGGTGCAAAAGCCAGTATAACCACCAGCGCCTTCCGCGGCAAGGATCGAAGCGGTTACCCCGCAGTCCCGACGACAGGAGGGCGAGGAGTAAAAGCGGAGAGCCTGGTGACCCGGGGCTTAGCCAGTGTATGCATTTAGCTTTACCATTTGCTTAAGCCCCGGGGCAGCCGCCCAATTTTTATACTGAAGAAACTTGAGGATTGTAAGGTTCGAGCAAATATTCTTGGGCAAGTTGGATAAACCCTGACTTTTGATTTTCCACCCATAAAGTATCTTTGTTCAGTTCTTGGGCGAGTGTTTCTGCCACTACCTGTGCCATATCTATAGCAGCTTTGGCATCGACAAACAAAATGCGCAAACGTCGGGCAAGCACATCCTCTACATTTCGTGCCATCTCCTGACGGGCTGCCCAAACCACTTCAGCTTTAACATGCGGATAATTGGGGTGGAGCTTTTCTGATGTCCCTTCTTCTGCCTCCATAATGCTCCGGATTTTGTCAGCATCGGCGCCATAGCAGTGCAGCCAATCGTGTGCAGGTGACTGGGTGTACCCATGAATGGGATGTTGAGAGGTTTTACAAGGGTAAGGAGATAGCGCTCCTTGCTGAATAGCCACATTGACTGTATCTTCTGCCATTTTCCGATAGGTTGTCCACTTGCCGCCGCTTATGGAAACCAAACCACTGCTGGAAATGGTAATTTTATGGCTGCGAGAAATTTCTTTGGTTTTTTGCCCCGGCGCTTCTGGCCGTACCAAGGGACGCATTCCTGCAAAAACAGACAATACATCTTTAGGCTCAGGCTTATCCACCAGGTACTTTCCTAATGTGTCGATGATAAAATCAACTTCCTCTTGCAAGGCGCGGGGTTCTGAGGAAGGCTTATCGACCAAAGTATCGGTAGTTCCTGCCACTATTTTGCCATACCATGGCACCGCAAAAAGAACTCTGCCATCTTTGGTTTTGGGAACCATAAGTGCATGTTCAGACGGCAAAAATTTCTTATCAAGCACAATATGCACTCCTTGGCTTGGTTGTATGGCAGGTTTACGGCCTGGGCAGTCCATGAAAAGAATGTAATCTGAGAACACCCCGGTAGCATTTACTATGGTTTTGGCCTGCAATTGATATTCCTCGCCTGACTCGATATCAAGCGCATTTAAACCGGACAATTTTCCCTGACCATCTTTGGCCAACCCTGTCACCTTCATATAGTTTACCACGGTCCCTCCAGCATCGACACAGGTTTGGGCCAAGTTAATGCCCAAGCGAGCATCATCAAACTGGCCGTCATGGTATAATATGCCTTTCTTCAGGCCTTCGGTTTTTAAACCTGGCATTTGCTTCTCTACTATTGCAGCCTCGACCATTTTGGAGGATCCTAGACTTAGTTTGCCAGACAGCCAATCGTACAACTTAAGGCCGGTGGCGTAAAACATACTTTTCCAGAAAGAAAAAGTAGGGATGACAAATGTCTGGTTACTGGTAATATGAGGTGCATTTTTCAAAAGGACACCTCTTTCATATAAGGCTTCTAATACCAGGGAGACATTGCCCTGCTCTAAATACCGCACACCGCCATGGACTAATTTGGTACTCCTACTAGAAGTTCCTTTAGTAAAATCTGCCTGCTCAAGCAAAAGGGTTTTGTACCCTCTTAGCGCGGCATCGACTGCCACGCCCAATCCTGTGGCACCTCCGCCAATAACTATGATGTCCCAGCAAATGTCTTGCCTGAGCGCATTTTTTGCTGACTCCCTGTTCATAAAATGGTGGTTTGCTTTATAACATACTGAACAAGTCAGAGGTTCTGACAATTAAGCATGCCCTGTTAAAAAATGCTTTTGCCCTGTTGGCGCCCATATCTATGATAATATACGCAAGATTTAGATATTTATCTATCAATGTTTCACCTTATTTATCTCCTTGCCAAGCTCAATAGTAATTTTTCTTTATAAAAAAACGTATTTTTTCCCTTTTACTGGAATATATTTGCTTAAAGATGTGTTAATTCAAAATAAAATATTACCCAAGAACCTTTTAAAAGTTCAAAAAGGGCATTAATCTTGCCTTACTTTTTTAATTAAAATACTTATAACAGAACCCATGGCATTCAATTTCTTTAAAAAAGGTGAAAACAAGAAGAAAAAATCAAAAACCCGTGAGTGGGTAGATTCCATTGTTTTTGCAGTAGTAGCAGCCACTCTTATTAGGTGGATGTTTATGGAAGCATTTGTAATTCCTACTTCTTCAATGGAAAGTTCCCTTCTTGTTGGAGACTACCTTTTTGTAAGTAAAGTCCACTATGGAACAAGAACTCCACAGACTCCATTACAACTTCCGCTTACGCACCAAAGAATACCTGTGCTTGGCATCCAATCTTATCTTGACTGGATCAAGTTGCCACAATATAGGCTTCCTGGTTTTGGCAAAGTAGAGCGTAACGATGTGGTCGTGTTTAATGTACCAACCAAAGAGCTTAACGACAACATAGACTACCCTGTAGATCTGAAGACTTTCTATGTAAAGCGTTGCCTGGCACTGCCTGGCGATGAAATAAAAATAGAAGACAAAAAGGTTTTTATTAATGGAGAAAGAGGTGAAGATCCTGAAAATGTACAGTTTACTTATTTAGTATACTCACAGTACCCATTGAACCGTGAAGAGTTAAGGGAGTTTAAAATTTCGGAGTCATACTATTTGAGAAAAGAGAAGAACCTGCATGTTCAACTAATGCACCTAAATAAAAAGCAAGCAGCAGACCTGAAAAAGCTATCTATTGTCAAAAATGTTGCTGAGGCTTCCAGCAATGGGGAAAAAGGTTTTAAACCATATGCGAAAGGCGAAAGAGGGGATGGCATATTCCCACAAAACGCTAAGCTGTTTTCATGGAACAATGACTGGTTTGGCCCTTTAAAGGTCCCTCAAAAAGGCGAAACAATTAAAGTTAACTTAGAAAATCTGGCCTTATATGGCGATATCATCAAACTGTATGACCACAATAAGGATGTTCGGGTTGAGAAAAACAAATTATTTATAGATGGTCAAGAGGTAAAAGAATACACCTTTAAACAGGATTATTATTTTATGGTTGGAGACAACAGGCATAACTCTCTTGACTCAAGATATTGGGGTTTTGTACCAGAAGACCATGTAGTGGGCAAAGCAGCCTTTACTTGGTTCTCATTAGATCCGCATGGTGGCTTTTTAGATAAGGTCAGGTGGCATAAGATATTTAGGCCGATTAACTAGCTTTTTTCTGAATAACTAAAAAAGTGGGACGTAACAATTTACGTCCCACTTTTTTTATAATTACGCCGTCAGGTCTGGGGTCGCTGACGGGGAATATACATCTTAACCATCATATCACCATAAAACACCAGTTGTTCCTAATTTCATTCATAGTATATAAGGAACCTGCAGCAGCAGATTTCCGTTTAATCGGATATATGTTTCTTGATAGGAAAGATGAAAGCCCTTTCTATACATAAAAAGCTAATTATTGCCCATAGAGGAACCACTTATTGGGCACCCGAGGAGACCGAAGCAGCCATGCGTTGGGCACGCAATATGGGCGCTGATTATTTGGAAATAGACCTTCAGCGAACCCTTGACGGATATTTGATAGCCCTTCATGACGAAAACTTGCAAAGGACTACGGACATTGCTATAAAATTTCCTGACAGAAAAGACGAGCCTGCTTCTGCCTTTACTTATGAGGAACTACTGACCTTAGATGCAGGAAGCTGGTTCAATCAGCGTTACCCCTCCCGTGCATGTGCAGCCTTTGAAAACCAAGACATCCTGACTTTAGAAGATGTAGTTATGATAGCAGAAGGGAAACGCATAAAACGTGATATTTTTGGGAAAAGACTTTTATATCAAGATACATGTGGCAGGGTCAGAACGGTGTACGAAAACGACCCTGCGGACAACGGCAACCGTCCAGGGGTCTATGCCGAAACAAAAATACCGGAACTATTTCCTGGCATTGAACACGATCTAAAAGCAGAACTATTAAAACTAGGCTGGTACAATACAGACCCAAAGAAACTAAAAAATATTTCTGTTCGAAGAAACAGAATTTCTAAGGGCAATTCTGTGGAACGCATTATCCTTCAAACTTTTTCCAAAGAAAGCCTAAAAACACTCAATAAGTTATTTTCTGCACATGTCCCCCTTTGCTTCTTACTATGGCGAGGGCTGGAAGGCGACGATATTCCAGATGACAACCTGGAAACTTTCAAAGATTGGCTGTGCTTTGGCAAAGCACATGGCGCTACCATAGCAGGTCCTAGCATAAGTGGTGGACCTAACTATTACCCCAACCTCCTTTCACCAATACATGCTACCCTACTTAAACAAGCTGGGCTAAAAATCCATCCTTATTCTTTCGATACCAACGAGCAAATGCAGATATTTTCTCCATTGGCAGACGGAGTGTTTACAAACCGAACAGATGACGCTTTACTTTACTATCACTTAAATGCAGGCTTACCACTGCCTGTTGATCATGCACCCGCTGAGCTTGTATTGGAAAAACTAGGTTATAAGTCCCTTAGTGAACTACATTTATAAGTTTACGCAAATGCTTGCCATTAAATTTCATTTGCAAAATATACAAGCCTTCTGGCAAAGCAGATAAGTCCATAGTAATTTCTGATGTGTGGTAAAACCTATTTATCAAGGTCTTGCCATTCATATCCATAATACTTACCTCATTAATATCCTCTCCCTCAGAAACAATATTAATTTCATTGTGGGCAGGATTGGGAAAAACCTTTATTCGTTCCTCCTCTGCCTTAGAAACCGCCACAGGAGTTTCTATCTCTTTTCGAACATAGCTGCTCCAAGGGCAAAACTGCTCTACAGTATGTAACCAGTAATCAATTTCCTGATCTACCATAGTATAAGGACATCCATCACAAAGTTCTATAGCCACCTCTGTCAGGCTCCACTCGCCTGGGACAAAGTGCCATAGGAAAGCATGTGGCCCATTAAAGTTATATCCTCCATGCCCCTCCTCTATGTTACCAATAATAAACCTCCTTTGATCAACAGGTTTACCTAAATCTTCCATAACCTCTTCAATGACCTCCGGATCAGAAGTGGCGGCTATAAAAGATGAATCTCGCCAATCGTTTTCAGCACATACGGGATGGTGAAATTCAAAAAACCTTAGCTCCTGTGCAAGAGAGTTATTTATAAAACAAACCAAAAACAACAGCAAAATGCATCTACAGATCATATCTAACAAGATTATCATCCCAGCCAATGCAAAAGGATCCGTTGATGAAACAAAGTCAACAAATGAACCAACAGACGCAGTAGGCTAAACTTGCAGACGTTACTTGTTTCGCCAACAAATTTCCTTTTAACCGGGATTTGAGTCTTTTAAAATCTAATTATGGTACAATCTGAGCTTAAGGTTCTGTAAATTCACCTTTTTGAACAACTCAGCCACAGGCAGCTTCTTCCTAAAAGCACGTTTACGTGTTTCTTTTTCCATCGCATAACCGATAGCGAGCAACGCCAACCCTGTAACACTTACCACCCATTCACTTAAATACACTTTCCCTATTTTGGGCACCAACTTAGGAAATTCCGCCTCAAGCCCTTTTGCTCCGGGAAAAGCATAAGCAAGTCCCATAGAAACACAAGGTATGGCAGTAAAAAGCACAGAAGTATTAAGTTGCGAAAGCCTGTCCCCACTTTTTTTATGCAAAAAATAAAGCGAAGAAGCTCCATTCATGGTTGCCATGAGTATACTTAGTGCATCATGAAATTTGGAATGTGGTGTCCAGCGGGGATTAAAAAGATGCGTCCGGTTCCAGTCTGCCACATACCCTGAAACCACCGTCATTCCATAGACTGCTGTCAAAATTTTTGAACCGGTGATATACTTTTCCTTCTCCATTCTGGTACTTTTTATAAGAACCCAGCCAATTACGAAATGTTCTAATTGAATTGGCAGGTGGAGCCAAAAAACAAGAATGCTTCTTGAACAAATGGGCGCATTACCGATTTCTGTTAATATTAACTATTCAACAAATAGCTTATGGATCAATTTAAAACAGGGAGTTATGTAAAAATAACAGGACAAGACACTGTAGCAGAAGTATTGAAAGACAAAGGCAAAGACCTTGAGATAGCCATTGGCCCCATGAAAATGACTGTTAAAAAGAACAAAGTAGAACCCGCTGAAAATCCAGAACCCACAGAGGAAGGCCTTTATCCTGAATCAAAAGAAAATGTCAAAAACCTAGTGGTTAACTCAGGAATAGATACCAAAGAGAAGTTGATGCACTTTCGTTTTGAACTTGATGTGCGAGGAAAAGCCAAAGAGGAAGTAATGAATGAATTAACGGTATGGGTAGATGACGCTTTATTATTGGGTATTAAAGAAGCCAAAGTAATCCATGGCCGGGGAAATGGTGTATTAAGAGACACAGTACATGCTGTACTCAAAAAGTATAAGGAAATAGAGGCGCTAAAAAAAGAAGCCAATGACGCGGTAACTGTGGTAAAATTCAGGCAAAATGGCGAAAAATAGTTTTTTCATACTACCTAAAACTTCTAAGACCGCTTTAGGTAGCATGAAAAAAAACAGAAAGTCATGGAGGAAAGGCCATGACTTTAACAACAATGACATCTGGACAAAAGACGCTTACTTTTACCCTATCTGTGTTGAGCATAAAAGTTAGGGTCCAAAACACTTTTCAGTGTTATCATATCTTGTTCAGACACACTACAGTTTGCCGCGCCAACAGCTTCTATTAGCTGCTCTGAGGTTCTAATCCCGACAACAGCAGTAGCAACCGCTGGGTGGTGCAAAGCAAACCTTAAAGCTACCCCAGACGGGTGGCAGTCATGGGAAGCAATATTCTTTATTTTCTCCGCCACTTTCTTTACCTCCGTTTCAGAATATCCTAAATAAGGTTGTTCGGGTTTCCCAGCCAAAAGCCCTTTTGCAAGCGCCCCTCGGGCTAGCACAGAAATGTTATTATTTTTTAGCAACTCCAAACAAGCTTCTTCAGGCCTTCGGTCTAGTAAACTATACTGCATCATCACACAAGCAATATCAGCCTTTCGCACATACTCCCTGATTACGTTGGGCCTGATGGAAGAAATGCCCCAGGCACGTATTTTCCCTTGTGCCTTCAGCAACTCAAAAGCCTCCATTGTTTCATCCATAGGATCGTCAATGGTTCCTCCATGAAGCATATAAACATCTATATAGTCTGTTTGAAGACGTTTAAGACTATCTTCCGCAGCTTTAAGAATATGCGCTTTACTAGGATTCCAGTCAAAACCTTTACCGTCAGGCCTTACCTGATTTCCTGCTTTAGAAGACAGCACTAGCTTATCACGAACGCCTTTAAAGGCTTGGCCTACAAAAGTTTCGTTCATCCCTTGTTGATAAACATCTGCTGTATCAAAATAATTGACCCCTAAGTCTAATGCCTGATGCAACAAATCCGCATTAAGCCGCCCATCATTTCCCAAAGACATGCAACCAAAACTGATTTCACTGACTTGAATATCAGAGTTTCCTAAAGTACTGTACTGCATTGAACAAAAAAATTTACTCCTATGAAGACAAGTTAACCCTTATACATCAAAAAGCCAACCTGCCTTTATAGTACAAAAAAATACGACAACCTTACCTTTGCTGATCTTGACTAGGCACCAAAAGGTCTTTTTTGCCTTGTTTCATACGTTCTTTGTTAATTTTTTGATACAGCTTATTTTCCTTGCGTACAAGATAAGCCTCTCGTCTTTCGACTTTGTTCTTCAATCTCCGAAGTTTCTGTTTTTCTTTGTTTATTTTAAACAGTTCCTTATTAAACTTCTTTTCTTTTTTGCTAGTAGAAGAATCTCTTGGCGTTTTCAATTTGGATGTAGTTTGGCTAGAATGTTCAGAAGCCGACAAATCTGCAGGCACGACAAAGAACATCACCAGGCCTAGGCCTATGTATATTATAAAGTTTTTCATGATAAAGGGGAATTGTGGTTGCCTGTAAAACAAAAGATCAGTGTAAATAATTCTCAAACACAAAAAATATAAGAGAATTGTAAAAAGAACGAGAAAAACAAAGCATGTAAAAAATCAAACTATTTTCCAGTATATCAATATCTATATAAGCATACTATCAAGCATTTATAAAAGATTATAAATCGCAACACTAGATAAACCTTTGTACTTTATGCCCATAGAACCCTTTGTAATAAAATCAAAAAAAGTCCCATATTGCAAATCCATGCAGTACATTCATATATCTAATCAATGGCACGGAAATCCACGCTAGAGGGAACACAAAAATTCCGGTATAGGGTACTGAAAGTCTTCCTATTTAAGGAAAAGACCTTTCTGCAAATGCTGATAGCCCTTTTCCTTTTGGCTGCACTTCTACACCCCTATCCCCATATAGCGATGTGGCTGGCTTTTATGTTTGCCGGTTATTCTGCCATCGCCAATGATAGTATACAGTCTATTGGCACATTTTTGGCATCCAATGAGAAACAACCTTGGTGGGTTTTGTGGATATTTATTGCCGGTATATTTGTGGTCACGACCTCCATCAGTTGGGCCATATATGAAGGAGATGTGAGCTATGAACGATTGTCTTCCAAAGGTTTTCAGGATGCCCCAGAGTCTTTCTCATTTTTACAACTAGCGGCTCCGCTAGTCCTGTTATTGCTTACCAGGTTCAGAATGCCTGTATCAACTACATTTTTATGCTTGAGTGTATACAGTGCCAACTGGACGGGCATACAGGGAATGGTACAAAAAAGCATGGTCGGTTATTTGCTGGCTTTTTTTGTTGCACTCGCCCTATGGTTTATCTTGGCCAAACCTATTAAAAAATTTACCAAAGGAAAGCCCGGGAAACATTGGATTGCCATTCAGTGGCTGATAAGCGGCTCGCTTTGGTCTGTGTGGATTATGCAGGACGGTGCCAACATAGCCGTTTCTTTGCCCAGAAGCCTTACATTAAACCAATTGCTGTTCTTTTTATTCTACATCACAGCCGGTTTAGGCATCTTATTTTATTTTAGAGGAGATAAGATTCAGAAGATAATTACTGAAAAGTCTCAGGTAAAAGATGTAAGAGCTGCTTCTATTATCGACCTTACTTATGCCATTATCTTATACACCTTTAAGCTTCTAAGCAATATCCCCATGTCCACTACCTGGGTATTTTTGGGGCTAATGGCAGGAAGAGAAATAGCCATGACCTTGCAGTCAAGCTACAAAACAAAAAGAAGTTTATCAAAAACTATCAAAATTGTACGCAAAGACCTTTTATATGCTTTCCTTGGCCTACTCGTTTCCATTACCATAGCCATTGCCGTCAATAATGAAATCAGGGACCAGCTTTTTGAAGCGATATACGCTTTCTTCGAAAATTAAATAACTATTTATGCAGTAAAATACCTAAGGGGAATAGAGCAAAACTATTTCCAAATGTGTCCAACACCTTAATTTTTGTTATATTCGTCCCCTACACGCACCTTAACAAAAATAGGCTTTTCAGACACATTGACCTTAATGTGCTTATCATCATTTTCAGATACAAGCACCTTCCCTTTTGGCCTTTTATGTTCTAGTTCTACCACCGAATAACTATTGGCATTATCCGGTAAAACAAGCGAGTGATTTTTAACTTCCAGTCCCTTACTGGTAGGGCTCCACAACACATACACAAAGTCACCTGTTTGGGGATTGGTAAACCTATAGTTGCACACCCCACTTTTATCAGAGCTCACCTCGCGCTCAAAAACATAATCACCCAGCAAATACCCAAAAGTATTGAGGTAATACCAGCTTGTACGTTTTCTTTCATGGTTTCCCTGCATAAGCCCACTGGTTACAAACCGGCCTGTGGTGTCAGGGTTAGGGTCATCTCTGACCATATACATGGCAGCCTTATCCACCCCGGCTGCCGCTAAAGCCAGATAACTACGTATCAACCAAATGGCTTGAACTTCCTCGCCTGAAAAACCACCTATCGCAGGAGCTCGTTGGATAGACTGCTGATTGACATCATAGCCAAACTCTGTCACCCAAACTTCTTTTCCCGGGAGGTGCTTGTCACGGTAATCAACGAAACGCTCCAACCGCTTTTTAAACCCATCTTCTTCAGGAGACACACCAACCGAAGATTGTCCTTGCCCACCAACGTCATTACAATAGTGATGCAAATTGATCACATCAGCCGGAAAGTCCTCACCCCGGTAAGCCTGCGACCAAAGTTTCATAGCCTTTAGATAGTCCAATCGCATGGCAGCAAGTCCAGCCATAACAAAAACAGCATCCGGATCAGCGGCTTTTACGCCGAAACCTTTTCCCATGCGCCCTTGATGCCCATCATAATTGGCACTGGCCATAGCCACATATTCAAAAGGCGTAAAATAACCTTTCCTTTCATTCCACCACATATCCGGCTCGTTCCAATCCTCATAATATTTTAAATATCCCAAGCCCGTTTTTTTCTCCTGTCCATCATCCAACAAAATTAACTCTTCATCCACTTCTACAGAACCATAGCGGGCGGCATACTGAAACATGTAAGAAGCTTTTTCGCGATAAGAATAAGGCTCAGAAGCATCTCTTCCAGCAGGTACAGGCTTGTGTTCACGGTGTGCCGTCATCCACGAAGGGCTTTGTTTCAAACATGGGGCTACCAGTATTTCTGCCTCCTTCATCTTCTTATAATAGGCATCATAATCCAAATCAGGATAACCAGGCGAAAAACGGAGCCTTCCCTTCTCTAACTCATTCCAGTCCCAATTATGGTACTCCCTCACAAAACCACCTACCTGCGACACCTCCAGTGGGTCATCAGGAAAGCCATTGATACCTATAAAGTCTTTCATCAAAGGACGCTCATGCTTGACAGGATCAGGCTCTTTAAATTCTTCCCCTACCCGTTTTCCATACAACACGATTTCTTCAGGCACAGCCCCTTTTTCATCAATGGTAACCTTCAGGTATCTGCATGTGGCGTTTACCTCATGTTTAGTCCATTGGTTAAACTCCATCATGCGATCATTCAATTGAAACTCCCAATCTTTTAAACTACCTGTGTGAACAGAAAAGCTCCCATACCCTTTACCATGAAAAAGCCATATTTCAGTCAACTCATAGGTTGTTTTTAAATCTATGATTGCCGAACTTGGATAAAACCAATCTTTCCAACCTGGAAGCCATCGGGTTTCTACTTTACCACCTTTTCCTGCTGCCGGGTCACCTGCCGCATCTTGTTCATCCACTAATAGCCCTGCATCTCCCCATCCTGTTATATTGATGACCATATCCTTGTCCAGGGAAATCTTTGTCTGCGCTACCGCTCCTGAACATAAAAAGAGTAGAATATAAGGAATTAATTTCATGGTATAAAAATCATTTAAAAAGAGCTTTGTTTAAAAAAATAACCCTAAACGAGAACCTGCCATCAATCCTTCGTAAACATTGATAATGCCACTGAAAACTTTAACTTTGAAAACCTTTAGATATTCAAACCAGTGAAACATATATTAAAAACCTGTGGCTTAATACTAGCAATTATTTTCCTTACCGCAACCACACAAATTGGAGGTATTGTATTACTTATATGCCTACCTATTTTTGAATTAATTGACAAGTCGCTTTTGAATAAGCTTTACAGTACCGCCCTTAAACCACTTACTTTTATCACCCTTTACTTATTTGCAAGCCTGACCTTGGTACCTTTTCTGGCTGGATTATCAGGAAGGGTTCCACTTCCAGTCTACAGCAATGACCACTTAAAACCATTGAGCATTTTCACCTGTTTTTTAAACCGGCATTATGTGAAACCAGAACTACTAGAAATAACCGAACATGTAGCAAGCCAAATGCATGTTTTGTATCCAGGAACAGTAACATCCTATCTGGATGCGAATTTTCCTTTCATAGACAAATTCCCTCTGCTCCCACATTGGAGCCATAATGACGGAAAGAAACTTGACCTCGCTTTTTTCTACAGAGAACTGCATTCAGGAAAGCGATTGAACAAAGCGCCGTCTTATATAGGGTATGGTGTATTTGAAGAGCCTATAACAGGAGAGCAGGACACACCAACCGAATGTGCCTCAAAAGGCTTTATACAGTATAGTTCTTTACGCTATCTGGTACCACAAAATAACAAGGCACATATGCCCTTTGACCAAGAAAGAACGAAGAAAATCATAGAGCTACTGCTTCAAGAAAGTAATATTGGTAAAATTTTTATTGAACCACATTTAAAAGAAAGAATGGGACTAAAGCATGAAAAGATCAGGTTCCATGGCTGCCATGCAGTAAGGCATGACGACCATATTCATTTCCAATTAAAATAACAGTTATGCTTCCATACTTTCTGGTTTTCACGTTAATTACTTATGTCATCTTCAATGTTTATGTTGATAGCCGCATCGTTAAGGCGAACTACTTTAATGAAAAAAGACGCAAAGTGCATAGGGTTTTTATATGGGCTCTACCCTTTATCGGCGCTTTACTGATCAGAAACTTCTGGAAAAACAAACAAAAAGGTATGGAAATCATGACAAAGGAAAAAAGAAAAGATTCACCAAGCCAAACCAATATCGGCGGAGATAATATTAGTGATAGTGGTGACTCTTAGAAAAAAGCCTCATAGCTCTTAAAAACTAAATATAATACAACCTACCCCCAAGCCTTTCCTAGTACGGTTCGCTCATGTATCATTAACCATATTTCTTCACCACTGCTATACCCAAATAATAACTAATATATCATAACAAGTACGCATAAACCCGTTTCTACCGGAAAAGTTAAATGACATAAATCATCCATAAAAGCAGGGAAAAAAGCAAACAGACAACAAGCAGAACAGTTAGCTTTTAGGACACTTTTTTAAATTTTTATATTTATATGCTTATTTCAATGAAAACAGCTAGGCACATTTTTGCACTAATATGTTATGTATGCTTTTTTAACCTACCTGGGCTTAGCGCACAGGACAATAGGCAGCGTTTCCCAGACATAGAAAAGAGAGACCAGGAACTTCCCATTCCCCCAACAAGCTTTGTCCCCCAAGACACAGAGCCTGATAAGACCATTACCATTGATATGAAAGATGACAGCGAGGTATATTTAGGCAATGGCGTCGTTTACAAAGGGTTTGTTATTGATGATAAAATCCCTGGCCCCACTTTTACATGTGAAGAGGGAGAGGTAATTGAGTGGGTAGTAAAAAACTCTGGATCGCGCCCCCATGGCCTATCTATTCATGCTGCATACACTCAGACCTCAGAATATTTAGGAAATATAGCTCCCGGAGAAGAAGCTTCTGTTGTTTTTCGCGCTACCTATCCAGGAGTTTATATGTACCATTGTGCGCCAGCAGGACATGCTACGCCCATGCATACACTTTTAGGACAGTACGGGATGATTGTGGTAAAACCTAAACAAAAGTACCGTTTAGAGGAAGTCCTAGAAAAGGACCCTGATCTTGAAATCTACTTATTACAACATGAGTTTTATGCCAATGGCAAAGATGCAGTAGAAGGTCAAGGGAAACCCATGTACGTGGCTTTTAATGGTCAGCCTTTCCGATATGTAAGAGACCCCATCAAAGGACGTCCGGGGGATTATGTCCGTATATACTTCATGAATGCAGGACCTAACCTCTTATCTACATTGCATTTAGTGGGCATTGTTTGGGATTATGCCTACTGGCAAGGCAATCCAGAAAACATCCTTACCGGTGGCCAAACAGTAACTTCTGGTCCTAGCGACACATGGGTTGTGGAATTCAGGATCCCGCCAGACGAAGGGGATTACACCATCGTGACCCACGCTTTTGGATCCGCCAGCAAAGGTGCTATCGGCATTTTAAATGCTCAAGAAGATGCCGACCGAACAACACCTGAACTTGCAGACGGCCCTGTCTATACTGAAAACGAATGGGAGGAATTAAGAGAAGATATCAAAAGAACTATATCTCCTTTTGAACCTGGCTCTAAAGATGTAGACCCAGTTAAAAAGTACCCTCCCGGAACTAGTGAAATAACTGTTCAAATAATTGGCAACTCTTATTATCCCAAAGTTATAGAAGTGGAGCCAGGCACAGAAGTAACATGGATAAATGAAGATGTTTTCCCTTTTCTCGAAGGAGAGTTTTCGGGAGCACATGACGTTTTTGTTATAGATGGACCAGAACCTTTTAGGTCACCTATGCTCAAGCATGCAGAAAGCTACACTCATACTTTTACCGAAGAAGGTGAATATGAATATATTTGCTCTCCACACCCTTATATGAAAGGTATAGTTAAAGTAAAAGAAAGAGATTAATCCCCTTTTATTAAGTAGGGGCCTGCTGAAAAAGTCACAAGCGTGCAAGATACGCATGGCCTTACATGAAGACGTATTGGAATACTACGAATGTAAGGCCATAAAGTAGATTGTGCGCTTGTGGCTAGCCCCATAAAATATTGATTAAAAACTTCTCAATTTACTGTACACGGAAAAAATAAGAAATAACCGAAAAACCCTTGCACCTATACCTCATAATAATTTATGCAAATATTAACAGACCAATGTTTGGAGCGTTTTTCAGCGCGCCCTAAGTACGGACAATGTCATAAATTTAAACTTTAGGACATATTTTCAGTGCGCCCTTATTTAACCTAAAATAGGCAATAGAGCTTTCTATTATGTAGCAAAATAACTTCAAATCAATTGCTTCGCTCACATTTGTATCTTATCCATAGTGCTGATTTATTATTATTTTGCTCCTCATGATGAAATCTATTAAATAATTCAGGTTGAACACCCAGTACTCGCTACTCAAAGACTGTTTGCCATTCTAAAATCATGGATTTTCGAATAGTTTTTTATGTAAAAAATACACTAACCTTACACAAAAAGGCCAATTTTTACACAAAAACCCGTTTTTTATAAATAAAAACCACTTAAAAAAAACGCTTACAAATACTTACATCAAATAATTCTTCATGTAAAATATAACTTATTTATAAAAAACAGAGTATTACATCTTTATATATTTATAAAAAATCTAATTTTTATCTCAGAAATATGTAAAAAATTTATTTTCTTGCACATATTATAACAAGTTAACTTATGAGGAAGTGTACTTCTATCAAATTTTCCGCAAAAGAGGCCACACAAGTCTTCAGAAAATTTGCAAGAGTATGGTTAGCCATCTTTCTGTTAACATCATGCTTTTCTTCTAATGCGCAAGAACATTCACATGAAGAAACAGATTTAAGAATACTGGCAGAAGACCTGTGGTTTGAAGCCTCAAAAGAGCTAGCAAGCCTCCACATTCCAGAAAGCGAAAAACACGACTTTTACGTCTACGCATCCGAGCAACTGCACAAAGAAAAAATATTATTTTTCCTTCACGTTTTCAAGGGCCTAATTACCGAAGAAAACCTAGACAAGTACATAAACAACATGCGCTCTTCAAGAAAAGAGGCATATCAAAAGTTTCTGCGTGCCCCAAAAGATAAAAAGAAGCCCACCCCTACCCCACGACCAGGGTTAAGACTAAAGTCGGACGAAGCTTGCTATAATATGGGTTTTGAAACAGGAACTTTTGTTGAATGGGAAGGAGCATTGAGAAACAGACATATAGGCAATCAGGCTTTTCCCGAAGTGGCGATCCCTGGTCCTTGGGAAGAAGGTTTTAACCAACACTGTATCATGACTCCGGATATGACAGATCCGTTAATTCCCGATCTGCCTGTAGTAGCCCCTGGCAGAACAAACGCTGTCCGACTGGGAAACACCATAGGAGGAGGACATTTGGCTACGCTACGACGAACCTTTACCGTTGACTCTTCTAACATGATTTTCACTTATCGATATGCAGTTGTTTTAGACGACCCTGCTGACGCTAGAGGACATGGAGGTTTGCACAGGCCACATTTCAATGCACGGCTCATCGGGAGTGACGGCGAAGAAATTGGGTGTACAGGCTACTCTGTAGTGGTAGAGCCTAATTTACCTGACTATATTAGAACCTGTGTTGGCATGGACTGGGCTATGGATGAAAAAAACATCGGTTGTCCGCCAGAAAATGTGAATGACGGCGCTGCCCATTATAATCCACACCCAAGAAATGGCTGCCGGGGAAACAATCTGGATATATACTACAAGAATTGGTCTACGGTATCTATGGTATTAAATGAATACATAGGGCAAGAGGTTACCATAGAATTTACGGCGGCAGACTGTGTGCCTGGCGCTCATTTAGGATATGCCTATGTAGACACTGAGTGTGCTCCACTAAACCTTTCCCAAACCCAGCCAATCTGCAGTGGCACAGAAGAGCGTACCATAGAGGCTCCCGAAGGCTTCGAATCTTACAGTTGGTCTGGCCCAGGCATTGTTTCCGGCGAAAATGAACAAGTGGTCACTGTAAACAGGTCTGGAACTTATACCGTTACCATAATGCCGATTTCAGACAACCCATGCCCGACAGAACTGGAATATGTGGTAGAAGAAACTTGTCCACCAAGAGCATACAACGCCAGTGTCTGCGAAACTGAATTAAATACTCTAGAGGCTGAAAACATTGACCTAAGCAACTATGAATCCTTGATAACAGAAAATGGTCTATACGGAGAAGTAATCGCTTGGCATACAGAATTACCTGCGAACAACGCCAATCTAATCATAGATCATAACATAACAGTCCAGCATCAAGATACGGTTTATGCTATCTCCTCATTTGAAGACATCAGAACAGATACTGTACCTTTAGCTTGGACTGTCCAAAACATGCCTGAAATTAGCTTTCCTGACCAAGAACCTTTGTGCGAAGGGAGCAATCCAGTTACCATTGAAAATGTAACACCTCAAGGAGGGACGTATTTCGGTGACCATACTACCGAGTCAGGCACATTTAACCCCGAAGAAGCGGGAGTTTTCACTTTGTCCTACACTTATACAACAGAAGAAGGATGCTCTGACACGGCAACAAATACCATTGAAGTCATTCCCCCTCCAATAGTCAATGCAGGAAACGATCTATCAATTTGTGCTACCGAACAAGAGGTAGTTTTATCTGCAGACTCTGCCAATGCTACTAGTTTACAATGGAGTGGAAGCGGAAATTTTTCACCTGATGCATCGTCTATTTCACCTACTTACGCACCTTCTGAAGAGGAAAAGTCTAATGGCATAGCAACGCTAACTCTTACAGCAACGGGAATTGCTCCTTGCCCTGTCATAACTGATACCGTCAGCATTACCATAGTTCCTGAGCCTAGAGCAGATGCAGGTGAGGACCAATTGCTGTGCAGCGACGTTACAATGATTAACCTAGAAGGTTTTGCAGAAAACCATGAATCTGTCACTTGGACTGGAGGCTCTGGAAGCTTTTCCCCTAATGACCAACAGACCACCACTTACACCCTAGCCCCAGGAGAAACTGAACATGAATACTTAACCTTGACACTAACAGTAGCAAGAGATTCTTTATGCGATCCTGCCTATGATGAAGTTGAGATAAGGTTTGCCTTACTGCCTACCGCCGATGCTGGGCCAGACACTAATGTATGTGCTAACAATGCAGAAGTAAACCTTTCAGGCACTATCACAAATGCCCCAGAAAGCATCTGGTCAGGAGGACATGGCTCATTCTCTCCATCTCCTAATGTGGTCGATGCAATATATCACCCAACAGAAGATGAAGCAAATACAGGACAAGTCACCCTGACATTGAGTACTACAGGAAGCGAAGTCTGCCCTGATGTCTCAAACCAGGTAACCATACAAATATACCCATCTCCCAATGTTGACGCAGGTCCTCCAGTAGAGATTTGCGCCAACGAAGAACAACTTACCCTGCAAGGAACAGCTTCAAATGCCTCTAACATTATATGGTCAGGTGGTGCAGGTTCTTTTTCACCATTAAATGAAGCTTCCACAACCTATACGGTAGCTCCAAATGATATACTCAGCAGGGTATTTACTTTAACGTTAACTGCCGAAGAAGAAGGCTGTTTGCCTGAATCCGACGAAACCACTATAACCATACACCCATTTCCTGAACTAGAAACCCCTAATATGACTACCTGTGAAGGTGAAGAGGCCACCATTACAACCACTAACATTCCAGGAGCATCTTATCTATGGAACTCAGACAACGGCAGTACAAGCAATGAAGGACATACACTAAACGTCTTAACGGAACCTGGCGAGCAAGAATTTCAGGTCACAGTCACTTCGCCAGAAGGGTGTACCGCTACGGATAGTATGGTTTTAAAGGGTGTTCCCCATCCAATAATATCGGTAAATGACACGGCCACTTGTGTCAACAAAGATTTAAGAATGATAGTGGAGTTGATTAACGAAGATGATCTTGACCCTTCCTCCTTATCCTTCCAGTGGACAAAAGACAATCAGGTAGTATCCAATAGCCATGACTTTTACACTACCGCAATAGAAAACTTTACCACTGAAATTACGGTGAGCAATGGCTGCCCAACAACAGAGCAAGCCTCTGTAACAGTGCATCCTGTCCCTACAGGCGACTTAGGGCGAAACCATATGGTATGCCGAGAAGAAGATGAGTTTGTCACCTTAGACCCAGGAGAAGCCGATGCTTATCTATGGCATCGACATGAAGACTCATCCAGGACGTTGGAAGCAAAAGACCCAGGTCTATACCAGGTAACACTTGCCAATGAATTTGGTTGCGAAACGACCCTCGAAACAGAAGTAAGGGAAGTTTGTCCACCGAGCCTGCACATCTCAAATGCATTTAGTCCCAATGGCGATGGCAGCAATGACAAATACACCGTGTACCATAAAAATGTAACAAATTTCCAAATGCTCATTTTTAACCGCTGGGGAGAAATCATCTTTGAAAGCGTAGACCCTGATGAAGCATGGGATGGGTATTACCGGGGAGACCCTATGCCGGTAGGAGTATACCCATGGAGAATTACCTATGAAGGAAACTCAGAAGAATACAGAGGGCCTTATAAAAAACAAGGGAGTGTAACATTGATAAGGTAATCAATTACATGTAGTAAATGGCTAAATCAACAAAGGCTATAAAAGCACCGTTATTAATGTTCAGCATACTGTTTTGCGCACTATGCCAGCACCTTCATGCCCAAGACATTCAGTTTTCTCAATTTTACGCTACACCACTTTATCAAAACCCTGCATTTGCTGGAAGTGCACACGCCACACGCTTTATACTACACCAGCGCTTGCAATGGCCTTCTTTAGATGCAAGGTACATTACTTCGATGTTTTCTGCCGACCATTATTTTGAAAAGCAAAGAAGTGGAGTCGGGATTATAGCCTTTAGGGACTGGCAAGGCGCCAGCATTATCAATTCCAGTCATATTGGCCTACAGTATGCTTACGAATTACCAATTTCTGAAAAACTGACCTTTAGAGCAGGATTGGAAGCGTCTTTTGTTTCCAGAAGCCTAAACTATGCGCTATTGACTTTCCCAGACCAATACTCTGTGGCAGGCTTTCTGGACAACCCCACCAATGAACCTTTAGATGGCAGTTCTGTCACTTATGCAGATCTCTCTTCAGGTGGCATACTGTACCATGAAAACTTTTGGGTAGGACTTTCTGCCCATCACATGAATACACCCAACCAGTCTTTTTATGGAGACCTAAGCAACCTGCCTGTCAAATGGGCTGTAACAGGGGGCTACAAAATTGTCTTGAGAAAAAACCAATCAACAGCATCTTTAGAAGAAAAAACTTTCTCAATAACCCCTACTTTTCACTATAAGACCCAAGGAAGGTCTGACCAAACAGATATAGGGTTATATGCACTGTATGATAATATTATTGCAGGTGTGTGGTACCGTGGGATACCATATTTAAAAAGATACCGTGAGTACCTTCACAACAATGAGTCAATGGTTGTACTTTTGGGGTTCAAAATTGATAATCTCAGCATTTCATACAGCTATGATGTTACAGTATCAAAACTTGCTGGCGCACAAACAGGAGGCAGCCATGAGATTAACCTAACATACCTTACAGACTGGCCACCACGTCGTGGTAAACCTAGAAGAAAGCTCCCATGTCCACGGTTTTAGCGGGAAGGTAATACAGCATACAAAACTCACCCTTAAACCTGTATAACAGGAGACTTAAACCCAAAGTATTACAAAGAATATCCGTGTTGGTTTTGATATAATATAGGAGACATGAGTGACTTGAAGCTGTTTTTGACACACAGTATACACTTCCTATTTCCCGTTGTAAACTTTTTTTGACACAAGATGTTTTTTTACATCAGAAAAATATCAAGAAACATGACCAATAAGGACTTTGCCCTCGTGCTGTCTGGCGGAGCAGCTAGGTGCATTGCACAACTAGGTATTTTACAAGCACTAGAGGAAAACAATATAAAACCTGCTGTAATTTCCGGAGTAAGTGGAGGTTCCATAGTGGGAGCTTTTTACTGTAATGGATACACCCCTAAAGAGACCCTCCAAATAATTAAAGAAACCTCCATTCTAAAAGCTCTAAGGCCAACATGGAGCCCTGGTTTGCTTAAACTGAGCAAAGCAGAAGAAATTTTCCGGAAATATCTTAAAGCAGAAACATTTGAGGCATTAGAAACCCCTCTTTTTATTAGCGCATGCGATGTTGAAAATCCAAAAAACATTGCGTTTTCAGAAGGAGAAATTATACCTCCCCTACTAGGAAGCTGCTCCTTGCCTCCATTGTTCAGGGCTGTAGAATACAATGGAAAAAAATTAGCAGATGGAGGAATTGTCAACAACCTGCCCGTTGAGCCCGTCAAAAACTACAAAAAAATAATAGGTGTAAACGTTAACTTGGTCAAAACCAATATACCACCAGACTCTTTAGTCCATTATACAGAATGGGTCATCGATGTGGTGGTAAACAACAACATAAAAGAGAGCATCAAACAATGCCATTTATTTCTAGAACCACCCAAAATGAAGAACTTTCACCTGATAGATGTAATGAAAGCCGATGACATGTTTGAAGTGGGCTATAAGCATGCGAATGAAAATATGGATAAAATATCAAAGTTAATCAACTCACATTGAAATGCTAATGTATTTTAATCTCCTTACAACAACCAGCATTAAGAATTATGAAAAATAAAATCTATTTTTTGGGCCGTGCTTTAGTATCTACATAAAACCCTTCCCCTATTTTATTTCCGATCAAGCTCAAACCTTCCTGCTCATAGGGCGTGCAAGGCAAAGGGTGGTTGTGACATAAATCACCCTCCTCAGGAAGGTAAAGGTCAAAGCCAGGCTTCTGCACCTGTTTTACCGAAACTTGTTCATAAGGTTGAGGATATAAAACATGCTCTAACAGGCTTACTCCTTCCAGTTCTTTATAAATAGACCAAGCAGAGAAAGCAAGCATAACAGCACAACAGGATATAGCCATCACCCTCCTAAATTTATACAAAGCCATATAAGTAACTACAAGAAAGCAGCTAATAATAAAACCATGGGCAAAGCGAAAGTATGGTGCCATATAAAACCAAAAGACCACCCCTGCAAAAGAAAGCAAATACAATAATATTAGTATTGTGCTTATTTGACTTTTTCTAACACGAAACAAGACAATAGCCGGCGAAATGAGCATAACAAGAAATATCGTGTGTTCCACAAATGTTTTGTTTTGCCACCAAATCTTAAACCATTCCTGAAAAGGGAGCTTACTGGCCCATTCCCAATTATAAGAAGCTGTACGGGCAAAACTCTTCACCCACTCTTTTTCAGTTACTACCAAATCATAAGGCACCTTCCATTGAAAAGAGAAAATATCAATATAAGGGAATGGGTATATTAAATAACCGGAAATTATTGCATTTCTGGTAAGCCAAGGAACTAATACTAAAGCTGCAACCAACGTTAAGTAAAGAAAAAAACGCTTCCTTTGGGTATGTTCAAGCCAAAAGATCATTAGCAGTGGAACTGTTAAAATGGCAATAGAGGATACTTTAATGGTAATCAATACAAAAGCAAACAAAAGAATAAGTTTCAACACCACTGCGTCTCGTGATTGAAGCCAATCCATGAGTAAACAAAGCGTCAATAACACATAAACTGTGGTAGGGTAATCTGGAGAGGGTGAAGAAACCCAAGGGCGGTAAAATATCATGATCAACAGCAGGATGCCGGAGAAAAAGTATATAGCAAAATCCCTTTTGTCTTTCGCAAAGATTTTACGGAGACAAAAAACAGAAAAAATAAAAAATAAAAAAGATGGCAAGGCATTGTGCAGTGGGGTTCCCAAAAAGCTTGTAAAACTAAATAAAGCAGTGGCTAAATGATAAGAAGAGTTAAACCCAAACCGTCCATGAATGTTTGCCAGGCCTTTTACCGCAGGATAATTTTCAAACCATTGAATCGTCTGAGCGTGATATAGTGCTGTATCGGTTACAAAAGGAGTCCTAATTGATTGTGATAGCGCAAAAACAAAGAAAATAAGAACAGAAGCCCAAAACCATTTGCTGCCTGAAACAAACGTAAACTTTTTTATATCAGAAAAATTAAACGATAAGTATCCAACACAAAAAAGAAACAGTAAACTGTTGGCAATCCATGCCATGCCCACAAACAAAGAAACAAAGTTCAACAAGACCATCAACACTGCAAGCCCTGTTAGCATGTAAAACTCCACAGGTTTTTGCACCCCTCGACCCTTATACCCAGAGCGCAAGAAAACAGCCCCTAAAACATAGGTTATAAAAGATATGTAAATCCAAACGACAAGTGTGATAAGCATAATAAAGACCGGTCTCCGCCACAGGGAATCTAAGTTAAAGCTAAAATGCTGTTTTCGGAACTTTTATTATGACAATGCCTGTATTTTTTGCACAAAACAAAAAGAAAGCCACCATTGGCTAGGGAGGAAAACGGAGAGCAGTGGTTGATAAGATTCCTGACATACCCATATTGCCCCTTAACAAGGATGACAAGTATTTTAAACTTATCATCCTAAATTTAATTTTCAGATCCGGTCTTTGTTAATCAACCTTCTTCAAAAACCTGAACAATTCGCTATCAGTAGAGAGAATAAGAGTAGACTTCTCGTCCATAGATTTTTCAAAGCTTTCCATTGACCTTAGAAAATTGTAAAGCTTCCTTGATTCGGCGTTTTTATTGTAAGCTGCTGCATAAATAGCAGTAGCTTCCGCATCGGCACGGCCTCTAATAGTTTCTGACTCTCTTACAGCTTCAGATTGTATCTGTGCCAGATCCTTTTCTTTGTTACCTTCAATTTTTCTTGCTTCACCTTGACCTTCTGACCTAAATTGATCGGCTATACGGTTTCGCTCACTAATCATCCGGTCATATACCCTCTCGCGTACTTCATCCACATAGTTCATTCTTTTTATGCGGAAGTCCAGTATTCTAACGCCAAGATCTTCCGTTCTTTTATTCGCCTTTTTAAGAATCAGTGCTTCAATGGCATCCCTTCCGACACTTATTTCTTCAAGCACTTCTATTTCTTCAAGGAACTCTTCTTCTACTTCCGGTTCTCTGTTTGTTGAACGTACAATATCAAGCAATAAATGGCTGGCTACTGCATTACGGGTTTCCCCATCAAGAATATCATCTAGTCTTGACTGACCTGAGTTTTCATCTCTGAGGCGGATAAAAAACTGAAGAGGGTTCACTATTTCCCATCTTGCATAAGTATCCACAAAAATGTACTTCTTATCCTTTGTTGGAACCTGATTTGCATCACCGTCCCATTCAAGGTAGCGTTTATCAAAATACTGTACCTTCTGAACAAACGGAGTCTTAAAATTCACCCCCGGGTGGACACGTGGTTCCCCGACAGGTTTTCCAAACTGGGTAACTATGGCTTGCTGGGTCTCATCTAGTATAAAAAAGCTGTTAAAACCAGCTACAACAGCCACAACAGTAAGTATTATCAGCGTTATAAATTTAACTTTCATATCTATTTTTGCTTTTTCTGGTCAAGGTTTAACATAGGCAGTAAGTTGTTACCTTTTTCATCCAGGACAATTTTGTTCCCCAAGACAGGTAAAACACGTTCCATGGTTTCAAGATAAATCCGCTTTTTCGTTACTTCCGGGGCTTTAATATATTCGCTATAGAATGAATTAAACTTATCAGCCTCACCTTTTGCGCGGTTAATACGGTTCAGCGCATAAGCTTCTGCAAGTTGTATCGTTTCCATGGCCTCACCACGTGCACGTGGTATAACCTTATTATATTCTGATTCAGCCTTATTTATTAAAGTCTCCCTTTCTTGTTGCGCTTGATTTACAGCATTAAAAGAAGGCTTTACCGGACTAGGCGGGTTTACATCCTGCAACACTACCTGGTCTATGCGTATTCCATTTTCATACTCATTGCACATTTGCTGGAGCAAAACTTCAACATTGGAAGCCACCTCCTGCCTTTTAATGGTCAACACCTCATTTACAGTACGGTCACCCACAGTTTTTCGCATAGCAGCTTCGGCCATATCACGCAAAGTCTTCTCGGCATTCCTAACTTTAAAGAGATATTGATGCGAGTTGACAATACGATACTGGACCACCCATTCGACATCAGTAAGATTAAGATCGCCTGTCAGCATCATTGATTCATCCGAAAGGTTTGCTTTGGAGTAAGAAGATTGAGTATTTGCAGAAGTAGTACGGAAGCCAAACTCTTGCTTAAGCTGTCGCTGCACAGGTATTTTATACATTTTTTCAATACCAAAAGGAATAATAAAATTTAACCCTGGCTGCACAGTCCGGTCATACCTGCCAAGATGCAGCACCACACCTTCTTCTTCCGGTTCTACTGAATGGGCAGAAGTGAATCCTCCCACTAAAATAATAATAATAATAAGGGACTTTCCCCAATATTTTTTTATCAGGTATTTCAGATAAAGTATTTGCTCTTGATCCATTAATTTCGGAGTTTATTTATTTATAAAAAGGAATTTGTGACAAAAAAATGTAAAACCTCATGTTTAAACAGCAAATACACACAAAAAAGTTGCCACAAATGAAGGTTTCAGAAAATTAGTGACGAAAATCTATGCAGCGGGATATTCAAGAAGGTAAAAAAAAACGCTCAATTCCAGTAGAGACCGCACTACCGGAACCACAGCACTACGATTTACTCCACTTCTAAACCTACCAGATGTGCTACTACTATAGGTTAAACCTGCAGAAAATTTCTCCTCCAAAAGCAACTCTTGGAATGACCGCTAAACCTTCATTTAAAATATTATAGAAACACTTTAAAAGAGCAGTATATTTACAGTAAATCTAAGACTCTAGAATCTACCACAAAATGAAAAAAAAATAGTTATAGCCCTAAGAGTTCTCCTTATCCTCGCAATCCTTTACAACATAATAGCTAACATTGGGGAAGACCTTTTAATCTATCAGATACTTATTTTAATGTTAGGTTCTTTATTTTACTTTTTTGGTGGTTATTTTATTTTTAAACCGAAGGAAACAATAAAAGGCTGGAAATTACTTGCTGTTTTCAGTGGTTTTTCCATATCCATGCTTCTGATTTCACTGATTTTTAAAATTAACCCTTCATCTACCCTACCTTACCAGTTTTATATAATAACAGCAATTCCATCAATAATCCTTGCTATAATTCTCACCTTCATGGTTTTGCTGACAAAAAACAAACACAGTCAGCAGTACTTTTTAAAGATGCTACTAAAGAATGCGTTACTTTCACTAAGTATACTCTCGCTTAATTTTACACCGGAAAAGTCGGTAGCCAAAGTTCTTTATGGAGAACACACGCCTTTGTACAACTATAAAATGCAACACATTCTCCTGAGTGAAGCACAGAATCTTAGAAATGACCGAACTGCTGCACTAGAGATAATACATGAGGCTTTGGAGTATTCAAGAAAAAACCGTGACAGAAGTAGTACTGTATATCAAGATTGTATGAATGAATTAGGTTACTTGCTATACCTTGAAAATAAATATCAGGAATCAGAACATGCTCTAAATGCAGTAATTGAGGCATATGAAAATACCGAGTCAGGAGACGATGACACCTACTATGATGCTATAAAGTACAAAGCTTACATAAATTCTAATCAAGGCAAATATTCTGTTTCGGACTCCCTTTTATATGTTCTTCTAGAGCGAGATTATTCTAATGACAGTAAGCTAACGGCACACTATAGATGGTTAGGGTACAATCAAAAAAGGCGAAGAAACTTACAAAAAGCAGACTCTCTATTTAAACTAGCTCTTTACCACTATGAATATGTTGAAGAAAACAAGAAAAGCAAATATGAACTCTTGTGGATACAAAAAGGATTAGCTCAAAGCAAATTAGCAGCTGAAGACTTTTCCTCTGCAGATTCATTACTTCAGATTTGTAAATCTTATGCTAAAAGTGCATTTGGAGAAGAACATATAGAATACGCCAAAGTGGCAGATGTTTTAGTAAATCTGCATATCCAGCTAGGAAATTACTATGAAGCAGAAGATTACTGCCTGCAAAGTTTGAGGATTAAAGAGTCATTAGAACATTCTGAAGAAAATATACTTGATTCAAAAATTGATTTGATTAACATATTTCTGGGACTGTCTAAATACAAAGAAGCTGAGGAATTAATTAGAGAAGGGTTAACTACTTTGTTACATTTAAAACTTGACAACAGCTCCCCTACAGCTACTATGCTTTACGACATGGTCAGTCAGTTTTATGAAGATAAAATGGATTATGAAGAAGCACTTATTTATGCTAGAAAATCCGTGGATGGAAGGACCGATTGGTATGGGAAATATCATATCAAAACGGCCTCTTCACACCACCAACTAGCGTCTGTACTATACAAACTTTCTCAATACAAAGATTCAAAAGATATTTATAATCTGGCATTAGGGATTAAAAAACGTTTCAGAGGACAAAGAAGCGGTACATACGCCTCTTCATTAAATGGATTAAGTTTAAACTTAATTGCTGAAAAGGATCTGTCAGGTGCAGAAGACTATCTGGAATTTTGTCTGGATGTTTATGAAGAATTAAAACAGCAAGAGCATGTTGATTACGCAACAGTACTAAGCAGTTACGCTTACCTTCAAAGTAAGTTCGGAAACGATAACAAAGCGGAGGAACTTTACAAAGAATCCTTAAAAATTTACAAGGGTAAATTTAAAGGAGCACATTTAAAACTTGGTCATACCTACTATGCGCTGGCTACTTTGAAGAAAAGCAGCAATAACTTTTCTGATGCATTACAATATTATAAAAAGGCTCATGAACACTACTCCAACATTTTAGGTAGCTACCATCATTTCGCAAATCAAATACAAAAGGAAATTGAAGCACTGGGAACAGCTTAATTCTAACTATGAAAACATTTTTTTAAAGTATTTACCAAAACTTAGCGATACGATAGGCACACTAAACAAAATTCTGGTTCTATATTTACAAAATCTACCCCATCTGCTTCTTCAGAAACTGTGCATTGATGGCCACAATAATGGTACTAAGGCTCATCAATACAGCGCCAACAGCAGGGCTTAAAACGATGCCTTGGGTATATAAAACTCCTGCTGCCAGTGGTATGGCAAGTACGTTGTAGCCCGTTGCCCAAGCAAGGTTCTGGACCATCTTCTTGTGCGTGGCTTTTCCAAATAGAATCAAAGAAGCTATATCATGAGGGTTGGAATTAACCAGAACAATATCCGCCGTTTCAGCTGCCACATCTGTACCTGATCCTACCGCTATACCGACATCGGCCTGTGCGAGTGCAGGTGCATCATTTACCCCGTCTCCTGTCATGGCCACAAATTCACCCTTCCCCTGCAACTCCTTTACCTTCTCTTGTTTTTTATCCGGTAGTACATTGGCAAAGAATCCGTCCATCTGAAGCTCATCGCTTACACTTTTGGCCACTCTTTCATTATCTCCGGTAAGAAGCAGATTTTTTATACCATTTTCTCTTAAAGTTTTTACAGCACCAAAGGATTCTTCCCTTATTTCATCTGCAAAAGCAAGGTATCCTATGAGCTTTTCATTGTCCAAGACATACACTATAGTCGCTGCTCCTTCTCCCTCAACCGATGAAGGTATATCCATTTTTTGCTCTTTTAAATAATTAGGGCCAACTACTTTGATTTTTCTTCCCTGGACAAGTCCTTCAATACCGACGCCAGATATGGATTTAAAATTTTCAGACGAGGGAACAGAAAGCCCCATTTCCTTAGCTTTGCCCAATATCCCTTTCGCTATATAATGTTCGGAGTGCTGCTCCACCCCGGCGGCCAACTGCAAAATTTCATTGTCTTCTATTTCTTCTTGTAAAGAAACAATCTTTGAGAGTTCGTGCGACCCTTTGGTAAGTGTACCTGTTTTGTCAAAAACGATGGTAGTAATCTTCCGGGAATTTTCAAAGGCCGTACGGTTTCTAATCAACAACCCTTTAGAAGCGGACATAGTGGTAGATATCGCCACAACTAAAGGAACCGCCAAGCCAAGGGCATGTGGGCACGATATCACCATAACGGTAACCATCCGCTCAAGTGCAAAAACAAATTCAAAGCCCAAGAGAAGCCAGACAGTCAAAGTCAGGAAACCTCCTATAAGCGCCACAAAAGTCAATATTTTAGCAGCACGGTCTGCCAGGTGCTGGGTTTTCGATTTAATTTTCTGTGCATCTTCCACCAGCTTGATCACCTTATTCAGGTAGCTGTCCTTGCCCATACTTTCAATCTTGATTTTCAGGGAGCCATCACCATTGACAGAGCCACCAATGGCTTTATCATCTTTGCCCTTCCTCACGGGTTTGCTCTCGCCGGTCAACATGCTTTCATCCAGGTGGCTTTCCCCCTCCACGACGACACCATCCGCAGGGATTTTTTCACCGGGTTTTACCATAATCAGGTCACCCTTGTTCAGCTCATCCACCCGCACTTCCTGTGTTGTTCCATCTTTTATTAAATGCGCCGTAGAAGGCATCATTTTCACCAAAAGGTCAAGCGCCCTGGAAGCCCCGGATACGGATTTCATCTCCATCCAATGTCCAAACAACATAATCACAATCAAGGAAGCCATTTCCCAATAAAAATCCATTCCTTCCAAACCAAGTGTAATAGCAAAACTATACGCCCAGGCAACGGTAATGGCTATTCCTATCAAGGTCATCATCCCAATGGCATTCTCCTTTACTTCGTCCCAAAGACCTGTCAGAAAAGGCCATCCTCCATAGAAAAACACAAAAGTACTTAAGGCCGCCAGCACAAACCTGTCTCCCGGAAAGGCAATTTCAAAGCCAAACCAATGCTGAATCATCTCTGATAAAGCAATAATAGGAATGGTAATAATTAGTGAAATCCAAAAGCGTCGTTTAAAATCTTCAATCATATGTTCATGGTGCCCTTCATGACCACCATGACCACTGGTATGATGTTCTCCATGGTGACCATGCATGGTTTCTTCTTCCATCTGTTTTTGTGGTTCTGAGGCCTGATGTTCGTGATGGTGATTTTTATTATGTCTATGATCCATTTTTTCTATTATTAAAAATTAGTACTACAATAAAAAATTTGTTATAGGCTTTCCTAATAGATTACTTTTTTAACCCAGATTATGCAACAGGGTTTGTCATGAGTAGCAAAAGAACAAAAAATCATTGCATTTGTGTAGCAATGCATAGTGGCGTTATAGTGAAGACACTAATGCCAAGCGACTGATTTAAAATTATTTTCCCTAACAAATAATAAACAGTCATATCCACCTACTAATCCAACCGGAGGACACTTTACCGAGGCATAAGAACAAAAAACACAACAACCGCCTTTCAATGGTTTAAGCTTTTTTTACAACTGACACACTGATAAAAAAACGACATGAACCTACAGGCATTTCCATTTCTTTATGAAAGCCGCATTCGGGACAAGTTATCTCCGATGTTTTTGCTATTCTCATACTAATATTTACCATCAATTAAGCCAGGAGTCTGTAGTCCCGTGGCCTGTGGTCTGTAATCAGCAATCAATAACTCTCGAATATCAAACCATCCCCCTAATGCACGTGTTGAGATGCAGGCGCTTGACCTTTATTTTCGCCTATAGACTTTACACTCTCCTTCACCTCACCACACATGAGCATAGACTCACCAAAGTATGGGTTTTTTATTTCCTTAAACTCACTGAGCCACGAAGCTCCCTGGTCTTCTATGGCCATAGGGCACTGGGCAACATAAATGACCTGCTCATTGTATTTAAAAGCTTTTAGAACTTTAATCAAGGCATCGGAAAGGCCTGAGAAATGGACGCGCTGCTCATCAATATCTCCGCCTTGTGCAATTGCGTGCAGGGATTGTCTTATCTTTGAGCCTTCATTGTTCCAAAATTCTGCAGCACTGCCATCAAGCTCCTTAGCCGCAAACTTTTTTAATTCATCTTCAATTTCCCCTGCAAGACTGGCTGTTTTCTCAGCATCTGATTCCACAAAAGCATTTTTAAGGTTCATATACTTTTCGGTCAATGCATTCAAATGGTGCCTAAACTCTGGGGTGGCATCATCGGCATGATTGACCGGGCGGTTCATCATACTGAAACCTCCATTAAGTTGCGCAGCGGCATCTACAGCAAAAGCACCGTTAGTCACCACTTCCTCCCCTGCTTCCAGACCTTCTTTGACCAGATACATATCGCCCATACGGGAACCTAGGGTTATCTCCCTCACTTCAAACGCAGGTTCTGCTCCCGGCACCTTCACGTACACCACCGAACGCTTTCCTGTCCAAAGCAATGCGGTTCGGGGAATGGCCAACACCTCATCAACAGGTTTTACAGAGGAACGTATACGGGCATTGACAAACATGTCCGGTTTCAGTTCCATATCTTTATTAACAAGCTCGGCACGTACAGAGGCCGCACGTGTTTGAGGGTTTATAACCGGGTCTACATAAGTTATTTTGGCCTCAAAGGTTCTACCAGGCAAAGCAGCAAGCGTAAAGGAAACAGGGTTACCTGCTTTCACAAAAGGCAAATCCGTTTCATAAGCATCCAGCAACACCCACACCTTACTTAGGTCTGCAATATTGAAAAGCGTTGAGCCTACATTTACATAGTCTCCTTTGGCAATATTTCTACTGGTTACAATGCCACTTTTGTCAGCCAGCACATCAAAATTGTCTCTTACCCGGCCACTTTGCTCAATTTCGCTGATCTGCCGATCACTCAACTTCCATAGGCGCAGTTTTTCACGTGCCGCCCTATAAAGCTCCGGATATAGGTCCTTTACTTTCACGGCTTCCAACAGCTCCTGTTGCGCACTTAGCAGTTCCGGCGAAAATATAGTGGCAAGCTTCTGCCCTTTCACCACTTGCTGGCCTGTAAAATTCACAGCAAGTTGCTCAATCCTCCCAGGATATTTTGCGGTAATACTTGCAAGTTGCCTTTCATCTGAGGCTATTTTTCCGGTTAAAAAAACTTCTCCTTCGGGTGAAACACCAGATACCGCAGAAGTTTGTACACTGGCAAGCGCCACTGCCTCAGGAGACATTTCATAGACCATTGGGTCTGCATGGGACGACTTGGAGGAAGAGGCTGGAATTAAATCCATCCCGCAAATAGGACACTGCCCCGGCTCCGGCTGACGGATCTGAGGGTGCATGGAGCAAGTCCATACTTCTGCACCGGCCGCTTCAGAATGCCCCGCATGATCGTCGGTGCTGGCTGGCTTTATCAACCAACCAATGAAAGCCCCCACTACTAAAGCCAGCAGTAAGGGAAACAGGCTCTTTTTGTTCTTTACTATATTTTTCATGGTATATTTCTTTTAGTCCAGCCCTGTTGCTGCCAGCATTTCCAACATGGCCACCGTGGCATGCTGGTCTACCAGAGCGTTAACGAGCTTTAACTGATAATCTATTAATTGTTGCTGCATTCTCAGCACTTCTTCAAAATCTTGTCCGTCCGAGGCATAAGAAGTAAGAAGGATATCCAGGGTTTGTCGTGCCAAAGCCTCTTGTTCCTGATAAAGCCTGATCTTACGTTCAGAATTTTCGAGATCACGAACACTCCGAGACCACTCCGTCATCAGCTCATTCTGCATATCCTCTTTTCTAAGTTCCACCGCTTTTTGACCAAAATCTGCCTCATTGGCCATGGCCCTATACTTTCTGCGATAAACCGGCAAGGACATTTTGACCATAGGCATAACCATATTATGGCCTCCAACGGCAGCTCCATTTTCAGTAAGGGGACTAAAAACCATATAATTCAAGCCTACACCAAACATCGGTCTCCCTTCCAGCCTGGCCATCCGCTTGCGGTCTTCCAGAGCATCTTTTTCCGCATCCAGCATTCTGAGCATAGGGTTATGCTGCATCATACTGTCCGCCCAGGTACGCCACCCCACTGGCAAATCGGCCACTGACAAGGTATCGGTAATTGATACAGGTTCTTCTAAATCCCTATGAAGATATCGGTTGAACTCCGTACGCAGCGGAACTTTGTTGTCATCCAGTAATTCTAATTGGGCTTCCAGCTCTTTTATCTGCATCTTCACCCTCAGCACATCCGCCATTCCAGAAGCTCCAGCCCTGTATCGGTTCATGGCCAAGCGCTCAAAAGACTTCAGTATTTCGAGGTTTTCATTGGTAAACCTTATTTCTTCTTCCAACTGATATAGCTCATACCAAGTATTTTTCACCTGATAGTGAAGCTCATTCTTAGCATTCTGGAACACCTCGAAACGAGCCAAGGCCATTTTAGAAGCCTCGTCCCGACGGGTGCGGAGTGTACCAAACCAGGGAAACATCTGCATTAGTTGCAAATCTGCTCGCTGGTTGCCCATGGGGAACTGCATAGGACGTATAAAAAAGCCAAAGCCAAGTTCAGGATCAGGAAGCGCTCCAACCTGCGGCACCTGCTCCATAGCGGCCATATAGTCATTATAAGCAGCTTTCAGTCCCGGATTATTTTCGGAGGCCACAATCAGGTACTCCTCCAGTGTCTGCCCACTGGAAACTACCGGAAAACATAGTAATAGTATAAAAAATAACCTTCTCATAACTTCACAGATTTATCGTTCTTAAACTTCCGCTCTTCCCGCAAAGCAAACAATACCGGCACCAGGAATAGGGTAACCAATGCTACGGCCATACCACCAAAAGCAGGAATAGCCATAGGAATCATGATATCCGCCCCCCTACCGGAAGAGGTAAGCACAGGCAATAAAGCGAGCAAAGTAGTAGCAGTAGTCATCAGGCAAGGCCGTACCCTTTTAAGGCCGGCCTCCAGCACCGCATTTCTTACTTCTTTAATATTTGAAGGAGCGTTTCTTTCAAAACTTTGGTTCAGATAGGTTCCAATAACTACACCATCGTCTGTAGCAATACCAAACAAAGCAATAAAACCCACCCATACAGCCACACTTAAGTTAAATGCGCGCATCTGGAACAGGTCTCTCAGGTTTGTCCCACCAACATCAATGTTCATAAACCAACCCTGCCCGTAGAGCCACAGCATCATAAACCCACCTGAAAAAGCCAGAGCAATGGCAGAGAAAATCATTAGGGAAGTAGTCGCCGATCGGAATTGAAAATAAAGGATGAGAAAAATCAGGGCCAACACCACTGGTATAACAAAGGCCAGTCGCTTTTCTGCCCGAACCTGATTTTCATAGCTTCCTGAAAACTGGTAGCTTACCCCTGAAGGCACTTCCAGTTCCCCGGCTGCAATCTTGCTTTCAATATAATTTCTGGCCTCTTCCACTACAGACACTTCCGCAAAACCCGCTTTTTTGTCCAGTAGTACATAACCGGTAAGAAAGGTATTTTCGCCCCTTATCATCATAGGCCCTGAGCGGTATACAATTTCTGCTATTTCCCGAAGGGGGATCTGGGGGCCATTCATGGTAGGAATAAGCACATTGCCAATAGCCTCCGGGTCATCGCGCAGCTCTCTGGGATACCTGGCACGGATATTATAGCGCTCCCGCCCTTCCACGGTAGTAGTCAAAGGCATACCCCCAAGGGCAACTTCTATATACATCTGCACATCGCCAATATTCAGCCCATACCTGCCCATGGCCACCCGGTCGAGTTCTATCTCCAGATAAGGCTTCCCAAGACTCCGATCCGCAAACACAGCTTCCGATTTTACAGAAGGCACCTCTTTGAGAATGTCCTCCAGGCGCAAGCTGAAATCTTCTATTACTTTTAAGTCGGGACCGAAAACCTTGATACCCATAGGCGCACGCATGCCGGTCTGTAACATAACCAGGCGGGTTTCAATAGGTTGCAACTTCGGCGCTGAAGTCAAACCGGGAATACCAGAAGTTACTTGGGTTATCTCGCTCCAGATATCGTCCGGCGAGTTGATATGGTCACGCCACTGACGGTAATACTGACCTCTGCGATCAGGAATTAGTTCATTGTTTTCATCACGCAGGAACTCCCCTTCATCGTTTACAGCAAAACGGATTCGATAACCATTTTCATCGGTTTTGTATTCAGGCTTGTACAAAATCACGTTCTCAAACATGCTTATAGGTGCAGGGTCCAGGGCACTTTCTACCCTACCGGCTTTACCCACTACCATATCCACTTCAGGAATAGACTGTACCCGCATATCCAAAGCCTGCAAATAAACACGGTTAGCCTCCACACCAGAATGTGGCATAGAAGTAGGCATAAGCAGGAAAGAACCTTCATCAAGGGCCGGCATAAATTCCTTGCCCATGCCCGGAAAGGCATGCGCCAGTGTAGTCCACACACCTGTAGTCCTGATATTCATGTTCAGCCTGTCAAAACCGCTGGCCACAAAACCAAAGATATTAGAAAATCCAAGCCAGACATTAAAGCCCAACAGCATAATAAAGGCAGGCAAAAGCAGGAATTTACCTTTGTTTGCCAGCGCCCAATGAAGCAATAGTGGATAGATTTTGATAAAATACTTAAAAACCCCAAGTACCAGCCCCACGACAAACAACACAAACAGGAAGTTAAAAACCTGTGCATGTCGCACCCCTAAAGGCATCCACTGTTCCGCAAGAAGCCAGCTAACAACCAAGGCCACAAGAAGACTGGTTATGGTTTTATAATGCTTTTTATGAAATTGCCTGAATCCACCATTCTTCTTTAAAATGCCCATTTTTCCCGGAAGGTCAAGCATCAACATATTGAAACTTAAAGCTGTTAGAAAAAGCCCAGCCCATGGCAAAACCCAAACACATGCTACACCAAGCGCCAGCAATAGGCAATGAAAATATAAACGGTAATTCCTTTTTCCTTTTCTCTTTGAAAACAACCAGTGCGCCAAAGAAGGAAGAATGAAAAGAGTAATAAACAAAGCAGCTACCAGTGCAAAAGTCTTGGTATATGCCAGAGGAGAAAATAATTTGCCTTCGGCGGCCTGAAGGGTAAATACCGGCACAAAACTGATAATGGTGGTAGAAACTGCCGTAACGATGGCCGAAGCAACCTCAGTTGTGGCATTATAAACGGTGGTCAGAGTGGACTGGCCTGCCGGAGCTTCTTCTTTATGCCTGAGAATGTTCTCACTGAGAATTATGCCCAGGTCCACCATGGTACCGATGGCAATGGCTATACCAGACAATGCGACTATATTGGCGTCGACATTGAAGTAGCGCATCATAATAAAGGTCATCAGCACCGCCAGGGGAAGAATGGCCGAAATGATCAATGAAGCCCTCAGGTGCAAAACCATAATAATAATCACAATTATGGTAATCAGCACCTGCAAGCTGATGGCCTCATACAAGGTACCCAAGGTCTCCTGTATCAGCTGCGAACGGTCATAAAAAGGAACAATAGTCACTTTGGAAGTCCTGCCATCTGCCAGTTTTTTAGATGGCAGCCCCGGGGATATTTCTGCTATTTTCTCTTTTACATTTTCTATGACCTTCATAGGGTTCTCGCCATAGCGTGCGACTACCACACCCCCTACCGCCTCCGCACCACCTTTATCCAGGAAACCTCCATGCCCCCTGGGTGCAGGTCCGATATTCACGCGGGCAATATCACGGATCCGGATTGGAACATCATTGGCCACCCGTACCACCTCCCGTTCGATATCGTCCAGATTTTTAACATACCCAAGGCCACGAACGTAATACTCTACCATGTTGATCTCAACCGTATTTGCCCCCACATCCTCATTGCTTTTGCGTAAAGCATCTACCACCTGCATCATAGAGACATTATGCGCCTTCATGGCAGAAGGATCCAGGTCTACCTGATACTCTTTAACAAAGCCACCTATAGAGGCCACTTCCGAAACCCCCTCTGCACCGGACAGTCCATACTTCACATAGAAGTCCTGAATTGACCGCAGCTCATGCAGATCCCAGCCTCCGGCAGGATTTCCGTTTTCATCCCTCCCTTCCAAAGTAAACCAGTAAATCTGCCCCAAAGCCGTGGCATCAGGCCCAAGTTTTGGCTGGACATCAGAAGGCAGTAGCCCGGCAGAAAGCGCGTTTAATTTCTCCAAAACCCTTGTACGGCTCCAATAATACTCCACATCATCATCAAAAATGAGGTAAATACTTGAAAAGCCGAACATGGAGGTACTTCGAATACTTTTCACCCCCGGCAATCCCATTAAGGAAGTTGTAAGCGGATAGGTTATCTGATCTTCCACATCCTGCGGACTACGCCCCATCCATTCAGTAAAGACGATCTGCTGGTTTTCACCGATATCGGGAATAGCATCAACGGCCACCGGATCACGGGGGAGAAAGCCTGTATCCCAATTAAACGGAGCGGTAACAATGCCCAAGCCAATAAAGGCAAGAAGCACCAAAACCGTCACCAATTTATTCTCCAGAAAAAACTTGATAAGAATATTAAGCATAAAATCAGGTTTAAAGTCATAGAAAAAATACACCTAAAGCACTATACTGTACTTTTAGTCCATGACTATATTACAACTCTTCCTGTACCACACCACACTTCAGCATTTTATCGCCAAAGTAAGGGTTTCTGATTTCCTTTTCATTAGAAAGCCAGACTCCGCCCTGATTTCCCAAGGCCATTGGACAATGCTGTACATAGACCTTTTTATGCTTATAGCCTGAAAATGCAATAAATGCATGCATATTTTCAGACAGAGGTTTAAACTCTTTTCGTTGGATGTCCAAATCAGATGCTTCTGATATTTTCTTAAGGCTTACCTTAAGCTTTTCAACCAGCTCCTTATCTGGTACTTTTGAAGCAGATATTTTCTCTGTCAAATGCAGCATTTTTTCCGCCTCCTTAGCTGAAAGTGTAGCATCCGACTTAATCAATGCGTCTTTTAGTGAATAATACTGCTGCAGCAACTTGCTTACCGATTCTGAAGGCAGCAATACTTCGGCATGTAAAAAGAAAGAAGAAAGCACTAAAGTGAACACAAATATTATCGACCTTTTGACAGTTTTCATAATCTCAAAGTTTTAGTATAATTTAAATTTTACCCAGGTTGTAAAGACATATAACGCATATAGATAAATAGGAAATGCCTCCACAAATATTTTAAAAGTAGAACAACAGCTCTATATAGCACTCAAGTGGGTGATTTTTAAATTATGAAAACCTGTATTAAAGGACGGATAACAGAAGATATTTCAAGAGGGGGCTTATAATGAACTGTAGCCTTCTGCCATGAGCCTAAATTCGACACTATAGCCTCATGAAAAGAAGGGATAATTCCGTAAAAAACATCAAAGCTAAGCACTTTGTGCGTATAGCTATATTCAGTATCAAGAAAAGCCTCTGCTATGAAATCATCACAGCAGGAGTCTTTATTTAATGTTGGCGTTTCGCAATTACCTTTTCTTTCCTCCATACCACAGCCCAATTGATCAGGCATCCCTAGACCTAAAGCAGCCTGTGCGATCTCATCTTCACAATAATGTACTGCTACTGTAACCTTCAGTGACAGAAACAAAATGAGTGCTGCGAGCGATATGGATAAAAGTTTATGCATTTGTTTGTTAACGCAAAGCAAGTAAAATAATTACATTAAGGTTTTGACATGATGCAATATACAAAATGATATGAATCATCAAAAAATATCAAACGTTTACAATTTCAGAGGTAAACCCAACTTGTTTGATTTTTTCCTGAATTTCTACAGAGCTAATATTTTCACCTTTTACTGTTAACACTTTATCTGGATCAGTTGTATCCACCTGCCACTCGACACCGCTAAGTTCGTTAAGAAACGGAGACACTTTTGCTACACAGCTAGAACAGTTAATATTGGTCTTAAATTTTAAAGTCTTCATTGCTAATATTTTTTTATACTCTACAAATGTAACAAGTCTGCAAAAGGAATCTGTTACATAATTTTTGATTTGTGTTATAGAATTTAATTATCCTATAAACTGCCTCAAACAATTACACAACCAACCTGTTAGTTAACTCAAAATAAAACAATTCCCTGTAAATGAAAGAGGCGTATTTTTTTTTGTTGTTGACTTTGTGTATATGCAAATGTGAGTTAGGAATGGCTCAACACCCCCATGGGAATGACGAGGAACATGACGATCACCATGCACATGATGAGCATGACATGGATGAAGCCCCTTCCTTCCTCTCCAGAAACTTACCTATGACGGTCAATGGTTCCGGAACTGCATGGCACCCAACAAACTCTCCCATGTACATGAACTTTACCCAATCAGGAGCGTGGAATATGATGCTACATTATGGTATATTTCCTGCTTATACTTTTCAAAACCCACACAATCCTGATTACCGAGGTACCAACGAATTTTTTATGCCCACATGGGTGATGGGAATGGCTAATAGAAAAGTTGGCAAGCGCGGTTTACTATCTGTAAGAGGTATGTTGTCGGCCGACCCACTGATCATGGGAGGAAATGGCTATCCGTTACTTTATCAAACAGGAGAAACTTATCAAGGGGAGCCATTAATAGACCGACAACACCCTCATGACCTGTTTTCGGAGCTATCAATTGCGTACAGCTATGCCTTTACTGAAGATATAGATGGCTATGTTTACCTTGGCTATCCCGGCGAACCGGCTTTAGGCCCTCCTGCCTTCATGCATCGGCCATCTGGCCTGAACATTCCTGATTCTCCATTAGGTCACCACTGGCAAGATGCCACACATATTATTTATGGTGTAGCCACAACAGGTTTTCGGTACAAAAGGTTGAGAATAGAAGGTTCATGGTTTACAGGCAGGGAACCAGGAGAAGATAGATTATGGTTTGACGAGCCACGGTTTGACTCCTTCAGCGGCAGGATAAACTATTTACTGGGCAAATCTTTGGCACTACAGGCATCATATAGCTACCTCCATTCACCAGAAGTACATGAACCGGAAAGGGATGTAAACCGCTTAACGGCCTCTATCCTTCACAATGTATGGCTGAACACCGAGAGTGTACTTTCTTCTTCCTTAGTATATGGGCTTAACAGAAGCTGGGACAGGGCTGTACCTGATGACATCCTTCCCTCCAACTCATTTTTATTGGAATCAGCACTTCAAGCCTCAAGGTTCAACTTATTTGTCAGAGCTGAACTGTTGGAAAAGTCTTTTCATGAACTAGGCATCGGGGTCAATGACCATCATAACAATAATGGACACAACGACCATCATATTGATGAATACGAAAACGTTTGGATAGGAGCCATAAAGCCCGGCGCCTCCGTTTATCTTCTAAAAAACAAGCATTTCTGGCTAGATGGCGGTTTCACAGTAACTTTTCATAGAACAAGTCCTGAGCTGATATCTTACTACGGAGCACAAAACACCATGGCATATCAAGTTTTTTTAAGAATGATACCTCCTATGATGAGACATTAAACCTGAATTTTAAACTATAGATTTCACCATGAGGAGCAAAACACAACAAATCAGTACTTTTGCGTCGCAAAGCATAGAGATCTTATTGCGTTTCTCAAGGTTAAAACAGGACATACCGTTCAGACCAGAAAAAGCTCAGTACAATAGTGGTTTCTACAAGGCATATCTTGTTCTACCAACTACTGTACTGAGACGTCACTTTATTATTTACTATTCAAAATGTTTCTGTCAGCGTCTGAACCACTAAAAGCAAAAGATTCCCTGACCTTTTCGTACCTTTTAGCCCCTAATGCCTTTTTCAAAAGTTTACGTTTGATTTTTAAGACAATGTACTTGAGGTTGTCATAACCTAGTGAGAACAATAAAATGCCTGCTGCTAAATAGAACACTTTAAAACCATAATGCAGAAATGCATACCCCCCTAGGACGCCCCCGATGAAGTAAAAGAAAAGAATGGTAAACCTAAGCTTTAATTTTTTTTGAAGCACCTTTTTATCTGTATCTGCATTGAACAATGCGGCCAGTTCAATTCCTAGATCAGTAAAAAGTCCTGTTAAGTGAGTTGTACGCACTACGGCATTAGATATGTGTGTCACCAAAGCATTTTGCAAACCCATGGAAAAAAGCAGTATAGCTGAAAGCCATTCGGCCTCAATCAAGCGTTCCTGATAAAAATACATGCCATAAATACCTATTCCGAACAATAGTATTGCTTCAAATAAGATAGTAGCATAATTATATGGCTTTGGGTTTTTCTTTCCAATTACAAGGGAAAAAAAGGTAGAAACAAAAGATCCAAAAATAAACATAAACAACCATACGGCGAGAATAAATACTTGATGCCAATGATTTTTAGCTATTTCCTCTGACAATATAGCCATATGGCCTGTTACATTGGTTGTCAACACATAAAATGCCATAATACTGGCTACATTGACAATACCTGCCGTGGTAGACAGGTAAGAAGCCAATCGGATGTTATCGTTAAATGTTCTGTATTTTCCTATTTTTCTATACATTCAATACCTGTTTTTAATCGTTTATCACATTACTTTTCTGAAAGAATAGCCGGGCTACTCCTTTAATCTCCATTCCAATATCGATATTTAATTCCAGCGCCTCCTCATCAAGGTTAGTAATATCATACACCTCAGGTTCACCGTCAGAGTACTTTAACTTTAAGATATGTCCCCTTCCTAAAAGCGTCCAATCGCCTTGGGCAACTGCTCCTTCCTTATTAGTGATCTCAAAAGAGTGATCGGGGCGAAAAACCCATACTTCTGTCTCATGTCTCCTAATTTCTCTATGACCGTGATCTTGCAGCTTTTTCACCTCATAATCCTCATATTCTGACTTGACTTCAACCCATTTGCCCAGAATTTTTTCTTCAGGATGGTCAGAGCAGGAGGTTAAAAGAATGGGGAACAATAAAAATAAAATAAACCTATTAATCATATACCTATGTTAATTTATAGAAGTCCAAACATGGACTTCCTTTATCTCCAATAAAATAATGATGGAAAATCGAGGCGGAATACTGAACCTTATAACGGCCTTACCTCTTTCAAGAACTTAAGGAAAAGAGCTTCTTGTTATAGTATTATAACCTTGTCAGGAACAACGTTAGTCCAAGATTAATTCATTTAAGGTTACAAAAAAACAAGTTTTTTTTACTCTAGCAAATTATTATAAAATTTTTAGCAATCGAAAAATAAGGCACCCTCCATCTTTGAATGGCGTTTTTTTCAGATTCTTCAGGTATATTTGCACATTGTTCAGTTATACTAATACTTGGTTTAATGGGTTTTGATCCGGCTCATATCAATATTTTAGATACCGACCAGAGCTATACACAACAGACAACTCTGAAAAATATGGCTTCTGGGATATATCCTCTGCCATTGTCATTGAGGAAACACATGTATCCCCCTGTACACCTTCAGCAAAATATTCAATCGTTTATTGATAGAATCAACACAGGCATCACCTTTTTAGGAAGTGGCAACTATCATTATCTATCATACTTTCTGATAAAGAAAATCAAAGAACCTTTTTCACTTATACTTATTGACCACCATTCTGACGCTATAACTTCAGATTTTTTGCATTGTGGAAACTGGGTTGCCAAAGCTTTGGAAAGTAACCCTCTTTTGATTTCTGTTTTAATGATCGGAGTACACGACCGATATCCAAACTTATTAAAAAGCCAATCTTTTTCAGACAAAATCATATACATACCCACCTCAGAATTAAACTGTTCACTGTTACCTAAATTAAATGCACTTACACCAACCTTGCCTCTTTATATAAGCATAGACAAAGATGCCTTAAAGGATGAATCTGCAAAAACAGATTGGGACCATGGTTGTATGACATTAGCACAGTTAAGTGACATTCTACATACTTTAAGAAAGCACACCATTGTAGGCGTAGATATTTGCGGGGAACTTCCTGTGCCTAAAAACAAAGAAGCCTGCCAATTGAACCAAACAGCTAATTTAGTCATCCTTGAGGCACTACAAGCGAAAAATAATGTTGTTCCCCTCCACCCTACTAACACTGACGATGATGGATTTTTCCCCGAAAAAAGTGCCTAATAATTATCTTTAGGCATCTTTTTAACCTTTAAAATGGGAATGAGCAAAAGACACTGATGCGCTACAGGTATTAAGAAACTTTCAAGGAAAGCAAAATTGTTTTCAATATAAAAAGGAGGAGTATGGAGAACAATAATAATATGGAAAAGGTCAGGCAGAACAAAAACTTAAAAGGGCCAGAAGCCAGAAAGCATGTAAACCTGTTTGACGCTCAAGAGGTAAAATATTATGCCACTAAATTTGGCGTAACTCAAGAAGATATTGAAGAGGCCATTTATATGGTTGGCGATAAAATTGAAAACATAAAAACTTTCTTAAATAAAAAGTAAAACCAAAAGCCCCCTTGCCTATAAAGAGGGGCTTTTTTCTATTTCACTTATTTAATGTTTCAGGAATCTTCAAATCCAGGTCAAAGGCTTGGTTCAGTTTTTCAATAAAATAAGCAGATAAAAGTGGGGACTCCTTCTCCACATTCTGATGAACAAAAAAGAATAGTTCTTTTAAACCATGATCTCTCCAAACCTTAATCCGCTCCAGCCACTCATCCAGACGGGTATAATCACTTGCATGGTTCGCTCCTACGTATCTTATAAAGGCCGTAGGTGATGTCAAACGCATATGCAACATATCCCTTCTCCCAGCTGTGTCCACAATAATGTTTGTAATGTGATTGTCTTCAAGTAGCTGGTAAAACTGCTCCGCAATATCCTGATTGCTAAACCACTCTTGATTACGAACTTCCAGCGCCAAAGGAATTCCTTTGGGAAATTCCCGAACAAACTTTTCGACCCTGTCAAAGTCTTTAGGTTTAAAATTGTCGTGCATTTGCAGAAAGACCATACCCAGTTTTTCCTCAAACTTACTTACCGCATCGCAAAAAGCTTCTGTTGGCTGTCGGACATCAATAAGGCGTTTATAGTGGCTTATTGAATTAGTCAATTTGGGAAAGAACTTAAACCCTTCTGGCGTCTTATTCTTCCAGGTTTCAACTTGTGCGCTAGAAGGGGCATTATAAAAAGTAGCATTTAGCTCAATACTGTTAAACTGTGTAGAGTAATAACCCAGTTCATCTTTTGTACCTCTTGGATAGAAATTTTTCAAATCAGTCCTGTTCCACTTTGCACATCCCACATACACTTCAAATGCGGAACCTCCCCTACTTTTCTGCAAGATATCATATGTTCGTGGGTGATCTTTAGGAAGCGAAAAATCTACTTCTTCAGGATTATCTACCTTACCAAATTTCATTTTATAAAATTTAAAAGTGCTGCAAAACTAATGCTGTGAATTTAGTTACTTTCTAAAGCAGGAACAAAACATTATTAACAGGAAGTGTATTGGTCATCTAATGCATAATCCAGATTAAAACTGCCTATATACTGGCATACTTATTGTTTATCCTTTAAAAACGTAAACAGCCCATGAAACATTTTTTTATACTTTTTTTATTCCCACTTCTTTTAGGCTCATGCCATCGATTAGCCATTGCCACAAATTCCTCTGTACCTTTCTATAAAATCCCGGAAAAAGAAGTCCCTAAACAAGCAGTAAGACCTAAGCCACGGCCAAAACAGCACACCGTAATAAGACCAACACGACCACCTGCAAAATACCAAGGTGACCAAAATAGGTGCCGGTGCGGTCAAAGCAGAAGCAGTAGCGGCGCAGGAACTAATCATCAACAACGATGTCCTAAACATAAGTAAGACCTTTGAAGGATTAACGCTATGCAAGGTGACTAGAGCCTTGCACAGAGTCGCACTTAAGATCAAGCACTTGCCCATCATTGTGGCTTAACGCGTAATTAACGCAACATGATCCCTAGAAGGTATTTTTTAGACACATCCAATAAGTCAAAAACAAGACTAACTTCCACTATTCGGAAAAAATCAGGTTCTTCGAACAAAATACGCGCATCATTTTTAATAAATTCATAGGTACGGGGATGCACGTCCTTAACTTTGGTAGGATGGTGAACAAGACAGTTCCTAACACCTTTGTACAGCTCCAACTTTTCCCACTCCCCCTGCACATGCCCTAGCTCAAACTGAAGGTCATTTTTTAAAAACTCATGGAATTGATAAATACGATTTAGCTTACGCACCCGTTTTGCCAAGCCATGATTATCTTCTGTCAATATTTCACAGTACCGTCTCAAAGAAAATTCTGAAAAAGACCATATTGTAGTAAAAAGCGCGTTTCGAATAAAGAATGGTGTGAAATCAGTAGCTTTATGTTTTTCAGCTAATAAGGCAGATTTTTGAACATATTGTTCAAGTCCTGAAAACTCTTCAAGAAGCACTTGCCTAAAGTTTTCAACAGCATTCATATTCCTAACTCCATCTGCACCCCAGCGCTCCAGAAGTTCCTCATATGCTCTGCCAAAGCCCCTGTTTGATTGTGAAAGGAGACATTTGCCTGAACTTTTAGCCTATGATTTCTTATATACCTGGTCACGCCTGCAGTATAAACATCTTCCGCAAAAGCGAATAACGACACATCTTCTCCAGGGTCAGCACTGGCAAAACGTCCAGCCACTTCAAAGTCATTTTTAAAAAGATAACTCATTTGAAAAAGCTTGCCATTTCCCGTAATAATATGTCGGGCTTGTCCTTCAGGATTATACGTTACAGGATCGTTGACATTTCTGTGCATAAACTCGGTATAAAAAGCAAAGCCTCTGTACTTAAGCAAAGCATCAAAAATATAAGTATGAATATCCCGCTCTTCAAAAAGGTCCAAACCAATTTGCCCACCAGTCCTACGAGCCCTTTCATTAAAATTGTACCCTCCAGCCAAAGCAATTTTTGGGCTTTCCTCCCTTGCTAAGTCTCCTTCAAACAAATCACCCATATTGGTAAAATTCCCTAACGGCAAGAGTTCTAACCGCCCCGTATAGGAAAGTCCTGGGTTGGTAAAGTTTACATTTCTACCATCGCCTCCTGTTAAAGCTCCTTTTAAAATATAATGAAACCTCCCTATATTATTTAGGTAATGAAACTGAAAGCCAAAATCACGATCAATATTATATAGCACATTTACAATAGACCGATCTATAAATTGCTGGTCACCAGAAGATATAACCCTTTGTCTATTTCCAGGAAGTTTGGTTTGCCCAAAAATAAGTATTAAATTTCTGTTAGGCCTATAAAACACAACCGCATCCCTCACCACATTAGGGCTTTCATTGATAGGTGAGTTATGGCGCACAGACCAATCCATATCGCCACGGGAAAAAGATAATTGTATTAAGTAGGTCAGCTTGGGGTGATACATAAAACCTTCAAAGCGGAGACGTAACCTTCTCACCCTTGCCTCAAGCTCTGATGCCGACAAATCGCTTCCTGAAACACTGTTATACACAGCCCGGTTTTGCATCCGGAATCTGAAATTGATTGAAAATATGCTATCTGGCGCTACCACCTCCATACCTCGTTTAAATGAAGTCATTGGAGCAGAAGGAGTCTGCTGAGCTTCTGCCGCAAAAGAGACCAAAGCCAGTAACATCAAAAGATAAAAGCACTTATTCATTAAAACTGAAAGAATATATTGAATGGTACCAATATTAAGAAAATGTTAACTCAAAGTTAAGAAATTGTTAATTCATCTTTCCAAGCAAAATGATTATTTAGCAGGAAATTTTCATTTCACTAAAAAATACAGCTAATTTGAAACTGAATTATGCGATAGGTTTCGTCATAAGGAGCAAAGAAACAATAGATCAGCGTTTTTGAGTCGTAAAGTAGCAGCGCTATGGCGAAGACACAAATATGACATAGGCCACTAATTTTAAGTTACTCCACTAATAAACAGAGAATTATCACACATTTCAGGTTTAAATCCAAACATACTGGAATATCATTGAAAAGTTTAACCGAAAAATTTAAGAACACTTCATCTTTGGCTGCAAGGTTTGGCGTGGACTGGTTTCTACTGGCACTCATAGCAATGATAGTGGCTGCGAGATTTTGGCCTGGACCAGGAATTCAGGAAGGCACTTTTTCACTGAGCCAAATTGCCAGATATGGTGTTTCGGGAATCTTCTTTTTATATGGATTAAAGCTAAGTCCCGAGAAGCTTAGGGCTGGGCTTAGTAGCTGGAAAGTGCACATTGTAGTCCAGTTGAGTACATTTTTATTGTTCCCATTAATTATCCTACCCTCCTATCCATTGTATCAAGGAACGGAGCATGAACTCCTATGGCTCGGCATTTTTTATTTGGCAGCACTTCCCTCCACCGTTTCATCTTCTGTAGTAATGGTTTCCATTGCTGGAGGCAATATTCCGGCAGCTATTTTTAATGCCAGCATATCAAGTTTGGCAGGAATCATCATTACCCCACTTTGGATGGGTGTTTTTCTGACAGCAAACCCTGAAGCTTTTGATTTCTTAAATGTATTTGGCAGCTTACTTATCCAGGTTTTGGTTCCTGTTATTTTGGGTTTAATACTCAATAGGTACTGGGGCGCCTTTGCCGAGCGGCAAAAAACAAAGCTTAAATTTTTTGATCAATTTGTCATCCTACTCATCATTTACACCTCTTTCAGCGACTCTTTTGCCCAAGATATGTTTTCTGGGATAAGCAAATCGGACTTACTTTTGTTAGGAGGTGCTATGTTAGCCCTCTTTTTCCTTGTTTATGGGATTATGCATTTTATTAGTAAACTACTAAAGTTTAGCCAAGCTGATCAATCTACCACCATTTTTTGCGGATCAAAAAAATCTCTTGTACATGGCACGGTCATGTCAAAAGTGCTTTTTCCTGACCCCACCATTATTGGAGTAGTACTCCTACCCACCATGGTTTACCATGCCATGCAGTTACTGATCACAAGTATAGTGGCCAGAAAAATAGCTAGAAAAAAAACCTTACAAGCATAATACTTTATTTAAACAAGTTTTTTTTAACAAAAATTACTTGTTCAAACATGTATATAACAGAAAAATAGCATTTTTTCCTTAAAAAAATACCACAATAAAAAACGGTGTATATCACTCAATTACTCTCAAAACTTACCTCAAACCAACAAAAGAGTCTGGTTTACGTAAAACAAAAACACTACTAAACTTATTATAGAGAGTAAATTTCCCAAAAAGCATCTAAGTAAACACCCTTATCAAGGGGGAAAGGTTAATATAAATTTATAACAACCGACGTAGGTTTGCTGTCTGAAGAAGTAAGTCCTTACTTAATAAATTTATAACTTTTCCAATATTTTTAAAATATAAATATTTAAATTTAACCTTGTAAAATTTTAAGCTATATATTATTTTTAAATATATCCATTAAAATCATTCCATATGATACACCTTTACATTAAAGCGAAAAATAAACTCTTTTTAAGTTTTATATTTTTCGCTAGTGCCTTAGTTTCAGTAGCTCAAACCCCTGTAGACTATAATGGAAAGCTCAAGTTGGTAGACAACCAATTGAGCAGCGAATGTGGAAACCCTGTACAACTTAGGGGTATGAGTACACATGGGCCACAATGGTATGGACTATGTGTTACAGAAGAAGCCCTGGATGTGATGCAAAATGATTGGGGCGCAAGTATATTCCGTCTGGCCATGTATGTTGAATCAGGAGGTTATCTTGAAGACCCCGAATACTGGCGTAACTGGATAGACAATTGGGTAGATGAAACAGGCAGGCGTGGCATGTATTGTATGATCGATTGGCATATTTTGTCTGATGGTAACCCACTAACCAACCTAGAGCCAGCAAAAGAGTTCTGGGAGTATATGTCTTCCAAGCATGCTGGAAAAGATCACGTACTTTATGAAATTTGTAACGAACCTAACGGCCCTGAAGGGACTTGGGAGAACACCAAAGCATACGCTGAAGAAATAATTCCAATTATACGTGCCAACGACCCAGAAACAGTAATCATGGTTGGTACCCCCAATTGGAGCGGTACCCCTTGGGACGTAATCGGAAACGAGCTGGAAGGGGATCTGGCATACAATGTCATGTATTCTTTTCACTTTTACTCAGGCACACACGGCGACCGCTTAAACGACTTGAGCAATACCCTTAGTCAAATTCCTATTTTTGCTACAGAATGGGGAACCAGTGCCGCTTCCGGTGATGGTGGCTTTAACGAAGAGGTTACCAATGCCTATATGGATGTTTTCAATGGCAACAACCCGGCAGGAATCACAGTTAGCTGGTGTAATTGGAGCTGGACGCACAAAGATGAAACCTCTGCGGCTTTAACTCCTGGTTCATGCGACTCCAGAGACTACAACAGCGTGACCCAATCTGGGGAACTGGTAAAATACCACATGCAAAATCCAGAAAACACTTTCCTTCCTTGTACTCCAGAACCTAATATTACCAGTCAACCGCAAATGCAGATAGCAAGAATTGGCGAATCTGCTTCTTTTTCCGTTAGTGCTACCGGCGAAGATCTAAACTTTCAATGGCAAAGAGATGGCGAGGATATCTCCGGTGCCACCAGCAGAAACTTTACCATAGAAGAGGTAAGTGAATCTGACTTTGGTGAATACACTGTAGTAATATACAACAGCCACGGAACCACTACCAGCACACCGGTTCAGCTAAGAATGTGGCAAGAAGGCCCTTACCATGGAGCTCCTGTTCAATTACCAGGTCGTATACAAGCCCAAGATTATGATATCGGGGGACAAGACGTCTCCTATTACGATACAAGTCCAGGAAATACAGGTGGCGCCTATCGTGATGACGATGTAGATATAGAAGTAGCGATGGACAGCGAAGGCAGTTATAACGTCGGTTGGACTGAGGAAGGTGAATGGTTAAACTATTCGGTGGAAGTTACAGCAGAAGGTACTTATGATTTTGAATTTAGGGTAGCTTCCAATGAGTCAGACAAAAACTTTAGCGTTGAACTCAATGGTGAAACAATTATTGAAACAGTAGATGTACCTAACACTGGCGGCTGGCAAACCTGGCAGACTATAACCATTAATGACGTAGAACTTCCGGAAGGAGAGCACATTTTGAGAATACGCTTCAACACGGACGCTATCAACCTCAACTACTTTGATGTTACTACTGATGTTGTTGACTGTAATGGAGACATGAACGGGACAGCAGCCATAGACGATTGTGGAGAGTGTGCAGGAGGAAACACTGGAATAGAACCGGGGTATTCTTGCTCAAACCCTACAGTAACAGAAATTTCAAATACAGACCAGGAGGTATTGGCCGGTGATAATTTAACACTGGAAGTAACAGCTTCTGGACCAGATCCTATTTCTTACCAATGGTATAAAGATGGATCACAAATAGAGGGTGCTAACGAAAGCACCTATACAATAGAAAGTGCCACCGAAGATGATGCAGGCGTGTATCATGTGGTAATCTCAAATGACAATGGAGACACTCAAAGCGATGATATTTCTGTAACCTTTATACCAGTTGACTGTAACGGAGATCCAGAAGGAACCGCAGAAATAGATGAATGCGATGTATGCGCAGGAGGAAACACTGGTATAGAGCCTGGATATTCCTGTTCTGAACCTCATATCGAAGACCCAGAGGAAACTGAAATTGAAGTGACCACCGGAAACCCTTTCACACTTGAAATAATTGCTTCTGGACCAGAGCCTCTTTCTTATCAATGGTATAAAGAAGACGAGCCAATAGAAGGAGCCACAGAAAGCACATTTAATGTAGAAGATGCACGTTTAGAGGATGCGGGTATTTATTATGTAATTGTTTCAAATGACAATGGCGAAACCAGAAGCCCAGATTTTGAAGTAACGGTCAACAGCGTAGATTGCAATGGGGATACCAATGGTTCTGCCGAAGAAGATGAATGCGGTGTATGTGCCGGAGGTGAGACAGGTATTGAACCAGGGTCTTCTTGTGCACTGCCTGAAGTAGAGGATCTCTCAGCTTCAGAAACAGAAGTTAACGAAGGCGATCCATTTACACTAGAAATTACGGCAAGTGGCCCAGGGCCTCACACTTACCAGTGGTATAGAAATGGCGAGCCTGTAGAAGGTGCAACCGAAAGTACATATACTGTTAATGAAGCTTCTGCTGACGACAAAGGATCATATTATGTAGTAATCAGCAATGAAAATGGAAGCACCCAAAGCAATGAAATAGACATACATGTAAACCTATATGATTGCAATGGAGACCTGAATGGTACAGCAGAAATAGACGAATGTGATGTATGTGCCGGAGGTGAGACAGGCATTGATCCAGGTTCTTCTTGTTTACAGCCAGAAATCACATCCTTTGCTAGCTCTGACACAGAGGTAAATGAAGGCGATGCGTTTACTTTAGAGGTAGTGAGCAATGGAACAAACCCGCTTTCTTACCAATGGTTCTTAAATGGGACAGCCATAGAAGGTGCAAACGAAAGCTTGCTTACTGTAAGTAATGCAAGTGAAGATGATGCAGGAGCTTATCATGTGGTGGTTTCTAATGAGTTTGGAGAAGATGTTAGCGAAGAGATAGAAATAACAATAAATGTTACTGATCCTAATGTAGACTGTAATGGTGATGAAGATGGTACTGCCTTTATTGATGATTGTAATGTGTGTGCAGGAGGAAATACAGGCATAGAACCAAATGAGTCATGCACAGAACCCGAAATAGAGCAATTCACTACCACTTCAAAGAATGTAAACGAAGGTGATCTATTTACCTTAGAGGTTATTGCGAGCGGTCCTGGCACCCTTTCTTACAGATGGTACCATAACGATATCTTAATAGAAGGAGCCGATGAAAGTACATATACAGTAGAAAATGCCACCTTGAATGAAAGCGGATCCTACTTCGTTATTGTAAGTTCTGAATATGGAGCCGAAAGAAGTTCAAGTATAAGCATTAATGTGCTTCAAGAAGGTGGCAGCGAAGACTGTAATGGTGATGAAGATGGCACTGCCTTTGTCGATGACTGTGGTGTTTGCGCAGGAGGAAATACCGGTATAGAACCTGGTGAAACGTGCGAAGAGCCTGTTATAGAAAACATATCTAGTACGCATGTTGAGGTAACGGAAGGCGAGTCAACTACTTTAGAGGTAACGGCAAGCGGTCCTGAATCCATTACATACCAATGGTTCAGAAATGGAGACCCGATCAATGGTGCCACAGCAAGCAGTTACACCATTGAGAACGCTGATGCAAATGACGCAGGAACCTATCATGTAGAAGTGTACAACAATGACATCTCTACAAGAAGCGACGACATAGAAGTAATTGTAAATCCTGACTCCAGAGAATTAGATTGCAACGGAGATGTTGAAGGCACTGCTTTTGTTGATGAATGTGGTATATGTGCTGGCGGCAACACTGGTATAGAACCAGGTGCGAGATGTCCAGAGATCATCAGCATGACATCTGATACTGAAGTAACTATCGGAGAACCTTTCTCTTTCAATGTGTCAGCGACAGGTAGTGGTTCTTTCACTTACCAGTGGTATAAAGATGACGAACCAATAGAGGGAGCAACAGACCCTACTTATGCTCAAGAAGAAGCCACAGAAGACGATGCAGGCACATATTATGTAGTCATCAGGAGCAGCAATGGCGCTGAAATCCAAAGCACCTCGTTTGAAGTCTCTACCACAGAACCGTTAGATTGTCATGGAACCCCAGGCGGTGATGCGTATGAAGATGTTTGCGGAAACTGTGTAGGTGGGGAAACTGGTGAGGAGGCTGTAGAAAATGAAGAAGACTGCGTAACAAGTATTAACGCTGGCGAGAAAATCAGCTTCAACATTTACCCTAACCCGGCAACTTCAGAGTTACATGTAGAGTACGGGAAAGCAGGCACCAAACATATCACTGTGTATAACAATCTTGGTTCACTTGTTTTAGAAGTTAATGGCAATGATATTGTTGAGAGGTTAGACGTATCAAATCTCCCTGCAGGGATATATCACCTGATACTAAAATCAGAAGACGATGTCAGACAGACTAGGTTTGTTGTTCAGTAATTCATTACAATAAAGTTCATGCAAAAAGGCTGCCGTAAACGGCAGCCTTTTTTTTATCTATTAATATAACAGTTCACCCGACGCAGGCGGAAACTGCCAGACTAAAGCTCTGACAATAAAAAACAATGCTTCGCCCTCAACTAACATTGACGGTATGTCCCCTTACTTGTTTTTTTTAAAGATTTTTTTCTACAACTCCATTACCTTACAAGGTTATTATTTGTTTTTATAAATGCTATAATGTTGACCAATAAATATTTTATGCAACACCTATACTTTTTAATACACCGACAAGCCCTAATGCTATTGCTTTGCCTAAGCGTAGGTTTCACATCCGCAAAAGCTCAAAACCTTATCAACAATGGTGATTTTGAAGACGGGTTCACTGATTGGCAAAACCTTTCTGATGGCACATCTTCTGTCAACTTCTTTCATGAAACCACAGATACCCATACTGGTTCCGGCGCCATGCGGGTAGAGGTAATCCAACCTGGTACTGAAGCATGGGATGCTCAGTCAATCCATGTGGGTTGGGCATCGGTTTCCGGGCAAGAATACACACTAACATTTTGGGCAAAAACTATATCAAGCAACTCAAGTGTCCGAATCGTCCAACAAAACACCTCATATGCGTCAAGAGATTTTGACATTACCACAGAGTGGCAACAGTTCTCCTGGACATTTGTAGCAAACGAGAGTAACCTACAACTAAAAATACACTACACAGATGAGGGTACTTTTATTTTTGATGATTTTTTTATTGAAGATCCCTTAGCATCGTCCACCGGGCCAAGGGCTTTGAATGTGGATATATCCGAAAAACATCAAACTATGGTCGGTTTTGGAGGAGCGCTTACTTGGCACTGCGACAGAATAACGCGCAGTGCCAGAAAAGACGAAATGACCCAGCTACTATTTGATGACCTAGGAGCTGATATGATTAGGTTTAAAAGCTGGTATTACCCAGAAAACTACCCTTCAAATAAATCTCCGCAGGCAATGGAAGTCAATTGGTTTGAACCACATTATACCGCAACAAATGAACTAGCAGCACTGGCAAAAAAATACAACCCCAATGTAGACCTTTTACTATGCAGTTGGGGGCCTCCTTCTTCATTGAAAAGTAATGACCAGTTGGAAGAAGGCACTTTAAAAAAGGTTGATGGGCAATTTATTTACAACGAATATGCTGAGTACTGGTCTGACATACTGGACAACCTGCCTTTTGACCCAGAATACATCAGTATCCAGAATGAGCCTGGGTATGAAGATCCCGGATGGACTACTACTGGATGGAGACCTGAAGAAACAGACGAATACCCTTCTTACGCCCAAGGTCTGGAGTCGGTTTATGAAAAAATCAAAGACAGGCCTTATGTGCCTAAAATGATAGGCCCTGAAACAGAAAACATTGGCGTAGCACTATGGGATCACAGTCAAAACACGTACAGGTCAATGACTGAAACAGTCGAAGGCAAACCGTACCTTGAGGCTTACGCATACCACCTTTACAACTTCTCCTCCCCTAACAACATCAATATTGACTTATTGAATATGGTCAGGGATGAATTTACTGACAAACCAAACTTCATGACAGAGTTTTCTAGTGATAATTATGACTGGCTGGAAACCGCTCACATGATACAGCTAAACCTTATAGAAGCCAATACGTCTGCCTATATTTATTGGGATATGATGTGGGATGAAAACAATGACAAAGCCATGATAAAAGTGGACACCCAAGGAGATTATGAGATTACCCCATACTATCATACCGTCAAACATTTTTCAAAATTTGTGGACAAAGGCTATCAAAGAATTGCTATAGGGGGAGGAACTTCTACACTTAAAGTAACAGGTTTCCTCAGCCCTGACAATACCAAAGCGACCTTCATCCTCTCCAATTTGAGCGATTCCCCAGAAACATTAGCGCTTGAGTTTGAAGATTTGATACTAGGAGAAACCAATGCATATCAATCAACAGAAGGAAGCTATTTCAATGAATTAGGTTCAGTAAACCTTGAAGAAGAGGTGGAAGTTCCTGGAAAATCACTGACAACAATTACGGTAGAGCTCGAAACAGAAAACAACGTGGACTGCAATGGAGATCCCGAGGGAACTGCTGAAGTAGACGAATGCGATGTGTGTGCGGGTGGTAATACAGGCATAGAGCCTGGCGAAACATGCAAAGCGCCTATCATAGAAAGCATCTCTAGCACGCACGTTGAAATAGCTGAGGGCGAATCCACTACTTTAGAGGTAACGGCAAGCGGCCCTGAATCCATTACATACCAATGGTTCAGAAATGGAAACCTAATTGATGGCGCCACAGCAAGCAGTTACACCATTGAAAATGCCGATACAAATGACGCAGGAACCTATCATGTAGAAGTGTACAATAATGACATCTCAACCAGAAGCGACGATATAGAAGTAGTTGTAAATACTGCCTCCCAAGAAATAGATTGCAACGGAGATGCTGACGGTTCAGCTGATCTCGATGAATGTGGGATATGTGCTGGCGGTAACACAGGTATAGAGCCAGGCGCTTTATGTCCTGTAATTACAAGTATAACTTCTGATATGGAAGTGACTATTGGAGAACCATTCTCTCTTGATGTGTCAGTTACAGGCAGTGGTTCTTTTACCTATCAATGGTATAAAGACGACGAACCTATAGAGGGTGCGACAAACTCTACTTATGCCCAAGAAGAAGCTACTGAAGATGATGCAGGCATTTATTATGTAGTCATCAGAAGCAGCAATGGCGCTGAAACACAAAGCACCCCGTTTGAAATCACCACATCAGAGCCTTTAGACTGCCATGGAACCCCAGGCGGTGATGCCTATGAAGATGTTTGTGGAAACTGTGTTAGCGGGGAAACAGGTGCGGAAGCTGTAGAAAATGAAGAAGACTGCGTAACAAGTGTTAACCTTAGCGAGAAAGGCAAGTTCAATATTTACCCTAATCCAGCCACTTCAGAGCTATATGTAGAATACAGGAAAGCAGGGTCCAAACGTTTCGCTATATACAACAGTCTTGGCTCGCTGGTATTAGAGGCGAATGGGAATAATATTGTGGAGAGGTTAGACGTATCTAAACTCCCTACAGGCATATATCACCTGATACTACATTCAGGGGACGAAGCCAAACAGGCCAAGTTTGTCATTCAGTAGTTTAAAAAAAAGGCTGCCAAGAACGGTGGCCTTTTCTATGACATATTAGGCTGACAAAACCTGCTTTTTTACTAAAATCAAGCACCTTGCTCAACACCCGCAAAGGCTACACCTAAAATCAATCTACCTCCTCTCCTTTCGAAAAAGATTTCTTTTCTACCAGCTTACCGTTTTTATTATAATACTTAAAAGTACCATCACGTAAATCATTTTTATAGCGACCTTTAACCTTAATGGTCCCGTCTGGATAATACTCATGGTAACTGCCATGCCTGATCCCGTTTTTAATGTTAACTTTGAGCTTCAGGGTACCATTATCAAAAGTTTCTGTATACTTTTTAGCGTCCAAGTCATCTAAGTATATCTCGTCAGAATCATCATCTTCTTCCTCTTCTTCACTAACTGGCCGCATAGGCACATTGACCTGTTTATCATTAGCCTGAAAAAACAAAGGCTTGGCTTCAGGTTTAGCAAAAGAGCAGACAAGCTTAGTTTCAAACATTTCTTTTTTCTCGTTCATCTGAAAAGCCAATTGAGGAAAACAAGTGATATAATCTTTGTTTTTTCCTATGTTAACCCACGTTTCATGCGAAACAAACCCTTGGAGTCCTTTGTATAACATAGGCGGTTGCACATAAACAAAAACATTTGACGATTGATCAAATGAAGATTCAAAAAACTCCTTATAAGATGCTGAATTTCCCAAAGTCTCTCCGCTCTTATAATCATCAATGATATTTTTCAATGTCTGCGGATGGTTACTAAAAATAACATAATCATCAATTACAGTATAGTAAGGCTTGTCAAGCTTTTCAAAAAAACTACCAAGCACTAAACGGAACATCCCTTTCATAGATAGGTAATTAATTGGGTATCCGTTATATTCAATCTCCTTAAACTTTACAGGTGTTTTTTTCCTGATTTGCTTAGCTATAAAACTTAGGTTTTCCACAGCGTCTTTCCTATCAGAAGCCTTAATGATAACAGAAAACTCATTTTCTCTACCATTAACTTTAGGTTGGGTTTGTACAAAAGCGACCTCGTTTCCCATCCAACCTATAAAATGCTCCCTAATATTTATTTTCAAAAATTTCTCAATCCTGTTAACATTGTCCTCATATTCCTGATAGTCTTGTTTATTCTCCTGAAGAAGACTTACAAACCTTTCATAAAAATCATCAAAGTTATCTACAGCAAGACTTAAATAATAAGCGGTGCGTTGCGGAATTACATCAGCAGCAGCAATGTTACCCTTTCCTGACAGCAACATAGCTTTGAGATACGAGCTAGCGGTATCATTAATATTTGTATAGCCTTTGGTAATAAATTGATTATTCTGCAGGTTAACATTCAGACCAGTATAGAAAATAGCATTACTTAAAGCATTGACATATTCGTCCTCGCCTGCCAAATAACAGCTCATAAATTCATTAAGTCGGGAGTATTGCACATATACGTTAAACAAGCCATTTTTGCTGACCTGCTGTTTCATTTCCACAAAATTCACATCCCGTCCAATCACCGGCTCTTCCTGCTGATCGATTGATGCTTCTACTAGCTTCCCCACATAAGAGCAAACAAGTAAGTTACGAATAAAAGTAAGGTATAAGGTAGAGTGGTCTTCTTTGTCATAAAATTCATAAACCCTATGACCATGATAGTCCCTTTCGGTAATTTTGTATCCCCCCCCACCCAGATTGGTGAAATAGTCTTGTACAAACTTAAGCTTACTAGCTTTTTCTAAATCAGCAATAAACAGGAAATCATATTTGCGTGGTGCATAAACATGGGCAGAGACCGTCACACTCCGGGATCCAAGCATGTCAAAAAGCATTTCATTGTCCCTGACCAATGAGTCTAAGCTATTGGCACTAGAGGTAAGTTCTGCAAAATAAGGCTGTTGCTGCATATGTTTCCACATATCACTGCTACGCACTTTTTTCCAGCTTTTCACTGGCTCATCCGATTGTATAATATACACAGCATTGTCCGGCACCAGGTATATGGCACGAAAGTTATCAGAAGGCGACAGGTAAAAAATGTAATAAAACAAACATGATAAAGAGAAAATGGGAAGCAGGACGTAAAGGCTAACTTTTTTCATGATTTACTATATTACATTTTAGGAACTTTGAATATAAACATTATATCAATTTACAACAAACAAAAGTGGATTTTAAAACACCTCTCCAATCTTACATATTTTTCTATTCCCGACTTGACATCTAACAAACTATCAGCTAATTTTGCATTTTAAATATGGTAAAGCAACCTGCAACAAGTAAACGACTTAGATGGTTCTTGCTTTTTTCTTAAAAAATAAAATTATCATACATGAAAATATAATAAAAAAGAACATTTTTTCGTAATCATTCCAACCGCCAGCCGTGCAGAAACATGCACAAAATATTTATATCATAACTAAAAATAAAACAATTGCGTAAAGATGAGGAAATAATCTCATTGACATTCAATATTACAAAAGCATATTTGTTAAAAAATTTGCCCATGTTATTATAACAATTTTCTCACTTTCAGGTTAGAAGAAAAATTTTATCAAAAAAGACAGTATTTATTCTGCCTCTCAACTAATGAGGTTCAGAAAAATCAAATAAAATATAACCGGCAATACGCAAAGCATTGGTATCTAAAAAGTAATTTATCTTTTTTACATTTTTTAAGATAATGTTGTATGGTTTTAAGGAAGTGTAGCTTTACAGTGGCCAAAATGGACAATTATTAGAAAATTAATCATAAGTTTACATTTAGGTAAAATGCCATACTGCCAATTACAACCAAGCGACATTAACCCTTTACAGAACATGCCTAAAAGGAAATATTTGGAATGATAACGCATTTACTTAAAAGTGTAAATAAAACACTAAAAAACAACTCCCAGATCGTAATGGTACTCGGCTGGGGATGTAAAAAAAAAAAAAACAGATAGAACTTGAATACTTTCAGCCATTCTCGACATGCAACTGACTAGATTACTTTTTATTTTTCTTGCTCTGGTAGTTACTACAAAAGCACATTCCCAATGCGACTCTTGTACGCCGGGAAATACTTATTCAAACAATGCTACTATTACAGCAACAGCTAACGATCAAGAAATATGCATTACAGGTGGTTCCAGTTTTACATTCAGTTCGTCATTTTCTAATGTAACTGTTAAAGTCTGCGCCCCTAACGTAACTTTTACATCAGTCAACATCACATCAGGAGGTACAGACAACACCATTGAAACCTGGGGCGAAAACACCCGCATTACAGGGGTAACGGTTGGCGCAGATACGTTTTCATTTATCACTAATGCCACTGGCGCTACAGTAGGTTCAATTAACCTTAATCAAATGGCAAGGTTCCAAGCCAGAGAGCATGCAACCTTGGAGCTAGAAAACAATATCACCCCTGGACAGCCTGTTTTCTTTGTTGCGGACCAGCATTCCGTTATCAACACCAGAAGCATCACTTCAAACCAAGGAGGGTCTATTTTTGTAGCTGGAGGTGCCGAATTCAACTCTTCGGGATCTGTTATCCTACAAACGGACGGTAGGCTCTTTAACACAGGTGCAGTAACTGTTGCAGGAGACATGACTGTACAAGGAGGTTCCAATGCCATGAACAACTATTGTGGAACGGCTACCATAGATATCGGAGGCACCTTTATTGTCAACGATGGTTCCATAAGCAACTCAGGAATTATAACGACCCAAGACCTTCGAATTAACTCTGATGCGGGGCCAATTTTCCCCCATGCAGGCTCTGTTATTGAGGTAACCAACTCAATGGTAGCCAACAATACTGACAATATCTTCCGTGGAGACAGTATTTTGCCCGGAGAATGTGCTACCCTAAGCATTCAAGATTATGGAGCATGGAACAGTGTCCTAACGAATTCAGACCAATTGTATTACTGCGGGCCTACCCCGCCCTCTAACCGGGCAGGAAGTGCCACTTTAAGCTGCGACTGCAGCAGTTCTGTAGAAGAATGTAGAATTACCTGTACCAAACCCGAAGCAGGAGATGATGCCATTACTTGTACCCCAGATGGAGAAATAAACCTTAATGAAGCAACAGGACACCAAAGGTGGTTTACCCACCCTTCTAACCCATCTACTGCCACCATAGGAAATTATTCCGGCGAAGTATCCGGAATGGATGTACCAGGCTTATATCAATTTATTCTTAGGGATACCTTAGGGTCTGAAAATGAAACATGCCTTGACACGGTTGCGATAACTGTTAATGGACTTCCTGCAGACGATTTATCGGTAAGTGGCAGGACGTTTTGTAGTACGGAAGAAAACACCCGAATTACCATAGAAAATGCAGAACCTGATGTAACCTATTCTGCCTATTACAATGATCTACTATTAGGGAGCAACATAAACATTGTAAGTTCCCCTACCACTATAGATATTACTTTCCCTACCGAAAACCTTGACTTGGGCACAAATGAAATAGAAATAAGGGCTGACATTGATGGTTGTAGTACTGTTATTTTAGCCAACACGGCGGAGGCTGTTAAAGTACCTAACCCAGATAGCGAAGTTTCATTTTCGGGTGGCGTGTTTTGCTCCAATGAAGAACAAGCAATTGTTACTATAGATAACGCAGAACCCAATGTCCTGTATACTGCCTACAGAGGAAGCACCTCATTAGGCAGTGGAAGCAGGGAAACAGAAGGCGAGCTTATCATTGAAATCCCTATTAGCCTACTTAACGAAGGCGACAACAATATCACTATGACAGCCGAAATTGATGGTTGTTCAACAGTAGGCTTAAGCGACAATACTGTGATACATAAGGTTCCAAACCCTTCTGCATCGCTGACCATTGATGGAAATACCGTATGCTCAAACAATCCAAATACAACTATAGTGGTCAGAAGCGCTGCTCCTGGCGTTACCTACACAGCCTTTCTGGATGATGTGGAGATAGGTTCAAGCACTAACGAAAACACATCAACGACTAATTTACCTATTACTATCCCTACCAGTGCGCTTGTCAATGGGTCAAACCTAATCTCCGTTGAAGCAGATATCGATGGGTGTGAAACTGTATTAATGGAAAACTTGGCAGAAGTCAATTTAGTACCTCAGCCTGACATGACTTTAGAGGTAGAAGGAGACTTAGTATGCTCTAATCAACCAGAGGCCACAGTCATTATACTGAACAGCAACCCAGGAGTCACATATACAGCGGTAATTGATGGATCACCAGCAGGAACTGCTACTAATACCGAGGCTTCCGCAACAGATTTACCTATTGCAATACCAATGTCTCGTTTAACAACTGGCACCAATACTGTAAGTTTCAGAGCAAGTATCAGTGGATGTTCGACTGTTGACCTAGACAATACGGCAGAAGTTATCCGTGTCCCAAACCCTTCTGTTTCATTGTCAGTCAACGGTAATATCTTATGTTCTTCAGACGGCAATACAACGTATATTACCATAGTTAATGCAGCGCCTGGCGTTACTTATTCGGCACTTCTTGATGGAACTGTCATAGGCAGCAGTACCAATACCGAAGCTTCAGCAACTAATTTACAAGTTTCTCTTTCGACTGATGACCTGGAAAATGGAGAAAATACTCTTACTGTACAAGCCGACATAACAGGTTGCGCAACTAGGACATTAGAGGACGAACCGGTAGTAACTTTAGACCCAGAATTAGATCCAGGAAGCATAGAAGCATATAACAATACCATATGTAGGGGTACCTCGCCCCAATTACTTAACAATGAACTTCCATCTGGCGGTCTAGACCCACTTACCTACACCTGGCAATATTCTTTTGATGAAACAGACTGGGTAAATATTTCAGGGTCAAATACCCCAGGGCCTATGAGTTCAGCGCCTTCTGTTTCTGAAGAAGAAATATTTTACAGAAGGAAAGTAACCTCTAGGGTGTGTTCCGCCGCAACAGATGCTTATCTCGTAGAAACAACTGGACAAATGGATGGTGGTAGCATAGAAGCCACGGAACCAGAAGTATGTAAAGATACTACACCGGGTCTTATATCTTCCGTTACACCGGCATCAGGAGGTACGGGCTCAGAGATCCTTTATCAATGGCAAATATCCTTTGATGGCAACAGTTGGGACAACATTGAAGAGGCCACCGAAATAGATTATCTTCCAGAACCTATAGAAAACAATACTTGGTTTAGAAGAAGGGCAACTAATGGTGATGGTGATTGCGACACTACCTATGCTGGGCCTATAACTTTAGAGGTTTACAGTACGTTAGAGCCAGGAACCATACAACCAGGAGATACAACTGTCTGTATGGGCAGTGATGTATGGGTGCGAAACCAAGAGGGCCCTTCTGGAGGCAGCCCAGGATACACCTATATCTGGCAAAGCGCAGTAGAGCCTTTTACATCCTGGACAGATATCTCTAATTCCGACAACCTAAATTATTTAGCAGAGGACATTCAGGAAACCACCAGGTTTAGGAGAATTGTTATGAATGAATGCGACTCTGACACAACCAACTTTTATGAAGTTCAGGTACTTCCAAACTTGACTACAGAAGCAACGATTACTCCTGCACCGCCTGAAGTGTGCAGCACAGACGAAATAACATTTACAGTCTCTACTGAAAATGCTGGACAAGATAGAAGAATTGACTGGTATTACAATGATGAACCATTCTTATTACCTTCTGGTCAACCTGATAGTGTTTACACCCACCAAGAACTATGGGAAGATCAAGATAAAATAAGTGTTATTGTTTATGCAGACCCTGACAAGCTATGCACCACACCTTCTGCAACTGCAGAAGTAGTATTAGATGTACATTATAAAATAGACAACAATGAAATTACAGGGTCAGATCAGATAGCCTGTGAAGAGGCTGACCTTGAAACGATAACAGGTACAGATGCATCCGGCTCCTTGGCATCACCAGGTTATGTGTGGCAAATATCGCACGAAGAAGGTATATGGGAAGATATTCCAGGTGCTAATGAAAGAGATTATCTGCCAGAAATTTCTACAGGGGATGTCTTATATCGTCGTATAGCCATATCAGAAGGAGCCTGTGATAACGATACGGCCACGGCACCTGTAAGAGTAAGGCTTGATGGCGAGTTTAACCCTGGAACACTTACTGCTGACCCAGATAATATTTGTGAAGGCACCTTCCCTACCTTTACAGTAACACCGCCTGAAGGAGGGCTTGAACCTTATACCTATCAGTGGGAAAGATCTTCTGACAATAATGTCTGGTCATCTATATCAGGTGCCACTGAAAGTGAATATGATTCTCCAGGACTTACTTCTTCCACCTATTTTAGAAGGAGGGTCACTTCAGGAACCGGTGTTTGCGAGTATGTTACCCCAACGGTGTTTATAAGAGTTGACCCTATTGTCATCTCCTCAAGCAATACCATCTCTGGAGACCAAAACTTATGTTATGGAACCGAAGCCAGTCAGATTGCAGGCTCTACTCCTTCCGGTGGACTTGAACCTGTGACCTATCAATGGATTTCAGCACCAGAAGGCTCTGACAATTGGACAGAGGTACCTAACTCTGACAGTCAACACTTAAACCCTGGTGTTTTACCTGAAACTACCCGGTTCAGAAGGATTGTAACTTCCACCGGCGCATGTGGATCTGATACTTCAGCAGGGATAGTTAGAGTCTTTGTAGACCCTGCGCTCTCTCCTGGAACTATTGAACAGGTAGACGATATATGCCGTGGAACAGCCATTGAACTGGAAGCTACTCCTGCGTCAGGAGGCACGGAGCCATATACCTATCAATGGCAAAGATCCTTTAATGGTAATTCTTGGAGTAACCTTAGCGATGAAACGAATCAAAATTTATCTTCAACTGTATTTAATAACTCTTCTTACTTTAGGAGAATAGTATATTCCTCAGTATGCCAAGACACCACAGAAGCTTTAGCCGTCACAGTAAACACTCCAATAAGTTCGGGATCAAACACATTACTGGACAGTCAAGAACTATGCTTAGGCGAAGAAGCTGCTGAAATTATTGGAAGTACACCATCCGGAGGGGTATCACCAGTTTCGTATCAGTGGATCATGTCTAACGACAGTATAAACTGGGCTTCTTTACAAGACTCAACACGAAAGGATTTACTACCTGGTACATTAGATGAAACAACTTGGTTTAGTAGGGTTGTTACCTCATCAGGCGCATGCGCTAATGACACTTCAGCCTATCCGGTAAAAATATTCATAGACCCTACGCTCACTGCCGGTTCTATAGAAAGCCATGACGATATTTGCCTTGAAGAAGAAGTTGTTTTGAACGCTTCCGCTGCCCAAGGGGGAACTACACCTTACTCTTACCAGTGGCAACACGCTACCGACAATACCTCATGGACGAATATTGAAGGAGAAACAAATGAGCAACTTACTCCTTATGCTCCAGATGCCTCTGGATGGTACAGAAGAATTGTACAATCAAGGGTTTGCTCAGACACTACTGATGGAATATTTGTCCAAGTGGATGTCCCTGTAGACCCATCTACCAATACAATTGGCCCTGAGGAACTTCAAGAGCTGTGCTTTGGATCGGAGGCAAACGAGATCATAGGTAGTACTCCTACCGGTGGTTTGTCACCAGTTTCTTATCAATGGGTAGCCTCTACAGATAGCCTTAACTGGAATATTCTGCAAGACTCTACCCGAAGAGATTTATGGCCTGGCATACCTGAACAAACCACTTGGTTCAGAAGAACTATTACATCAACAGGAGCTTGCGCTAATGACACTTCTACTTCTACCGTTAAAATATTTATTGACCCGTCACTCAATGCTGGGGCCATAGAAGACCATGATGACATTTGTTTAGGAGAAGAAATTGCTTTAAATGCTTCCGCTGCCCAAGGAGGTACTACTCCATATTCTTACCAATGGCAACATGCGTCTGACAGTGTCTCATGGGCCAATATTGAAGGGGAAACAAATGAGCAGCTTACCCCTTATGCCCCTGAAGCTTCTGGTTGGTATAGACGTATCGTCGACTCTAGGGTATGTACAGATACTACAGAGGCAACATACGTGCAGGTAGACACCCCTATTGACCCTTCTACAAACTCTATTGGCTCAGGTAGCCGTATATGTTTGGGCTCTACAGCACCAGAAATTATAGGTACTGAACCTGCCGGAGGTTTTACAGAGGTAACTTATCAATGGCTATCTTCTCCTGACGAAACAAACTGGGAAGTAATAGAAGACGCCACAGACAAAGATTATGCTCCAGGCGCCATAGAAAACACCACATGGTACAGGAGAATTGTGACCTCCACAGGAGCATGTAGCCAAGACTCTTCCCAAGCATCAGCGCGTGTGTTTGTAGATACTCCTGTAGAACCAGGTTCTATTAGTGAAGATCAGCAAATTTGTGATAAGGACACCATATTTATAGAAAGCAGAGAACCTGCAAGTGGAGGAACTTCATTAAACTACAGGTGGCAGTACACAACCATATTTGCTATGGATGATGATGATGTTTCAGCTACTTTTTGGATGAACATTCCTGAAGCCAATAATGAAACATTAGAAATTCATGTAGATAGTCTCATTACAGCCGGACAATATTACTTCAGGAGAATAGCCTACTCTAAAGTGTGCTATGCCATTTCAGACACTACAGGCATTTACCCATGCCTTACACCAGGCCTCACCAATATCTACGACACTATTTGTGCCATGCAATCAGTAGAAGACTCAATTGTTTTGTATACAGACTTTTCTAGAAATGGTGGCGGACTTGTGATACAAGGCGAAATTGCGGTAGAACCTAGCAACGGAACATTAGCCATAGATAGTATTACAAACTTCTACACCTATACTCCTGACCCAGGATTTGTAGGTATAGACACAGCCGGTGTAACCATATGTGATACGTCACAGTTCAACCAATGTGATATCAAGTACATATACATTACAGTGCTTGACACCAACAGGGCGCCAATAGTACAAAACCAATACTTATCTGTTTTCAGAAACAAAACACTTGAAGGAAATGTACTTGACAACAACTCAGACCCTGACAATGATACATTGTTTGTAGACCGAGAGGTTGTCCAAATGCCTGCTAATGGTACTTTTTCAATAGATACTGCAGGTAACTTCTATTATGACCCCTACTATGATTACATAGGAAGCGACAGTGTGGTCGTATCGGTTTGCGACTATAGCAGCATTCGAAGGTGTAACCAATCCATCTGTAAAAACGATACTATATTTATTGAGGTAAACCCTAACACTGTTTTTGTCCCTGATGGATTTTCACCAAACAATGATGGTATCCACGATGCATTCGTAATCAGAACTGATGTCCCTTCCAAAATATCTATCACTATTTTCAATAGATGGGGCGACATCGTCTATGAAAACAATGACTATAAAAATGACTGGCAAGGCGAAGCCAACCGAGGCGTAGTCATTGGGAAAGGGCTTCCGGACGGAACCTATTATTTACGCTACGACATCAATGATGGCGAACATAAAGGCTTTAAATACATCACCATTAACAGATAATCCTGACAGGGCGCAAAAAATAAGAAGATGAAAAAACTTATATTTTTACTACTCGTTTTAGTCCTTTTTCCGGCTTTAGCCAAAGCTCAGCAGGATGCTTTGTTCTCTCAGTACATGTTCAACATGCTACTGGTAAACCCAGCTTATGCAGGTAGCAGGGAAGTGGTTTCTCTCAATGCCTTAGGAAGAAAACAGTGGATTGGCATACCTGGAGCTCCTGAAACAGCTACTTTTAGTGCGGACATGCCTTTCAGAAATGAAACTATGGGTGCAGGCATCACTTTGTTCAATGACAGAATTGGTGTATTCAGCAATACCGGCATGTATGCTAGTTATGCTTATAGGCTCCAATTAACCAAATCTACCTTATTATCAGCAGGGGTATCGGCAGGGTTTACAAACTTTCAGGCAAACTTTACAAGTGTACAATTAGATGAATTTGGGAACAGTGGCGACTTAGCTTTCTCTCAAGACTTAAGCAGGTTTTTACCTAATGTTGGCATTGGCTTATTTTTAAATAGCGACAAGTATTACATTGGGTTTTCCATACCACAAATGCTAACCAATAGATTAGACTTAGATAGAAGCTATTCTGCCCGACAATATAGACATATATTCTTAATGGGTGGATATGTATTCACATTGAACCAGCACTTAAAACTTAAACCATCAACATTGATCAAACAAGTGCACGGTGCGCCTATTCAAGTAGACCTAAATGCAAACCTTTGGTTATACGACAGATATTCGGTAGGTATATCCTACAGGAGCTTAACTGCCCCTGTATTGATACTGGAAATGCAGTTATTAGACCAATTCAGACTAGGGTATGCTTTTGATTATACACACTCTCAGTTGAGATATTACAACAATGGCACCCATGAAATAATGTTACGCTATGAATTCGGTTATGATAAGCGTAAAATGGTTTCCCCAAGACATTTTTAATGCAGGAATTAAAAAGCTATGAATAGTACATATAAATATATACTGGTTCTTCTGATACTTATCTCGTTTCAGGCTGTTGGGCAGAGAAATCCTTTCAGGCTAGCAGACAGTCATTATAAAAATATGAGATTTGCCAGTGCCATAGAACAGTATGAACTATCGCTTCAGTATCAAAAAGAGGCTCCACCGGAAGTATACAAAAATCTTGCAAACTCATATTTCCGTGTGGGCGATATGACCAATGCCAAACGTGTATACAAAATATATTTTAGCGACACTACCGGAATAGCAGACAAAGACCATGCTTCTATACTTGAATTTGCCCAAACCCTGGCCCAAACTGGAAACTATGAAAAAGCCGCTGAATATTATAAGGTTTATGCTGACTTGAAAGGACATAAAGATCCCAGAGGAAAGAAGTTTAAAACTACATACTTAGACAATATCAGCAACTTATATAAAGACTCGACATTATATACAGTCTCAAGTGTCAATTTTAACTCTCCCCAGTCCGACTTTAGTCCAGTTTTTTACCAAAACGGTATTGTATTCTGCTCATCAAGGAAAAGAGAAGAGGGTATCAGAAGGGTATTTGGACAAGATAACACCGCGTTTTTAAACCTTTACTATCTAGACACAACTTATGTAGAAAAACAGACAGACTACGTTACTGACAAATCAAAGGAAGGGAAAGACTCTGACAAATATTCTTTTGTAAAATATAATGAAGAACTCCACTCCGACGAGACAAGAATAACCAGCAACGACTCCTACACTGTAGGGTATCATGGCCACATTTTCCAAAAGTATACCAACCCTCATAAAAAATTTGAGGCTGTGCCTTTTAGCAGGGCCATCAACAGCAAATTCCATGACGGCCCGGCCACTTTTAACCCAGACCAAAATATAATCCTATTCACAAGAAACAACTTATCCAGAGGTAGAGCCAGAAGAGGCAAAGATGGTGTAAATAGGCTTAAAATATACATGGCTACAAAAAAAGATGAGGAAGACTGGAAAAACATCCAAGAACTCCCATTCAATGGAGACGATTTTTCTACTGCTCATCCTGCTTTTGCCCCTGATGGAGAAACAGTATACTTTGCATCCGACAGACCAGGAGGTTATGGAGGCTCTGACCTTTATAAAGTAACCTTTAAAGACGGAAAATGGTCTGAACCAGAAAACCTTGGTGAAGAAATTAACACCAAAGGCAATGAGTTTTTCCCCTTTGTAGACGAACTAGGCGTACTTTACTTTTCCTCCGATGGTCATCCTGGTTTGGGAGGATTAGACCTCTTTAAGTATGAAGATGGAGAGCTTACACACCTTAACTATCCTATTAGTTCAAAAAGAGACGACTTTGGCGTACTCGTATGGGACAATGGCAGAAAAGGTTTCTTAAGTTCAAACCGAAATACAGGAGGACACGGAGATGACATCTATATGTTTACTGCACAGAGAATGCTGCAATTGGCAGGAAAAGTTTTTGACAAACATACAGGAAAGATACTCCCTGAATCAAATGTAATTCTAAAAGACTCAACTGGCCAAGTGATAGCACAAACGTTATCTGATTCTACAGGTAGTTTTTTATTAGAAGTTGACTACGATCGTGCCTATGCACTTACTGGACTTAAAAAGGCTTATAGAGATACTACCAAAAAATTTACCACCTTCTTGGTCAAAGAGAAAAAAATCCAAAAAGACCTTCACCTATGGAGCATGATAGACCTGGCACTAAAGGGATTGGTAACGGATAAAGAGACCGAAGAACCACTGGACAGTGTACATGTAAAAATTAATGATACAAAAACGGGCAAAAGTATATTTGAAACCCTTACGTTAGAAGATGGCTCTTTTAAGAAAGTACTAAAAGACCTACTCCTCAATGATAGCATAGACTTTCAGATTAAGCTTGAACGCGACAACTATTTGTCCAAAACTGTACCATTTACAACATTGGTCAAAGACACCTCTGAACAGCTAACGCTGGCTATGGACAAAATACAGATAGGTACAGACATAGGAAAGCTTCTGGACCTAAAACCTATATATTTTGACCTTGGCAAATGGGACATACGACCAGATGCAGCAGAGGAACTAGACAAAGTAGTTGAATTGATGCTGGAAAACCATAACCTGGTGATTGAACTTGGAGCACATACCGACTGTCGCGCCAGCAAATCTTATAACCAAACACTCTCAGATAAGCGGGCCAAAGCATCTGCCGAATATGTTCGTTCCAGAGGTATTGAACCGGAAAGGATTTATGGACAAGGTTACGGTGAAAGTAAGCTTATAAACCATTGTGAATGTGAAGGAGACTATGTCGTGCCTTGTTCAGAGGAAGAACATGCGCTCAACAGAAGGACCGAGTTTCTTGTAGTCAGCAATGAGGAAGATAAAAGCAAGCCTAAAAAAGTAACGCCAGCAAACAAAGACGCTATTTTCAAGGAGGTTAATATGCCTACAGAAAGCAACACCGAAGACCAGGAGGAGCATAAGGAGCCTTCATCTGAAGAAATAGAAGATACAGAAGAAAGGGTGCGCCCAGCAGAAGAAGCTGACATTGAAAACTCAGAAGAGGCCAAGCCACATGATTCACCAGAAGGTAGTTATGAGAATTTAAATTTAGAGGAAGAAGATCATTGGGATGGTAACGCACCTGGGTCTAATGAAAACGACCAAACAAAAGAAGAGGGAGACACGTCTGAGACTGAAATGAAACAGGAAAATGTTCATAGTCCAGACGATCAACAACCAACAATGAAAGTGGTGGAAGAAGCACCAGCCATAGACACAAGCGAAGCTGGAGGTGACACTGGCATAGAAGATGAAACTCCGGTTAAAGAAACTCAAGAAGATAATGTAATTTTAGAAGACAAAAACGAGGCAAACCCTAACACTTCCCAAGAAGGTCAAGCAGAACCTATGGAAGAAGAAAGTGAGTCAAAAACGCTAGATGAGATCCCTGCCAAAGAAAAAGATATTGCCAAAGAGTTATTGAAAAGTGGGGTAAGTATAGACATCATTATGAAATCCACCGGGCTAAGCAGAGAGGAAGTTGAAAGTTTAAAATAAAAAACGCGCCTAAAAATAAAAGCCCTTCATTTTTTGAAGGGCTTTTATTTTTAATATGCTTTTTACATTTTTCTTTAGAGCCAACCTTATACGGGTCTACATTTAAAGGTTAGCCCCTATAGAAAAAAGACTAGTCCAAAATTCAACCGTAAATTTAAATCGAAGTTATAATAAAAATCTCTCCTAGTTTCTTCAATATTATCACCACTAAATGTTGATCTTTCATAATGGCTGGAAAGCCCCCCAAATAGCACTTCCAAAGCAATTTTATCATGGATAAAGAAGTTAACACCCGGTACGATAAAAGCTCCTATACTATTGGCAACAGCTCTATGTGAAGACTGCTCTACTAAAGTATTATCTATAAATGTTTCACTTCCACCAATTCTTCTAGCATGCCTAAAATTTACACTTCCCTGTCCAAACAGATAAACCCGTGAATCAAAAAGCTGTTTATAAACCCTTACGAACGGCGAGGTGAGGAAAGAGTGACTGGTGGATTTATATATGTTATCTTCAAAGTCCTCCGCCCCTGCCCATCTTATACTATATTCTGAAGTTCTTCTTTCATAAGAATATCCCTGAGATAGCCCTATGGCAATATTATTGGTAACAAAATATCCCCCACGCACATCTAAGTCCGCATCAAAAGACGAGCCAGTCCTGCCCGTTTCGACTCTTGAATTGTGACCATCTATATGCACAGAGCCACCGAGCATCCATTGTCCTTGGCTGATCTGCGAAAATGATTCTAAAGAAACTAGAAAAATAGCTGCGAGTAATAAGAAAAAGTTTTTCATGGTTTTGTTTTTAGTTTTATCCCGTCAATAACACACTACAGTAGCATAATCCACTTGTAGAGGTATACCGCAGTTCTAAATGTTAAAGGAAAAATATCAACCCAAATCTTAAAGACCGTAAATTTAAACTGAAATTATATTGAAACTCTCTCTCAACCACATCACTAACTAAATTATCACCACTTCTTATAGATCTTTCATATCGGCTGGAAAGGCCGCCAAATAGAACCTCCAAAGCAATTTTATCATGGACAAAGAAGTTAACTCCCGGGGCGATAGAAGCACCGATACTATTGGCAATGGTCCTGGAAGAAGTTTGATCTCGTCCGCTACTCGATCTCATATGAAAAAAATCTAAACTTCCCTGTCCAAACAGGTAGGCCCGTGAATTAAAAAGTTGTTTATACACCCTAATAAACGGAGATGCATTATATAAGTGCCTGGTATAAACATTAGATTCCATATACCCATCCCATGCGATAAGGTCATCTGAAGCACTTCTCAAAAAAGAATACCCTGGGGACATTCCTATGGCAATATTATCGCTTACAAAATATCCTGCGCGCGCGCTCAAGCCCGCATTAAAATAAGAATTAGTCCCATCCATTTCAGCACTTGAATTTCGACCATTCAAGCTCAAAGAGCCACCGAGCATCCATTGCCCTTGACCTATTTGCGAAAATGATTCTAAAGAAACTAGAAAAATAGCTGCGAGTACTAAAAAAAGTTTTTTCATTGGTTTTGTTTTTGGTTTTCCTGATCAATATCAACCACCGTGCCACAAAACCATTTTAAAAAAAATCATATAAAAAAAACACCCATACACTTAACCCAAACCGTATTATGTCGCAAAAAACTTCCTCCAAAGCTAAACCAACAAACTAACATAAAATATGCAATAGAACTATTACGTTGCAAAGCAATTTTAAATCAGTCGCTTCGCTCATATTTGTGTCTTGATTATAGCGCCGCAATGATTTGCGACCCAAAAGAATAACATTTTGCCCCTCATGAAGCAATCTATCACATAATTCCATTTTAAGGTTTTCTAATCATAGGATACATGATAGGTGAACTACCCGATTGAATTTCTCCAATAACCTTAAAACCATGCCTTTCATACAAAGGGACGCTCCGCAGGCTTGAAGCTTCCAGATAAGCCATTCCACCTTGCTCATCTATTTGTGCCAACCCATGATTTAACAGCGCAGAACCAAGCCCTTGATTTTGGCGGACAGGGTCAACTCCTAACATAGGTAAATACCAACATGGCTCAGAAGGGTGAGCTTCACCCATTTGTTCAAATATGCTGAACAAATCAGGCTTAATTTCAGAAGGGATATTTTTCTCAACCAAATCGGTCAAAGTCTCAAAGTCAGGCTCAACAGAAGGAGGCATCCATAAAGCCGCCCCCGCATATCCATCAATATAAAAAGCTGTTGAACGCTTAATTGCATTTCCTCCAAAAGCACGAGCGAAAAAAGGGAACAGTGTTATATAGTCTTTGGGATCTTTTAAAGCCCATCGGTTAAAAGGGTCGGAACTAAAAGCCAACGCTATAAGAGCTATTAAATTCTCTATTTCTGATTCTTGTGCTGTTTTAATTTTGTACATTATCTTTTTAGTTATCAAATTCAATCATCTGACAACTAAGCTCAAACAAAAATGTTTTTAATAATTTAAAAATTATATTCTTTATAACCTTTTGTAAATTCTTCTGGTGCCAGTTTGGGGTTTACCTCTAAGTCAACAAAATCATACTCCGCATATAACCCTTTATGGTCATACATTACCTGTAAAACCGGGAGGTAATATTCTTGGTCGATATACAAGTATGTTTTGCGAGCATATGCGTTAGGTATTTTAATTACCTGCCCCGGCTTAACATCTTTGTAATCCTTTAAGTTATTCTCTTCCAGAATCATAAAGTCACTTATAAATAACCTGTAGGCAATATCGGTAATATTCTCTCCCGGTTTAACTTTGTAAGGGTAAAAATCAAAGTCAGGGTAGTCAATCAATACTTTAAAGCATTTACGGCCATGGACTACTGTATCCCCAAGGTATTTCAGGTATTTTTCAGGGTTGTCTTTTTTCTTTTTCGCTATATCTGAAACAATATCATTGATATATTCAAAACCTACCTCATGTACTGTATGGTGGTTATCTTTTCTCATATTACTCCCATAAGGATCCAGACTTAGAGTCAAATACGGGAAGCCATTAGGGTAGACATATGCTTTGTTTTTGTTTTCTCCTTCTACATAAAGCACTTCTATGCCTTCAGAAGGGGCAAGTATCTTTGTATATACCTTATGAGGTTTCCGGTTGTATTTGCACATTTGTTCCCTAGTCAAGATCTTACCTCCTACCCGCTCTCTCTTATTCATTCTAAACTTAAGGGTTTCAATTTTATCTATACCTGCCCTCATTTTTTCAATAATCTCCGGCCCCGTCAATTGGCCTGAAACCCAAGATGTGGCACAAAGAGGGTAAATAAACAACAAAAAAACAGTAAATCTTAAAATCAAATTCAATCTATTCATAGTACACTTCATCATTCCAAATAGAACGAAAAACAGGATAGAATCCTATACTAAAATAATTTATTATAAAAATAAATCCAATACGAAACAAATGCGAAAACAAAGGGCAATATACTGTATTACCTAAATTTTGACAAAATTTGAAACTTCACTTATCACTTTTGGATCCCATAGCATCCTATAATGACCTGCATGAGCAATAGGAAATAAGTTAACTTTATCATTGCCACGAGCCACATTTTTGGCATATGAAAAAGGAATCACCTTATCATACTTATCATGAATAAGCAGCATCTGGGAATTGCAAGCACCAATGTATCGGTTCATTTGGATATCTTCGACCTGGCGCCCGAAAACCCGGTTCATATAATTAAGCAAATGCATCTTATGTGTTCTAGTAAACCTCATTAGCCGGGCGTAATCGTTTACCACACTTATTAGTTTATCAGGAACACTGAGCATAATAAACTTTTCTACCTGCAAGTCAGGATGGTCATGAAATGCTACAATACCGGAAGCACTTCCAAAAGAATGTCCCACGACACATGAAGGTTTTTCGCTTTTGATCAAAAAAGCGGAAAGCCGAGAGAATTGTAATAGGTTAGAAGACCGTCCAGTACTACGGTAATGCGCAGGTTGATCATAGGCTACAACCTCAAACCCCTCTTTCACCAACTGCTCTGCAATACCTCCAAAATTATCTCCGTTACCTTCCCATCCATGAATACATAAAACCTTTTTGGAAGACTTGCCCCACCTATAGACACATATCTTCATACCCTCAAAATCTATATAAGAACGTGAGGCTTTTTCCAGCAACAGCTTTTCTTTAGCTCTTACTTTCTGGTTTATAGGTGTTGCAAACAAGCTCAAAGCCCTTTTTGCCGCTTTTTCAGGTGCCATACGAAATGCCATTCTGAAGTAAACCCGATAAGCCGACACCAAAGCTTTTAAAGAAAACGCTTGCAAAGGCTTTCTTATAGTGCCTGAAGAAGATGACCCCGAACTGATTGAACAGCTATTTCATTCATTTTTAATACTAATCAATTATTGCTCCTTCATATAAAATATTAAGAGGCAAAAAGTACTTACACTCTACCTTCTTAACCCAATTAAACAAAGCTAACATTACAGATTCGTAAAATAGCCTTCATTGTAAAACAATAACCCACATAAAATAATTTCCTGAAGGAACCTGTTTTAGATTTAATTTCGTTTTACATACAACATGAACCGTTTAAAAAATAAAATAACTGTTTCGCTGCTGATCGTTCCATTGGCTGTTCTGAGCTATTTGGCGTACGCTACTATATTTTCTGTAATCTCAGTGAACAACACCTATCAAGCTTCTCCCAAAGGAATACCTGTTTATGTAAGCACAAATGGCGTACACACGGACATTACGCTTCCAGCTCAAACATCAACTATCAATTGGCTAAAAAAGTTGTTTCCGAACAAGAACACAGCTTATAAGTATATCGCTTTTGGCTGGGGAGATAAAACATTTTATGCAGAAACCCCTTCTTGGTCAGATTTCCGACTTTCTACAGGTCTAAAAGCCCTTTTCTACTCTGAAGGTTCTGCCATGCATATTAAAGGATTGACTTATCAGCCAATCGAGTCTGAAAAAGTTTACAAGTTGACCTTAAACCTCAAAGAGTTCCAACAATTAGTAGATTTTATAGAAAGATCATTTCAAACAGATCAAGCAGGAAGTTATATTCCCATCTACAACCACCACTATGGCAATAATGATTTTTTTTATGAAGGGGAAGGAGTGTATTCATTTCTTAACACCTGCAACAACTGGACAAATTCGGCTTTAAAAGCTTCTGGGGTGCGGACTGCCGTATGGGCTCCTTTTGAAAAATCTGTTATGTATCATAGAGTAAAATAATATAGGTTTACAGTATTTAAAAAGTACATTTATGAAGGGAAACTCCTCCACAAATGTACTGATTCTGCTATTTTGCCCCATAATTCATTCCTATAAGTCCCCTCGGCCTCCAAAGGTATATCCTAAATGGATCTGCCCAATGCGCCTGCCATGCTCTTGGGTAAAGTGATCAAGTGAATAGCTTCGTGAAAACTCAAAACCATATCTTGCTCCAATGTTCAGCCCGTTAGGTAATTCAAATGCTATACCAACAACAGCCCCCACATCGATATTATCTCCGCGCTCTTCTCGAATATCGGTAAACTCCTCAGCAAACTGATCCCATCCTATCCTTTCTCGGGCTTGCAACATATAAGAAAACTGAGGCCCACCTAGAATATATAATCCAGGAGTAATGTGAAACCTTAGCATCACCGGAAGGTCTAGGTAATTTAAATGATAGTCATAAGAAGCCTCTGCTTGTGCTTCTGTAGCGCCCGCCGAATACCCATACCTCGAAAACAAAAGTTCCGGCTGAAGACCAAAGCTTTCCGTTATACCAAGTTTCAGGTATGCACCTCCATGCCAGCCACGCAAACTTTCCTCCTCAAGCAAACTCTGGTTCTCGAAAGCCATACCATTAACACCTCCTCTAACACCAAAGCCTGTTTGCTGAGCAGAGACTGTCAAACTACCCAAGACCCCCACTATTAACAGCGCAACACATTTTACTATATGACCACTTCTTATCATTCCCCTCATATCCTATTTTAATTTTACTCTTTGCCTCTCGTTAAAAACGTATAACCTACTACTAACTGTGCCTGTCTATCAAATAGCAAGCCTGCATTTCCCGAACTTCCACCGCCATGTATCTGCCCTAAGCCAACACCATACCTAAATCCTACATTAAACCCACTTTCAAATTCATAGCCCAAACCAGCAACGCCATATAAATCTAAGCGGTTTTCATATCCACTATGGTATATGCTATGCGATCTACCTTCTGGTTCATAATAATGCTCTCGAGAATATAAAAGCCCCGAAACCTGTGGCCCAACCAAAAAGTGAAACCCAGGGGTAACATTAATCCGAAGAAAAACAGGTACATCTACAAAGGTGTAGTTTCTCCTATAGTTAGGCATAAGCTCTTCTGTATCTGGAAATAAAAACGGCCCATTGTCTGCAGAAAAAGTGCGTCTAGAAAACAAAACTTCAGGGTGAATGCCAAACACACCTCCTATGAAATCAAACCTGGCGTAAGCACCACCCTGAAAACCTCTTAAGTTCCCTTGTCCAAACACATTTCCATACTCATATCCACGATCTATCCCCCCTCTTAATCCAAAGCCAATACTTTGCGTCTGAGCAGTACCAAAGCTCATAACCACCAAAAAGGATATCACACCTAATATTTGCTTTACACTCATCTCCCCCTGTTTATCAATGCCCTATTTTAAAAGAACTATCCATATATATGATTGTTTATCCGTCTCAAGCACAAGAAAACCGCACCTGCCATACAAGTGCGGCTATGTTAAGAATATTATTCCCCATCGAAATAATAGTCGTCATGATAGGTACCATGGTATGGAGTTCTCCCAAAAGTATACCCCACAGTAAACATACCCTGAGTCTGATGTGGCACATTACCACCTTCAAAGTTTGTAATACTATGGATTCTTCCTAAACCATACCCATATCGCACGCCAATATTAAGTCCGTCTCTAAACTCGTAAGCCAGTCCTACGACACCCGAAAGGTCCATATAATTTCCCCCTAAATGTCTCTGAATATATTCTCTTCCCCGAAAGCCAATATATCTTTCCTGAGAGCCAAGAAAATTAGACAACTGGGGCCCTGCCAATACGTGAAACCCTTTTACAATATTAAAGCGTAAGAAAATTGGTATGTCTAGGTAATCAAAACTTTGTCTGTAAAAAGGAAATGCTTCCTCTGTTGGAGGGTGCACATGTGTTCCTCTTGGCGCATCAAAAGAACGTCTGGAAAACAAGAACTCTGGTTGAATACCAAAGAAACCGGCTATATTTATCTGAGTATAAAAGCCTAAATGGTATCCTCGAAGGCTGTTATCGCCAAATATATTCCGTTCTCCGGCTGATGCAGCCATATTAGTTCCCCCTCTAATACCTATTGAAGATTGTTGTCTCTGAGCAAACAGTGAATTGCTGGTAAAAACAATCCCTAAAACCAAAGACATCACTTTCAAATACAATTTTACTCTTCCCATCTTATCCATCTCTCTTTAATTGTATATCACTAATAAAAAAACAAGTACAAGATATGATTGTTCAAGACATAAAAATTCTCAAATACAAATCGCACAAAACATGTATTAAACAGAACAATGGAACAACAAAACCCTACTATTACACCAAATATTAATACCTATTGAAGATTGTTGTCTCTGAGCAAACAGTGAATTGCTGGTAAAAACAATCCCTAAAACCAAAGACATCACTTTCAAATACAATTTTACTCTTCCCATCTTATCCATCTCTCTTTAATTGTATATCACTAATAAAAAAACAAGTACAAGATATGATTGTTCAAGACATAAAAATTCTCAAATACAAATCGCACAAAACATGTATTAAACAGAACAATGGAACAACAAAACCCTACTATTACACCAAATATTATAACCTAAAAACTCTTGCACCTATACCTCCTATTTTTTATACAAATATATATGCAGGTCAATATTTTGGGCGTTTTTCAGCAGTCCCTAATTAAAAGAAAATTCTTATATTTGATTACCTGTGAATTAAAAAAGGAAAAGCTTTGTTAACCAACATATTTAACGACTAACCATGTTTCCCGAAACAGACCCTAAAGCGCTGGAGGATATAGTAAAAATGAGAATGCCTTTCGGCAAATATAAAGGTACAACCCTATGCAATTTACCTGTAACATATCTTGAGTGGTTTGCCAGAGAGGGTTTCCCTGGCGGTAGACTTGGCATGCTATTGTCTACCATCCACATTATCAAAACAAATGGGTTAGAGAGCCTTCTTGAACCATTAAAAAAAGCAAACAAAAGCTGACCTATTAACAGGCATGGCACAGCATTTGTAAGTCAAAGCAAAAAGAACCGAAAAGACAACTAAAAAACAAAACACCATGGCAGAACAAAACAGCAACATCAAACTTCTAAGATACCTGAGATATGTAGGAATTGCAGAGGGTATTTCTGCAATTGCTTTATTTTTTATTGCAATGCCTTTAAAATACATGGCTGACATGCCTGAAGCTGTAAAATATACTGGATGGGCCCACGGTTTACTATTCATGGCATTCATGGCTATGGTGGCGGTGGTAAAAATGGAAATGAACAAGACCTTTCTTTGGAGCTTCATTGCCTTCTTGGCTTCTATTTTCCCTGGCGGGACGTTTATACTGGACAGACAACTACTGAAAGAAGAAAGAAAGTTAATAGCAGAGCTTCAAAACCCTGCAACAGCGCCAGTTTCATAAGCTCTAACCGATTTCCTCATTAAATCTGGAATATGCAATAGAACTTTTGTTGCGTAGCAAAATAGCTCAAAATCAGTCGCTGCGTTCACTCATGACAAAATCTATCGCATAATTTAGAGTAAAAAAAGCTCCGGATTACTCTGGAGCTTTTTTAGCTATTTCTCCTTTGATTTCCTGCAACATTACAGCTATACTATCCAAAGACACTTCTGGCGATGGAAAGGTAAAAGAAATATAAGCAGAAGCCTCCCAAAGCTCAAGGACTTCAGCAAAAGGCAAACTGTAAGGAGGGTAAGCAGGATTGTCAGAGACTAAAGCAAACTTGTTATTATTACGATCAACCTTAACCCTTTTATACACCACCCCGTCGCTTTGGGTTACCACAAGGTAAGTCTGCCCATCCTTCAACAGATCAAAATCAGGGAGGTATTTACCTATAACAATAGAACCTGGCAACAAGGGCAACATAGAGTCTCCTGATATTTCAAAAGCCCGAAAAGTACCGTTTCTTAAACCCGGAATGCTGACCTTTGGCAGGTCTGCAATAAACTCGGGATCAGAAAACCCATTTAAATAACCAGCAGAAGCTTTTTGAGGAACCAGTGTAACGAGTTCATTTTCATCTTTATCAACAGCTATAGTCAGTATCTTAAGTTTATCGTCCGTAAAGCCATCTCCCCGCTGTGCCTCCAAATCTTCTTTAACCAATTGATCTAATGACACTGAAAAAAAAGAAGAAAATCGCTCTAAATGTGCCAATGTAGGCACAACTCTACCAGTCTCAAGCTGCCCGATCAACGGCCGCCCTAAACCTATTTTATCGGCAAATTGCTGCTGAGTCAAACCAGCCTGTACCCGAAGAAACCGTATATTTTTATGCACAAGCATTTGTTAGCAATAATAACAAAAAACTCCTAATTTATTTATTAATTGTAAACCTTATTTTAAACAAGGCCAATTTGTAGGACTTTATACCCTCCTCTTTGTACTTTTTTACTAAATTTATAGTTACTTTTAACCAGGACTGCGTCAAAGCGTTTTTTTATAGCTCAATAGAAGGTAAAGACACCTTTCAAACTACAAAAACTTTAAGCACGTCCCTATTTTAACTTTAAACCTTAATTTTAAAATAATCTTGAAAAATTCAGTTGTTCTTTATGCAATAGTAGCTGCCATGGGTGGCTTTTTGTTTGGATTTGACACCGCAGTAATTTCAGGTGCTGAGCAAGCTATCCAGGCACGCTGGGATCTTACTGACTGGATGCATGGGCTAGCAGTGGCCATTGCATTGTATGGAACCGTTATAGGCGCACTTTTAGGAGGAAAACCTGCTGATTGGTTCGGAAGAAAGAAAACTTTGATTTTTATAGGTATAATTTATACCATTTCTGCTCTAGGTTCGGCAATGGCCCCTGAGATTTATTCATTTATGATTTTCAGGTTTATTGGAGGTATTGGTGTAGGAGCCTCATCGGTTACAGCCCCTATGTACATCTCTGAAATTTCCCCCGCCAAATCACGAGGAAAACTGGTTATGCTTTTCCAGCTTAACATTGTATTGGGAATTTTTATTGCTTTTTTGAGCAACTATGCACTAGAAGGTGTTTCACCTAACTCATGGAGGTATATGTTGGCAATAGAAGCTGTGCCTGCACTAGCCTTTACAGGTCTTGCTTTTGTCATTGCAGAAAGCCCACGGTGGCTGGTATTGAAAAAGCACGATGAAACCGCTGCGCTACAAGTACTGAACAAGGTAAACCCTGGTAATGAGCAGGAAATGCTCGAACAAATTAAATATTCAGCTAAAGATGTCAAAGGAGACGAAAAACTATTTGTTCCCAGATACTCCAAACTACTGGTAATTACTTTCATTTTTGCTTTTCTTAACCAAGTAACCGGTATTAACGCAGTGTTATATTATGCACCACGGATATTTGAAATGACAGGTTTAGCTTCTGAAGAGTCTCTGCTCAGCACCTCAGGAATCGGTTTAGTAAACATGCTCTTTACAATTGTCGGAATGATACTAATAGACCGTGCAGGCAGAAAAACCCTTATGTACATTGGATCAATAGGCATGGCCTTGTCCTTAGCTTTTCTTGCCAGAGCCTTCTTTATAGACGACTATGCAGGTGTAGCGCCTTTTATATTTGCATTTATTGCCTTCTTTGCCATGTCCCATGGCGCTGTTATTTGGGTATTTCTTTCTGAGATATTTCCTAATGTGGTCAGAGCAGCCGGACAATCGTTTGGTAGCCTTACGCACTGGATTTTTGCTGCCATTATTGCCAACTTGTTCCCCATTTCCCTTGCCGCCTTTGGCGCAGGGGCTGTCTTCGCCTTCTTTGCGACTATGATGGCTTTGCAGTTTTTCTTTATATGGAAGGTAATGCCTGAAACCAAAGGGGTACCATTAGAAGATATTCAGAAAAAGCTAGGGATTGCAGGAAAGGTACCTGAGGAAGAAAAAGTCTAAAGTTTCCGAAAAACCTAATTACCTTAATAAATAGCAATAAAAAAAGAGGAACAGTTAAACTGTTCCTCTTTTCTTATCCTTTAAACTGAAATATGCAATATAAACTTTTGTATTACGCAACAAAAGCTTCAAAAAAAGTCGCTTAAGGCAACATTTTGGGCATTTTCCCTGCACGTCCTATTTTTACTTATCGCAATTCTCATACTCTTCCACTATCTTCACTATATCATCTGCCTCTACCCCTAATTCTCCATTAGAAATTTTTTCGGCCACTGAAGGACAATCTTCAAAAAACTTAGCGCCTTTTTTCTTCCAAAAAAGCCTTTTCCCATCCATTGAAACAGGTTTTTCATCAATCCCCACTCGTTGAACCCCGAATTCGCCATCGCCTATTTTAAGGTAATATAGGTTTACTTTTTCACCTTTAGATATTACACCCATAAATATATCACCTGAATACATCATTGGCTCGACCACACTCGAGAACTTTACAGACTCAAATTTAAGCGGCTGAGAATTTTCTTGGTTCAACACAAAACCTTGAATATGCTTAGGTTTATATGTACGTGCTTTTCTAAGGTTCTCATTGGAATAAAAAACAGCTTTTTTAGCTGTAACAGTACCGAACTTCCCCTCTATGATTTTTCCTTCAGAATCTATAATATGACCGGTAGTTCTTTTATCTTGGCCGAAAGCCATAGAAAATAAACTCGTTACTAACAGGCAAGTAATCCAAATGCTTTTCATTTTTTTATAATTATGATGAATCTAATATTACAAAGGATAAATATACTATAACAAACTATAAAAAAACACCACATACAACAAAAAAATATCATCTACAAAATTCAGAAACCATTTGTGGGTAACAAAAACTGCCAATCAGCCACTTGTATACTTTTAGGGGCATCCTCCCCATTACAGCAGCCGGAATTGTATTGCCGGAATATTAGACATTGTTCTATTTGTCAAAGGAAATAGTTTCTCAAAATATTCAACCAATAAAAGTTACTAAACTAACCAACCGTTGACCTAAGCTGCTTTTCTACCATCCACTTAAGAGCCTGTCTCAAACCTACTTTCCATTATACACCCTACTTTTTTCAGAAAACATTTCTACAGCCTGTCTATCAATAGCGTAAACAGCCATGCAACTTTGCACAAAACCAGATATCAGCTCATACAAGCCCAACCCTATATAACCAAAATCCCTAACATCATACAACATAAGTCGCTCATCTTCGTAACTCCAGCCATCTTCATGCCTTATAGATAAATTTGTCCCGTAAACATCCCATGAGTTATTAGTAGTACCCATATTTAAAGGTGCCCGAGCTCTCCTTGAGTAAATAGCCAAAGGTTTCATTCCTCTTTCGGTATAGTGTACCATCATTCTGATATCAAATGCATAGCTCCTGCCTTTTAGATCAGGCACAGTACCCACATGGTGCCATGTTTTCTCATTTTTAGCTGCATGAGCAGGTGCTGCTTTTACCAACTGCTGAACTATTAAGTTATTATCCTGAAAAGATTTTAACCTGTTTAATGCATCCAAAAACTCATTATCATTAGTTACAGTCATTACCCCTTGTCCTGCATTACTAGTAGGCACCTTTATGACCATAGCCTTATCAAGCATTTGATAATACTCCTGTAGCTGACTATACTCCACATTAAGAAAGGTAGCGGGAGTCAGGATTTGCAGCCCCAGAGGGTCATTTACCTCATTAAACTTTAGATAAGCTTTTTCAGCCATTTCTTTGTTCCTCCCACCTGCAAGGCAAGCTTCTAAAGGATTTAAAAGCAAAGTGCCACACTTTTCAGGGATTAGCTCCCAAGGTTTTTGAGTGACATATCTAAAAGCGGCTCTAATTTTCACCCACCCAGAAGCATTGACCCAGACATACATGACACCGTCTTCAAACTTTACACTTTCGTTGAAGTCGCTACAGTTAACCAAGTAAACATGCTCGTTGAAAACCTCTGCAATGGTAGCTGCATAGCCTATGTTCTCCATCCCATTTTTGTCATACACTACTGCCAAAGCCCCACTTTCCGGCCAACTGTCAACCATGGGTTTAAAAGTCCCCTCTATTAACCTTTTATACCCTCCTTGTTCTACATTCAAATCCAACAGAGGCATACTTTTCTGACCTGAAGGGCAAGAGTTTGTTTCTATCAAAGCAATCCTCCGTTGCCCTAGCTTATTTACAACATACATCAAATCAGTACCAGCCCACTTCAGGTAACTAGGCTTATAAGACAATATGTCTTTTAAAAGCTCACTATCAGACTGGGGGTGCAAGCGGTTATACCGCTCTATTATTTGCTCTGTAGAAAGATTAAGAAAATAAGAAACAAGTGGATGGATATTTGAATTTAACACACGTGGATACCAATGGTCTGTTGGCTCAAAATCTCCAGGCTCTACAATATGCACATTCTTCGAAACAGATAGTTGCATAGGCTATATTTTTCAAGTATTTACTACCACCTCTCCCCCACATTGAGAATTTAGGCCTTATAATAAAAAAACAAGGTCTAAAAGGTTATGTTCAAAACACCCTCACTACATCTAGTAAACCGATCCACAATCTTGATTCATAAGGAAAAAATGGTCAAAAAGTCCAAGATTATATTTCGATGGCTCCATAACATTATTAAACCACTTAAAACCATCAAACCAACTACCATAACCCTAAAATGTGCATAGGAAATACGTGCCAATATTAATTTCCCTATATAAATAGCCAGAACAGCAGACGAACCTGTAAGGAGACCGTAAACAAGTACCTCTTCAGTAATTAGCCCTAACCATGTGTAACTTATAATTTTTGAAACATGAAGAATAACAGCATTTGCGGCCCTGGTACCAATTAGTCCTTCTTTAGAAATACCATAGCTGAGGTAAGCTGAGTTCATCAAAGGACCTACTCCTCCTATAAGCCCAGACAAAAAAGCTATAATAAAACCAATAGGTACAAAATACCAGACCTTAAACTTTTTCTTACCACCTGCAGTCCCCTTATCCCTAAGCTGATAGATAGTAGAGACTAAAAAAAGGCCAATTACAATCTGGAGAAAATCTACAGGTACAATCGCCAACATATTAGCTCCTAACACAGAACCAGCGATGGTGGAAGGGAACAACCAACTGAACAGTTTCCAGTCAATATATTTCCAAAAGAAAAACACTTTTGAGCTACTGCTCATGGCAATACCAATAGTCATTATAGGCGCCACGGATCGCACACCAACAGCAAAAGCAATTAGAGGCATGAGCAGCAGGCTGGCTCCACCTCCAGTTAAAGTACTCAAGACAAAAATAAGGAATGCCCCAAAAATTAAGATAAGCCCATTAATCATAAGCAAGCGTTAAACCTTATTATTTAAAACCACCTAAAAAGGTTATCGTTTAAATAGCTTCTATCCTCTTTTGCCTCTTATCAAAGTTATTTTTACAAGCATAAAAAAAGCCCGGCAGAACTCCCTCTACCGGACTATATATAACCTGACTCAAGAAAACCCTATGCTATACGCCGCTCACATTCCTGGATCGGAATATCGTTGGCGCTCATATCACGGCGTTTCATCAACCCACTTTCATCAAACTCCCAATGTTCATTACCGTGAGTCCGGTACCATTGCCCACTATACGCATGTTGCCACTCATACTCAAATCGAACCGATATCCTACAGTCAGTAAAAGCCCAGAGCTCCTTCATTAACCTATAATCCTTTTCTAAAGCCCACTTCCGAAGTAAAAATTCTTTAATAGCGTCTCTACCTTGAAAAAACTCGGTTCTATTTCGCCAAACAGAATCTTCTGTATATGCCAACGCAACACGTTCAGGATCTTTACTGTTCCAAGCACTCTCTGCGGCTTTCACCTTTGCCTTGGCAGTTTCATACGTAAATGGAGGCACCAATTTCATTGTATTCTGAGGTTATGATTAAAAAATTACCATTTTTTATAAGGAAGGAACTTTCCATTCATAATTACCTTTACTCTATCCCCTTTTGGATCTTCGAGCTTTTCTACATCCATAGAAAAGTCTATGGCAGACATAATACCATCACCAAATTTTTCATGTATAATCTCCTTCAGTGTAGTACCGTATACATAAGAAATTTCAAAAAATCTATAAATTAATGGGTCAGAAGGGACTTCTTGCCCGTTCCCTTTCAATGGGAATGCCTGCAATGCCGCCTCTACATCAGAGTTCAGGTCTAAAAAAGACACTAACTTGGCAGCATATTCAGAAGGTAAAGAGTTTTGGCCAAGACAAGCAGATGTCGTAAACACCTCTGAAAGGCCAACAGCACCAGCAATTTGGTTCCAAGTCAACTTCTTCTTTGCTTTAGCCAAAATTATGGCTTCTGTCATTTCTGTTTTAGTCATCATAATATGTACAATTTAAAATAGTTTACTTAATGTTAAGGCAAACCCCTCCTCTAACCAATATTTAAAAACACTGATTCACAAGTAATTAAAAATAAAAATTAATTACATTGCAGCAGAGGGAAAGCTGTAGCTTTTATTTTGGTTCTTAGGCTGGCTGTCCTTACCGACCCGCTGCTTCCGGGCCTCCTCAGCCAAATCTTTAGAGCGCTTCACAAGGAATTGAATCACATGATTCCTGATTTCATAATATCGGGAGTCATTCAATACAGCTTCACGGTCACGTGGCTTTGCAATGTCCACTTTGACAGACTCTGCAATTTCTGCATAAGGGCCGTTGGTCATTAGCAAAATTCTATCAGACAGTAATATCGCTTCATCTACGTCATGTGTAATCATAAAAATGGTCTGATTTACTTCGGAACAAATACGGACAAGTTCATCCTGTATAACCCCACGTGTCAAAGCGTCAAGAGCCCCAAAAGGCTCATCCATTAAAAGAAGTTTTGGCTCTATGGCAAAAGCCCTAGCAATACCCACACGTTGCCTCATACCACCAGAAAGTTCACTTGGTTTACGCCCTTCCACCCCTGTTAGCCCTACCATTTCCAAATATTTCTGTGCGTGACCTAAAACTTGACTTTCTTTCCATTTAGGCCATCGAGCTTTTACAGCCATAGTAACATTTTTCAACACTGTCAACCAAGGCAAAAGGCTATGGTTCTGAAATATAACACCTCTATCCAAGCTAGGCCCTTGAACCTTGACACCTTCCATCATAATCAATCCTTCACTTGGAGTGTCAAGCCCAGCCAAACTGTTTAATATAGTAGATTTCCCACAACCAGAATGCCCAATGATACATACAAACTCTCCTTTTGCTATTGAGAAGTTTATATTTTCAAAGACCGTCAACCCTTGTTCGCCCTTTTTCTCTGCAGGATACCGTTTAGCTAAATTCTCTATTTTCAAATAATTTTCATTATTCATAAGTCAGGTAGTTTTTGTTCAAATCTTATTCTGTATACACGAAAAGCTTTCCAGCACGATTGATAAGAAAGTCGAGCAACATGCCCACTACACCAATCATAAGCACTGAAAAAATCACACTTGCCAAATCCAGGTTATTCCATTCATTCCATACATAATATCCTATTCCTGTTCCACCTACCAACATTTCAGCAGCCACGATTACCAGCCACGAAATCCCTATAGATATTCTAAGACCTGTGAAAATAGTAGGGGCCGCTGCAGGCAATATGATTTGAAAAGCCTTTTGAAAGGCGTTCATCTCCAAGGTTCGACCTACATTCAACCAGTCTTTTTTAACCGACGCCACCCCAAAAGCAGTATTCATGAGAATTGGCCAAACAGAGCAAATAAATATCACAAAGATTGCAGACATGGCAGAATCCTTAATAATAAACAGCGCCAAAGGCATCCAGGCAAGAGGAGAAATGGGCTTTAACAGCTGAATAAAAGGATCTAAAGCTTTATACATAATCGGTGACATACCAATCAGAAACCCAGCAGGGACAGCTATTATTATAGCCAAGAAGTACCCAAGCAAGACCCGCCCCAAAGAGTAAAAGATTTGTACTCCAATACCTTTATCATTGGGCCCTGCATCATAAAAAGGATTGCTAAGCTCTTGCCAAGCTCTCGAAAAAACTGCTATAGGGCCTGGCAAAGAAGCCTTCTCCTCTGAGGCTCCCATCAAAATTTCATACTCTGTCAACTCTTTTGTTTCCTTTTTCCCTTTACTGGTAAATACTTCACCAAGGATAAAAGCAAAGGCAAATAACGTTAAGCTGATAATAGCGGCATTTATTGTTTCTCTCTTCATATTATTCAGCATTTGTCAGTGAAACTTTCTTTTTGATCGCAAAACTATCCACATAAGCTTCTGGCTTATGAGGGTCAAACTTCTTACCCATGATGTAGTGAGTTTTATAGTTTGAAGAAGGTGGCGTATACCCAAGCTCTTTCATATACTTAGCACATTCAGTAGTTAGGTATACCTGTTCCGAAATCTTTTTATAGTCCACATGGCCATTTATGTAGCCCCAGCGCTTCATTTGGGTAAGGATCCAAACCCCCATTGAATTCCAAGGAAAAGGGTCAAATCCAATTCTATCCGGATCATTCTTAACATTGCCAAGCCCATCGGCATATCGCCCAGTAAGCACCTGTTCCACCACTGTTTGAGGTTGATTAAGATAGTTTGTAGTAGAAATGGCTTCGGCAATACTTTTCCTGTTTTCATGCTTAGCCGAATAATGAGTAGCATCGACAATAGCTTTAAAGATAGCACCATAGGTATTTGGCATAGATGTGGCAAACTCTTGACTGCATGCAAACGCACAACAAGGGTGTCCGTCCCATATCTCTTTGGTGAGCATATGGATAAATCCTACATTTTCAAAAACCGCCCTTTGGTTAAATGGATCTGGAGCCAGATATCCATCAACATTACCTGCACGCAGGTTTGCCACCATTTCAGGGGGAGGAACGACACGAATTTGAATGTCTTTATCAGGATCCAGTCCGCTTTCAGCAACCAGATACCGTAATAAAAAATTATGCATGGAGTACTCAAAAGGTACTGCAAATTTGAAGCCCTTCCACTGTTTAGGACTTCGCTTGTCCTTATGCTTTACATGAAGCGTAATAGCCTGACCATTTATATTTTCGACAGCAGGCATCAAAAAAGGAGCTTTAACCGAACCCGCACCCATGGTAATAGCTAATGGCATTGGGGTGAGCATATGACAGGCATCGTACTCATTGTTCAATGATTTGTCTCTTGCCACAGCCCAACCTGCAGTTTTTATGACATCTACATTAAGGCCATACTTACTGTAAAAACCCATAGGGTGCGCCATAATTATTGGGGTAGCACAAGTAATAGGAACGAAACCTACCTTAAGGTTTTTCTTCTCCAGTTTACCGTTCGACTCTTTAACAGCAGCCTTGAGAGCGTCCATAGGAAAAATAGCAGCCAACGCAGCCATGAATGTAGACTTTCCTACTACTTTAATAAACTGCCGACGCTCCATATCGTTAGGAAAAACAGAACGCACTACAGCGTTTTCAACAGCACGGTCAATGATTTCTTCTTGTGTTTGAGGGATGTCAGCATCTGCACGTGAAGGGGAGCAAGAACTACAGCCACATCCAGAACCGTGGCTAAGCTTTGATTCTGAATCATAAGGGTTATCGAGACTATTAATTGACATAGTTCAATGGGTTTAAGTGGTACAAATATTTAATATTATCCTGTGACCAATCCTACCACTACCTTTGGCTAACCCATGCTCCTACACACTCTTATGCTACATTATGCAGGGTAACACGACTTCGGAACTGCTCCGGCGTCATACTAGTGGCTTTTTTAAATAATCTTATAAAATATGAGTTATCGGTATAATTAAGCGTTTCAGAAATCGAAAAGACAGGGTAATCGGAATGAATAAGCAATCTTTTCGCCTCTAATATGATCCTTTCCTGAATAATATCGCCAGGGGTACGCCCCAAGACTTTTTTACACACACCATTCAACTGCTTTACCGAAAGGCTCATCATTTCTGCATACTCTGACACTGTTTTATGATCTTTAAAATTCTCCTCCACAAGTTGTTCAAACCGATAAAACTGATTGTTTTGATACTTAGAAACCCCCTCTACTGTGCTATTGTCCTCATACCTCCTCTCAATCTCTAAAAGCAGGATTTTCAAATTCAGCTTGATTATATCATGATAGAATTTCCCCTTTCCCAAGTATTCATTATCAATGTTCGAAAAGGTAGCACAAATTGTATTTACAGAATCTTCATCCAACATCATCACTGGTTCATGAACCCTTGTGTAAAAGAAAGGAAGTCTTTGTAATTGGTTAAAATGAAATTCTGTCAAAAGGTATTCTTTGGTAAAGAAGATAATGTACCCATCTATATCCTTAGACAGCTCCCAATTATGTACTTGACCAGGTTTGATAAAGAACATAGCCCCTGTCTTCACATCATATGTTTTAAAATCTATATTATGAATACCGCTACCTTTTGTTATCAATAGCAAAATATAAAAGTCATGGCCGTGTGGTTTATCCAAAAAATTATGCTCTTGAATATGCTTCCCAAACTCACGTATATAAAAGCTATTACCACAGTGCTGACACTGGTTGTAATCTTCAAAATTATCGATTCTATATACAGGAAATTCTTTCACAGTTCCCATGAGCTTTTGTATGTTTTAAAATTATATATTTTAACTTTTTAAAGACAGGACAATTTCTCCCTTGTGTAGGATCAATATAACATTTTTAAAAATAATGGTAAAACACAAACCTTATTTACGTAAAAAAGTGCAATTTTTTATCTTTAAGGTTAAAAAAACAAAATATTAAACCAAAAAAACGTCAACTAAAAACAAAACAACGTTAAAAAACAAACCCAATACACATCATTAAACCAAGCACCTCACATATAAATTATATAAGAACCCACTCTAATAAAGTTGACAATGGAGTAAAAGAGATGAGCTTTACTCTCGTCCTATATTAATAGGAGCAACAATACTATGTCCACTTACCACAATAGTAATAGCGGCAACCTCTTAGTTAATTATGGGGATAAAAAACACCTACAGGCTTTTATTGAAATGAAGAAGACACAAAGAGCGGTCAACATTTAACCTAAAAACCTGCATATTTCAGGTTAAGGGTCATCCAATCCTTAAAAATACTGGTTTTCAACTGTTGTTTAGACTATATCATTATTCACCGCTCTTAAAGCAATTGCCATATTGAGCAAGCAAACTGCATGCTCAACATCTTTCAACTTTCTGATAGAAAACCCAGCCCATCCGGAGTTACTGAATACGTGATGATCGACTACCCATCCCTGATGAACTAGCTTAGCTTTGACAGTTTTTGAGAGAAGTACATCAAGAAGGCCATTGCTGTGAATATGTCCAACTTCTTTTCCATTGAAACGGAATTCACGCCCGCCATACCTATGCAGACCGATTGAAATGTCTTTCTGTTTTAAAAGCGTTTCTTCAACAGCCTCTATAGCCTGAATCACCTCCCTGTGGAACAACATATACCATATCCACATCAAGCTGTCAAAAACCAAAGGGAACAAAGGGAACCTTTTAAACCAACCTAAATATTTGACCACAAAATGGAACATCAGATTTTCTCTTTATCATTTTCTGCCAATATTTTTATATGCTCCATTACCCGAATATGTACTTTTCTGGTAATGTCTTCTGCCCAAAGGTCATAGTACCAAACCGGAAATACGTTGAGCCTATACCAACTGATCCCTGTCAGAAGTGTAGAGCCATCGGGGTTTTCTTTCAAAATAAATTGACCACGGGTAATAGCTATATGACCTACAATCTCAGGGTCGTCAGGTTGTTTGGTCACATCAAAAGTATAACGAGCGTATTTTTCATACTCAGAGACCACCTCATCAAATACCGCATTATTGCTAAAAATGCACTTTCTCCATACTCCAATCGAATCTCCACCTGCCGTTGACTGAATAGGATAAGGCAACCCTATTTTAAAAAGCCAGTATTCAGGTTCTGTTTTATTTTCAGGGTGCGCTCCTATATACCTCCAAACAACTTCAGGAGGTGCATTTACCACCATTTCGTCACCGACCATATTTTCATAGTGGTGTTCAGAAAAAGTATCATAAACAAATATCCCCAGAAGCAGAAGAAATGTACTAGCCCTGATTTTTCCCCGGCCTTGTTTATACATATATTTTCCCCATGCTATCCCAACCCACATAAATCCCAGAATAAGCGGACTCACAATAAGCAGACAAATATAACCTTCGCCCATAAATACGGCACTGAGCAGAATTCCTGTAAGGGTATTCACCAAAGACCATACAAAATATGAGGACGTTTTATCAGAAAAGCGGCGCCAGTATTTTACGGCCACAAGTCCCATTCCTATAGGCAAAAGCACAAATTCTGAAAAAATAAGCACCCCGCCCACACCTGTATTGAGATGCATAATAAAATGCGCAAGCGCAAAACCGGCAAAAGCCAATAGATTTGAATAAAAGATCCCTTTTATAACAAGAATAGTTTTCTCACTATCAGTTGGTTTCATACATTTATAATTAATAGTTTTAAAAAATTCACCTGCTATTTTATATCAGCACTCAACATTTCTTCTGCTGATGCTTTAACATGTTCATTCCTGAGCAATAATAGCTTACGCAGATATGTGGCTAAAAAAAGCTTGTCCAGCAATTTACCTGCCCACCCAAAAGGAGACTCAAAGTAAAAGACATCTTTCATAATGGTACCTTCCGGCGCCTTTTCAAAAAAATGATCATGTTTTAGCGTCTTAAAAAATCCCTTGACCATTACATCCCTGAAGTGAAAAGGTGGACTAAAAATTTCAATACGGGAAGTCAATCTCTGACGGACACCCAAATGCGTCGCCTCCCAAGTAACTTCCTCCCCACCTTTTATAAGCCCTGAGGTAACGCCAGCAACCGCCTTTTCTCTGCTCTCGCTCATGCTTTGCTGATGCAGGTCGATGCTTCTCGCCAGATCAAAACACCTGTCAATTGGTGCGCATATCTTAGTTTTTAAAGTTATCTGTGGCATCATTTATTTAGTTTAACCTGAAATAGAATTTTCTAATGCATAGCAAAATAGCTTGAAATCAATCGCACCCTAACTATCTCGAAAATTCATTCTCCCAGAATGGTATAGTATCAGAGAGTCGTTTCCCTGTTAGAGCCTGAGCCGGTTCTGGACTGGCTATGTTATCCATAAATAGCAGATCATATTGTCCTTTGGAAATCAGCTTCGGAACCAATACAGCCAATAAGTTCCTTATAATTGGGTCAGCCACGCTACGAGGCACTTCGAGAAGTTTAATTTTACGCCCCTTTGCCTGAGACAGCAGTTTTACAAGCGATTTATAAGAAAGAGCTTCAGGCCCTGAAATTTCCAGAACGCCACAATAATTGCTTTCACACAAATGCATAATTGTCCATACCAAATCATCCACCATGACAGGCTGTAACTTATGGGTCGGGAAACCAGCAGGAACAGGCAACCAACCAAAGGTATAAGCAGCTATTTCTGACAAAAACCGAACCTTCTTGATCATGACCGTACCGGGAGTACAAACAACAGAAGGCCGCACCACCACCGAGTTTTTATGGCTCAACAACTCTTTATCGGCCAAACCTTTAGTACGAAGAAAGTCGCTATAGGAATGTTCATCAGCCCCTAGGACGGAAACCTGGATTAACCGAGGGTTACCCACCTTTTCCCTGTTTTTTATGATCAAGCTTGTTAAACCTTGGTGCACTTTTTCAAAAGAATTGTTTGGGCTTTCCAAAATGCAGCCAATGCAGTTTATCAACACATCAATTTTTCCCAACGTAGCCCAGTCATCTTTATAAGGATCAAATTTTACAGTTCCCGCCTCACCTTTACGGGAAGTCCCCCGAACATTAAACGCCCTATTTGCGACTAAACAATTCTGCAAGTATGCTCCTATTTGACCTGTAGCCCCTAATATTACGACAGTCATATTTCCTCCTTTCTGGCCGGAAGCCATTGATAGTAAATGGTCTCAGGAACCCGGTAAGCCCCTTCGAAACGGGCGGTTTTAAAAAAGTTGGTTTGAAAATCAATAAGCAGAACAGGCAACAACGGCCATTTTTCTCGCTGTATTTGTGTTACCATGAGTTCATTGTCTACCAGACTGTAAGCACGATCCAGCGCACCAATTTTCCGTTGTAGGTTCACTAAAGCTTCATTAGGCTCTTCGAGCGCTTCCCCCAACCGGTATTTGAGAAATTTGCTGCCTTGTCTTATTTCTGTATCGCCATTCTTATCTGTAAATTCTGCCTTTTCCAGTTTATAGCTAGTAAAAAAATTGCCTCCCAGTTTAACTAAAGCTTTGTCTGTAAAAGACCTGTAAAAAAAGACACCTTGGTTTTCGCCTCCGTTAACAGGAGCATCTTTTACCAGAAGCCGGAAAGCAATATGGCGGTAAGCAAAATTAAATACCTCAGGGAGAAAACTTGGCTTCATCTGCCTGAGACGAACATCAACCATAGAGAACAATACCCTGTCATTCTCCCATTCCACCGGATCGAGCGGATAGTTTATATGTTCACCAAGTTCTGTTTTACGTACAGAAAAATTCACCAGGCGCACGTCATGCAATTCACCAGAATATTTGATAGGAAGTGTCTTAAAAGTATCCATAGTAGTTTGGTTTAAAGTGGATTAAAATTGTAAAAAAGCACCATACCGAAAGCAGCCCCGGAAATAAGAAACAGCAACCAGCACAGAGACCACATTTTTGATAACTGCAAGTACTGAACCCTACCGATGTGCATATAAAACATACAGGAAAAACTAGCCACAAGGGATACCACCGGAACAATCCACAGATCTGAAAACCGGCTGACAATAATCCATGGCACCTGAACCAGCAATCCATAAACCATTATAGTACCTAAGTGTCCAGCATAATCAATAAACTTAGCACTTTCCAATAAAACACCTGCAAAAACAAGCTGGAGCAACCATCCTGTGCCAGCAATCAAAACGCCCCACATTATGGATTCCCCTACAGGTACATAAGAGAAAAACTGTCGGAAAGACAAGGCCAGCAAACCAGTCAAAATAATAGCTACCAAAAAAGCGATGCCGATATAAGACAGCCTATACCTTAAAATCCTGTCCGGCAAACATTCACAGGTAAAGGTGCTTTTAGGAGTGGTCATTATATAGCGGTTGTTTGCCTGCACATTGTACAAAAACGCAAACAAACGAAACAGCAAAGGAATGTCGAGCAACCATTTAAGAAATCTGTATTTACAAGAAAATATGTAAGCAACCCCTTCTGCCCCATACATTGTACTCCCACCTGCTGTATCTACTACGGCCATCATATTCCGGAACCTTGCCAAATCTACTTTGACATAGTGCTCAGGTGGCAGTTCAGCCAACGCCCGCACCCTCTCCTCCGGAATACTGCACAACCATGTCACCACCTTTTTCATAGAAGAACATACTTTACAGTTGCTGTCATAAATTATCAGCTTGTTACCTAAACTATACATATCATCAAGTATTAATATTAAACAATTCAAAACTTTCAGAAATTATTGAAACTTTAAACCAAAAAAATTTCTACTTTATTTAAACAGTTTCAAAACTGAACCGAAAAACCAGTTTTCTTCAGCTTTTACCATAGTATCTATTGTTTTATCTGCGTTGGATGCCATTCTCTTAATATCAGAAACTTGCTTTTTAAACAATTGCACAGATTTATCATTTTGGTCGCCTTCCACTTGGCTGACCCGGTCAAGCACGGACAGTATAGGTTCCAATTCCCTTTTCTTACGTTCTTTTGCTACCTGTCGCGCAATTTTCCATACATCTTTTTCCGCCCAAAAAAACTCTTTTCTTTCCCCCTGTTTATGCACCTTGTCCACAAGTCCCCAATCCATCAATTCACGCACATTCATATTCACGTTTCCTCGTGAAATGGTAAGTTCTGCCATAATTTCCTCCGAGCTCAAAGCTTCTGGTGAAATCATCAAAAGTGCATGAATCTGCGCCATAGTTCTATTTATGCCCCACTTGGTCGCTAGCACACCCCAGGCCTGTATAAACTCCGATTTTGCGTCTTCAAATTTCATGAACTTACTTATTTATTATACCCCAAAGTTAACAATAAGTTTTTAAACTTTCAAAACTTATTGAAAGTTTAATTATTCATAAATTTCACTCAAAAAAATTATCTCGGTTATTTAGGTTTATAAACGTATAAAAACAGGTTACCGGCACTTGTTTCACCTGTAAAATATAGCTCGTGCTTGTGAGGAAAAAGAATTTTAATATTTGATATATCCGAAAATGCCGCAAATTTACCATCGAGGGCATTGATATTTTTTGCAAAGGGATCTGCTTCCCATAGCTTACCATCATCTACATACCAAAAACGATCTCCTGAAACTGCCAAAGGTATGCTACTTCTTGGAACATTTTGAAGCGACTGAAGCACAGTAGTGCCTTGGCCCGTGCCATCGCTTACCCAAATATCAAAAACTGACGCTTCTGTTAATGTGTAAAAAACCAATTTATCATTGACTACAGATAGTTCAAAAGGCACCCCCTCTCCTAGTGTTTTAATTTTTTCTGTTCCTTTTGCTGTGCCATTTGTTTTCCATAGTTCAGAATGGTAGTCGTAATAGTGAAAAAAATACACATAACCATCATGTCCTTTGGTATAGCAGTCAATAACACCTATATTTGAAAAGTCATCAATGGTTTTCACTTTCATTGCACCATTGCTTTTCTCATCTGAAGTCCACAGTTCCCGGAAATAATTTTTCCTATTGTATCCTTCTATTGAAAAATAAAGTTTACTTCCTAACACTCCTAGCGTTCCGATTCTCGCATTCAGGCCATATTCGTTAAAACACGCTAAGATCTTAGTCCCACGGTTCCTGCCATTACTTTTCCACAACCTATTATCTTTGGTCTTAAAATAAACATGCTTATCGCTGGAAACTAATAAACCATTGCTTCTATCAAAACCGTCCTCTTGTCCTGGTATCAGATCAGCGACAAGTTGAGGATACCTACCTTTACTACTTCTCCATAGCTCTCTGCCTACTTCTCCATCATCTGCTATAAAAAACATATCTCCCCCTTGAGCCACAAAATTATCCAGACTACGAAAAGTTTTTAATTTCAAGCAACTTCCTTTGTAATTGTCGTAACAATAAAGGTCAAATGAGCGCTTTGAGATACTAGAAAAATATACATACCTACCCTTTAGCACACCTTTCAAAGACAGACCTCTTTCCTCTGCCAAAACAGAAGAAGTACCTGTTTCCGGACTGAACCTTACAAGTCTATCACCCTCAACAATAAGTAAATCATCTTTAATTGGAGATACTTTCGCATTATTTGAACTGAGTTCTATAAGTTGCACAGGCTGTCCTTCACAAATAAAAAAAGCAAGAGTTAAAATCAGCGTAAATATGAATTTCATAGAAACTAAAACTCATAAAAACCGTCTTAGTTCAGAGTACAATAAAGATTCTCCATAACAAAAAAACAGCAATAATTTCATCAGCCTAACATAATTTTACTTATATTTATCGACCTCAAAAACACTTTTATACAAAGCACCAACTATTACCATTTAATATTACAGGACTTTTATGTTATCATTGTTAAAATCACAGGCGGCCAAACTGCTTACTATGGCAGCTATAGCAGCTGTTGCTAGCTTTACTTCTTGTCAAAACACATTTTTTAGTGAAGCCGAGGAAGATTTAAGTTCAGAGTTTAAAACCTGGATTTCAGCCTATACAGGAGGCACCATTTCCAAAGAAGCTCCCATTGCCATTCATTTTACATCAGATGTAATCAATGACGAATCTCAATTAGGAAAAACCGCTGAAGACCTATTTGATTTCTCCCCTTCTATCAAAGGAACAACTTTCTGGGCCGATAAAAACACTGTACAGTTTCAACCCAATGAAGTTCTTCCTTCAGGGAAAAAATTTAAAGTTGTATTTCACATAGGCAAAGTAATGAACATGCCTGACGATAAGAAAAAGTTCAAGTTTGGTTTTGAAACCATGCGTCAGGCAGTGGATGTACAAGCAGAAGGACTTAGCATGTCTGACGATACAGACATGACACGTATGAGACTTACAGGATCACTGGTGAGTTTTGACGTTGCCCCAAATGCTGATATAGAAAAAGTGCTTACTGCCTCACAAGATGGTAAAGCGCTTACCATTAACTGGGAACATAAAGACGACAGAAAATACAGGAAGTTCTTTATTGAAGATGTAAAGCGGAAAGAAACTTCCGGCTTAGTCAAGATTCGATGGGACGGTGAAGCGATAGGCAGCGACAATAAAGGTGAACTCAACTATGACGTTCCGGCCTTGGGTGAATTTAAACTAGTTTCTGCATTAGCCATACAAGGAGAAGAGCAATATGCAAAGCTAGAGTTTTCAGACCCTATAGATGCTACTCAAAACCTAAAAGGCCTCATTTCCTTTAGCAATCTTCAAAACCCAAGGCTTGTTGTGGACAATAACATTGTCAAAGTTTACCCGTCAACGAAGCAAGTCGGTATCAGAACAGTAGAAGTCAACAGTGCCATAAAAAACAAACAAGGGCGGCAATTAGGGAAAAGTGTAAGTACCCAAATTGACTTCCAAGGTCTAAAGCCTGAGGTCAAGCTCTCCGGGAAAGGAGCTATACTCCCTTCAACCGAAGGTCTCAATTTCCCTTTTGAGGCTGTAAGCTTGCGCTCGGTAAGGGTAACCATTACCAAAATCTATGAAAACAATATCATTCAGTTCCTTCAGGTTAACAACCTAAGCCAAAACAACCAGCTAAACAGGGTTGGGCAGGTAGTTTTAACAAAAACAGTCCCACTCACCAACGCTAACCCTTCAGATTATAGCCGATGGAAAAAGTATTACCTTGACTTGTCGTCACTTATCAACACAGAGCCTGGTGCCGTGTATCAAGTAAAACTAAGCTTTGGAAAAAAAGACAGCATGTTTAGCTGCGAAGACAATAGTGACGAAGCAACTTTAACCGACATTGAATCAGAGGACGAAGATTTCTCTATAGAAGAAAGCTCGAACTGGGATGCATACGAAAGCTATTATGCACCAGGCTACAATCATACGGAAAGAGATAACCCCTGCAGCAAATCATACTATGGAGGTTACAGGAGCGTAAGCCAAAACATTTTTGCTTCCGACTTGGGGTTAATAGGGAAAATTGGCTCATCCGGGGATTTCCAGTTGTTTGTGACAGATCTAAAAACCACCGTTCCTATTGCGGGTGCTGAAGTTGGAGCATACGACTTCCAACAACAACTGATTACCACCTTAACCACCAATGACGCCGGTATCGCTTCTCTAGAATTAAAGAAAAGGCCGTTTATGGTCATTGTCAAAAAAGACAAACAAATTGGCTATTTAAAACTAGATCACCCCTCATCCCTTTCTGTTACCAATTTTGATGTAGCCGGGGCCAAAGTTCAAAATGGCTTGAAAGGCTTTATTTATGGAGAAAGAGGTGTATGGCGTCCAGGAGATTCCTTACATCTAGCATTTATTTTAGAAGATAAGCTCAACACCATCCCAGAAAACCACCCTGTAGTATTTGAACTCACCAACCCTATGGGACAAGTTGTTCGCCGTATGGTAAACGCAAACCCTGTTAAAGGATTTTATAAGTTTTCTACCAAAACTGCCGATGACGCCCCGACCGGCAATTGGCTCGCTACAGTAAAAGTAGGTGGTGCAAAATTCACTCGACAGGTAAAGGTTGAAACCATCATGCCAAACCGGCTTAAAATCAACCTAGACTTTGACACCCCGAAAATAACCGCACTTAGCAATAGTCTTGATGCTAAAATGAATGTCAAATGGTTGCATGGCGCTATTGCCAAAAAACTAAACACAGACATAAGCATGACCTTACACAAAGGTTCAACAAAATTTGAAGCTTATCCAGAATTTTCTTTTGATGACCCTGCCAAAAACTTCAATAGTGAAACAATGGAGATTTTTAAAGACAGACTGGACGATAAAGGTGAAGCAATTATTAAAGCAAAGATAAAAGCAGAAGGCAATGCTCCAGGCGTGTTAAACGCAAGCTTCAAAACAAGGGTTCATGAAGAAGGTGGCGGTTACAGTATCGACAAATTCACACTTCCTTATTACCCATACACTGCTTTTACAGGAATAAGGATACCCAAAGGAGACAAAGCAAGAAATATGTTGCTCACAGATACCAACCATGTCGTAGATATAGTTTCTCTCGACCCTGATGGAAAACTTCTTAATAATAGAGAGATTGAAGTAGAGGTATATAAAATCAATTGGAGATGGTGGTGGGACAGGTCTGAAGACAATCTTTCTATCTATGCAGACAACCGTTACCGTCAGGCCTTGCAGAAACAGACAATAACAACCAATAATGGCAAAGGCAAGTTTACATTAAGGCTTAATTACCCTGAGTGGGGAAGATATTATATTAAAGCTACAGACAAACAAAGCAAACATAGTACAGGAACTACCTTCTACATGGATTGGCCAGGATGGGCTGGAAGCTCTCAGGAAAAACTTCAAGGAGGCGCTTCTATACTTTCTTTTTCTGCTGACAAGGAAAGCTATAAAACTGGAGAAAAAATTGTACTCAATATCCCTGGAAACAGCCAAGGAAGAGCATTGGTCAGCATCGAAACTGGGTCAAAAGTATTAGAAACACATTGGGTTGAAACGGAAAACGGGAAAAACCAATACACCATTACAGCCACACCCGAAATGTCTCCTACTGCTTATGTGAACGTAACCCTGGTGCAACCACATGCTCAAACCAGAAACGACCTTCCTATAAGGTTATACGGCATTATTCCTCTTAAAATAGAAAATCCGGAAACGGTGCTCAACCCGGTAATAGCTATGAAAGACGAGCTTAGACCAGAAGAAACGGTAAGTGTTTCTGTAAAAGAGGAGCATGGAAAACCCATGACCTATACGGTTGCGGTTGTAGATGAAGGCCTTCTTGATATTACACGCTTTAAAACCCCGCAGCCTTGGAACCACTTTTATGCCAGAGAAGCACTGGGGGTAAACACCTGGGATATGTATGACCAAGTAATTGGAGCACACGGGCAGAGAATAGAAAAAGTATTAAGCATTGGAGGAGATGGAGAGCTGAAAGGGGCTGAAAAGTCAAAAACCAATCGTTTTAAACCGGTTGTAAAATATTTTGGACCATTTTCTCTTGAGGCTGGCAAAACAGGTACCCATAGTTTCAAAATGCCTATGTATGTAGGTTCTGTAAAAACAATGGTGGTAGCAGGAAATAAGTCCGGTGCTTATGGACAAGCCGAAAGAGTAACCCCTGTAAGAAAGCCTTTAATGATACTGGCTACCTTGCCTCGTGTATTAGGCCCCGAAGAGACAGTAGCGGTTCCGGTCAATGTATTCGCTATGACCCCTGAAATGAAAAATGTGCAGGTAGAGATTCAGTCCAACAAGCTTTTGTCAAACGCTGGGGACAAAAAGAAAACCATCAGATTTTCCAAACCTGGTGATGAAATAGTCTATTTTTACCTAAAAGCTGGTGCGGAAACAGGTAACGGCACTATAACAGTTACAGCAAACTGTGGAAGTGAAAAAGCTACTTACGATATAGATATTGAAATCAGGAACCCTAACCAACCAGTCACCAAGATACTAGAAGAGGTAATCGACCCCGGAAAAGAGTGGCAACAAAACTTTGCTTCTTTTGGAGTAAAAGGTAGCAATAGCGGAGTACTTGAAGTATCGAGCATTCCAGCCATTAACCTAGAAAGCCGGATGAGATACCTTATACAATATCCTTATGGTTGTGTGGAGCAAACTACCTCTTCTGTATTCCCGCAACTATTCGTACAAGATCTGATAGAATTGCCAGAGGAAACGAAAAAGCGGGTTGAGCAGAATATAAAAATGGGGATAGAACGTATTCGGAATTTTCAAAAGCCTGAAGGCGGTTTGAGCTACTGGCCTGGCAGTTCCTCGTATGATGATTGGAGTACCACTTATGCTGGCCATTTCATGCTTGAGGCACAGAAAAAAGGCTATACCCTTCCTCATGGCTTTATAAATGCTTGGAAAAGCTATCAGAAAAAACAAGCCAGAAACTGGAGGTCGACAACTACACGTTCAGACCTTTTACAAGCTTACCGTCTATATACCCTTTCCCTTGCCGGAGATGCAGAAATGGGTGCTATGAACAGGCTGCGTGAAATCAACGACCTAAGTCCAGCGGCCCGCTGGAGACTTGCCAGTGCTTACCAAATAGCAGGATACCCTGATGTAGCCAAAGAGCTACTAAAAGGTGCTCCTACTAATATTAGTAATTACAAAGAAATGAGCTACACCTATGGTTCAGCAACAAGAGACAGGGCAATGATACTAGAAACAATGACGTTGACAGGCATGAAAACCGAAGCTCATAAAATGCTAAAGAGCATAGCCGAACTTTTATCCTCTAGTAAATGGATGAGTACACAAGAAACAGCATTTTGCTTAATGGCTGTTTCAAAATATGCTTCCAATAGCACTTCGGACAAAGAGATGAAATATGTCTTTTCTGCACCCGGGCAGAAAAATGTCCATGCCTCAACGATCAGAAAAATTGCCCAAACAGACATAGCACTTGAGGAGAACCCTTCAGGAAAAGTATCTGTGAAAAACACCTCTTCAGTGCCTCTTTTTGCCAGGGTTTTATTGACAGGTACACCTAGTACAGGAAGCGAAGAACCTGCCAGCAACAATTTAGCTTTGAAGATAAACTGGAAAACTAAATCAGGACAAGCCATTGACCCATCCTATATTGAACAAGGCTCAGATTTTATTGCCGAAGTAACAGTTACACACAAAGGGATGGGAAATTACAAAAACATCGCCTTAAAGCAGATATTCCCTTCTGGTTGGGAGATTCATAATGCGAGGTTATTTGGCGACGAAAGCTTGAAATCTGATGTACCGGATTATCAAGATATCCGCGACGACAGGGTTTACACTTTCTTTGACCTAAAAGAACAAGAAGAAAAAACCTTTAAAGTCTTATTAAACGCTTCTTATTCAGGCAGGTTTTACCTCCCAATGACTTTGGCTGAAGCAATGTACGATGGTTCCGTAAACGCTGTAGTGCCTGGTCAATGGGTCGAGGTAGTGAGAAAAGGAGAAGCACCAAGTGCAAAATCAAATATGGAATAAAATTTACAAGGAGTTATTTATAGCTTTATGAAAAACAAGAAGAAGAAGGTTCTATTAGTTGCCCTTATAGCATTGCTAGTAACCTTTTTCCTCTTACCTAAGATTAGCTTTGACGCCCCCTTCTCTACCATAATGGAAGATCAGAAAGGGCATCTTCTAGGCGCAAGAATTGCCACAGATGGGCAATGGAGGTTTCCTAAAACAGATTCTATTCCAGAGCGGTTTGAGAAGGCGCTGCTAACCTTTGAAGACAGAAATTTCCATCGGCACATAGGCGTAGATTTTGGAGCTATTGCCAAAGCTATATATGTAAACATCAAATACAAAAGAATAGTCCGCGGAGGCAGCACCTTGAGCATGCAAGTAGCCAGGTTGAGCCGCAAAAATCCAGCACGTACTTTTATAGGGAAGTTTTATGAAACCCTCTTGGCCATAAAGCTTGAATGTACAAGTTCAAAAAAAGAAATCCTAAAAATGTATGCCTCTCATGCACCTTTTGGCGGCAACGTAGTAGGGCTCGAAGCTGCTTCATGGAGATACTTTGGGCGAAGTCCTGACAAGCTATCATGGGCAGAAGCTGCCACTTTAGCAGTTTTACCCAACAGCCCTTCTTTGATTTTTCCGGGAAGGAACCAAGAAAAACTAACCCGTAAAAGGAACCGTCTGCTCAAAAAACTATATGAAGAGGATATAATTGACGAGCTAACTTGGAAACTAGCCTCTGCTGAACCTGTACCGGGGCCACCCCATCCTTTGCCTGACATAGCCCCGCACTTACTGGCCAGGGCTGAAAAAGAAGGTTCTAAAGGTATGCGAATACAATCCTCCTTAAATGCGCAAATACAGAACAGGACTTCAGAAATTCTCAGGTTTCACCACGACAACCTTGTAGCCAATGGAATTCATAACGCAGCAGTTTTGGTCATAGATGTTGCTACAGGAAAAACCATGGCCTACTGCGGGAATGTAACCGGAACCGATAACCCCGTACGCGCTCCCCATGTAGACTTGATCACAGCACCGCGAAGCACAGGGAGCATTTTAAAACCCTTATTGTTTGCCATGTCCCTCAATGATGGACACTTGCTTCCCAACGCATTGGTAAAGGATGTCCCAACCATCATTGGAGGATATGCTCCCAAGAACTACTATCTCTCCTACGATGGCGCAGTCCCTTTCAGAAAAGCCATTGCAAGATCTCTTAATATACCGGCTGTACGACAATTGCAAAGCTATGGCATTGAACAGTTTCACCATAATTTAAAAGCACTTGGCATGACCACCCTACAGCGACCTGCCGCTCATTACGGACTTTCTATTATTCTAGGTGGTGCCGAAGGAAAACTTTGGGACTTAGCTTCCATATACAGAAACATGGCATACTCCCTAAACTATTACCATAGCAGTTATGGAAAATACCCGGATCATCAACCAGTAACCTACACCTTATCCCCTTCTAAAAACAAGGAGAGAAAACAAGCGACCATACTTAATGCAAGCTCAATATGGCTTACGTTGGAAGCCATGAACGAAGTAAACCGTCCTGAGGAGGAAAGTGGATGGAAAGAATACGCCTCTGCCTATAAAATTGCCTGGAAAACAGGTACTAGCTTTGGGCATAGGGATGCATGGGCCATCGGGTGTACACCTCAGCATGTTGTTGCCGTTTGGGCCGGCAATGCCGATGGTGAAGGAAGACCAAAGCTGACAGGCCTTGACGCAGCAGCTCCCATTATGTTTGATGTTTTTAAACTCTTAAAATCGCCACGTTGGTTTCAGCAACCATTTAATGATATGCAACAACTTCCGCTATGCAGAGAAAGTGGATTTAAAGCATCTGACATATGCACAACCATAGATACCATATGGGTACAGTTTAAGGGAAATCAAACCTCCCCATGCCCTTACCACCAATATGTCTTTCTAGACCAAACAGAAACATACAGAGTGACCAGCGACTGTGAATCTATCAGTAACATTAAAAGAAAAAGCTGGTTTGTACTGCCTCCTGTCATTGAATACTACTACAAACCAAAAAACTCATGGTACGACATATTACCATCTTATAGGCCAGACTGTAAAACTACAGCCTATACAAAATCTATGGATATCATATATCCTAACCCAGGCACTAAAATCCATATTCCGGTAGAGCTAGATGAGCAAAAAGGACAAACTGTGTTCGAAGTTGCCCACACCAACCCTGAAGCTAAAATTTTCTGGTACTTAGATGCCACCTATGTTGGAGAAACAAAAGAAGTTCACCAGATAGCCCTTCAACCAACACAGGGGAAACACACCCTTACAGTAATGGATATGGATGGTGAACTAAAAGAAGTAGCTTTTGAAATATTGAACCACTAACGCACTTACTTACTGAAAACGGTATCCGCTCTAGCATCAGGTTAAAAAAACTCTACGCTCACTGTAGCTTGCAGCTACAGAATGTGTGCTTGTGGGGGTAGCCCAAAAGAAACTATTGAGGTTCAAAAATTTGTAAGTTTTTCAGCACAACTGAACTATACCTATAAACTGAGTATCAGCCCTGAAACCCTTTAATCTTCTTTATATACTTTCAATAAAATCTTATCACCTTCATCAGTCATCAGCTCAACATAATATAAACCTGCCGCCCCTTTTATGTCCATATAAAAGCTCTGAACCTCGCAAAACTTACGGGCGTCTTTGACCAGTCCCGCATAATTTCTCATCACCACGTCAACATTATGGTAAGGTTTATTAAAAATCACCTGAAAGCCTCCCTTAGTAGGATTAGGAAAAAAAGAAACATTGTACGAAAAATCATCACCGTCTTCCTCTGAATCATGGTTTACCCTTATACCCTCGCCAGATCCTTGATCGGCAGTTATATCAGATATCTCAAACGCCATCACCCCTCCTTCTATCTCATGCACTTTCGCATCTCTTACAAAAACATTTTGTCCATGTACCATTGACTGAATAAAAAATAAGCCAAATACTAGAAAAAGAAACTTCATAATCCAATTTATTTTAAGATGAACAAATGTGCTTTTAGAAAAAATGCTATCTAAATTTAAGTATTTAACAGAAACGAAATCATTATCATGTATCTAATTCAGCCCTTAACAAAGACACCATTGACTGGAATAAACATCAAGCCTTAATAACACTAACACTAAGAAGCTTATTCTATTGCCCTAAACAGCAAAATTTTTAATAAGAGGCTATGCACTATAGCAACGATACTCTTATGACTCAAACGTAACATAAATAGCAGAGGTATCTGTTCAAGAAAAATGCCAAAAAAAAAGAGAGCCCCGAAAAACTCTCTTTTTTAAAGAAACCCTGTCAATGCACAAGGTTAATATATCCTTCTTCTTGAATCACTTCATCTTTCCATGTCAAAGCACGGATTTTATATACATACACATCTGTATTTTGCACCCTACCTTTAAAAGTGCCATCCCAACCTTGACTAACATCTGTGGACTGAAAAATTAGCTGTCCCCACCTGTTAAATATGGAAAATTCAAGCAATTCTTTAATGCCATGACCATTAGCATAAACAACATCATTTGCTCCATCACCATTAGGCGTAAAGGTAGTTGGCATTTTTACAAATGTTTCAGGTTTTACTTCTATGTCATAATCAAATTCAGAAGTAAAGCAGTCCATGGAGTCGGTAACCAATAGCGTATAAGTAATGTCTTCCAAAGGTCTGACCAGAGGGTAATCACAGTCGAGACAACTCAAACCCTCGTCAGGTTTCCAGTCAAACATATAAAGATCAGGACGTTCTACCGGAAGGGCTATTTCATCGCCCATAACAATAGTTGTGTCCCAGTTGAAAAGCGGAAGCGGTTCAACCACCATTGCCATTACATCTGCAGTGCCGGTACAACCATTACTATCTGTTTCCAATACGTTATATTCCATTGAGTGCATAGTTGAAGAAACAGGATCTGGCACATTTCTATTCTCAAGATAATTGCCCGGAGACCATAAAAACTGGCTACTTTCTTTAGGATTAAGCACCTCAAGTTGTACTTCCTCTCCCTGACAGACAGTATCCCCCAAAGCTTCCACTTCAGGGTTAGCATGAACAATCACATCCAGCTCCATAGAATCAACGCATGTTTGCGTAGATCCTAATGCGCCAGAAATATGCAATGTGGCTGTATAATGCCCCGGGTGTTCATACTGATGCGCAGGATTCATCTCTGTAGAGGAGTTTCCATCTCCAAAATCCCAGGTCAAATCATCAAAACCAAAGGAAGTATTAGTAAACTGATAAGGCCCTTCATTAAAACACAAGGTGGAATCTCGGCCATCAAGCCTGTCAAATCCAGCTACAACCTGCCGTATATAAATATTCTGTTCCGGAATATTGGTACAACCTTCAAAACCCGTCCTCATAAAACCCCATAAAGTAAGCCTGGCAACGGTTTGGCCATGCTCTGGGTGAAAATCGAACCTATGGGTAATCTCAGGAACATTTTCCGCTACCGTTCCATCTCCGAAATACCATTCATACCTGTCAATATCAGAGGTATCAATAAGGGTAAAAGTAATCTCATCGCCCTTACATATAGTATTAGGATAAATAGTATTGGTCGACATTTCAAAATCCCCTTCAGGCCTGAAAATATTAAGCGAACGGGTAGCTGTATCAGCACACCCAAAAGAAGTTCGGACAATCAACGAGAAATCATACTCCCCCTTAGGAAGGGTAGTTGTAAAAGCAGGGACATTGCTCCGCGTCACCCCTCTACCATTATCCCAGAAGTAATCATGTGGGGCACTGCTCTGTCCTTCATAAATAGCAGTAAAGTTCTGAGGATCGCAAAATACTGGCAAAGTATCTTCTATAAAAGAAAAGGCGGCCACAGGATACTCCTGCAATTGAACTGTACGGGTACGGGAACCGCTGCACCCAGAACTGACTTCAACGAAATTCAATGTAACATCATAAGGTCCCAAATCGTCATAAAGTACGGTGTGCGTCTGCCCTTCACCAGTTGTTCCATCTCCAAAATCCCACTCAAACTCAAGATGGCTACCTCTGCTGGTAAAATCAGAGGCGGTAATATCAATTTCATCACCAAGACAAATCCTTCCGTTCGAAGACAACGAAATATTTGAAGTAGGACGATAATGTGCAATAGAAAAAACGGTATCCTTTGTACAACCTAATGCGTCAACAAGCTCCAGCTCAACTCTATAGTTTTGGATACCAACCGGCGGAAGTGTATATTCAAAAGAAGGATCCTGTTCTTCTGAAGTTTCGCCTCGATGGCCAAAGTCCCAATGCCAACCCACAATAGTGGTATCTCCTACAGAGTTACCCGTAAATTGCACAGTTGTAGGATTACATATTTCATAATCATCCGCAAGAGGCTCAAGGTCCATATCGAACACTTTAAACATTGCACTTGCCGTATCTTTACAGCCATTGATGTCTGTAGTAATAAGGTGGATAATATGCTCTCCACGCTCTGAAAAAGAGAACTCTGTCGAACTGTTGCCCGAAGTGTGCGGGCGCTTGTCTAGTGTAGGAAACTGCCACGTATAACCTGAATGGCATTCTACATGATGGTCAACAGAGGCTTCCCCTTCAAATTCATATACCCCCCTAGCACATAGTAAACTGTCTGCTTCTATGACCGATTTAACCTGCCTTACCAACACAGGCAACCGGGCGGTTGTAGGCGAACACCCACTTTCATTGCTTGCTGTCAATAAAACAGAATAGTCGCCAGAAGACTCATAACTATGCAAGGTCTCTGTATCAGAAGTTTCCTGAGTTGTACCATCTCCAAAGTTCCACGTAACAGACGTAGCATTACCGCTTTTATTAATAAATGTATAATCTAAAGGATCGCTACACAGGTATTCATAGTCGATCTTGGCCACAGCGCCAATAACATCAACTGCGCCTAATTTCTCAATTTCAAAATGACACCCATTATATTCTACTTCCAAGATAACATCTTGTGGGCCAGCCTCATGAAAATAAGCATAGGGAACAGAAAAATCATCAGCGCCATATACACCTCTATCACCTTCAGTATTGAACCTGTAAGCATCTACAACAGAAGTTTCCCCAGTCACAGTAAACTCCAATTCTTCACCAGGGCAAACCTCCGTTTTACTTATCTCAAAATCTATCTCAGCAGACAAATTCTCCCCAACTTCAATTAAAATTGCATAAGACGTATCTTTACAACCATACTCTGTCTCGACAATAAGAAAAGCCTCATATTCCCCTGCTTCAGTATAGGTGTGAGTCAAGTTCTCTGCATTGTCACGTTCTACTACAGTACCATCACCCAAATGCCATTCCCAATGTATTACAGGATTCAGACTGGATATATCCTTGCTGTCAGAAGAATTAGTTAAATCCTTAAACTCAACATTAAGAGGGGCACACCCCCCTGTTTGGTCTGGCAAAATACGCGCTACGGGCTTAGCTACAAAAATCGCTTCAGAAACTTCAGATGCACATCCAGATATATCAGAGACCGCATGTGCTATTGCAACATGAACAAAGGGTTCTTTAAGATGATAATTTGACTCAGACCTTTCAGGGGTAAATGTATGTGTTAGCGTATTGCCTTCAACCTCTACAGGTGAAGTCCAGTGGATAGAGAGATCATCACGATCGCCCACCACTTCATAATTTACAGTTGCCGGAAGTTCACATACTAAGTCAGGGTCAATACTCATTTCAACATCAACTTTGTCAACAAAAACCTCTGCGCTATCCATTCCACTACAAACACCATCTTCTGAACTGACGGTAAGGTACACCTTATGATACCCAGGTTCTGAGAACCCTACTTTTACCACACTAGAAGAACTATTCCCTTCTTCATAGATGCCATGGGGACCAAAATCCCACTGATAGTTGCCTGGTGAATTAGAACGAAACATACCAAAATCCTCCCAGCAAATCGTGTCTTTCTCAGCAATAATCTCAGGCTCAGGACTACCTACACTAATTTCTGTAGAGCTAGAAGACTCACAATTATCCCTACCAATTTCTAAATAAGCCACAGAAAGTGTTGCGGTATGATGACCTACACCATAAGTCTGGCTCAAAGGCCATTGGTCTTCAGAAGTATTTCCATTTCCAAACTCCCAACTATATTCAAGAGGCTTTACACCTTCAGATTCATCAATAAACGACACCTCCATTTCATCAAGGCATGTTATAGGATCAGCAGGATTGGTAGAAAAGTCTGCTTTAGGCGGAGGAAGCACCTCTATTATATCTTCAAAAAACCTATGCGCATTACAATTTGAGTTTGCAAATTCATATCGCAAACTGACACTATAACTACCCAGGCTGTCATACCGGTTTTCAACATATTCCAAGTCTTCCCCTTCCATCCTAGACCCATCACCAAAAACCCACACATATTTACTAATCTCCCATTCGTCCCCCAAATCAGTCACATCAGTAAACTTGGCATTATACGGCCTGCACCCATATCTATCAACATCTATTTCAATCACTGGGGCGGCATGCACTGTAATAGGTATTGTGCCTATAATAGGCCCTCCAGGTCGCTCCCTCAAGACAGCCGTATAATTTCCGGCCTGACTATAGGTAGTTGAGGGATTTTGATTATGAGAAGTCACCAAATCTCCAAACTCCCAATAATAAGATTCAAGATCGTCGGGGCCCGTAAAACTAACAGATAAAGGCACGCACCCTTCTGTAACATCGGCTGTTTGAGAAAAGCTGTTAAGAGATAATGTAAGAAAAATGGCAAAAAGTAGTATACTCTTTTTCATCAGGAAAGTTTCGATTATTTTTATTTTTCGTTGGTAAAACTACAAAATTATTTTAATTTCGCTCAAAAGTTTTTTGTACAAATTTAATATAATGAAACTATCATTATTAAAAACCCTGATTTTAAGCGTTTTAATAACAACACTTTCAACAGAAACATTCAAATCTCATGGAAAAACACATGACGACCCGACAAAACCCCTAACGCAAATTAATAAAACATTCAAAATCATAGTTCATATTGTACTTAACCAAGACAGTAACCCTGGTATAACTGAAAACACTATACGACAAGCAGTAAACGGTGTAAATGATTTTTTTGCTCCTATAGCAGCAAATTTCGACATAGCAGAATTTCGGTACATCGAAAACCATAACTATAATGGCTCGCAAGAAAATCCTCTAACCTTAACCCTTCCACAAGAAGAGCTGGCACAGATATACAATATTGATAGACGAATCAACATGTACTTTATCAAAGCAAACCCAGACTCAAGCCTTTGTGGAAGAGCAACACGCGGGGGAATATCCAGCATAGATAACCCAAGTATTCTAATGCTAAAAGACTGCGTCGACAGTCGGGTACTGGCCCATTTGTTTGGACTCTATTTTGGTCTTCATAGAACATTTGAAGGCAACGAGCTAGTAGATGGCAGCAACTGTGAAACCGACGGTGACTTAGTCTGTGACACTCCGGCAGACCCTTATACAGGAGAAGACATGGACGATTATATAGACCCAGACAACTGTCAGTTTATTTACAAAGGCAAAGACGAGAATGGCGATTATTACGACCCAGATGTAAGCAACATTATGAGTTTTTATAACTGCCCTTGTCCACGGTTTTCCCACGGACAATATGAAAGAATGGCTAATTTCTATTTAAGTAACCCAATGGCATGGTAAACTATCTAAAACGTTTAGCCAGAGGAACAGTTCTTATGGCTATTTTTTCAATCTATACATGCTCTGTAAAGGCACAAGACCTTCATCTATCACAATATTACACCAACAACCAATTCCTGAACCCTGCATGGACAGGAAATTATGATGGTGATTTAAGGTTCACGGCAAACAACCGCACCCAATGGTGGCAAATAGCATCTGCCCCTATACAGACTAACATGTTTGCCATAGAGAAAAAGATCCCTGACTTTTCCAATGAACTGAGTTTTGGAGTTATATTTATGGATGACCGGGCCAACATGGCATATTTACGTACTCATGCGGCACTATTTTCAATCAGCTACCAACTAAAAGTTGGCCAAAACCTGTTCCGGCTTGGCGCCCAAGGAGGCATGACTGCGAGAAGGTATGATTTTGCAGGGCAGACATACCCTGACCAATGGAATTATGCCCAAGGCGACTATAGCGGGAGCCATGGGGAAACTTTTGAACGGTACAGAAATATGCTAGGCGACTTCAATGCGGGAGCAGGCTGGATAAGGACTTTTGGCAATACTAAAGTTAGCGCAGGATATGCTGTGTTCAATATCATTCGACCTGAAGATGCCATATTTTCCCTAAACCGCCGGTTGCCTTTAAAGCATAGTTTTAATGCAGAAGCCGCCATAAACACATCCTCCAAACTGTGTGTAACACCACATATTTTTTACATGCACACCGCAAGGGCTATGAGCTTTATAGCAGGAACAAGGGCGCTTTACCAGCTCAACGATGAAACTGGCATTATCCTTGGCGGTGGGTTCAGAGGAAGCGACACCAATGGAGATGCTGTAATAGGAACCGCAGGTTTTCTTTACGGCAGGCTGCAGTTTGCCTTTAGCTACGACATTAATGTTTCCCTACTAAGCAAACACAGCGGACATAGGTCGGCAGCAGAATTTTCTATTATTTACACAACACCTGGAATCTATCCAAGCAAAAAAACGATACCTTGCCATCGCTATTAACTCAGCATATAAAGATGAAAATCTTGAACATAAAAACACGAATAAAACTCACCTTCATCACAGGGTTCCTATTAGTTTTCGTAATGGAGAGTTTCACCTGCAGAGCCCAAACTTTCAGTCATTTGATTGAAACAAATATAAGTTTGAAAAAAATGAAGGCCAGGGCTGCTCATGCAAACAGAACCGGTGATATATACACCGCCCTGTTTTATTATAAAGAAATAACACAGCACAATCCTAGCGACCTAGACGCATGGTACAAAATGGCTGAGCTACACAAAAAAGCCAGAAACTACGGAAAAGCAGAAGAGAGCTTTTTACATGTTTACGAAAAAGCACCAGGACAATACCCTTACACACTTTTTCATATAGCACAGATGCAGAAAATGCAAGGAAAGTACGAAGAGGCTAAAAAAAACATTTTAACCTTTAGGAAAGAAGGCGGTTCGAGGCTAGGAGATAAAAACTTTAAAAGGTTAGTAACACAAGAGCTACAAGGTTGTGACAGTGGAATGGTATTTAAAGAATTTCCAGAGCATGTAGAAGTCCTGAATGCAGGTAAATCGGTAAACTACCCTCATACTGAGTTTTCCCCTATACTAATAGACAGCGCCACGCTGGCTTTTGGGTCGCTGCGGATGGACTCATTAACCTATTTTAGCACCAGAGACAAATCAAATATTCCTTTACGACAAATCTATAAAGCGGAGAAAAAAAATAATAAGTGGAAAGAAAAAGGGAAGTTTGATATAGTAAACGATCCTGACATGGAAATGGGGAACTTTACCTACTCTCCTATCACAAACAAGATCTACTTTTCAAAGTGCGACAAAGATGATAAAGAGATAGTCACATGTAAAATCTATATGACTGAAAAGGTAAAAGGCAAATGGTCAGAACCGGAACTACTGCCGGAACCTATCAATCAGGACGGCTATACATCCACCCAACCTGCTATTGTCACAGACACTACAGGCAAAGAGTTTTTATATTTTGTGTCAGACATCCCTAAAGGAAAAGGCGGACTAGATATCTGGTACGCCACATATAACAGCAGAAGAAAAACGTGGAACAACCCTACCAATGCTGGCTTCAGAATAAATACCCCTGAGGACGAATGCACTCCGTTTTTTCATGTCCCGACGCAAACTTTATACTTCAGCTCCAATGGACACTCTACCGCAGGAGGTTTTGACATATACAAAACATGGAGGGCCGAGGATGGCAGGTTTGTCCCATCACAAAACCTTTCATTCCCTATAAATTCACCTCAGGACGATTTGGATTTTATGCTTAGCGACGATGGGAAAACAGGCTTTTTCGTATCGAACCGGCCAGGCGGAACCCCATATTTTCATGAAACCTGCTGCGACGACATCTTTATGTTTGAAATTCTTCCTCCCCCTCCTTTTGAGTGCGAGCTGGAATTAGCCATCGAAACACCCGAAGACTCTATGACCTGCGACAGCCTTGTAATGCATGTCTACAGCATGGACAAAAAAACAAAAGCTGAAATAACAGATACAATATACTTAGACGACTGCAACTACAAATTACCTCTTGAGCGTAATAAAAAGTACACATTCAGCATCAATCCAGAAGGCTTTGAACCTGATACACTTTCGTTCGACACCAGAGAAATGGCTTCTGCCAAAACAATTTCCAAAAGGCTTGTCAAGAAACCATTTGAACCAGAAATAGAAGAGCCTATACTGGACGCTAAGCCTGTAGAGGACAAACCATTTACGCTGGACGACGTTCAATATGCCACAGATGACTTCAGGCTAAACGACGATGCCAAAGCAGCGTTAGACTCCATACTTTTACCATTCCTCAATCTTCACCCAAACAGCAAGGTTGAGATAACCTCTCATACGGACGATGTAGGAACTGAGAAATACAACATGAGACTGTCTCAGAAAAGAGCAGACTATGTAGTACGTCACCTGGTATCAAAAGGGATAGAAAAAGATAGGTTAATAGCCAAAGGTATGGGGCAAAGCCAGCCGTTGGTTCCTAACCTTAACCCAGACGGCACACCTAACGAACGTAACAGAAGTATAAACCGTAGAACGGAGTTTCTATTGATAAAACCATAAGAGTAATCTAATCTTCAGAAAAAAGAGGTTCAACAAAGCCTCTTTTTCTGTATTCATCCCTCTGGAAAGATTTTACAGCTTCTTTAAATGAGAAAAACACTTATCTGGCTCTGTTTACTGTTAACCTCTTGCTCATCTGAAGTAACAGAAAACAATACCGATATTAGATTCGATAATAACAGAATAAGTCTGTTCGGAGAAGCCAGCTCTATTTCAGACTCATCAGCAAATACTTTATTCCAAGAAAGTCTAGAGTTTTGTAAACTGAACTATTTCGGTGTAGCTAATGAGCTTCTATTAGAGGCAGATTAAATAGAGCCCAACAATCTGGTTATCACCAATTGTCTGAGAATTACATTTGGAGAAATGGACCAAACAGACAATGCTATACAGTACTTTAAAAAAGCCCTCAGACTGGACTCTTCTTTTACAGCCACATATCTAAACTATTCTTTTTTACTAAACAAGGAAGGCAGATACAATGAAGCCATTGCGTTATTAGAAAAAGGCTACAGATTTACCAGTACCCAAGCCGATAGAGCCTACTTTAACTACAATCTAGCTTTAGCCCACAGGTACTTAGAAAATTGTCCTACCGCTTTAAATAAAATTAATGAAGCTATTCGGTTGATTGACGACCAAAACATAAAAGAGCGCTTTCTAAAAACAAAAAAAAGAATTGACTTTTGGTGTGGAGATGAACCAATCAGGGTGCTAGAACTGGATGACTAAAAAAATGTTTTCTGACGGAGCGTTTTAACCGTCATCCTGGCATCCAAATTTAGCTCATTTATTAGCAGTTCCATATGCTATTTAGTTACTTAAATTCTGACCTCAGGCTCCCAACCGGTAACAAATCTACAGGTGTCAGGTTAGTCTTCTAAAAAAGAAAGAGCTGATATTTTCAAATTATGGCAAGAGAGTTAACTGTAACAGCCTCAAGAGAAGTTATTAATAAATTAATATCAGATATAGAAGATAAAGAAGGGCTACTTTCGATCTCACTTCATAAAGAAGCATCTATAAAACCTCCGGGAGACATCCTGATATTTCAGGTTACGAACAACACCCTGAACAGCTTTATGCGCATTTTGGAGAACTATAATATTGGAGGCAAGGACGGTGTAAGCTTAAGCACCAGTGAGCCTGACAGTGTAATTACGAATAAGCCAGACTCCCGTATTGCAAAGGACGGTATGGATGCTACATGGGAAGAAGCCGAGATGGTAATAAGCAAAGACAGCAACATGAACATCAATACGCTGTTTATGATGGCTATGTCGGGCGTTATCACCATGATAGGAGTTTCCACAAGCACCATCCATGTAGTAATTGGTGGTATGCTGGTAGCACCGGGATTTATGCCCATCATGCGCATACCTCTGGGACTGGTAACTAAAAACCCTTACTGGTACTATGGAATCAAAGATACATTTCAAGGATATTTTTGCCTAATGTTGGGAGCTACCCTAACAACTTTCATACTCTGGCTCTTGGATTCTAACCCGCTGCTTCCCGAAGAAGAGTATTACCAACTCCACAATCCATTCGTGGATTACTGGACGTCGATCACCCTGTCGTCCGTCTTCTCTTCAGCAGCAGCCGTAGTTGTGGCCGTACTGCTTTTGGCTACCAAAAGAACAATTTTTACATCGGGTGTAATGGTGGCACTGGCACTGATACCTAGTGCATGCCTGATACCTGTCTGTCTGATTTCCGGAGAATTTGAGCTTGCAGGGGGCGCGGCTTTACGGTTTGGAATTGATGTGGCTTTGATACTGGGACTTTCCTATGTGCTTTTTCAGGCAAAACAGCGTTGGGAGCATAGAAGGACGATAAAGCTGTAATGATTGGAAGGGATTTTGTGATAGCTTATCTGCTAAAATTCGGGGAAAGAACAATAATAAACTTTATTTCCTTTCCTTATCACTTGAAAAAACTCAATTATATGCCTTAGCAACTCCATAACGCCCCTTCAGGGCTAGGCCTAATCTTAAACCAAAAGCTACAATCATGTCGTCCCGTCGGGACTTTTTGTCTTACTGCACCACTCCAAAAATATCTCTTCATCCATTCTCCATCTGAACTTTGGAACCTTTAATGGCTGCCAACTTTCAGATGCCAAGGACATATATCAAAGCCCCGAAAGGGGCGATATGATTATAGAACAAACATTTCATTACCGATGAGCCCTGAAGGGGCGACATAATTACGTACCTACCCATTCAAAAAGATATTTTTCATCATGCTCAATTTCAAACTTCCTTAACATTTCAACATATTCCTCTTTGAATGTTTTTCTTTTATGATGCTCTTCCTGATTTTTAATATAATTATAAACTTGATTTATATGGGAATGGCTGTACGAAAAAGCCCCATAGCCTTCCTGCCATTCAAATTTCCCTCTTACAAACTTCTGTTCTTTTATAAATCCAGATGTAATGCTTTTAATATCTCTTACTAAATCAGACAAACGCATTGAAGGTTTTAACCCTACAAACAAATGAACATGGTCGGACACTCCATTTACTATAATAGATTTCTGTCCTTTCCCTTTAATAATCCCTGACATGTATTTAAAAACATCATCACGCCAAGGTTTTAAGAGTAAGCTGTTTCTCCCACGAACAGCAAATACAACTTGAACATAAATCTGAGAAAAAGTTCCAGGCATTTTAAAAAAAATTAAACAAAAAAAACAATCCCTGTAAAAATAAAGAAGAAAGAAAACATACACAATACACTCACAGTTAACGTATTGCCAAATTACTCTTCAACACAAGAACTATATAACTCTTGATGGCAAGGCACATATCCCAAGCCCAGAAAGGGCGACATGATTATAGAACAAACATTTTCATTACCGATGAGCCCTGAAGGGGCGACATATAAGATGACACTCTGAAAACAAAACCAACTAATAAAAATCTACATAACGCCCCTTCAGGGCTGTGTCCCCTGTTAAAAAAATATTTTTATGCTAAAAACCCCATACCAGCACTAACCCTACGGCCATATTTGCGGGCATCTGATTTCCAAAACGGACAGGAACCGGTATAGCAATGGAATAGGAAGAATATTTGCCGGTATATAAAGAGCGCGCAATTATAGGAGTAAACCCAAACTGACCATTACTTTCAAATGCGACTCTGCCAGAAAAGCTCGTTTTCTCTGATAAATTCCAGATCAACCCGGGATGCACCAATAAGCCTTCCGTCCTGAAATTTTCAGCCTGTATGGATAGTATAGGGACAAATTCAATAGAAAAAGCCAGCTTTTCATGAAGCCAGAAATTAACGCCGAAGGGAATACCTATAGAGCGTAGCGGAAGTATCCTGCTATCTGGCGCTTCAAAAGTAGTTTCAAACATAGAGGTAACCACACCTAAATAACCACCCACCCTTGGAGATTCAACCTTCTGAACTTCAACAGCACCAGTTTGTGCAAATATCGGAGTCCCATACAGAGCTCCCATAAAAAACAAAAGTGGATATACTTTTACCTTTAATCTGCTCAGAACCTCTATCGCTTGTTGTTTTTCAATCATTTGCATTTACCCCTAATTTTTTAAGTTCTACAAAGAGCATATCCACAGAATCCTCTAGCTCCCAGTTTACAACATGTTACGCTTTCAAACTTAATACACTGATTATCATTAAAAAAATACCCCCCCGAATCTATGCTATTTTTATTCATGGGAAAAGACTCAAATTTAATTCCATTTTAGCTTACTTCTGCAATAAAAAAGGTAAAAGATGTGAATTACCAGAAATTACTGCCGAAACCGAAAGCTGTACCTTAAACCTGGATTATGCATTAGATTTCGTTATGAGGGGCAAAAGAACAAAAAATCAGCGTATTTGGTTTGCAAAGCATAGTGGTTCTATGGTTAAAAACCAAATGCGGGCGAAGCGTCTGATTTGAAGTTATTTGCCACGCAATAGAAAGTTCTAATGCATATTTCAGGTTAAAACCGGGCAGCCCTCTCGCTGTAGCTCGCGTCCTCGCGAGTTACCACTATCCGGAAGGCCTCTGGCCGGTTTACAGGCGGTGTCCTGAAAAACTACCTGTTCAGAAAATTAAAAAGGCCAACCCAAAGGACTCAAAAAGCTCATGCACATACCAGGTAGCTACTAATTAACCGCCCGGAGGGCTACCGGATAAGCATCACTCGCCAAAGGCAAGCGATGGCGTTGAAACCGAAAGCTGTACCTTAAAAACTAGGCAGCCCGTGTCTTGTGTGAGGAATTCGCAGCGGTTACCCCGCAGCCGACGTCAGGAGGCGAGGAGTAATAGCGGAGAGTCCGCCCCCGGCGGATTGTGCGGCGGTTTTGCGTGGCCGGGGGCACGCCCAAATAATTAAAAACACCCTCTAAGACACTTCGAAAGGCTGTTTTTTCGTCTTTATCATACACACTTCTGCTGAATGTTAAAAATTATTTTGTTATTTAAACTAACAAAACACACCTCCTTTTGGTATATTTGTTGTTATTAAAAATAACAAAATGTATCTCAACTGCCATACATATTTCTCGCTCCGCTACGGCACGCTCTCTCCCGAAGAGCTGGTGGCTGAGGCTATCGATAAGGGCGCAGAGGTACTGGCTATCACGGATATAAACAATACTTCGGCGACATTCGACTTCTTCCGCCTGTGTATAAAAAACGGTATTAAGCCCATTGCGGGCATTGAGTTCAGGAATGGCGGTGAGCACTTATATACCGGACTGGCTGTTAACAACAAAGGTTTTGCGGAACTGAACGCGTTCCTCTCGCGGCATAATGCTGTGGGGCGGCCGCTCCCTCCTATTGCACCGGAATTTAACGATGTGTATATCATCTACCCTTTCGGAAGCCGCGAACCGGAAGTGCTGCGGGAAAATGAATTTCTTGGGATTAGAATCTCCGAGCTCAACAAGCTGGTGACCATGCAGCAGGGTTCTTTAAGGAGCAAACTGGTAATGTTGCACCCTGTGACTTTCCGCGACAAGAAGGGCTTTAACACGCACCGCCTGCTAAGGGCGATTGACAAAAATACGCTGCTAAGCATGCTGCCGCCGTCGGAACAGGCTCCTCAGGACGAGGCAATGCTACAGATGGACAAGCTGATGGCTGCTTACGGGCGGTTTCCGTGGATTATACAGAACACGATGAAGCTGGCGGAAAGCTGTTCCATCCTCTTTGACGGCGAAAGCAAGAACCGCAAAAACCTGACGGGCGACCTGAACGATGACCGCCTGCTGCTGGAAAAGCTGGCACTGGAGGGTTTTGAGCAGCGCTACGGGCGCTATAACAAGGTGGCAAAGGAAAGACTGGTAAAGGAGCTGGATATTATAAACCGTCTGGGATTTAATGCTTATTTCCTGATTACCTGGGACATTCTGCGCTATGCCATAAACCGGAATTTTGCATGGGTGGGACGGGGAAGCGGCGCCAACAGCATTGTGGCTTATTGCCTGCGCATTACGGACGTGGACCCGATAGAACTGGATTTGTACTTTGAGCGTTTTCTAAACCCCTACCGGAGTTCGCCGCCGGACTTTGACATAGATTTCTCATGGAAGGAACGCGACCAGGTAACGGATTATATATTTAAGCGTTACGGCAATAAGCATACGGCCTTGCTTGCAACGTATAACACCTTTAAAGGTCGTTCGGTCATCCGTGAGCTGGGCAAGGTGTTCGGGCTGCCAAAACCGGAAATAGACCTGATTGTCTCGCACCGTAACCCTGCCCTGTCGGCTGAGAAGGATGATATAGTAAAGGCTATTTTTAAATACGGGCAAAACCTGCAGGACTTCCCCAACCACCTTAGTATTCATGCGGGGGGCGTGCTTATCAGCGAGGAGCCGATTGCCTGCTATACGGCCACTGACCTGCCGCCGAAGGGTTTTCCGATAACGCACTTCGATATGTTTGTGGCCGAGGATATGGGCTTTTACAAATACGACATCCTCAGCCAGCGGGGACTGGGACATATCCGTGATGCCGTGGAGCTGGTTCGCAGAAACACGGGAAAGGCGGTAGACCTGAGCATTGAGAATGCCAAAAAGGACGATAAGGTACGGGAACATATTAAGGCGGCTAACACCATTGGCTGCTTCTATATAGAGTCGCCGGGGATGCGTATGCTGCTGCGCAAGCTGCATTGTCAGGACTATCTGACAATGGTAGCTGCCAGTTCAATTATCCGTCCGGGTGTGGCTCAGTCGGGAATGATGCAGCAATACATAAGCCGGTTCCACAAGCCTGAAACCATACAGTACCTGCACCCAAAACTGGAAGAACTGCTTAAGGAGACTTACGGGGTAATGGTATATCAGGAGGATGTAATCAAGGTGGCGCATCACTTTGCAGGCTTTGACCTCGGAGAGGCGGATGTGCTGAGGCGTGCCATGTCGGGCAAGTACCGCGGACACTCAGGATTTAAGCTCATTCAGGAGAAGTTCTTTACCAAGTGCCGCGAAAAGGGTTATGACGAGGCGCTAACCAAAGAGGTGTGGCGGCAGATTGAGAGTTTCGGGGGCTACTCTTTTTCCAAGGCGCATTCGGCAAGCTTTGCGGTGGAAAGCTATCAGAGCCTCTACCTGAAGGCGCACTATCCGCTTGAGTTCTGCGTATCGGTCATCAACAATTTTGGCGGTTTTTACGGAACGGAGTTTTACATACACGAAGCACGTATGGCCGGTGCCGATATTCAGGCTCCGTGTGTCAACCACAGCGATGTACTTACGACCCTGCACGGCCGGCAGATTTACATCGGCTTCGGGCTTATCAAGGACTTTGAGCGTAAGCTGGGGCTGCACATTTCGGCCGAAAGAGACGCAAACGGAGCTTTTAAGAGCATGACGGACTTTATCAAGCGTGTGCCGGTATCGCCGGAACAGTTGAACATTCTTATCCGTGCGGGCGGACTGCGGTTTACCGGCAAAAGCAAAAAGGTTTTATTGCTGGAATCAGCCCTGTACTTCAGCAAGCAGAAAACCCGCATGCCGGCGCAGGAGCTCTTTGCTGAGGAAGAACAAGCGCTGAACCTGCCTCCGCTAAGCAGTTTCAGCCATGAGGATGCGTATGACGAGATAGAGCTGCTGGGTTTTCCGCTGTGCCACCCTTTTGATATGCTTCCAGAGGAACACAAACAGGGAATTGCCGCATCGGAAATGCTGATGCACACCGGAAAAAAAGTTACCATGACGGGCTATTTTGTCACAACAAAAGACGTATATACCGTTCATAAGGATATCATGGCTTTTATGCACTTTCTGGACATAAACGGCAAGACTTTTGACACCACGCACTTTCCTCCATCACTAAAAAGGTTTCCGCTTCAGGGACGGGGCTTCTACCTGCTGCGGGGAAAAATCGTGGACGAGTTCGGCCACCCAAGCATGGAGGTGGAGTATATGGAAAAATTGCCGATGGTGAGAAAAGAGGTTATACACCTCCAAGGTTTTGGAAACCTTGGAGGTGTATAACCCTTAATAACAAGCCTCCAAGGTTTTAGGAACCTTGGAGGTTTTAACCTTTATTTTAACTATTCATGCAGCCAAACGACCGGAATATTGTTCATATGGATTTGGATTCGTTTTTTGTTTCGGTGGAATGCCTGGAACATAGCGAACTAAAAGGAAAACCACTGATTATCGGGGGGCATAGCGACCGTGGCGTGGTGGCCAGCTGCAGCTATGAGGCGCGCAGGTTTGGTGTACACTCAGCCATGCCTTCTAAAATGGCGCGCAAACTTTGTCCGCAGGCTATATGGCTCCATGGCGACATGGAAAAGTACAGCAGGTACTCACGGCTTGTCACGGACATTATCGCAGACAAAGCACCGGTGTTTGAAAAAGCATCGATAGATGAATTTTATCTGGATGTATCAGGTATGGACAAATTTTTCGGATGCTATAAATGGACTGGAGAACTGAAGCAGCTTATCGTCAAAGAAAGCGGACTGCCTATTTCCTTTGGTCTGTCGCTGAATAAGATGGTATCGAAAGTAGCTACCGGCGAATCAAAACCTGACGGTCAGCTGCAGATACCCTTCGGCACGGAAAAGGCCTTTCTCGCCCCTATGCCCATAAAGAAAATACCCATGCTCGGTCCCAAAACGGCGGAGCACCTCAACAGCCTTGGTGTGACGGATGTGGCCACGCTGGCAGCCATGCCTGTAAAGGTATTGCAATCGCTATATGGCAAGAACGGCATTGTACTCTGGGAACGCGCCAATGCCATCGACGACACGCCTGTAACGCCTTATACGGAACGAAAGTCTATATCAAACGAAACGACTTTTGAAACAGATACCATAGACGTAAAAATGATTCAGAATACCATCATCAAAATGGTGGAAGGGCTGGCCTGGAGCCTCCGTCGCGAAAACTGGCTTACCGGATGCGTGACCATAAAAATCAAATACGCCAATTTCGATACCCACACCCGCCAGATGAGCATTCCTTACACATCTATGGACGACATACTTATCAACACGGCCAAAGCGCTGTTTGCGCAGCTTCACAGCCGCCGTATGCTTATCCGTCTGATAGGTGTGCGCTTCAGTCACCTGGTACATGGCAGTTACCAGATAAGCCTGTTTGACGACCCTGTCAAAAAAATAGGTTTTTACGAAGCACTGGACAAAATCAGAAACAAATACGGAGATGACAGCGTGGGACGGGCTGTTTAGTTTTTTGATGATGTGATGGTCTGATGATTCGATGATAATTTAAAATTTTGGATGATGTTATAACGATACGATGGAGGGCTGATATGTCTGACAGCTATCCTTCCTGTCAGACATTAGCAGCACATGGTTAATTATACGATGAAGGGATGTGTATAACTATTTAACTACTAAAAACCTTTTCTCACAAGCCTACAAACCCTAACTGCTGTATGACTGCCACATATTATACTTATAACTAATAATAGTATTAAATGTAGCCCATTAAACGGATCTATATGACCAGTGCTGTCCAGATAAAAAAGGGATACTAAAAAAGGGGGTTCATGCAAGTGATAATAACATATATCTTCCGGTAAAGGCAGAAGAGGGGTAATAACTTCAAAATCCATATACCCCAGGCCACCCAAAAACAATACTGAGAAAATAACAGACAGCAATACTCTAATCATGAATATAATATTTTTTCCCTCCAAGGGGGTATAACCTTTGGAGGGGAAAAGCACTAATCCTCTCCTATTGACTTTTTATCTTCTATAACTTCAACATTCTCATATCCAAGACGGATACCATTAATCATAAAATCAAACTCCACATCTCCGTCTGAAAAACGGTCATCCAATTTTATAATTAGGTTTGTCAAAGAAACCTCTTCAACATATAATGGTGCCCATCCTCCCCGTGGGGTCAAATTTACCGTTAACCCTTCTTCACTGGTAACCAAGCCAAAATGTTCAGGGAGGTCTATTTCCACACGACCGTTTTCCGTCCTGGCTGACCCACGCCAGTAGGTGCCAGCTTCACCAGCTTCCAGTGCGGTATATCTGATTTGCTTAGAAGGGTCACTGGGGTGGTCCTGTATAAAGTTTTTTGTTCCTGTAGCCAGAAAATCACCATCCACAGCTACCTCACCTGCTCCAGAAAATGCCAAACGATCATGGTCTTCCCTATAAAACATTCTTGGATTGTTAATAGGTGTGGTACCCCTGAAAATAACATATCCAATATTTGAAGAAGCATCTGTATTTATGAACAAGTGTCCTGTTGTCGTAAAATCACCTTCACCACTTACACCACCTTCATCAACATCAAGCCCACCTTGTAGGCGTATTCCGCTTATATCTCTAAAATGTATCCTATCATCCATCGAGCTATGGAACATCCGGGGACTGTCCATACTTGTGTCACTACGGAAAACCACATGAGAAAATTGGCCATTCCCTTTAGGGTTAACATAAAAATGCTCTCCGGAGACACTTACTCCAGCTTTAACCTTTCTATGAGCTATAAGATTATTCCCTGAGTTGACATTCCCTTCTGCCTCAAGTTCACCTTCTACCTTAAAACCTCTGGCATGTATATCACCTGTCGCTTGAACATCCCCCTCAATATCAAGATCGCTTGAAACTTTCACTCCTTCCATATCCTCAAAATATAAACGTTGAGTACTTTCACTAAAAAACATCCTAGGAGCTTCTGTATGGTCTTCGCTTCCAAAAACAATAAAAGAGTTACCCTCGCTCCGATCAGGGTTTATAATTAAACGACCTGCCTTGACCTCATCACTAGCCGATATACTCCCATTAGATTTAACATTGCCGTCCACATGCAATTGCTCTTCCGGCTCATTCATACCTATACCAACTTTTCTATTTGAATAGATAACATCTCCCTTTTCAACAAATAAGCTATCGCCGCTTTTCTTTGAATAAAGGGCATAAGGCACGCTCAGCAGTTGGCTTGTTCCGGTAATGCTATAATTAGTTCCGCCATTAGGATCAGTTTCTGTCTGGATAAAATACACACCTTCAGCCCACTCAATATCTGCCAGCGTACCTTCCACAGCCTCACCATCCCCTATATGCAAAGAAACTAATCCATTGGCATTGGTTTGAACTGTATGGGTTTCAACAAAAACAGCACCCCCGAATTCTGAGTCTTTGAGAATTCTTATACGCACTCCAACCTCCTTTTCCGCAATCAAATCACCATCACCATCCCTTATAACCGCTTGATAATTCATCTTTTCAGGAGCCTGGGCATATAAGCTTTTGGCAAGTATTAATAAGAACAAGAATGTAAAAATCCTTTTCATACACATAAAATTTTGAGGTTATTAAGAGCGTTTTTATAAGATATGGAAAAACGAGAAGAAGGTAAAACAAGTAAATGTTTAACCTGGATTATGCTTTAGATTTCGTTATGAGGGGCAAAAAAACAAAAAATCAGCGTATTTGGTTTGCAAAGCATAGTGGTTTGGTTAAAAACCAAATGCGAGCGAAGCGTCTGATTTGAAGTTGTTTTGCCACGCAATAGAAAGTTCTAATGCATATTTCAGGTTTAACCCTTACACATCGGACACACAACTACTTCGAAATTACTATTTTTAGTTTTTTACTCCAAAAAAAATTAAAAATAAACAAAAGCTACCCCCCTACCCTCAGTTAAGGAACATAAAACATCAAAAACTTGACTTAAAAACACATGTATTCTTTACAAGTATAGGTAACGACTATTTCTTCCTTACACCAGAGTCACTTATAGCGTAACCTGGTGCCGGCTTTTCCACCTCCACAAGCACCTTTACCACCCCGTCTTCCAGCATGCCTAACCTTCTTGCAGCTCTTTGGGAGAGATCTATGACACGACCTTTGACAAAAGGGCCTCTATCCGTGATTTTCACAGTTACAGTACGATTATTCTTCAGGTTTGTAACTTTCACTACTGTTCCAAAAGGCAATGTTTTATGCGCTGCCGTGAACTTATCATTTCTAAAAACAGTACCACTAGCAGTTACCCTTCCTTCAAACTTCTTTGCATAGTATGAAGCTTCTCCCTTTTGGGCATATGGAGCATTAGTATCTTTATCAACTGGTTGTCCAGAAAAAGCAGGCATTCGAGCCATTAAGACCAAACATATTATAAGGAGATATTGAACAGTGCTTTTCATGTAGAAAAAACGCACATAGCATAAGGCTTATTTTAACCGGGGTCTGGGTTATGCGTTATTTGCTAAACCTCGAAAATAGTGCTCTTACATATAGGGTTGAAACCACCAAAGGTTTCATAATGAGGAGCAAACAATAACCACAAGACAAGAGACTGACTTTAAGCCATCTACTGCACATTTCAGCAAAAAAAACAGGTCTGAAACCATCCAGACCTGTCTATAATAAATTTAAGTTAAATTAGATTTCAACTAACCTGATATTTGCTGATTATTCTTCTCTGCCTCAGATATCTGACTTACAAAGAACTTAATTGACTGCTTCAATTTTCCAATGGAAGGCTTTGGTTTACCTGCTTCAGTTTTAAGGTTTTTTAAATGTTTATCAGCATTAGCATAGCTTTTCTCCATTCCAGCCAAAGCCCCCTCAAACTTCTTCTTTTCTGCAGGTCTAAATTTTTTACCAAGAGCTACTTGGCTTTTCTTTACTTTTTCAAAAAGACCTTCCACCTCTCCAATCCATGCTTTATAATCTGATACCGAGCCAGTGTTAGCTTCATTAACTTTTGCAAGAAGCGCTTCGTGTTCCCCAGAAATTATAGAAACTTGCTCTGATATTGTTTGAGCATTGGCTATAGAAGCCATAAAAACAAGCGACAATACTGTCGCCATGAAATTTTTAATTCTTTTCATATAAGAAATGGTTTATTTACTTTGAAAAATCCTTTTAAGATAATAAAAATTATAAAAAAAGAACAAGAAAAATTAGACCTTTTTTATTAAATCTTCTACTTGCAAACTTTACAAAAAGGTCACTAACGCACTTTTCCTCATATTGCTTTAAACGAAAAACATATTGCAGGCCATAAAAGCATTTGACAAAAGAGCATCAAACCATTGGTTCTTCTGCATTAAGAACTACATGAAAGCATAGAGCAACCAGCTTTTTCATCAGCCCACGCAGGTCTTTTCACAAAAAACTCATCATATTCGGTAGAATACGGCTGTTTGATGGCCTTTTCTAACTTTCGAAAAAGGTCATTTTTCCCCTCTTCCAGCTCTTCAATTGCTTGGTGTAACAGGTAGTTCCTCAAGATAAATCGCGGATTCGCTGCTCTCATTCGTTTTACAGACTCCTCTCGTGATATTTGATTCGCCTTAATTCTTTTGATATAAAGATGAAGCAATTCTGTCAACTTGCTAGATTGTTCAGAGGAAAGCGGTTTGTACAAGCAACTTTCAAAATGACTAACCACCGCCCCCTCATCGTTTGTTTCCAAACTCACATCCGCCAACAACTGGTAAAACATGGTCATATCTGGCTGAATATCTTGCAGTACCTTTTCTACAAGATGGATAAGCTCTTTGTCATCAGACTTCACCTGATCCAGCCCTAATTTATCCCCCATCATCTGGTAAAATTTCTCATAAAAGATATTTTCATATCCTTCAATAATCTTTATCAGCTCACTTGTCTCTGTGCATATAGGAGTCAAAGCGCCACCAAGGCACCCCAAATTCCATTGACCAACAAAAGCCTGCTTGCCAAAAGCATATCTTCGGCCCGGCAAATCGGTAGTATTAGGCGTGAAGTCTAAATCATAATTATCAAGAAAAGAATATGGGCCATAATCTATTGTTAAACCTAAAATAGACATATTGTCTGTATTCATAACCCCATGCACAAAACCGACTCTCAGCCATTCAACCATAAGGCTTGCTGTACGCTCGACCACCTCACCGAACCACTGAGCAATCTTGTCTGTCCCTGTGATATGCGGATAATAGTTATCTATAGTAAAATTTATAAGCTTTTTCAGAAGACTTCTATCTTCTCTTGCCGCCAACATTTCAAAGTTTCCAAACCTTAAAAAAGACGGAGCGACCCTCATAACTACTGCACCTGGCTCATAAGCAGCACGGCCATCGTAAAACATATCCCGCAAGACCTGTTCACCTGTACTTACTAAGCTCAATGCCCGTGTAGTTGGCACACCTAAATAATGCATGGCCTCACTAATCAGGTATTCTCTGACTGAAGACCTCAATACGGCACGTCCATCAGCACGGCGTGAATATGGAGTTGGGCCAGCCCCTTTGAGCTGCAATTCATAAGTCTCGCCTTTACTTGTTTCCCACTCCCCCAAAGTAATGGCGCGCCCATCCCCTAACTGCCCTGCCCAGTGCCCAAACTGATGCCCTGCATAGCAAGCGGCATATGGAGACATTGACGGGGTAACTAAATTTCCTCCCAATATCTGGATATCTTCATGTGAAGGCTTTTCCATTTCCAGCACATTCGCCAAATCATCTGACCAAGCAATTAGCTCTGGCTTTTTTACTGGTGTTGGACGAACCTTACTATAAAACACCCCAGGCGTCTGGCGCGGCCTTAAATCTCCACTTTCATCACCTGGAAACAGGTTGACAAATTCATTTTTGTATGTTTTTGAACTAAGTTTATTCATAAAAAAACCTTATAAAACGGTATCTAGCCACATATATTTATATAATAAAAATGCCATATTCATCTCACTGCTCATCCCACTTTTTCTTTAATTCGACAATATTAGGATAAGCGCCACTAACAAAAAAGTCCTGCAAAGACTCCGTTACATGGTTAAGGTAGGTATGATACACTTTTTTCCAATCTTTTTCAGACAAAAAACCTTCTAATATCACATAACATAAACGATCAAGGGCATTGAGGTAATCCTCCTTTGTTGTATTCAGTTCCGCTTTCAACAGTTCTCTATCTTTACTCATAACATGAGATTTTTTCAATTCAAACAACACTTTAGACATTCGAACCTTCCTGACCGAAACTTCATTTTCTAAAGAAATTATTACCATAAGGCTTTCATTATTGATACTTCTCCTCAAGCCCTTGAGCTGAAAGTATGCAACAAGCACTGCCCCTAAAGCAACAAATGCCCCCATAAGGCTGGACACGGCAGTAATCCACTCAGGATTGATCACCACCATTTAGGTTTATTGCTTTTACTATTTCTAATTGCTGTAAAATATATTGGTAGTAAATGCTGCTAGAAGTATTAGAAACCTTTTCTGCATTCTTTAATTCTCCGTGAAGTTCTCCAAACCCTTGTCCAAATTTCACACTCCCAGGAGACCTATAATGGGAACCTATCCTTTCATGCAATCTATCTAATAACTCATTTAGCTGTGCAGGAGGAATTTGCCGTTGCACTAATCCGTTAATACAGTTCCACAGTAAATAGCTCGCATAAAACACATTAGGTGCCATAATTATATCACCATAACACACATCCGCACAAGATATATGATAAGGTAGATACTCGTCTTCGGTATGTTTTAACTGCATATTAGAAAATAGTTTGTCCCATATCATTACAGAGTCACAAAGGAATTGTTCAAGTTAAAAAGTCCAGCCCCCGTCTATCGAATCAATCCTTTTTTCACTATGTTATGAAGTAAACAAAGGAGGGTTTATGAACAAAGACAGCAATAAAAGACCAGAAGACGACAAACTTTGGAACAAAGGCCTTAGCACAGGAGAAGCAGAGGAAGCTGGAGACTTTGTCGGAGAAGGAAAGATCAAAAAAGAAAACAAAAAGGGTAAGCACAAAACTGAAAGAGAACCAATAAAAAAACCTGTTGGGAACCCTGAGTCTATTAATAAAAACGAACCAGAAGGTACTCCTGGAACCTTACCGTATCAGCCCGAATATGAAAATATACCTACTGGTACTACAGGATCCAATAAACAAAGGGTACCAGGTGTAGACAAATGGGGGCCTGGGGAAGAATAAAAAAAGGGAGACGTAAAGCTCCCTTTCGTTTTTACCCTTAAACATTCTATCTGAACCGTTTTTTTATCAGCCCCCCACACACTCCTGTAATAGATAAATATAATAGCTCAAAGCTTTCGGTTATTTTTGTGCAATTAGAACAGCATGTACCATTACAGTTTCAATAAAAAGGTATTTGTTCAAACACTTCCACTGCCTTTAGGTTTTAAACCCAAAAAGCAGCTTATGAAAAGATCAACTATAGTCATTATTCTCATTATTCTAGCAATACTAATCTTCCTTTTTCCTTTTGTATCATGGTTAAGTGGTGCTTTTTGGGAAAATTAAACCTAGATTATGCATTAGATTTCGTTATAAGGAGCAAAAGAACAAATAATCAGCGTATTTGTTTTGCAAAACATAGTGGTCCTATGGTTAAAAACCAAATGCGAGCGAAGCGTCTGATTTGAAGTTTATTTTGCCACACAATAGAAAGTTCTAATGCATATTTCAGGTTTAAACCAGATAGACATGCAAAAAAGAACTAAACACGCAAAGGTTAAAGGATACAACAATCCATTAACCGTCGCAATACTTCTCATCATATCTTTTCCGGTAGGTATTTATGCGCTATGGGTCACTACCGCTATTCCAAGGCCTTGGAAAATCATTATTACGGTACTACTTGGCATAATTTTGACTTACATCATGCTATTTCTACTATACCTTAAGTCGCCCCAATAGCTAATTGCCCCTTTTCAATCGACTTCAGCTACTTCAGCATGGGCTTCCTCGTGCTTCTCTTGCCCCTGGGCTGCTATTTTCCAGAAAAATGAGTAAAAAACAAAGCTAGCCATGAAGGTAAACAGTAAAGAAGGCAGTAAGAGCATATAATCGTAATCATAGGCAATCACTTTAAACAGGTAATAAGCGAATGCCACCAAAATGATATTCCTAAACCCATCAAAAGAGGTCTGAGCTATTTTTAGGTTTACCAACTGAATAGCTATATAAAACACGGTAAGTATATACATAAAAAAGTCACCGGCATCCAACCCGGTTTCTATTGATTCTACCTGTTGCCAACCTAAGTACACCATTGTGGCACAACCAGCCAACACGCACAGCACCATTACAAAAAGGTTCACCTTCTTTTTCTTAGACGCTATTTGTTGCTCATCAACACTACTCTTCTTCACGGGCTTTTCCAGTGCCAGTATGGTCAAAGTTACAAAGTTAACAAAGGGGACGAAACTGAGTAAATACAGCCATCCTGGTTGCAACTCTAAGGAAAAATGCCTGTCTTGAACCAACTTAATAAGGAATACCGTAACCGGTATCAACAAAGCCAACATGCATACAAAAACCACCTCTGACAAAAACGTTCCTAAACTAGAGTATTGATACGGGTAATTAATCAAAGCTGCAGAAAGCACTGCCAAGAACAAATAAAATAGACCAAATATGAAAAAAAAGCTATTCCCGGAAATATACTGGGCAGCCCCTAGTCCCTTGTGGGGCACGCAAACCAGATTGTGTATTATAAAATAACCAGCCAAAGCTAATGTAAAGAATATGATGTTGTTTACTGATAGTATTATACCTATAGGAATATCCTGAATCAGTAGAAACTCATAAAAATCTTGCGCTCCATGGTAAGCTCCATTTAATATACACCCTAAAATAACAGTAAAAAGGAAAACCCGCATATTGCGAGAAGCTACTGCAACCCCAATCAAAGCAAGGCCTAGAGGGTAACTGACAATATAAAGGAGGAACTCCCAAAAGTCACCCCAAGCTGAAAATGTCTTGTGAGCAAAATAACCGCTTATATACAAAACTGTTGCCAATACAGCAGAGCGTGCATCTTTAAGAATGATAGGAAAAACAAGAAATACCGACAACCCAATGACAAACCTTGCCATTCCAAAGTAGAAAGGATCATTTAACACACAATCCAAAAGCAATCCAAAAACTGACAGTAAAAAAACAATTTGAAGTCCTTTGGATTGTTTAGCAGAAAAGAAAGCCATATACAGTATTTATAAAATCCGGTTTAAATATAACTAGAAAAAGCCAATTTGCACTTTTCTCTAACGCTCCCTACCATGTAAGATTTCTTCTTCCTGCTGATATTTTCAAAAAAAATCCGGCCTTCTGTTTCCAAAAGACCGGACTACACTTATTTATTACAAACAACCCTGTTACCAATCACTATTCTTTGTAGGATCATTTTGAGCTACTTTAATCTTTTTCTTCAAGTCTTCGATTAGCTCATCCATGCCATTTTTTGTTTTCTTTTTGATCAAGTTCCAATTACCATTACTTACAGATGGGCCACATTCAGGAGCTTCATTCTCTAGCTCGCCCCCACTCATTGTTTTATCAGAACCTTCATGCACAAAGTCTGTTGCTATGAATCGGTACTTTCCTTCTTTAGCATAAAAATAAAACTTATAATTGACGTTGCTCACTTCTGTACGGCCTTTTGCCCGCTCATATGGAGCAGGAAGTATACCTGTAGTCACAAACTCTTTTTCATCAGCTTTATCTTCTGTAATTTTTAGGCCGTTTGACTTTGCCCAGGTTTTCATTGTCGTATAGATATCATTTGCACTAAGCCCAGTAGCATCCACCACTTCCATAAAGGTAACTTTCTCTGTAGCATCATTGATAGGCAGCTCTTGAGCCTTTACAACAAGAACAGATAGGAGTAAAACAAAAGTTGACAGAATCTTTTTCATGAATAAATTTGATTTAAACGTAAATACCCAAGTATACCTAAAGTTATAAAAAATCCTGCTAAAATCCCCTAAATAAAAACAAAAATTCCAATCACGTTTTTTCAAGTTTGTTTTCCCCATCCACATTCATGCTGTACACCAAGGCACTAAGCCTTAAGTAAAGCACAAAAAAAAGAACCATCCACTCTGATGGTTCTTTTTTCTTGGTGCAAACTATATTTTAGCACAACTCTTCGTCTCCACAAACTATTTTCACAACATCCCTTTCAGGAACGTTCCAGTGGAGTCCGGCTTCATCCTCAACCACAATTACAGGCAACTTATTTTGGTTTGGATACATTTCATCCAAAGTACCTTTGTCAGCGTCCACTACATCACGCCCCACCACTTTGCCTGAAACTTCTTTTCCGTACTCAATAGCTGAAGACGACTCAGGATCCAACTTTAACGAACATGTTCTTCCTGCCTGAATATCAACATTCTTCATACTCATAAATATCTCCTTTTTTTAAGCAACAACTATAAGTTACTTCAATGTAAAAACCCACTTGTTTATATAACAAAATTAAAAGACAAAAAAATCATTTCTGATTTTCTACCTTTGTAAATATTCATATTACCATGGTTCCAAACAACATTTACGGTAAAGCCCTTTTAGATTATTTTTCTGGCGAAAAAGATGACGTAAACCTTTTGCTGCACACAAGCTATGGCACGGTAGAAGAAATGCCAGTAGAAGTCTTTTTCCGCAATCGCGAAGATTTTTCCAAATTGGAAAACATAGCTTTGTCTCTTTGCCGTGGAAAGGTACTAGACGTAGGAGCTGGCGCAGGTGCATTTACCATAGAGTTGGAAGATACCGGACTCCAAATTACAGCACTGGAAGTAAACCCTTCTTGCTGTGATATTATGCAAAGGATGGGCGTCCAAGACATCCGCCAAGAAGACATTTGGACATTCTCGGGAGAAAAATTTGACACCATCCTATTAATAATGAATGGTATAGGCATTGCCGAAACGTTAAACAAACTCCCAGATCTTTTACTAAAGCTTAAGGGCTTGCTTAACCCTGAAGGGCAAATACTTTTCGACAGTAGCGACATTAACTACCTATATTTTGATCAGAAGAAACCTACCGCTCATTATTACGGTGAAATTAGCTACCAATATGAATATGAAGGTAAAAAAGACCCACCTTTTAGTTGGCTGTTTGTAGACGAGGCAACACTTCTAGAAGTTTGTAAGAGCCTTAATATGAATTTAGAAATATTATATAAAAATACCGAAGATCAATATTTAGGCAGGATTACCCTTTAGCATCCTTTGTGTCTCATATACTACCAATATCAGCCAGAGGAATTTTTGTTCAAAAAAGTGAAAACAATTAGCAAAGCAATTAGTTGTCTCAAAGAAAGTAAAAACATGAGGAAACTATTTGTTACTTTCATAGGCATAGGAAGCTTAATTTACATAGTATCCTGTGCCCCACAAGACGACGCACAAACCACTGGACAGACAGCTACCGGAGGAACAGCAGCAACAACTGCCGGTACTACTGCTGCTACAGCCACCACTACAGAAGGTACCGCTACAACTGGTGAACCAGGAACTACGGGACAGCCAGGAACTACGGGACAGCCAGGAACCACTGGACAACCAGGTACGACTGGAACTGCTACCACAGGAGAACCTGGAACCACAGGTACGGCTACTACTGGGCAACCGGGAACCACGGGGACTGCGACTACTGGTGAGCCGGGAGGTACTGCAACTACAGGACAACCGGGAACCACTGGAACAGCTACTACAGGTCAACCGGGCACTACAGGAACAGCTACAGGCGGAACGGCTGCTGGTACCACTACGGCAGGAACGGCAACTGCCGGCGGTACAACAGCAGGAACGACCGCACCCCCACCAGGTGGCGGAGGTGCTACCGGTGGCGGTGGAACGACCGGTGGCGGAACTGGAGGATTTTAACAACGAGACAAACAGTTGCTAGTACAACGGCAACTGTTTGTCTTTTTCTCCTGCCACCCAATATTTTCAAATTATTAGAATCACAGCCAACTTTATTTGCCTGTTTTTAAAAAGACATGCTACTCAATGTCCAACCTTTTTATCCTTTTTCTGTACTTTACAGGCAGTAGTAACACTTTCATATACCAGGCTATTTTAAATTCTGAAATAGGTCTATATAAAAAAACTATAGGTTTTAATACAGAGAACCTTCCCATATTCAGCAATTCTAGCACTTTCGCAGGACACAGCATCCGCTGTGCATGCAAAACCAGCCAAAACCTAAACCCTCCCAAGTGTTTTCTATATTGTTTAAAAAGATCTTTTGTGTAGGCACTTCTTTCCAAGTCATGATCCAAGTGTTCTGCTCTCGCCTTCAACCATTCATTATAAGAAGAAGGCAGTCCAGGAACTCCCATTCTATCGCCTAAAGCATAAAACACTGCATAAACCTCCTCCTTTTCTTGTTTAGACAGCCTTCTCTTCAATAATTCCCATGAGCGGATCGAATAATCAATCAACATAAATAGTACATCGCGATAAGCCCAATCGGGGACTTCCTTTCCCCTTTTCTCCTCCACGTTTTTATGAATAGAAGCTATCATATCTATAGTCTTTAGCGCCTCCTCTCTTTCTGAAAATACTATTTTACGAGCATATTCAACAGTAGAAAAAAGACGCCCCAATGGATCCTTAGGCAACCGCCCTGTAAAATATAGCCAGTCCACAGCCTTATTGAGCGCAAACTCAGCCGCTGCGCCTGCAAATATAAAAAGCACAGTATCTGATTTGCCCCAGATTTTCCTTACTATAGATTGTTCTTTTACAAAAAACTCCATACCCTTATAACAATATTATGCAATATTATATTAGTATTATTAAAGTCTGTAAACTCTAGGTGTATTATACGGTCTTTTTTATGTTTCGACCAATATACTCTTAAGCGTATCTTCACAAAACTTACTAGGCAAGTAATAAACTTACTAAAAAGATTTGTGACTGATTCATAATTTTCTTTGCAGTTTGAATACAGCTACCATATTTTTGTACAAATGGCTTTACCGAAAACAAAACATCCTTCAGACATTCAAATTCAGGACTACACTTATAAGCTTCCTGATGAGAAAATAGCATACTTCCCTTTACCTGAAAGGGACTGTGCAAAACTGCTCGTTTACGAAGAAGGAGAAATAAAAGATGATATATACCAGAACTTTGGCAACTATATTCCCAAAAGAGCACTTTTAGCTTTCAATAACACCAAGGTGGTGCAAGCCAGGTTACTATTCCCAGGCAGCGGCAGTAAACCTGTAGAGTTCTTCTGCCTTGAACCTGCCAATCAAAACACTGAAATCAATCAGGCGCTACAGCAAACCAATAAAGTTATATGGAACTGCATGACCAAGCGTCTCAAAAAAAGTAAAGAAACAGAATTTACCACGCTCCTCCCCAACGGACAAGATCCAATTCAACTAACTGCTAAAATAGTTGGTGAAGCAAATGGAATATATCAGGTACAATTTAGCTGGACACCCTCAGACAAAACATTTGCAGAAGTGCTTCACTTGGCGGGCCTAGTCCCCTTGCCTCCATACATCAAAAGAGACACCAACAGTAGTGACAAAGAACGTTACCAGACGGTATATGCTATGCACAATGGCTCTGTAGCAGCTCCGACGGCTGGGCTTCACTTTACCCCTCGTATATTTGAGCAGCTACAAAAACAACATATCGATATTGATTATATTACCCTACATGTAGGTGCCGGAACTTTTAAGCCTGTTAAAGCAGAAATTCTGGCCCAACATGAAATGCACAGTGAGCAAATAGTTGTAGAAAAGTCTTTCCTTAAAAAGCTCAAAGCATCTCTCGACAAGGATGTAATTGCAGTAGGCACCACCTCAGTAAGAACGATTGAAAGCTTGTACTGGTTTGGGCTAAAAATCAAACTCGGACTGTATAAAGAAGACAGCCCCTTGGTAGTGGGGCAGTTTGATCCTTATGACCTGATAGACCTCATAACGCCAGCAGAAGCTTTGGAGATACTTATTAGCTTTTTGGACAACAAAGGTGCTGACACGCTCATTGCACGCACAGAAATAATGATTGCCCCAGGATATCGCTGGAAGTTTATTACCGGACTGGCCACTAATTTCCACCAACCTGAAAGCACGCTTATTTTATTAATTGCTGCTTTTGTTGGACAACAATGGGAAAAAATATATGACCATGCCCTGAAGGAAAACTACCGCTTCCTGAGCTATGGAGACGGCTCCTTATTATTCAGAAAAACTTAACAGCCTTCGTAAACTAGAATGACTTATGAGGATAGCACTTTTATAGGGCTTATCTTTCTATATTTGCATTCTTAATGGCTATTCTATCTACCAATGCAAAACATCCCAATTTATATTATTTCATATAACCGACTAAATGTATTAAAAGAAACCATACAGTCTTTTTTACCTTTTGTTGACTATTCCGATTTAATTATCATAGACAATACCTCTGACTACCAGCCACTGCTGGACTATTACCAAACACTTAAAGACCGAGGCACAAAAATTTTTTACAACCAAAAACTTGAACATGCCAATGACTTAAACTCGGTAAGCAAGTTTATAGATCCAGAAAACAAAAGAAGACAGTGTAAATATTATGTCGTAACAGACCCTGACATAAGCTTGAAAGGGGTAAATAAAGACTTCTTCAAAATTTGCCGTTATTTCTTAGACAATTACCCGGAAGTCAACATTGTAGGGCCTATGTTAAAGATTATTGATATTCCTGAAGAGTATCCTGCAAGAGAATTCGTCTGGAAAAGGCATGTAGACCAGTTTTGGCACAAAGAACCTTCCCAAGAAATAATTTTCGGGAAAACAGTTTATTTCCAACCTGCTAAAATAGACACAACCTTTGGAATGTTAAGAGCGGAAAAGACATATACCCGTTTATTAACAGGAGTAAGACTTTATGCTCCCTACGAAGCTCTGCACTTAGACTGGTACATTACCCCTAAGAGCATGACCAAAGACCAACAAGATTATTCAAAAAAAATGGGTAATAACAAAATTTCTCATTGGAGTGGGCAGTATTTCACCAATGCTCCCAAAGACGCACTAAGCAAGGATGAGCGAACTATATATGTGGTCGAAAACGACAAAATACAAACCCACAGACTTTTCAACCCATATTCCCTTAGCAATAAAGTAAAGCAGGCACTCAGCAAATTAAAAGATACTTTAACCTAAGTTATACAATAGATTTCGTCTGAGAGAAAGCCCCTTAACCCATTAAGTAAAATCCCCAGCCTGTGTTTGAAAAATTAACACTACTTTAAACTTATAATGCTAAATTTATTGATTAATTTTGCTTTAACCTGGATTATGCATTAGATTTCGTTATGAGGGGCAAAAGAACAAAAAATCAACGTATTTGGTTTGCAAAGCATAGTGGCTCTATGAAAAAACCAAATGCGAGTGAAGCGTCTGATTTGAAGTTATTTTGCCACGCAATAGAAAGTTCTAATGCATATTTCAGGTTTAAAATAAGAAAAGTTTGCTGCAATCGCTCAAGCTTAGGGTAATTAAAAACACCAAAAAACAGATGCAATTTGAACTGAATACCCACGAGTATATAGAACTTAACAAACTCCTAAAAATTACAAATTTAGTAGGGACAGGCGGTGAAGCCAATGTCCTAATCACAGACGGCGAAGTTTTAGTCAATGGGCAGGTAGAAACCCAAAAAAGAAAGAAGTTAAGAAGTGGCGATACAGTAGAGTTTGATGGACAGACTATCCAAGTCAGGTAACCATTAACAAATTACTTATTTAAAAAGCCTTCTTTGATCAATAACTCCAAAAATTTCGAGGTACCATCGTCATTGTCAACGACGGCAAGCACTTTCCCATCGCCTGTATCTAGGTAGTCATGAAAAGCCAATGACTCGACTTTATCATAGTATATCCGGCCATCTTTATCTGTTACAGGCGATAAACTTATAACCTCCTCAGGTTTTTGGGCATTCAACATGCCTACATAACTGCCTAAAACAGCTCCATCGGCAATCCAGTCATCAGCAGCTTCCAAAGAGGCTGAAAATAAAATATAATCGATTTCTGGAATAACTGCCGCGCCCGAAAATCCAGCCTGTACGCCCCTGACCTCTGGCAATGTCACCTGAACGGTATGAATGTCAACAACAGTATCAGTTCCTTGAAGAAAAGCATAAAAACTTTCCATCTCGAAAATATAAATTTGGTTATTGGCACGGTTAAATAAATGCAAACTATCATTATGCACAACTGCCCCTTCAATATTGAGCATGTCCCGTCCCTCACCAATATCATCTAAAAGATATTCATAAAACTTGGTTAACGAATATGTCTCAGGATTGTCAAGGTGGGACAAATGCACAACTGCCAAAGAATCCCTTGTTTCTGCTTTAGAGCCGGATCCAAATACCAATAACGAAGTCTGACCATCTCGACTCCATTCAGCAATACATTCAAAGTCGGGCTTAATTTTTTTAGGTATCCGCAACTTGTCAGGATAGCCTTGCAGAAGCAGGTGCTTTCCGATAGGTGTAAAATCGGGAGAAAGCAAAAATAAGAATGGAGAGTCGTCTCCTACCACATAAACAGTATCGTTTACATAAGCCATTCCAGAGGCTGAAGGTATGGTGTCTGTCACCAAGGAACTTTCAAGAAAAACCTCTGACTCTTGCCTACCAGGGCCACAAGCAACACCTAGCACACATATAATAGCATATAAAAGAATAACAGTAACCCTTTTCCGACTATATCTTCTCACAACATTACAATTAACAAGCACCGATTGTCAAACAAAAGCACTCCACCCACAATAAACCTGAAAACTTTCGTGTAAAAATATAAACAATGTATCAAAGCTTGAAACATCATATTAACATTAACCAGGTAGTATACTAACGATCGCTTCTAAAGGCAAGTTTAGATATCAACTTTATTAATACTTAAACTACTAGCTATTAAACATTAGCAAAATAAAGATGGTGTTTTTTATAATATTTAATGCAAAAAAATGAATTTATAGAAGTCAAATATTTTTATATATTTGTTACTAATTAAACTTTTGCCCCTACAGACATGCCAATAAAGAGAAAAAACACATTTATAAAAAAAGTAAGAGACATTTCCATTGCCGGCAGTATATCCCTTAGCGTGATCGCCAGTGGAGGCTTCATGCAGTCTTGCGGCAGTTCTTCACAAGAGTACGAAACAGTTTATACCAAAGGAATTCGCTCCTACATACAAGAAATAGAGCCGGGCGAGTTCAAGATCATGGACGAGGAGGTATCCGCAGATGGCAAATCTATGGCCCATGTAACATATCTGGACGGGCGCACAGAAACGCTAACGTTAGAAGAAATGAAAAAGCTGGCTGCGGAAGAAAATGCAAACTCCAATATCGACTCTTTGAGCCAAGAGCTTTCAAACGCTGGTCAAGAACCTGATACTAGCTCGCAAAGGCAACAAAGAAGCGGATTTGGCTTTGGAGGTCTTGGAACCTTACTTTTGCTAAGCAACATGGGGTCCATGATGGGGCGTTCAGGTGCTGTAGCTCCTAACCCTGGAGTATATGCCAATAAGGAAACTTTTCAAAAAGCCCAATCAAACAACACCTCATTTAAAAACTCTGCTGTAAGAAGACCTGTTTCTTCAAGCAAAGGTTTCTTTGGAAAAAGCGGCAACAGTAGTACTGGAAGGTCGTTTGGAGGTTAAAAACATGGTAAACCTTCAAAAACTACCTACCGCCCCCGACCAGCAACTTAAAAACTTGCAGTGGAACTGGATGCTGGGCGAAGACACCATGCCCTATATTACCGATGACATGGTCACTGTTTCCGAAAAAGAAGCTGAAGCATATTACAAAGCTGGGGAGGAACTATATGATATGTTTGTGCAAGCCGCACAGTACGTCATTGACAAAAAGCTTTATGCACAGCTAGGAATACCTTCCAACCTGGAAAAGATGATTTACCACAGTTGGGAGGAAGACCACCTGCACCTGTATGGACGCTTTGATTTGGCAGGAGGCATAGATGGGCAACCTATAAAGCTTATCGAATTTAATGCCGACACTCCTACTGCAATTCCAGAAACAGGCATTGTGCAATGGGCACATTTAAAAGCCAATGGCATGGACGACACAAAGCAGTTCAATAACCTTTATGAGTCCCTTACCAACCACTTCAGAAGACTCTTGGGCAGACATCCACAAAGAGACCCTTCCATCCTATTTACAACTATAGAAGGCAGCCCTGAAGACGACACCAATGTCTCTGTCTTATTGGAAGCTGCACGTGAAGCAGGTTTTGACGCCGACTTCCATTATATCCACCAAGTGGAATTTTCACCCGAAGAAGGTATTTTCATTGAAAATAACGCTGGTGAATACTACCGATACGACTTCTGTTTTAAACTTGTTCCTTGGGAATATATAGGTTTAGAAGAACCGGACTTGGCAAAAATACTCACAAGCATTACTGAAAACGATCTGGCAGTAATAGTAAATCCGGCATACACCATTCTATTTCAGTCAAAAGGTATACTGAAAGTCCTTTGGGATCTCTTCCCGCATCATCCTTTATTATTGGAAACTAGAGATCGCAAACTAAACTTTAAGCAACAGGTAGAAAAGGTAATGTTTGGCCGCGAAGGTGCCAATGTAAAAATTTTAAATGAAAGAGGGCTTGTAACAGAAGAACTTGCTGGCGAATATGATTTTTATGACAAAATCTATCAAGAATATACCGAATTTCCTAAAGATAGTCATGGAAACTATTATCAGGCAGGTTTGTTCTTTACTTATGAAGCCTGTAGCTTAGGCTACCGTCGTGGTGGAAGGATATTAGGCAACACAGCCCAATTCACCGGACACATTATCAAATAACCACTTAAAACAATTAACATACGGATAGATGAGAAGTATTTTTAGCACTGCATATAATCAAACAGTTTTTCACCTGTGGCTATTGTTTTTCAGGGTTACCGCTTCTGCTTTCATGCTTACCCATGGCGCACCAAAATTTATAAAGGTTTTGGAGGGTGATTTTACTTTTGCGGATCCATTGGGCGTTGGCCCTGCTGTTTCATTAATCCTGACAGTATTTGCAGAATTCTTTTGCTCTATATTTATCCTTCTAGGTCTAGGCACACGACTGGCCGTTATACCCCTGATCATTACCATGCTGGTTGCCGCTTTTGTAGTTCACGCAGCAGATCCATTTGCCAAACAAGAGCTGCCGCTACTCTATGTATTGATTTACGCCACACTGCTCATTACTGGCAGTGGCAAGCTATCCATCGACTATTTTATTGAGAAAAAGTCGTCAAAAAACAAATACAGGTTTTAAGCAGCACGAGGGATACCTCCTGGCTTATATCATATCGTCCAAGCTTAATTTAGCATCATCTTTCCTGACTAAAGGGCTAAGATTTTTAAAATCATATAGCTCTTGATCAAGCAGGTGAGAAGGTGAAATATTAGACAGTGCATTCATAATTATTTTTTTCCTGTCAGGATACTGTTGCTCCCAGTTTTCAAGCATCTGTTTAATGATCTTGCGCTGCATATTTTGCTGAGAACCGCACAGCGTACATGGGATAATAGGGAATTGCCTGATATCCGCATAGGCTTGGATATCTTTTTCTTTACAATAAGCCAAAGGTCTTATAACGACATGCTCACCGTTATCGGTCTCATACTTGGGAGGCATGGCCTCAAGCTTTCCACTGAAAAACAGGTTTAAAAAAAACGTCTCTATGATATCCTCCTGATGATGACCGAGCGCTATTTTTGTTGCCCCCAATTCTTTTGCAGCCGCATACAGGTTACCCCTTCTCAACCTACTGCATAAACTGCACATGGTCTTTCCCTCTGGCACCTTTTCTTTGACTATACTATAAGTATCTTTTTCTACGATTTTAAAGTCCACTCCCAAAGACTCTAGGTAATTGGGAAGCACATGTTCCGGAAACCCAGGTTGCTTTTGATCTAAATTTACAGCCACAATTCCAAAGTCATACCCCTGCTGAATATGCAACAGCATATCCAACATAGTGTAACTATCTTTGCCACCAGACAGACAAACCATTACTTTATCTCCCGGCTCGAACATTGAAAAATCCTTAGCCGCACTCCAAACAGCTTTCCTGATTTTCTTGACAAGCTTATTATTATCTAACTCAAGGCTCATTAGTGTTTAATATGTAATGGTTCAAATTAAATAAATTTACAAAAACATTTGAAAACACCTACTGGTCAATAAAAAAAGGGCTTCCGCCCTTTCAAAAAATTATATACAGATCACATGATCAATAAGTTAAGAAATTAGCACATTCTTCCTTTACGTCTGCTTTAGTTTTTTCAGGATCGTCTACTCCCCTGATTATTTTATTTACTAACACACCGGAAATTGCTTTTCTAAACCCAAGTTTTTCGGTAATATCGATTACTGCCTGAACCTCATCATCTTCATTGATCCCGTCAGCCAAAAGCATTTCTACAAGATCATACACTCTGTCAAATCTGGCAGAGTCATTGTCTGGAACTTTAAATTTTATAGGCTTATCACTTTTAATAATTTTTTTCACCTTCTCTTTAGTAATACCATTGCGCTCTCCTATCTGAAAAACCAACTTCTTTTCCCCTACCGAAAACTTTCCATCAGATTTAGCAATAGCTACCAAATTGGCAATGTGGCTTTTTATGCCTTTTGTCTTTTTACTCTCAAACAGTTCCATATATAATCTAATTTTTTACAAACATAAGCCTTTAACCTTTAATATCACAAATAATACAATTAATAAAGTAAAACAACCTAATAAATTACCTTAATAAATAAATAAAGTACAATTCAACCTTACCATATGTATTATTAAATAAAATAGCAAAATCTTTCAAAAGTCTTAAACGCATCTAAACATATGAAAAGAAAAACAACAGCTATTTTTTTTTAAAAAAGCATACATTTTTATAACTTCCAAAGTTTCCGCACATGGATAAACCAGCAATGCACTTATCAAAATTCAGGCCAATTTCTTTATCTTTACAAGTATGCTGAAAATATTAGCCATACTGATCCTTGCATTGACGCCAGCCTATGCAGAAAGCCTTATCCAAAACGGCAGTTTTGAGAACGGCGCTCAGCATTGGAGCAACTGGAGGCCACCTGGCCTACCCACGGGCTATGTTTTTGATATTTCTGCAGATTATGACAAATATGGTATTGAGCAAGCTCCAGAAGGCTCTTTTTTTGCTGAGGTAGACCACGAAAGCAACTTCAGCCAAACCGTAAGTACTCATCCTGGAGAAAGCTACAAATTAAGATTTGCCATTGGGCGTAGAGGAAACTTGAACCACGACCGCTGGTTTCGGGTACTTATAAATGGAAGGGAAGTCTTTGAAAAACTGGTAAATAAAGAAACAATTGAACATGGGTTTGCTTACGAAGAACTAACCTATACAGCACAGCTCGAAGAAACCACCATCAGTTTCTATGTTTACGGAAAGACAGGAAATCCAACACACGGGGTGCTTTTAGACGATATATCCTTTACCCATAATCTAAAATATAAGTTTGACGAAAAACAAATCCACCTAATTACTGGCAAAATTATTGACCATGCTACCGAGCAACCTCTAAAAGCTTTGGTAAACTATACATTAAACACAAGCACCAAAGGCTATACATGGTCTGACCCTTTGAACGGAAATTTTCAACTTGCCACCTTAAACCCGTTCCAAATATCTTTGTCTATATATTTGCGAGGCTACCAGCCATACACCAACCAGTATACTTATCACGAAATGAAAGACCAAGTACTGGAAATAAGGCTAAGGCCAGTGGAAAAAACAGTTCTGAAAAATGTCCTTTTTGATCAATCTTCAGCAAACCTTAAGCAGAGTTCCTATTACACACTGGACAGTTTAGCCAGTTTCCTCTTGGAGCATCCTGACATAAAAATAAAACTTACCGGGCATACAGAGAACACAGGCAGCCGTGATGCCAACCTCAAGCTCTCGGAAAAGCGCGCCCAAGAAGTTCAAAAATACCTAAGCAATCAAGGAGTATCAAACAAAAGAATTCTCATAGAAGGAAAAGGGTCTTCTGAACCTTTGGCTGAAAACAATACGCCGGAAAATCAAGCTTTAAACAGGAGGGTCGAATTAGAGATCATTGAATAACAGAAACTAAACCTTAAAAAAACATAAACCGTAAAAACAAAGACCTAGTTTATATCAAGGCCAATCCCCTACACAACCATCAAACCGTTTTAATCCATGATGAAACACTTAATCTTTCCAATTCTCTTTTTTATACATCTAACCGTTTCCGCCCAAAACTTTCCAGGGGGCTTCAACTTTCAACTTCCACCTTTTGACAGCACCACCCAACAGTTTCTCCCTCAATTCCCCAAAGTGCCTATCAACCATAACACCTTTATAAAAGCAGATCAGGCTGGCAAATCAACAAATAATTTTTATTGAACCTTTAAACAGAATGGGGGCATTTCAAGTTTACCTATACCCTACCGAACCTGTTCAACATCAACCGGTAGGAAAAAAATATGAATGGACTAAAGATTTGGCTGTTTATCGGTGTTATCGCCTGCTCAATAGTTTTGCCTAAAAACGCCTACACACAAAACGCGCAAAAGGCCATTTTAGAAATTGGAGGCACTGTTGGGCTATCAAAATATTTTGGAGACTTGAACCAACGTCTGTTTTCACCAGGCATACATTCCGCCTGGGGTATCTTTTTGCGCTACAATGCCAACAAGCACCTTGCACTCAGGACTTCTTTGCTCTATACCCGCCTTCAAGGAAATGATGCCCACAGCAGAAACATCGAAGACAGAATCAGAAACTTGAGCTTCACAACAGTTTTACCTGAACTGTCACTGACAGGAGAAGTATATTTAACAGACCGGTACAACCGTAAGCTGTCGCCCTACCTCCAAGCCGGCATAGGTGTTTTCTACTTCAATCCAACCACCAAGTACAAAGGAGCAAATGTCCAGCTACAGCCTTTAGGAACAGAAGGACAAGGGATAGAAGGCTATCCATCCAGATATTCGAGAACGGCAATTGCAGGCATTATAGGCGCAGGAGTCAGTTATAATATTTCACCGAAAATAAACCTTGCGTTTGAGATAGCCTACCGCTTCACCTCTACCAATTATTTGGATGATGTTGGGGGAGTCTATCCCAATAGAGGAGACCTTCATGAACACAATGAACCACTGGCAGCTTTTTTGACCGACCGTTCGCAAGAAGCGGCGTTAAAAGACCAAGCGCTTATGCAATATATAGAAGAAAATTACGGAGGCATTTCTGTAGATGAAAATGGCTACCCATACATCCCTGGCCTCACAGACGAAGGAAATTTCAGAGGCAACAACAGAAGTGACCAGTTTTTGATCGTATCATTCGCAATAAGCTATACTATTAAATAACTAACACTTGCGCATGCGAAGCTTGGCTTTTTGGGCAATTATTTCTTCCACCGTTTTCTTTTCTATTTTACTTTCCAGCCATGATATAATATCGAAATAAATAAAAGCCCGCTTTTCATAGGGATTATCCGCCAATGGCAATAATCTGCTTTTCAATAAACGAAACTTCTCAATAAGTTGATTATCTTCAATTTCATGAGTCAACTCTTTTAAGAAAGAAAGAATGTAACGCTGAAACTGCTGCAAGTTCTTTTTCTTAAGTAGGTAGCGGTAAGTCGAAATAACATAATACCTAATTAGATCCCGGTTACCCAATTCATAATGACAAACAAGGTGAATAATTCTGGAAAAAGAATGCAAGTCTTCTCTAACCTCGTCGTGAGGTGTATTGATAAGCCGGTTAATCCACTTAAGAGATTTATGGAAATCACCAGCACCAAAATACAAGCAAGCGATCTTATAGCTTAAAATCAGTCCAGAATGGTGGTCCAAGGAATCTAAAAGCTGAAGCAATTCATTGTTATCTTCTAAAATCGCCTCGATGCCTATAGAAAAGTTACCATCCATAAAAAACCTATTGATCTCATGCATGTAATAATACTTCAGCAAGCGAATTCTCGTACTTTCGTTGATGTTCAAGCTTTTATCATCCGCCACCGACTGCAAAATTTTATTAGTCTCTACAAATTCATCATATTTATTTAGCTTAAACTGAGCAATAAGCAAATTATTGATAGCTTTAATGTATCCCTCTGTATCTGACACACGCAATGACTGTTGTTTTTGATAAAGAGAAGCAAGTTTGCAGGCATATTGATACCCATTTTCAAAATCTTGGACAAAAAAGTAATATCCTGCATATAAGCGGTAAAGGTGAAGATATTCTGTCACCCCCATCGACACCTGGTTAGCTTGCGCCAAACTGTTCTCAAAAAAAGCCTTTACCTTCAAATAGTCTTCCTCGTCTTTGATATAACCCGTTCGGGTATATAGCGAGTTTAACTTTATAGAAAGGTTGGAGAACATGGAGATATTGTTGATTTTTTTCATCAGCTCCCGCACCTCACTTATAAGCCCATCCACCTTGGCTTCTGTGTCATGGTCAATGGTATTCATCAAAACACTTTTCTCCAGTTTGATAATTTCCAGTTGCTGCTCAGGATTATCGTGTGTAGCGGCCAATTTTCGGGCTTTTCTCAAACAGTTAAGCCCTTGCGCATACAACCTCCGCTCAAAAAGCAACTGAGCATAATCTATTTGTTCTCTGATTTGAATATCTAAAATGCGGCATGCGTTAAACTGGCGCATGGCCTGTAATATACGGTTGTACAAATAAGCCTTCATGTTAGAAACCTGCTCTGGCTTAAGACCTTTAACTTTTTCGACTACCGCTTTCTCATCATACTTACCACGACAGGCATTTATTTCATCAAAAAGGCGCATCATAATCTTATTGTCATTACCCCCAGACACAGAGTTATGCAGCCTAAAGTAGCGTTTTTCGCTCCTTGACATAGATTGAATCAAATCATATAGATTATGAGAATTTTGCCTTGACATCGTAACAAAAATTTATTCCTAGCTTTAATCGGACACACAAATAAACGAATTTTAAACCATAAAATCTCTTTAGAAACCGTAATTATAAAAATATTTAAAAATACCTTTAAAATCGTAAATAAAAAATTCACAATAAACTGTATTACAACACGTTAAAACCATCACAATAAACACAGAATGCGTAATAACGAAACAATTAAAACAATCCTAATCCATAATAAAAAGTACCTTTAGGTCATTAATTCAGGAAAATAAAGCATGAACGGCAAGCAAAACGGAGCACAAATTTTAATCAGTTGCCTTGAAGACATGGGTGTTGAATACATCTTTGGTTACTCAGGCGGAGCTGCATTACCTATTTTCGATGCCTTATATGATTCCAAGATCAAGCTGATTCTCACCAGGCATGAGCAAGGCGCCTCACATATGGCAGACGGCTATGCCCGGGTAACAGGAAAACCTGGCGTCGTATTGGTTACCAGCGGCCCTGGTGCAACAAATACCATTACAGGAATCATGACTGCACAAATGGACTCTGTGCCTATGATCGTGCTGACCGGCCAAACCATCTCCCCTCTTTTGGGTATGGACGCCTTTCAAGAGGCAGATATTTTTGGTTCTACCATGCCACTGGTAAAATATAATTACCTAGTGAAAAAAACGAACGACATTCCCGCTGTAGTAAAAGAAGCATTCTACTTAACCAACTCGGGAAGACCTGGCCCAGTCCTGATAGACTTGCCTAAAGATATAACTTCTGCCAACTTTACCGGCAACACAGAAGAGTCCTATAAAAGCAACGCTTATAAAGTACCAGGAACGCCTAATCCTGACCATATACAACAAATGGCAAAACTGCTCAATGAAGCCAAAAGACCCTTGTTACTGGTTGGCCATGGCGCATTGATAGCAGAAGCTTCTGAAGAAGTAAAAGCTTTGGCTGAAACACTCCAAGCACCCGTTACCAATACATTGCTTGGCAAAGGAGCTTTTCCGGAAACTCACCCGCTATCCTTGGGAATGGCCGGTATGTACGGAACCGCTTATGCAAACTTTGCCATTCAAGAATGTGACCTGATCATGTCCATCGGCAGCCGGTGGGACGACAGGATCAATGGCAACAACAAGGAATTTTGCCCGGACGCAAAAAAACTCCATATAGATATTGACCCGGCTGAGATCGGAAAAATTGTCAAACCTGACGCCTATGTCATTGGAGATGCCAAAGTAGTGCTTCAGGAACTATTAAAGCACATCCAACCATTGAATACCAGCTCTTGGATATCTAGACTGGACTCATTGAAGGAAGAATATCCACTGTGCTACCCTAAAGACAAGGAACTGAGAGCGCAACATGTGCTAGACGAAGCTTATAAATTAACCCAAGGGAAAGCCATTGTCACCACCGACGTTGGCCAGCACCAAATGTGGGCAGCGCAGTTCTACAAAACAGATACCCCTGAAAAATGGGTATCTTCAGGAGGGGCAGGCACGATGGGTTTTGGTTTCCCATCAGCTATAGGGGCGCAACTAGGCAAACCTGACGACATGGTCATTGCCGTGGTTGGTGATGGTGGCTTCCAAATGACCCTTTGCGAACTTTCTACCGCAGCCATCCATCAATTACCGGTAAAAATATTGGTTATTGACAACAAGAACCTAGGCATGGTAAGGCAATGGCAAGAGCTATTTCTCGACAAACGGTATTCAGGAATAGACCTGGTAGGCAATCCCGATTTTATAAAACTAGCAGAATCGTATGGGATAAAAGCATTCCACATCGACACGCCATCCAATGTAAGCAAAGTACTTACAGAAGCATTTAACTACAATGAAGGCCCTTGCCTCATTCATGCGGAAGTAGTAAAAGAAGATAATGTATACCCATTTGTCCCAGCAGGCAAATCGGCCAAACATATGATCATTACCCCGCCGGACTGTCAAATGGAAATGCCGGAAGGCAGTACCTAGTATCTAAAAGAGATAAACGAGTTAAAAGAATATATTTATAAAACATGGATAACAGACATACTTTCAGACTACTTGTAGACCCAAGACCAGGCATCATGATCCGTGTAGCATTGGTACTGGAACGTCGTGGCTTTACTATCACCTTTATGGAACTGGCCGAAGATGCGTTAGAGCAAGGCTTGCACGAAATGGTCATTAAAGCTTACGGCGAAGAAGCCAAACTAGAGCAAATAGAAAAGCAACTGGCAAAAGTAGTAGATGTAGCAGAAGCTGAACTACGCTCTCCAGTGCATGTAAAAACACCTGCATTTATAGAGCAAAAAGCAGTAGCATAACCAACCAATTCAGTTTATTTCATTGATAATGAACCAATATTTTATCTGCCTTTTACTGTAAAAGAATAAATATTACGTTGCCGGACCCGTTCCGGCATCTGTTTGAAGTTTTGCAGAGAGGTATTATAATAGGAGGAACGACGAAGCAATCTAATCGTCAGGTCTGGTATAAATGTAGTGCCGATTTTTTATCGGCATGGCTAAGTTATGAGTGAAATATTGTGTTAAAAAAATACCGTCAAAATCCCCCTCCAAGTGGTTAAAATCCCTTGAAGGGGTCACACACAAGCCCCCCTTCTCCCCCAACGGCAATTTTTTCTTATTTTTGCCCAAACCCGAACAAACCGTATATGAAGATTAAAATCCTTACCATAGGCAAAACGGATGAAGCGTATTTAAAAGAAGGAGTTAAAAAATACCTAAACAGGCTTAAACACTACATTCAGGTAGAGCTTATAGAACTGCCAGATGTCAAACAAGGTAAAAAAACGACACCTGAGCAACTAAAGGAGGCGGAAGGGAAAATGCTTCTCCAAAAGATTGAGCATAACGACCAAGTTGTACTGCTAGATGAAAAGGGCAAGGAGTTTACCTCTGTAGGTTTTTCAAAGTATTTACAAAAGAAGATGAATATGAGTACAGCCAACCTGGTATTGATCATTGGAGGGCCTTTTGGGTTTTCAGAGGAAATATATCAGCGGGCACAGGAAAAAATCTGCTTATCAAGAATGACTTTTTCACATCAGATGGTCCGCCTTTTCCTGACAGAGCAGCTTTATAGAGGTTTTACCATATTAAGAGGAGAAAAATACCATCATGAATAAAAAAGGCGCAGACTAACCACGCCTTTTGCTTTTTTTAAATTTAGCTTTTCTCTTTTGAACCTTGCTTGCTGGAAAATATCTGTTGGTCATAAATTTCCATTACCTCATTTACATGGACTCCTGAATCAAAAAACATTAACATTTCCTTCTTTTCATTAAAAAGAAAGACATTAGGATAACCCGTTGCCCCAAAGTCTTTGTAAAAAACATCTTTAGAATCATGAAGTACCGTTATTTCTTCATATTTATCTAGCTTAAAACTGTTTACAAAAGCATTAACATCTTTTTTTTCATTAGGACTTACCATTATAACCTGTACATTGTCCAGTAAATGGCGGTTCTCTATAATTTCCTGAGTTTCATCAAGGCATATATCGCAAAACGGGTTAAAATAAACAATCATGTAACGCTTCCCTTCTTTAAGGTCTCTTTTCGAAAACTCTTCTCCTTCTAAAGTTGTGTATGTAAAGGAGGGCATTCTGTCTTTCTCAAAACCGGAATCATCTTCCGGATGTAGTACCTGCCAACCTGCCATTATAAAAGCAAATGCTGATAAAATGGCGAACCTGAATAAAATAAAGCTCCTCGTTTTCATCCTTCCACTACATTGATCTTTCACAATTAACCTAAATGGTTTATAGTATGTTATTGACTCTTTTATAATTTTTTGCCCCCCCTCAGCTGTCAACCTTTTCGGAACAATCATCTTTTTCACACAGTTATTTTATAGTACCGGATGGAAAGAGGAATGAAGTTATCCCAAAAACGCACTTTAATACTTATTTTGCTCCTACTCCCTTTTTATACTTCACTAAAGGGATGTGAGCATTATGAAAGCTTGCCCAAGCAACTAGCAATATCAGACACCTCAGATGTATATACCCCAGACAGCATTACTGTAGCCGCAGGCCCTCATTACAAAAGAGGAGGCTTACATAACCTTTTCTTCGGAAAACACTATAGGCCTCTTTGGGCAGAACCTGTAAAAATGCCTGTTTTTGATATAGGAGAAATGGGCGATTCCTTATATGCTGTCAAAAGAGGTGGCGGGCAACAGACTATGAATATCCGGCTGAAGGACAAAAATAAACGGCAATATGTATTGAGAAGTGTGGACAAAGACCAAGTATATGTAGTTCCTGAGAACTATAGGTTGGGTCTGGTAAAGTTTTTCTTAAGAGACCAAGCTTCTGCTATGAATCCATACGCTGCTTTGGTAGTACCTCCCTTAGCGGATGCAGCAGGTATCCTTCATGCCAATCCAAAACTTTTTTATGTACCCTACGATGAAAGATTTGGCGAGTTTGCGGATTTGGTAGCCAACCGGGTAATGATGTTTGAAGAATTTCCCAACAAACATTGGGCAGGCACCTCATTTTTTGGGAATGCAGACAAGTTGGTCAAAACTACCAAATTCTTAAAAAGAAGATACAAAAAGCAAGATGTCGTAGTAGATGAAAAAGCCTTTGCCCGGGCCCGGCTTTTTGATGTGTGGATCGGTGATTGGGACAGGCACAGAAACCAATGGCGGTGGGCTGAATACCGTCAGGACGACAAAAGAATTTACAAACCTATTCCGCGTGACCGGGACATTGTCTTTTACAGGTTTAATGACGGATTGCTTACTTATATAGCTAGCAGGTGGTTCATCATGCCTAAACTGCATTCTTTCGAACACCACTATGGCAGTATCAAGAACATGATGATCAACTCAAAGTACACGGACAATCTTTTACTGTCTTCCCTGGTAAAGGAGGATTGGATAGAAATAGCGAAAGATTTACAGGAAAACCTTACAGATGAAGCAATTGAACATGCCATTAAACAGTGGCCACCGGAGGTATTTAAACATGAAGGGGAAGCGACTATTGAGAAACTAAAAAATAGAAGGGAGTTTTTGGTAGAGGCTGCTGAAGAATTTTATATACAGCTAAACAAAGAGGTAACGCTTATAGGCACGGACAAAGAAGAAAGGTTCTATGTAAATAGAATCGACCACAAACATACCGAGGTAATTATTACCAATGCGGATTCATCAGAAGTTTTCTTTCACCGCACCTTTGACAACAAAATAACCAAAACTATTTGTCTTCATGGTTTAGAGGGCGATGATTACTTTTTGGTTACAGGCGAAGCTTCAAGAAGCCCTTTCGTCAATATCTATGGAGGTAAAGGAGAAGACACCATCATTGACCGTTCAAATGTAAAGGGGCTGAGGCGACATACTACTGTATATGACACAAGAGAAGGCAACCATGTTGAATTTGGAAGGGAGACCAAAGACAGACGCTCAAACGACCCTTCCATATTAGACATAGACAGAGAAGGCTGGAATTAATTTTGCCTTGCCTTCTCTAGGTATTTTATTACCAATGCAGCTTCTTGAGGCTTGACCAGCAGTTCAGACTTTGTAGCTATGGCACTGGCCAAATTTTCCCAAAACAGACGATAATCGCCTTTATCAAGTTCAATGTGAGAAATTTGCCCCGTTACCCTATTCTCAAAAATACCGTTTTGGTAAGGCGTTTCCTCTTCCCATTCATTATCAGTAGGCCTTAAGCCTTTCTTCAGGGCAGCCTCTTGGTTGTCGAGATCTTTCACTAAAAAACTACCTTTAGAACCTTCGTAATACAAGTGACTGGTCTTGTTGCCTACCAACATACCTGCGCTTACCTCTGCCACCAAGCCACTGCTATAGGTAAATTTAATATTGAAGTAATCATCAGCAAGTCCACCGTCTCGTTGCACTTGTATATCAGAAGCGATACTTTCCGGCTCACCAAAAATATAAAGAACATGGTCTACCAAATGCGAACCTAGATCATATAACAACCCAGACCCTGGGTTTCCAGAATCCCGCCAAGTATTTCCGGGCTCAGGCCTGTAGCGGTCAAACCTACAGATAAACCTTTCTGGGGTCCCAAGCATATTTTGCAAGACCATTTTCTTAATGGTCCTTATACCACTATCCAAACGGCGGTTATGATAAACAGTAAGAACCTTTCCGGTTTGTTCGGAAAGCTTAATTAAAGTATCAGCCTCCTGAGAAGTCAAAGTAAAAGGCTTGTCCACCACTACATGCTTACCAGCCCGCAACGCTTTTTCCGCCATTTCAAAGTGGTGTTCATTAGGAACGGTAATCACGATTACATCAACCTTTTCATCATTGATCAAGTCATCATAAGCCCTAACGATTTCCGCACAAGGGTAAAGTTCTTTAGAGCGGTTTTTAGTCCTTTCCAAGATCTTGTACAAATTAAACCTGGGTACCGATGAAATAAAAGGAGCATGGTATATTTCTCCGCCTTTACCAAATCCTACCAAACCTACATTATAAACAATCATAACATTATATAAAACGAGCGCAAATATACATCCCCATTAGTTAGAGAATTTAAAAACGCTCAAGTTATATTTTTATTTCTTTGTTTTTAACCTGAATTATGCGGTAGATTTCGTCCCCGTGAATCAACCTATACCGCTTACCCCAAACAGACCCCGCAACAGGTGCGGGGACACAGCTATCCATTACCCAACCACGTCATTGCGAGGAGGAACGACGAAGCAATCTTATCGTCAGGTCTGGTATTAATACATTATGATTGTAGTGCCGATTTTTTATCGGCATGGCTAAGGTATAAAAGTAGAGAAAGAGCCATAGGCCACACTAGCTCAATAGGTGAATTAAAAAATAATTATTGATTTGTCATAACCTCTAAAAAGCAACCTACACCGCTTACCCCAACCAGATTGCCGCGGCTTTGTTTCATAAGAAACTTAAGCCTTAAAGTTTAAAACCAAGAACTTTAACAACCACTACCTCGTGCCTCGCAATGACGGTTAAATATTGGTTTTCTGCTAACTATAATTCCCCTCCCGTAGTCAATCTTTTAACCCAACTAACCCATTACCCCGTCACGTCTTTGCGAGGAGGGACGACGAAGCAATCTAATCGTCAGGTCTGGTATTGATACATTATGATTGTAGTGCCGATTTTTTATCGGCATGGCTAAGTTATGAGTAAAACACAGTCATTAAAATCAACAGCCAAAATCAGCGATAACCTCCAAACTGGTAAGAGCCGAAAAGTAGACAAAAAGGATAAGTTAATAATCAGCAGCCCGGTAGCTACTAAGAGCGGGCGGGGACCCTATGGCTGGCGTGGGCATATTGCGGCTTGTGGGGTGCCGGATTTTTAAAAATGCCGCCATTAAGAACTGCCTTTGACAGTGAATCGTCAGTTAAGGCATTTTTCTGGCAGGGAGGGATTGTGCGTTTAGTGCGAGGCAATATGCCTTCAGCCATAGTGTCTTTTTTTGGTTACCTTTTTTGGACAAGCAAAAAAGGTAAGAAAAATCGGAGAATGAACCATAGGTTACGTTAGCCCAATGGGTGAATTAAAGGATAATTATTGATTTGTCAGAACCCCTAAAAACCAACCTACACCGCTTACCCTAACCAGATTGCCTCGGCATTTTTTCATAGAAGATAAAGCCTTAAAACTTCACCTCAAGAACTTTAACAACCACTACCTCGCGCCTCGCAATGACGGTTAAGTTTTGGTTTTCTGCTATTTAGAAATCATTATTTAGTATAATCAATCTCCATAGTCAACATATAAACCCATTTCCCAACCACGTCATTGCGAGGAGGTACGACGAAGCAATCTCATCGTCAGGTCTGGTATTGATACATTATGATTGTAGTGCCGATTTTTTATCGGCATGGCTAAGTTATGAGTAAAACACAGTCATTAAAATCAACAGCCAAAATCAGCGATAACCTCCAAACTGGTAAGAGCCGAAAAGTAGACAAAAAGGATAAGTTAATAATCAGCAGCCCGGTAGCTACTAAGAGCGGGCGGGGACCCTATGGCTGGCGTGGGCATATTGCGGCTTGTGGGGTGCCGGATTTTTAAAAATGCCGCCATTAAGAACTGCCTTTGACAGTGAATCGTCAGTTAAGGCATTTTTCTGGCAGGGAGGGATTGTGCGTTTAGTGCGAGGCAATATGCCTTCAGCCATAGTGTCTTTTTTTGGTTACCTTTTTTGGACAAGCAAAAAAGGTAAGAAAAATCGGAGAATGAACCATAGGTTACGTTAGCCCAATGGGTGAATTAAAGGATAATTATTGATTTGTCAGAACCCCTAAAAAGCAACCTACACCGCTTACTCCAAACAGATTGCCGCGGCTTTGTTTCATAAGAAACTTAAGCCTTAAAGTTTAAAACCAAGAACTTTAACAACCACTACCTCGTGCCTCGCAATGACGGTTAAATATTGGTTTTCTGCTAACTATAATTCCCCTCCCGTAGTCAATCTTTTAACCCAACTAACCCATTACCCCGTCACGTCTTTGCGAGGAGGGACGACGAAGCAATCTAATCGTCAGGTCTGGTATTGATACATTATGATTGTAGTGCCGATTTTTTATCGGCATGGCTAAGTTATGAGTAAAACACAGTCATTAAAATCAACAGCCAAAATCAGCGATAACCTCCAAACTGGTAAGAGCCGAAAAGTAGACAAAAAGGATAAGTTAATAATCAGCAGCCCGGTAGCTACTAAGAGCGGGCGGGGACCCTATGGCTGGCGTGGGCATATTGCGGCTTGTGGGGTGCCGGATTTTTAAAAATGCCGCCATTAAGAACTGCCTTTGACAGTGAATCGTCAGTTAAGGCATTTTTCTGGCAGGGAGGGATTGTGCGTTTAGTGCGAGGCAATATGCCTTCAGCCATAGTGTCTTTTTTTGGTTACCTTTTTTGGACAAGCAAAAAAGGTAAGAAAAATCGGAGAATGAACCATAGGTTACGTTAGCCCAATGGGTGAATTAAAGGATAATTATTGATTTGTCAGAACCCCTAAAAAGCAACCTACACCGCTTACTCCAAACAGATTGCCGCGGCTTTGTTTCATAAGAAACTTAAGCCTTAAAGTTTAAAACCAAGAACTTTAACAACCACTACCTCGTGCCTCGCAATGACGGTTAAATATTGGTTTTCTGCTAACTATAATTCCCCTCCCGTAGTCAATCTTTTAACCCAACTAACCCATTACCCCGTCACGTCTTTGCGAGGAGGGACGACGAAGCAATCTAATCGTCAGGTCTGGTATTGATACATTATGATTGTAGTGCCGATTTTTTATCGGCATGGCTAAGTTATGAGTAAAACACAGTCATTAAAATCAACAGCCAAAATCAGCGATAACCTCCAAACTGGTAAGAGCCGAAAAGTAGACAAAAAGGATAAGTTAATAATCAGCAGCCCGGTAGCTACTAAGAGCGGGCGGGGACCCTATGGCTGGCGTGGGCATATTGCGGCTTGTGGGGTGCCGGATTTTTAAAAATGCCGCCATTAAGAACTGCCTTTGACAGTGAATCGTCAGTTAAGGCATTTTTCTGGCAGGGAGGGATTGTGCGTTTAGTGCGAGGCAATATGCCTTCAGCCATAGTGTCTTTTTTTGGTTACCTTTTTTGGACAAGCAAAAAAGGTAAGAAAAATCGGAGAATGAACCATAGGTTACGTTAGCCCAATGGGTGAATTAAAGGATAATTATTGATTTGTCAGAACCCCTAAAAACCAACCTACACCACTCACCCCAAACAGATTGCCGCGGCATTTTTTCATAAGAAGATAAAGCCTTAAAGTTTCACCTCAAGAACTTTAACAACCACTACCTCGCGCCTCGCAATGACGGTTAAGTTTTGGTTTTCTGCTATTTAGAAATCATTATTTAGTATAATCAATCTCCGTAGTCAACATATAAACCCAATAAACCCATTTCCCAACCACGTCTTTGCGAGGAGGAACGACGAAGCAATCTAATCGTCAGGTCTGGTATTGATACATTATGATTGTAGTGCCGATTTTTTATCGGCATGGCTAAGGTATAAAAGTAGAGAAAGAGCCATAGGCCACACTAGCTCAATAGGTGAATTAAAAAATAATTATTGATTTGTCATAACCTCTAAAAAGCAACCTACACCGCTTACCCCAACCAGATTGCCGCGGCTTTGTTTCATAAGAAACTTAAGCCTTAAAGTTTAAAACCAAGAACTTTAACAACCACTACCTCGTGCCTCGCAATGACGCTTTAATTCTGTTTTTTCTGCTAATTACATCCCTTTAGTCAGTACAACAGAAATCTCCGTAGCCAATCTTTTAAACCAACTAACCCATTTCCCAACCACGTCATTGCGAGGAGGAACGACGAAGCAATCTTATCGTCAGGTCTGGTATTAATACATTATGATTGTAGTGCCGATTTTTTATCGGCATGGCTAAGGTATAAAAGTAGAGAAAGAGCCATAGGCCACACTAGCTCAATAGGTGAATTAAAAAATAATTATTGATTTGTCATAACCTCTAAAAAGCAACCTACACCGCTTACCCCAACCAGATTGCCGCGGCTTTGTTTCATAAGAAACTTAAGCCTTAAAGTTTAAAACCAAGAACTTTAACAACCACTACCTCGTGCCTCGCAATGACGGTTAAATATTGGTTTTCTGCTAACTATAATTCCCCTCCCGTAGTCAATCTTTTAACCCAACTAACCCATTACCCCGTCACGTCTTTGCGAGGAGGGACGACGAAGCAATCTAATCGTCAGGTCTGGTATTGATACATTATGATTGTAGTGCCGATTTTTTATCGGCATGGCTAAGTTATGAGTAAAACACAGTCATTAAAATCAACAGCCAAAATCAGCGATAACCTCCAAACTGGTAAGAGCCGAAAAGTAGACAAAAAGGATAAGTTAATAATCAGCAGCCCGGTAGCTACTAAGAGCGGGCGGGGACCCTATGGCTGGCGTGGGCATATTGCGGCTTGTGGGGTGCCGGATTTTTAAAAATGCCGCCATTAAGAACTGCCTTTGACAGTGAATCGTCAGTTAAGGCATTTTTCTGGCAGGGAGGGATTGTGCGTTTAGTGCGAGGCAATATGCCTTCAGCCATAGTGTCTTTTTTTGGTTACCTTTTTTGGACAAGCAAAAAAGGTAAGAAAAATCGGAGAATGAACCATAGGTTACGTTAGCCCAATGGGTGAATTAAAGGATAATTATTGACTTGTCAGAACCCCTAAAAACCAACCTACACCACTCACCCCAAACAGATTGCCGCGGCATTATTTCATAAGAAACTTAGGCCTTAAAGTTTAAACCCAAGAACTTTAACAACCACTATCTCGTGCCTCGCAATGACGGCTATATCCTAGGTTCTGCCAACTACAATCCTTAATATAACAAAAACCCTCCGTAGGATCTCAATCCAAACTCCGGCTGGTGCGGGCATGTCTACATTTCCAATACCTTAAACTCCACACGCCTATTTTTGGCTCGGTTTTCTTCACTGTCGTTTTTAACAGCGGGCTTATGCTTGCCGTAACCTTTTGGTACTAACCGTTCCTGACTGATACCACTGTCTTTCAGATAATCCACAACCGACTCGGCCCGCGACTGGGATAGTTTTTTATTGTATTCATCGCTCCCCCGGTCGTCTGTATGGGCAGATATTTCAAGTACCAGGTCAGGGTTCTTGTTCATTAACCGCACAACCCGCTTAAGCTCCGCAAATGACTCCTTGCTTAAAGAAGCTGCATCATGATCAAAAAGAATATTATTGAGCCTAAAAGATGCATCCTTTTTTAATGGCACAAGGGCAATCTCCTGCCTTTCAGCATACACACTTGTGTCTGTCAAATCCAGCCCTTGCGAATCAAAGGCATAGCCTTTCGCATTGGCGGAAAACTCGTAAACCTCATTGTCTTTCAGAAAAGCTTTGAAAGTACCCGTTTCAGCATCACTTTCAATCGTATAAACCATATCAGGATCATTCTTCGCTACAATTTTTACTTGCGCCTGAAGCGGTTCGCCTGTGTCTGCGCATTTCACCAAACCTCTTATCCCTTTCACCTCGTCAGGACGGAAAGCTTCAGGAATGGGCAAGAAGAAAATACTTTCTTTGTTGTTCGTAGAAGTCGAGGAAAAGTAAATAACATCGCCAGAGGCAGGCACCGTTACCAGTTCGTCATCTTTTGGAGTATTCATAAAAGCCATAGGCTCTGGTGTTGACCATTTTCCATTGTCGTACCGGGTCATGTACAAGTTGAACCCAGCTTGGTTAACTTCACGGATTGAAGAAAAAACCAACGTACGTCCATCTGCCATAATTCTAGGATAGGCCTCGCAACCACTATTGACAGGCGACGGCAAAGGTCTTGGTTTTTCAAATTCCCCATCAAGTTTTTCGGACACGTAAATATCGCAACAATGCTGCCCCATAGGCCCCCGTTTTCCATTTGGCCTCATAAAATAGAGCCTTTTACCGTCAGGGGACAAAGAGGGAAAACCTTCGTAGGACGTACTGTTTAAAGGCTTACCGGGGTTGATAGGCTCCGACCATTCTCCATCTTCCAAATGGCTGTACCAAATGTCTATTCCCCCTACCCCGCCTTTGATACCAGCGGTAAAAAACAGGGTCGTACCATCATAGGTCAAAAAAGGGCCTCCCAGAAATTCTTTTTCGCCTATAGACTTGTTTATCGCATCCAAGGCCTCCGGCTCTGACCAGTCTCCCGACTCCGTTTTTCGGGAAGCATACAAGGCCCAACGGCCATCCCGGTCTGACTCAAATATCAGCAAATTGCCATCAGCCGAAATGGTAGGTGCAAATTCCGCAAAATAAGGCGTATTAACAGGGGCGCCTAATGATTGCATTTCTTGTGCATTAAGAACTGTAGAGTAGACAAAAAGAATAGTAAAGGCGAAAATGTATCTCATCTCAATCTTTTATTTCAGAAGGCCAAAGCTCCTGAACTTAAACATGTATTGCTTTAGGCACAATGGCCGCTACTGAAATACACAACGTTGTAATTTCTTAGGTATTTCAGCAAAGCACTGAACGGTACTGAAAAAGTATTAAGACCCTTCTTCAGCAGAAATTTTCTTTCTCAGCATCTTTTGAACCAGCAAAAAGCCAAGATATCCAGCTCCCAATCCAAAAGCAAGCATCATTACAAGGTATCCCATCCCTTCAGAAACCGGATCTACCACCCCTGTACCCGACAGGAACAGGCTGTAGCCCATAAACTCAAAAGTAAACCAGCCCAATACCGCAAAAGCCTGCCATTTGAAAGGCTTTTCGCCTCCGCTGCTAGCCTCTTTGCCTATTTTTCTGGCAAGAAAGAAAAGTATTATTATTTCTATCATTTCTCTAAATATTATGTCAGCACAATCTTGGATGCTTCCAGTTTAATAAGCCCCCTCTTAAGTAAACCGCCAACCGCCATCTTAAAATTCCTTTTGCTCATGCCTAATTGTATGTAGATATCCTCAGGACTGCTTTTGTCTGTCAAATGCAGAACGCCATTGTTTTCTTTAAGTTTTTGTTCCAAAATAGCCGTGGCGTCGCTTATGACCTCTTTCTTGTCTGGTGCAGAAAGCGTCAAGTCTATTTTACCATCGCTACGAAGTTTTTTAACGTAGCCCTCCATGGTACTGCCTACCTCTATATCGCGAAAAACCTCATTTTTATACAAAATCCCTCTATACTGCTGGTCTATAATAGCCATATAGCCCAAATCAGTCTTTTCATAAACCAACAAGTTGACCTTTTGTCCCTCGCTTAGTCCCTCATGTCCTTTTTGTAAAAAAGCACCCAGCTTCGCAACGCCGATAACCCTACCCGTACGGCGGTCTGATGCGATTTTCACCACATGCCGCTCCCCTACTTGCATGAGCCTGTGCTGCTCTGACTTGGGCACCAACAGGTCTTTTTCCAAACCCCAATCCATAAAAGCACCAAACTTACTGGTGTCTTTCACCTCCAGGCAAACCCAATCCCCAACTTGCCCTGCCGGCTTTAAAGTAGTAGCAACTGGACGGTCTTCGGAGTCCGTATATACAAAAACCTCTACCTCATCGCCCTCTTTCATAGAAGGCTCTGTGTACTTGTTTGGCAAAAGGACTTCTGTTGTTCCATCGGTCAGATATAATCCGTGCGGAGAACTTCTTTTAACTTTTAATTTATGGTATTTTCCAGACTCTGGCATTTTCTCATGTTTGTTCAAAAATAACAGTTTATCATGAAAGTAAATGCCATTTCTTGCCATCTTTTTACACATGCTTTAAAATAACCTCAACAAAGCGGATCCAAAGGCCAATAAAAATTACTTGCCCTTGTTCTTCAACCGCAACCTGAGGTAGAACCTGTAAGTCAAGAAAATGAGTCCCATAACAAGCATAACTACAAATGCCGTCACCAACATAGGCCAGGCTGCCGCAATACCTTTTCCGGTATAGTAAAACGGGAACAACAATACTGCATACATAAAAGCACACGTAAACAGGTTCATTAAAAAATACTTAAGGAAGTCCATTTGCTCACGACCGGCATAAACCGGAAAAACGGTTTTTATAAAAGGCAGGAACTTTGTCAAAAAAATAGCCACTTTCTTACCATAGCGATCTAGCAGTTGCCGTATGCGATGTATATAGTGTTTTTTATAATAGTAGCTCTCCTCCTTGGGAAAAGCCTCCTGCTGTAAGTTAAAACCTCTTTTATAAGCCACCAGGTCACCTATAAAAGAAGCCATGAAGCAGCATATAAAAATCAAACTTATGCTGACATCCAATATACCAGCGCCAGCCAACACCCCCAGCAAAGGCACAAAATAAGATATGCCCGAAATCACCAATCCGTAAAAAGAAGATGTTTCAGAAAAAATTAACAGAGACGCAATTCCAAGCACAACAGCTTGTCCCGAAAGGGACATTTGTTGTATAGCCATAAATTCTAAACAGTGCTCCATACAGCTATAACCATTCACCCACACCGGATGTTACCCCCTCCTCCTTCAAATGTCTGACCGGGATGTTTAAGATGTAAAGATGAAAAAGATAAACACCGGGAGCTTTAACTGTTTTCCCGCCTCAACTACCTCTTCATCCTGACTAACCTAGTTCTGACTAAATAACTCAATCCACCCTAGCTACTCCCACGCAATCCCTCCAAAGTCATGTAAAAGAACCAAGGCTATATAAACTTCACCCAGCCCCGGAAGGGGCGAAATGATTATAGAAAAGAAAATCCATATTACCTACACAGCCCTGAAGGGGCGATATTTGGATAATCTTTAGTTGCACCATCGCGATTAAAGGGGTTGCTTACCCTTTGCTCACTGTAGCCTTTGGCTGCAGAAACGAAATACCAAACAGAACGTATGGCCAAAGGTAGCCTCTGGCTACCCTAACGCAATATTCAAAGGCTACTTTGGATTTATACGCCATCAGACCCAAAAGACGCTGACGAGTACAGAAACGTAAATGCCTGAACCGGGATATAAAAGATGTAAAGATGAACAGGATAAACTGGAAAAGTTTAACTATTTCACCATCTTAACAATCTTTTCATCCTGACAATCATGGTTCTGATTATATTATTTCAATTCCAGTATGATACGATTAAAGGATTGACGAGGCTCTAGATTTTCTAAAGGGAGACAATTTCAATTCCACTATGGTACGATTAAAGGAACAGCGTCTTCACATTCTATCTCCACCGGTACATTATTTCAATTCCACTATGGTACGATTAAAGGGTCCGCACCGTCTGTCGTTGCCTTGACCTTAATTACTATTTCAATTCCACTATGGTACGATTAAAGGTCCCATGCTTCTTGGTCTATGATGATGAGATCAAAATTTCAATTCCACTATGGTACGATTAAAGGAGTTTTTCCAGATAGGCTTCTAGTGCTTTCCTGTCCATTTCAATTCCACTATGGTACGATTAAAGGTTTCTGCCGCTGCCCTTCTCTCTTCTTCGGAAAGACATTTCAATTCCACTATGGTACGATTAAAGGTTCCACAATTTTTGTAACTCCCACTATGGTACGATTAAAGGTATGTCAAACTCTTTGTCAGGCATGTAAATTAAAGATAAATTTCAATTCCACTATGGTACGATTAAAGCCGCGTACTCATCTTCAAGCCAATCCCCTAATTGCAATTTCAATTCCACTATGGTACGATTAAAGACTACCCCAGCGCCAGTCTAACACATCAAACTCGGTATTTCAATTCCACTATGGTACGATTAAAGTTTGAAGGGGATAGAAGGAAGCGGGACGGTATTAAATTTCAATTCCACTATGGTACGATTAAAGGGTATAGAAAAACGAGGCCTAAGCCATATTACGGCTGATTTCAATTCCACTATGGTACGATTAAAGGCCCAGCCTGTTCGCCACCTCACCTGGCGCAGGTTGATTTCAATTCCACTATGGTACGATTAAAGGACACTACGATCACAATCAACGGCTTTGAACTTTCATTTCAATTCCACTATGGTACGATTAAAGGTACGCACTTTTAAAGCCCCTCAGAAGGTTTTTAAGATTTCAATTCCACTATGGTACGATTAAAGGGATGAGGTTGCAAGTTATGGAATAATGATTTCAAAATTTCAATTCCACTATGGTACGATTAAAGGACTCCTTCGGGGGAAATATACCAAGCGGTTGGAGAATTTCAATTCCACTATGGTACGATTAAAGGGGTATAGAGGATTTATACAGGCAGTTTGTAAAGCGATTTCAATTCCACTATGGTACGATTAAAGGGCGAGGGGGTGCAGACAGAAGCGCAGTTTTTTATATTTCAATTCCACTATGGTACGATTAAAGGTAATGTCGTAAACCCTCCAAAGTGTTATCTGCTCCATTTCCATTCCACTATGGTACGATTAAAGGAGGCATACAGGAAGATAATAGCCGACACGATATATGCATTTCCATTCCACTATGGTACGATTAAAGGCCGGCTCACTGAGCTCCAGTTCAGAAGTGGCAACACCATTTCCATTCCACTATGGTACGATTAAAGGCAGGGATTTCAAGCGTTGATTTCACAACTATCATATTTCCATTCCACTATGGTACGATTAAAGGGGTATAGCGTCAAAAACACCCTTTAGAATTCTTTTCAATTTCCATTCCACTATGGTACGATTAAAGGATAAAGGTTGAAACATAATCACCATTTTCATCTGTATTTCCATTCCACTATGGTACGATTAAAGGTAGTTAATACAGGAGGTTACCCTTTCGAAGTCGAATTTCCATTCCACTATGGTACGATTAAAGGTGTGTATCTCTATCTTGTCGGCAAAGCGTACGCCGATTTCCATTCCACTATGGTACGATTAAAGGCGTAAACCTTCAGAGCAGCAGTTTTCCGATACATTATTTCCATTCCACTATGGTACGATTAAAGGAACACTTGTTCCGCACAACTACCAAAAGTTAAATTATTTCCATTCCACTATGGTACGATTAAAGGAGGTATACCTCTCCATCTCCTAAATGCGTACGAATATTTCCATTCCACTATGGTACGATTAAAGGCGTTATCCCTGAATATATCAAGCGTTCCAAGTGTTATTTCCATTCCACTATGGTACGATTAAAGGTCAACTTGGAGGAGCAAGTATAGAGTTTAAAATTTTATTTCCATTCCACTATGGTACGATTAAAGGGAACAAGTTCATTAACCATTCCAATCATGTTGTTTTATTTCCATTCCACTATGGTACGATTAAAGGTCCAGAAACCGCCTTCTTAAACTCGCCATTCCAGTTAAATTTCAATTCCACTATGGTACGATTAAAGGTTGACTGAGGAACTCTTTTCTGTCCGGCTGGTTTATTTCAATTCCACTATGGTACGATTAAAGGGTTGTAATTAGAAATTAGAAGGCTTACATTTTTATAATTTCCATTCCACTATGGTACGATTAAAGGGGTTACCTTCATAAAGGTAATATCGTACAAGTCCAATTTCCATTCCACTATGGTACGATTAAAGGAAGTTTTTCTGGTTAGTATCAGACGGATACTTTTATTTCCATTCCACTATGGTACGATTAAAGGCCAGTACTGGCGAAAAGCTTAAAGGAATTCGCCTATTTCCATTCCACTATGGTACGATTAAAGGCTTCGTTTTGCGGAGGGGAAACTTTACGCTATTGACTATTTCCATTCCACTATGGTACGATTAAAGGTTTTCAAAAATAGCTTTCTCTTTTGCCCCGTCAGCTTATTTCCATTCCACTATGGTACGATTAAAGGTGCAGCGCATAGCCGCCATCGGTGGGGTCCAACATCATTTCCATTCCACTATGGTACGATTAAAGGTTTCATCTGTAAACTTGAATATTCAAAGAAAAACTTAATTTCCATTCCACTATGGTACGATTAAAGGATTTTTTATATGCAAGAACTGATGAAAGCGCACAAAATTTCCATTCCACTATGGTACGATTAAAGGACCAATCAGGTAATCAACAGAAACACCTAAAGCACATTTCCATTCCACTATGGTACGATTAAAGGAAACAATGTTGTAAAAATTGCTTTCATATTCATATATTTCCATTCCACTATGGTACGATTAAAGGAAGCAGCCGGAAAAACCAGAAGAATCTGACAGCCCGATTTCCATTCCACTATGGTACGATTAAAGGCAAACGTCCGAAAGAAGATATACCCTTTGTCATGTATTTCCATTCCACTATGGTACGATTAAAGGAGTTGAGAACATTGCAACATATCCTTTACCTGTTGTATTTCCATTCCACTATGGTACGATTAAAGGTTCCTGCAACAGGTAATAAAATGGAACCTTCAACATTATTTCCATTCCACTATGGTACGATTAAAGGGCCTGAAAGATTTTTAAAAATATGCGATTCAACTTTTATTTCCATTCCACTATGGTACGATTAAAGGTCCTAAAATGCAGGTTATTAATCCTATTGTCTCATATTTCCATTCCACTATGGTACGATTAAAGGGACCTGAAAAATTAACACAGAGTCAAGAAACCATGATAATTTCCATTCCACTATGGTACGATTAAAGGTATATGTCAAGTCGGCAGGGACAAACCGTTGGCGATATTTCCATTCCACTATGGTACGATTAAAGGGCAAATAGCAAAAATGGCAGGCTATCCGTTTGAACATTTCCATTCCACTATGGTACGATTAAAGGCACAGGTGTTTTTTATACAGGATGAAATAGATAGATTCATTTCCATTCCACTATGGTACGATTAAAGGCAAGTACGCAAAACGCATATACCAACTAGCGAGCCAAATTTCCATTCCACTATGGTACGATTAAAGGCTTAATCTTCCTCCAATCCCACGGAGCCATTGGCGAATTTCCATTCCACTATGGTACGATTAAAGGATCCAAACAATACCATAAATACATCAGACTTAAGGCCATTTCCATTCCACTATGGTACGATTAAAGGTTATCTGAGGCACAAAGTAAGGTTCCGGCCTGAAATTTATTTCCATTCCACTATGGTACGATTAAAGGGTCTTAATGCCTATCATCCGCATGGCCTCTACCTTATATTTCCATTCCACTATGGTACGATTAAAGGTATTACACCTGTTATTCATGATTCATCTTTACCACTATTTCCATTCCACTATGGTACGATTAAAGGTATCTTATTAACTGTTTAAAATCAGCTATCTAATAATTTCCATTCCACTATGGTACGATTAAAGGGATTCAATTTGTTTGAGTTGTTTTTCCCAGTCTCATTTCCATTCCACTATGGTACGATTAAAGGCAGGTTCTGCAGCTGGACTTTCTGCCGTCAGAATATTTCCATTCCACTATGGTACGATTAAAGGATGAGTTGGGATTCTTTTATACTTTTTCATAAAAAATTTCCATTCCACTATGGTACGATTAAAGGTTCAATTTTTTTAAAAGTTGTACAATCCTTGAAATCATTTCCATTCCACTATGGTACGATTAAAGGTGCTATCGCAAGTAATAAAGGTTTATTTTTCATTATTTCCATTCCACTATGGTACGATTAAAGGTAGCCTTTAGAAGACTGCTTTCAGAGTGTATAGGCCTATTTCCATTCCACTATGGTACGATTAAAGGTAGCCTAAGCGTATCTCCACCTTATCGCCACGCCTGAATTTCCATTCCACTATGGTACGATTAAAGGCCTTAACAGCACATTCACCGGCTGCATACTCTCGGTATTTCCATTCCACTATGGTACGATTAAAGGACCGAAGATTGTTTTCCCTTACATTCCTTTGAAAAATTTCCATTCCACTATGGTACGATTAAAGGCCAAAGCCAGTCATGGAAGCCCTGTGCCTTCGGAAATTTCCATTCCACTATGGTACGATTAAAGGTCCACAAACCTTTTGTTTCTTGAAAGGTCTATAATATTTCCATTCCACTATGGTACGATTAAAGGCCGTGTAAAAATCCTGCTTTACGGCATGAAAACAAAGGTTTCCTCTGCTTTTTTTGCTTTATTTGTCGTCGATCACTGATTATATGATTTTTGCCGGACTTCGACAACTGCGCTGAATACGCCGAAACCAACATTTTAATACGTTCTCTGCTTTCCTGCGGTAATATAAACATTAAATAATATGATACCGACGACTAAAGCATGTTATCCAGCTCATTCTTCTCATTTCCTATAACTTCTTTTTTCAGCCACTTTTCCTCCCTGCTCCTGAAAATTATAAGGCTATCCTCTTCTTCATCCATAATTTCTCTGGCCTTGTGTTTTAACTCTTTTAACTTCACTTCGGTAATTTCTCCCTCAAAAACTGAATTCTGTATCCAGTGCAGGTATTTACGACAGAGCTTCAGCATTTTACCTACCCTCCTTTCTCCTATATCATATACTAATATAACATACATATCTTAAAATTTTGTTACCACCAAATCTTAAATGGCTTGTACTCTTCCATGGCCAATATATGCTTCACGAGCTTATAACACTCCAGTTTTACCAGGTGCTTATAGCTGACGTGCTTCTTTAACTTACGGTGTTTTATGGTTTCATTAAGCCTTTCTTCGAAGGCTTTTATAAACACTTTCTTCCCTTTTTCCTTGAGAATGCACCTGTTCAGCTTCTGATCAAAATCAGAAGACTGAATCTCTCTTTTATTGATCACCCTGAATATAACCCTGTCAGTAAGCAATGGCTTAAATATTTCCGCCAGATCAAGTGCCAGAGAAAACCTCCGGGTACCCGGCTCATGCAAAAAACTAATAGTAGGGTTTAACTGTGTATGATAAATCATATCCAGGCATAAGGTATAGCACATCATGTTTCCAAAAGAGATAAGTGCATTGACCTCATTTAATGGAGGTTGCTTAGACCGGCCTTGCATGGGCATGTCATTCAGGATAATATCAAAAGCCTCATAATATACCTGTCGTATGTTACCTTCTATACCCATTAGCTCAGGTACATTATCGCACCCGCCAATACTTTCCCTGAAACCTTCGATCCTGCATATTTCATTTTCCAGACCCTTACCCCTATTTGAGTAATATCTGAGATTTTTAAGCATATTAAAGCTGGCGCCATCTATAAGCCTGCAGGCTATGTCCATACGCTTCTTTTTGCTATGATAAGACAGCGTCTGCGCAACCTGCACTTTGCCGGCTAAAAGGTATTCTTTAGGAAAGAACGATCCGGTATAGTGCTCATAATAGTCAAAAAAATGAACCGTAATATGATTTTTGCCCAGAAAGTTATAAAGTGCGGAGTTGGCATCAAGGGAACCAAAAGCATACAGATCGCTTACACCTTCTACAGGAATATATTTTGCCGGCTGTTCCTGACCTGCTTCATTTACGGCAACAAATTTCAGGGTATTGTCTTTTCGGCTGAGTCTGCCGGGGTTAAAAAGGTAAAAAGACTTTCTCATATGTCTGAACTGGCCAATGTCTGAACCAGGATATTAAAGATTAAAAGAGAATCAAGATTTAATTTTATTGTTGAACAACCTTTTTACTTCCAGTCTGGTTGAGCCAAAATTTATAAGTAAGCCGGTTGGAAGTTTAAAAGCTTCCAGGTAGTTTTTGGCTTGTGCCAGATGTACATCTTCCAGTTTTATTATTGATTTAAGTTCTACCAGAATAGATTCTTGTACTAAAAAATCAACTCTTCGGGTTCCTATTTCATGGCCTTTGTAAAAAACAGGCATCTCTACTTCTCTTGCGTATGGTATCTTGTTTAAGGAAAATTCTATCTCAAGAGCCCTTTGGTAGATAACTTCCTGAAAGCCGTTACCAATTTGGTTATGCACCTGCATAGAACACCCTATGATTTTGTGGGTAAGCTCATTATAGTTGATTACTTGTTTCATAGCTAAAAATATGGTATAAAAAGTTTATGTTCTGGCAATTAGGTTCTAATTAACAGCATCTTTGATATCTATTCCATCCTAATTATCATGGTTCAGACAATTTCCCCACTCCAGCAAAAGTCATAGTACGCACACTTCTTGCAAAGCTTCATTTCTATCTTTTCAGGGCAGGACTCCTGTTTTATGATTTCTTCAGCTTTAGGCAACAACTCATTAAAAGCCTGAATATCTTCTTCAGTCAGTACCACCTCTTTTTTTATCTTCAGTTTGGGATATTCCAGGATTCCTTCAACTCCATCGACACCATGCTGTTGCAGCTTAAAAATATAATATTTAAGCTGCCATTCATGGGCCATTTCTACAGCATTAGTCCTTTTAGTTTCATGAACTACTTTATTAGCAGCATCATAAAAATCTATCTTCACGCCTTCTATCTCAATTTCTGTATATTTTTCAGCTCTTTGCCCGTAGCTGGTTTCATGAATAAGCTTACCATCTGCCACCACTTCAGAAGTATGCTCCATGTTCAGCCCATTCGCAAAAAGCCAAAGCTTGCGATGGCAGACGAAGTAGTAGTGGATATGGGTGCCGGTGATTTGCATAATTTACAAAATATTTGAGTCTCTTTCTTTACCAAATTTCCTCACTCCAAACTTTGATATGTACTCTATGTCTCTTGCGACTATTACATCCCGCTCTTTAACTTTTCTTGTGCTTTGGAAAGAATATATTGAAACTAATAATTGATTTGCTTCGATATAACGTCCAACTTCCTTGAGTTTACCATATTCCTCTTGAAGATTAAAACACAAAATATCTATTTTGGCATTGTCGTGTTTGATAATTTCATCAGAAACATTTTCATCCCAATAACCAGCTATTACATTTTCTGGAAAGTTGTTTATAACAGGATGACATAAACCTTGCTCAAAGTCTTTTCTTTGTAATTCATTATAACCATTTTGATAAACTTCATTGCAGGCACCTACAAGATCTTGTTCAGAAATTTCAAAACCCTGAAATTTTTCTAAAACATTAAAAGTTTTTGTTAATGTATCTTCACAATATATTTTTTTGACATTTCCTATAATATTTTCATATAAATATACTAGAGCAGGTTTTTTGTTTTTTCCAGCACGGTTCACTCTACCAAATCGCTGTATTAATGCATCTATTGGAGCATTTTCAATAAAAGCAATTTTATAATCTATATCTAAACTTACTTCTACTGCCTGAGTAGCTATGAGAACTTTAGGTCTTTCTTTTATGTCTTTATTAGTAATTCGTGATTCAATGTCTATTCTGTCCTTTTTGTGGAGTCCTCCATGGAGCATTTCTCGGTTTTCAAATTCAGATAGCTCATTGTAAAGCTTCTGACATGTGCTAATATTATTGACAACTATTAAAACCGATTCGTTTTTAATACTTCGTCTGATTTTATCTTTTATTAATTCCAGATCATCTAAAATGCTTTTATTTCTGCATGTTTTTAGAACATGTCGCTTCCTATTTAAAATTAATTTGTCAGTTTCAGAGTTAGGATCTGGTCTAAATATCTTACTGCTATCGTTTCCTAAAACATTCTCAATGATTAAATTCTGCATGAAAGCAGGGATAGTGGCAGACATGAAACAAAACTTTGCATTAAAGTTATCCTCAAGCCATTTTACTGTAGCTAATAGCAATCCGGATAATAATGGATCATATGTATGAAATTCATCAATAATGAAGATGGCATTAGGAAAATCCCACAAGTTCATTTCCCATCCTTTTCCCATTAATGCTGCTTTTATTATTTGATGTGGAGTTGCAATTTTGATTGGAAAAAATATTTCTCTGGATAGCCCTGATAACTTTCTTGCTTCATCCGATTTCTTTTTATAATTATTAGTTTCTTTTTCTACATCTTCATAAAAATAATCAAGAGTTCTGGAATGAAGTGGTGTTACCAGGCCTTTACCCAATTTCTCTTCTAATCTACTAACCATGGCATTGATACTTGCCGTAAAAGGTAGAATATAAAAGATACGGCTATTTGAGGTTTGGTTATTTACGACCCAATTTAAAGCCGCTTCTGTTTTTCCGGAACCAGTTGGTGCATGTAATATACAACTGCCTTCAACTTTTCCCATTTTTTCTTGGAAGTTCCGAAAGCCTTGCTCAGGCTGTATTTGATGAACCTCAATAATAGGCATTTTGGGAATCTGATCTTCTAATCTTGCAGAACCTATATGATCTGCAGCCATCAGTAATCCTCTCAACTTACTCAATTTCAATCTATCTTCATGCTTGGGTATATCTTTCTTTTGAGTACTTTTTATTAAAGCCCTAATAGTTTCCTTTGAAAGCTTATGATTTTCTAAAGAGGCTTGGAGGTTACTTTTGAATTGTAAGGTTACCTTAAATTTTTCTAACCATTTTTTTAGAAAGATCTTTATTTCACTCTTCAGGTCGCCAAACTCTATAATCTGTTTGTTTAAATGATCAGTTAGTGTATCTAATTTTAAAAATTTCGATGAACTACCTTCCTCTACAATCCCTTTATGATGCGTTGCAATTATAAATAACTCCAACAATGATAACTCCAAGAAGGATTCCGCTATAAAAAGGGAAATGATTTCATGACGTATAGGGATTCTACCTGTTTCATTATTTAAATTATGTTCAAAACTGGGATGAATTTTCCCTATATCATGGAGAATAATAGCGGTTAAAAGTTTATTTTCTAACAAATGTCTTTCTTCATTAGATATAGGCAAACATGATAGGAGCCGTTTTCCTGCTTTTAACACATGTTCAGTATGGTCAACTAATGAGGTTCCATCACTTTTGGCTAAAAAACTAAAAATATCCATATTTAAGCATTCCAGTTATGAAAGTAAAAGCTTACTGTATTTTTGCTTTCATCTTCATCAAAACAAAACAAATTTTTATGTAAAACATTAGATTTTCTGTCGTGAGGAATAGCAACAAAAATTCCTGATTTTTGAGGAATTCTTCCACTTCCTATTTCCGAATTTTCTACAAAAGATTCAGCCAATTGTACTAATTGCCCACCTACTGCCATTCCTGGAACAAAAGGTAGCATACATCCTGCCAGTTCTGCACACTCAATTGGTTTTGCTTTAATTATTCTAACGCTTTCTATTTTTAATAAATCTTGAGAACGTCCTAAAGCAGGAGTACCTACTGGATATTTAAAATGACCAATCCAATCAAGTCGGTCAATCCATAAAGTAAGTTTAGGATTTGAGTGAAACTCTCTGGAATAAGCATCTGTTCCTTTGGAATGGTTTTTGACTCTTTTTCCGTCAAATTCAAGTCGCTGCCTTGTCTCAATGTCCTGATTGTAGTTGTCAAAACTATAATGAAATCCCAAGCTTACTTCATTAGATTCCACTAGTCTTCCTAAGCAACATCCAATGATACCAAGTAATAATGAGTATGATGGTACAGGCATACACATAGCATTACCAGATAAAATAAAAGGTTGCCTTGGAGTTCCTGTCCATCCTGATAATTTGACTTCTAAAAACTCTTTCATCATTTTAATTTTGCTTCAATAAAATTATTAACTACACCTATAGGTGAATCAATAATTATCTCTATTCCGGAAATTTTTTCTTTGGATAAGTTAATTAACTCTTCTTCATTTTCAATATAACCTTTCCTCAAACCGATATAAACTGCACTAGAAAATTTATCCTTATAATCAGTTATTATCTCTTTTAAAGTCTCAATCTCTATAGAAGGGTTTTCGCCTTTCCCAGAAAAAATATTATTGAAAATTGGATTGGCAGATGACATTCCTGCTAAGACAAGGACTTTAGGTGATACATCTGAGCCAAAGGCAGCCTGTTTCGCTCCTCCTCTTAAAAAAGCTAATCCTTTTAATAAACCTGCTGCTCTTTCTTTCCTCTTCTTCTCAGCATCTTTAAGTTTATATTTTTTGAATTTTTTTTCAGATATTAATTCCTCATTTAGTATGTCCTTATATTTTTTAACATTTTCTTCGCTTAATTCTTTTCTGCTGCCAAGGTTCTCAAAAACACCTAACCTTGAATATTCTAAGTTAAAATAACCTTCTAAATGCGATGAATAAAATTTTGTGGAATATGGTAGAGGGGTTCCTTCTTTTAGGTGCACAAAAGCTTCGTCTTTATTAAGTCTTCTCTTTCCTCTGATTCCTTTTAGGATAGAACTTTTAAAAGGGGATGTTCTTTGAATGCTTTCTTCACCTGATGAGCCACTCTTCATATAACCAAATAAATCGTCTTCTGGGAATTCAATAGGATTTAGCTCGGTCGCAATTTTATTGGTATTGCCTCTTTCAGATGTATCAATACTTCTAAGTTCACTAGGGTTCCAGTTACTTTCTTCATTAGTAGTGTTTCTTAGCCACCTTCTCCAGGACTGCGCAGAAACGTATGGAACCTCTTCATCTCTTCCGTTAACCTTTTCTCTATAAGTTTTAGGGATAACAAGATTCCTGTCTTCTCCAGACCCTAAACCTGCTCCATTTAAAAATGATGCTGTAGCATCAATTAATAAGCATCCGGTGATATTTTTTAATTCTGCCATGGTATAAAAGTTTTAGTTTTGATTTAAAAAGTATAATTGGTTTAAGTAGTACTCAATAGAAAATTTGCATAATGAAACATTGAAATTGCCTGACATATCATATAAGAGAGCTTCTGAATATAGATCAGAATTTTTAACTTCCGAAAGCTTTTTCTCATAGTATTTCATTTCAGCATCACTCCCAGAATCCCTCAGTTTATTTAAATAGAAGGATTTCATATTATTGCAGGCTTCTATAAGCCAACTAATAAAATGTTCTTTAGGCCTTCTAAGGTTGTCGAGGATGTGTTTCTTAAATTTTTTATGATCTTTTGAATATTTTTCCAAATAATATTCAAAATAAGTACGAGAAAAGATTTTCATCCTCTTTATATAGTCTTCTTCTTTTTCATGTAAAAGAAAATTCTCTTCGTTGATAATAGGTTCTATATTTACTTCCACCTCATAATTATAATAAATCCTTAGAAGATCCCTTAATCCATATTTTTTGGGTGTCCCATAAGAATATAATATTGCATATACATTTTGATAAGGGATACCATATTGAGCTGCCCTAATAATTGGTTCATTTAAAGAAACCTCATGATTTCTACTTCCTTTTAAATCTGAAATGTCAGTTTGTTTAATGTCTGTGAGAAGCCTAAGGCTTATTAAAAAAGCATTAAGTATAGGATTATTAATTACTTTTTCTTCAGAAAGCTTACCATAGCTTTTCCTTTGATAATAGAAATGAATATGCTTTAATATTTTATAAAAATTATTTTGTATAGGGAGCTGGTCAGTATTATCCAAGATATTGATATGGTGAATAATATTCCATTTATGCTTTGTAGCAGCCTCAACTAAAACTCTAAAAATAATTGTTTTATACTCAGGATTGGAATATGCATCTCTTTTTGATAATAAATTATTTTCTTTCTTGTCTTTAAAGTTATTTAAGAGCTCTGCAATGTATTTTGAGTATGGTATTTTCCCAGAGTTATCAATTTCTCTTTGATAGGTCTCAAAAAACTCTACACTTACTCCTTCATGTTTTTTTGATGGATATAATATATTACAGTCATTTTTTGCTAATAGACAATCAATAAAATACCCTCCACTCTCACCATTTAAAATACTTTTTAATTCTTCAGAGCAACCAGCTGATGATTTTTTAATGTTTTGAAGTTTTTTAAAAACTACATTTGGAACTCTGTCTATAGAACAACTGGCACCTGTTCCTGAATTTGAGAAGCTCCATAAATTAAGATCAGAATAAATGTCATTAAAATCTCCATATTCACTTTCCTTTATTGCCAGCCATTCTAAACCTAAAAGGATGAAATTTCCTTTTTTATAGTTTCTTATATTCTCAATTTGGCTACTCTGAGGAGTTTTAGAAATTTCTTTATTTACATCTTCAATAAAGTTGCGAATATATTCTTTCGAAAAAGCAAAATTTGTTGAATCGATTAATAAAATCCCCCCCCGATAAAGGACAGCAGATAACGGAAGAAATTGTAAAATCACCAAACATATTGGATGAATATTAATGGCAAATTTGGCTTGAGGTAAAGCTTGGGCATCAGAACCAAGAGCTCCAATTAAAGGAAACCAACACCTGTTTATTGTGGTATCTTTGCTCGCAATCTTTTTTTCTGGATAACCAATTTCTTTTAGAGCTTGCTGATAAAAAATCTGAAACGATTTTTCATATCTTAAACCAGAAAGTTCGCAAACTTTACTGCCATTATCTTCGTAGTTCTTTAGAATAAGATTTATTAACTTATCATATATCTTTTTGCCAAACTCCTTATCATTGTGCAAAGGGCCATTTCTGGTGAATATCATTGAATAGCTCTTCAGTCTAAGGTTGAGCTCTAAAAGAGAAGAAGGGTAAGACTTTAATGGTTTCTGATACAGTCTTAAAATTTCTTCCGGTGTAACCACTGAAAAATCATCAACAACTAAAAGAACTTCCAGGGTTTGTAATGCATTATTTAAAAAGGCGTTTCCTGTATATGATTTAAACATGGTGTCTATTTTGAAAGAAAAATAACATCTAGTTAGAATCAGAAGAGCCTCGCAGACAGATTATTGTCATTTTGATAATATCGTAGGAGCCTTCCCTGAAGTAAGTTTGTTTACTTTTACATAATGTTTAGTCATTGATTATTTTACGAATATTGGAAATCTTATCCTTAAATTGTCAGAATGATTTCTTTTAATAACACATTCAACATAATGATGTCCAACATATCCTGCACGAGTAAGACAGGTTGTTTTGTTTTTGTATATACCACCAAAATCATGTGTCAATTCGTTAGCATCCCTAGCTTCTTTCCCAGAGTTTACCGCCTTCCACTCTATTTTCTCCCAATCCTTTCTGAAGTAGAGATGCTCATTTTCAGCTAAGGAAAATTCGATGTCTGAACCTTTTTTAATAGCATTTGAGTTTTGGAAGTATACTTTTACTTCCCCATTTTCACAATTTTTGACTTTGCATTTTATTCTTATTCTTGGTTCTTCAATTTCAATACGGTTGAATTTTTTCTTTACAAAGTCAAACGAATTTAAATAATTCTCCCAGTTGAAATTAAATTTCCTATAATTTTTAAATCCTTGATAAATATAGTAGTCTTGTTTTTCGTTATTATCATAACATGTTTGACAAAATTCATCTTTAATATCAAGAATTTCCTTAACATTAGAACCAACTAAAATTCCATTTGATTTAGCTTTTGCCTGTAGTTTGGCTGCTAAGTCTGTATGTAAGCTTGTTGTAGTAAGCTCTGAACAACCAGGAATACCATAATGAGACCAAAGGACATCGTCTTTATAGCCTATGTCAATTCCAATTCTAACACGAAGAGGTTGTACTCCAGTTGAATGGAATATTTCAGCTAAATCTGAACTTATGAAATGAGTAAGAATAGTTGCCGTATTTAATGCATTAATTACAGCATCTTGTTCAGATTGTCCTTTCCTTACAAATTGTAAAAAAATTCCATCCCCTTGTAACCTGTGTACGTGCCCCCCAAAATGAGAAGCAACATGAATGGCTAAAGTCAATATAGTATCTTTAATCTTCCTTATTTGAAATAAACTGTATTTTTCATTTAGTCGTGTTGACCCTTTAATGTCCATGAACATTGAAACGCAATAATGGTTTTCAAATTCATGGTATTGTAGATGTTGGAAATCTGGATGTGATCCTATTTTTGTTTCAGAGAATGAAAAAGGGTTTAATCCAAAAAGAGTGGTTAGTTGGTTTTTATCAAACTCAATAAGTACCTTATTACTTGTAATGCTTTTTGAAGTTAAAAAACTCTCATTAAGCATTGCTTTTGCATATTTTGACACTTGACTTGTCCCTGAAAAATTAGCATAGTTTTGGACTCTGTTTTCACTGACAATATCAGAAATGCTATTTAGGTAATTGTCGAATAGTTTCATAAGTTATATCAGAATTAATGCGATAATGGGAAATAATAAGAATACTTCAATGAGGTTAAATATTAGCGCTACTTTAGTGAATCGATGTTTTTTCCTGAGCCCTCGTGAGAGTTCAAATATCTGATTATTTAAATCAATAATAGTGTCGTCATTTTTTTGACTATTTATCCTATCAAAAAAAGTTTCTTTATCATCGGTTGCTATATCATTAAAAAACCAATTGGATTTTCTGTCATCAACTCCTTTTGAATCTAAATATGGGATCATTGAGATAATTGTAAAAATCATTGAAGTAATGGAGCAAATCATTAAAAGCCCTATTATTAGATTAAATTCATATTTAAACCTGCATCCTATCAAGGTTGTTAAGTCCTTATGTCCAACAAGAAATGCTCCAATTAGAAAAGTGTTAAAAGCAAGTATGAATGCTCCTTTATTATTAATTCCTGAATAATAGAAATCAAACCTTTCAATAATTTTTATTCTTATGTCATTATTCATATCGGTTTTTTATTTTTTGGAAAATTGTTAAAATGTCCATTGCTGTTGGATTGGATCAAGAACCGCCTTTTCTTTCAGATTTTCGTTTCCTCTATTATCTTTCCTGTATTACAAATATATAGGGAAGAAAGTAATTATTCAAATCCATTATTATAAAGATTTGAATAATGGGTGTAAGAAGTTTTTTTTACCTTTGTATTATGCTTATTTAATCGCACTATGCTGGAATTGAAATTTATTTTAAAGTTTTGAACCTAATCGCACCAATTTATGGAATCTGTTTTTTTACTTTTAAGAAAGGTTTTAAGCCATTTAGGAATGAAACAAAAAATTATCAATATAAGATACTTCACCAATCCTTTCCTCACCGAAGACCGTGAAGAGCTTTGGAAAAAACTAGAAGAAGGCGCCAAGCCCATTTCCAAAGAAGAAGTATTCAGGCGTGCCCGGGAAACCAAAGAACAATCCCATAAAAACGAGAAGTAAAATATACTCATAAGTAAAAATTTAAGCCTCACTAAAAGAAGCATTTAATTTACATTTTCAATATTAAAAATCCACTACGCACTGTATCTGCGTTCTGGATTTCATCCATCTCTTCACCCTTAAATCTGACCAGTTCATCCCGCAGGCATTTCACACCCCATCCTGAACATTTTTTATATCCTTTCACATCCTGGTTCAGACATTTTCAGACAATCTCCACACATCCAAAACCTATAGCCCCTTTCTCCCCAACCCCTGCATAATAAGCGACCTCCTGCAAAAGCGGAGGGGCAATCAGCTCGAAGCGAAACTCAAAACCTCTGATCTGGGACTGGTTCGGCGTGAAGGACTTTATGGTAATCAGTTTTTTCCGCACCTCAGACAACAAGGCAAATTTAAACTCAGCATCGTCCGCAGAGATTTGCAGTTCCGGCACTTCTACCGGCATTACCTTTAATTTATTGACAAGGTTGTTCAGCAGCATTTGCTCATACTCCGGATGCTCAGGACTTATATATTGCGGGTGCTTCTCCCCTTTTACGCTTACACATACCGGAGAAATAGTTTTGTAGCGCATGCTTTCCTGAAACACAGGCGGGGCTACGGCCTCAATACGGCTGACAATAAAATCTACGCTGCTGAATTTATCTCCAATGGAAAACTGCTGGTTCAGGAACAGACCTTTTATAAAATTCTCTGCCGCCCTGTCTGCCAGAAAACTGATCTGCATGCTTATATGTGTACCGCAGATTTCAATCCGCTGCACTTCTTTATGCACCTTATAAGGCCTGAGGTCAGGGTTGGAAAAGGTAAAAAGCTTGAAACGCTTGCTTCCGGTCTGGTAAGCTGTGCCATGTAAAAAAGCACTAAAAGAAGCGTCTGCACCTTCTATTACTTTATATATCCATGAAGAAAATTCGTACTGGTAATTGAATGGCAGAAAACTCCTTTTCCCTACCCGCTCTAGAACTAAGTTGAAACGCATTTACAAAACGATAAAAGTAATAAATCATAAAACTAACATTCTTGTCGAGACAAACAAATGATGCCTGACATTTTTTGCTTGTCTGTTCTTATTTTCAATATTAAGGTTTCACAACGCAGTGTATCTGCGAAGTGATTTTTTTTGCTGGTGCAGGATGGCAGGTCAATCATGGTATAGTAAAGGTATATTAATACTAGACCTGACGGTAAAATTGCTTCGTCGTTTCCTCCTCGAAATGACGTGGCTGGGAAAACCAACATTTAAGCGTCATTGCGAGGCATAAGGTAATGATTGATAAAGGGGTCACCGTATTTTTCTGGGGATTTAAGCAAAAAGCTTAGAGAGCCTGAACAAGAAGAACCTTGTATCTACAACGCCTCTTAAGTTTGCCCTGAAGAGCTTTATTTTTGAATTAAAAGATTCCGCATTTGCATTGGTAGATCTATTGTCAAAGAAGTTTAGAATATTGCTCATATGGTTGCTTACTGTATTTGCTACCGTTAAAAATTCCTTGGTTCCCATCTCATGAGTTTTATTGATCCATTCAGCAAACTTTTTTTCAGCGGATATTTTTGTGTTGCTTTCATATATTAGCCTAAACCCAAGAACATGGTCATAAGCTTTTTTGAGGTCTGGATAATTTTCAAAAGCTATGTTGGCTCTCTGCTCTTGGCTTTGAGTCCAATCAGCTTTCTTTTTGGCAAAGACATACCTGCAGCGGGCCAAAAGTTGCTTTGGGGTGTCCCCATTGGGCAATAAGGGTGCTTTATACCTAACGCCATTCTTTTTGGCAGCTTCGATAGCCTTGTTTTCCATATCTAGTTCAACCCATCTTTGATTGACCCTTATATGTTGTAGAGCCTCCAGGGCCAGCCTTACTACATGAAAGCGGTCTGTAACCAAATTTGCCATGGGGAAACATGTTCTTGCGGATGACTCCATGTTTTTTGCCATGTCAAGGGTTACTTCCTTTACTTTATTCCTTTGTTCCAGAGGGATTTTCTCTAGGACTTGTATGATATTTGCCGACAATGTGCCTTTTACAGAAGCTACCAAAGAGCCTTTTTTGCCTCTCCCGTTTTTATTGGTAATAAAAGTGTACAACTCTCCTTTTGACAGTGCAACTTCGTCTATACTAAGATGCTCTCCGATATTGTCCGGAAAGACCAAATAGTCCTCTGCATGCTCTTTTTGTTCCCACTGCTTAAACCCACTGCTTTTCTTCTTATAGTGCCTCCTCAACAAATCCCCTTTGACCTCATAATAGCTGCCAATGTTACCAATGGTATCTTCGCGGGTCTCGACCTGTACCTTTTAAAAAATCTGAAAGCTCTTGAGTGATTTTAGAGCCTTCAGCTACAAATGAATAGTCATTGTAAACTATTTTGTTCTTGCATGTTTTATGCCTCCACCTTCGTCGCTTAAATTCAAGATAAACGGCTTTTCCCCTGATAGGGAAATCTTGAACAATTTTAGGTTCATAAAAACCTTTAGACTCGTACTCTTCAGGTTTATGCTTTCCTAATAGCCGGTTCTGCTCAATGAGGTTGATTTTATAAAAAGCTCTTTTGCTGTTCAGGTCACATAGCTCTATTACAGCTTCTATTTCAAAAAAATCTAGTATGCCTTCCGGCAAAAAAGGGGCAATAATGCTTTCTTTCATCTTGCCTTAAAATTAACAAATCAAACCAAGACTCCCCAACTTTTACGTGTGAGCCTGATAAAGTTCCGGGTATGAAATTTTAAGACTTTATCTTCTTATGAAAAAATGCCGCGGCAATCTGTTTGGGGTAAGCTGTGTTGGTTGATTTTTGTTGGGTATAACACTAGACCTTACGATAAGATTGCTTCGTCGTTCCCTCCTCGCAATGACGTGGTTGAGTGAGTGTAATAGTGGTTGTTATTATCTGATAGGTTATAAAAACGCCTTCCCTTCAATCCTGTATATCCTTTCATCCTGCGAATCCCGGTTCAGACAATATAATACCAGACCTGACGGTAAAATTGCTTCGTCGTTTCCTCCTCGAAATGACGTGGTTGGGAAAACCAACATTTAAGCGTCATTGCGAGGCATAAGGTAATGATTGATAAAGTTCCGGGTATGAAATTTTAAGACTTTATCTTCTTATGAAAAAATGCCGCGGCAATCTGTTTGGGGTAAGCTGTGTTGGTTGATTTTTGTTGGGTATAACACTAGACCTTACGATAAGGTTGCTTCGTCATTTCCTCCTCGAAATGACGTGGTTGAGTGAGTTGTAATAGTGGTTGTTATTATCTGATAGGTTATAAAAACGCCTTCCCTTCAATCCTGTATATCCTTTCATCCTGCGAATCCCGGTTCAGACAATATAATACCAGACCTGACGATGAGATTGCTTCGTCGTGCCTCCTCGCAATGACGTGGTTGGGAAAACCAACATTTAAGCGTCATTGCGAGGCACAAGATAGCGGTAGGTAAAGTTCTTAGGTGTGAAATTTTAAGGCTTTAGTTTCTTATGAAACAATGCCGCGGCAATCTGGTGGGGTAAGCCAGGCAGGTTCATTCACCGGGACGCCATCTATTGCAATTCAACTTAAAAAATTCACCTCTTGAATAACAAAAAAGTGCTTTTGGAGTTAATCAAAATAAGGCGTTTATGGAAAGGGAAGTGACAAAGGGGCCTTCACTTTACCGGGTCTGTGTACCCGCCTTCAACTTGGACTAAGAAAAAGGATAAAAGCTTTATCGGCTTTTATCCTTTGCTTTTTCCAGCCCATATTTTTCTTTGGCCAACTTCAACATATAGGCATAGGCTTGTCCATATTCATTGGACACCTCTCCTTCCAATACAGCTTCCCGGATATCGGTTTTTATGTCACCCACCACCTTGCCTGGCTTAAGGTCAAAAGTTTCCATAATAACTTCACCTGTAATAACTGGCTGGAAGTTTCGGAGCTGGTCTTTCGCTTCTACTTCTTCTAACTTTCGTTCCACTCTGTTAAAGTTCTCGAGGTAACGCTTTACCTTTTGATCGTTTTTACTGGTAATATCTGCCCTACATAGCTTCATCAAATCAGGCAGGCCCTCTCCTGCCTCGTACAACAACCTGCGGATAGCAGAGTCAGTAATGTCCTCCTTGACCAAAGCAATAGGCCGCAAGTGCAGCTTGACCAATTTGGCAACAGACTTCATTTTTTCATTCATGGGCAACTTCAGCCGGCGAAAAATATGGGGTACCATCCGGGCACCTTTTTCCTCGTGACCATGAAAAGTCCATCCTACCTTCGGGTCGAACCGCTTGGTAGCCGGCTTGGCTATGTCATGGAGAATGGCAGCCCATCGCAACCACAGGTCATCCGAAACCTGAGCCACATTGTCCAGCACTTGCAGTGTATGGTAAAAGTTATCTTTGTGGGACTTTTTGTTAATCGTCTCCACCCCATGCAAGGCTACCATTTCAGGAAAAAACATTTCGAGCAGCCCGCTGTGAAAAAGGAGTTTGAACCCATACGATGGGGTTTTAGACAAAATAATTTTGTTCAGTTCCGTAGAAATCCGCTCCATAGAGACGATGCTCAGCCGTTCCTTATTTTCATTGAGCGCTTCAAATGTCTCAGGGCTAATATCGAATCCCAGTTGGGAAGCAAACCTAACCGCCCTAAGCATACGCAGGGGATCGTCTGAAAAAGTAACGTGCGGGTCCAAAGGGGTTCTCACAATCTTCCTTTTCAGGTCTTTTACGCCATTAAAAGGATCTGAAAGCTCGCCAAAATCACTTTTATTGACACTGATCGCAAGGGCATTGATGGTAAAATCGCGGCGCAATTGGTCATCTTCAATGGAGCCCGCTATCACTTTAGGCTTTCTCGAATGTTGGGAGTAAGATTCCTTTCGTGCGCCTACAAATTCTATCTCTGCACTTTGATATCTGAGCATAGCCGTACCAAAATTCTTAAAAATGGCAATATGCTCTTCGTCTTTGCCCAGTTTTTTGCCCACATGCTTGGCCAGGTCAATACCATTGCCAACACATACAAAATCTATATCTTTAGAAGGCCTTTTTAACAACAGGTCTCTCACATACCCTCCTACTACATATGTGTCCAAACCTAATTCTTCTGCACTTTCTGAAACAATGGAGAATATGGATTCCTTTTCAAGTAGTTCTTTAAAATTCATGCTTTACTGCACAATACTGGTTATTTATTTCCTGATAAACGAGACTTCTCCGTTAAGGCCTAGTTTCATTATAGTAGATGGTGTAGCTTTAGCCGTTTCGTTGCGCCTGTGGTCCACCACATAGTCTACCCGGTCAATGACTTCTTGGGAGATTTCTGAAAAATTTTGCGGAGAAGGCTGTGTACTGATATTGGCAGAAGTAGACACCAATGCTTTACCAAGCTTTTTTATCACCCGCTGGCAAAACTCATCCTGCACCAAACGAATGGCTATAGAACCATCCTCATTCATTAGGGAAGGAGCTAAATTCTTACCTTTAGGATATATAATGGTAAGCGGTTTTTCTGAAAATTCCACAATATCCCAAGCGATTTCAGGAACCTCTTCTGCATAATAATATAGCTGGTGAATCTCCCCTATCAAAATAATGAGTGCCTTGCTTTCGGCACGCTCTTTTACGGAATAAATTTTCTTGACAGCCTCCTCGTTGGTGGCATCACAGCCCAGCCCCCAAATGGTATCAGTTGGATAAAGCACCACTTTGCCCGCTTTCAGGTGCTCTACCGTTTTCTTAACTTCTTCTTCCATTTTACAAAGGTACAGGTTAAACCTGAAATATGCATTAGAACTTTTTATTAGGAGGCAAAATAACTACCAGGCCTGCTGCCCATTCCCTTAACACTGGCTTTCCTTATTAGAAAATTTCAAACAAACAACTTTAAATCACTTTATAACTAACAAATATCTGTTTTATATTTTTCAATGTAATAGTAAAAAATCAGCTATATGTTATACCTTTGTATCCCATAAGTTCAAAATTACTTATGGCATCTGTAAAATATATATTCGTTACCGGCGGGGTAACATCTTCATTAGGAAAAGGCATTATTTCAGCTTCCCTTGGCAAACTACTGCAAGCAAGGGGCTATTCTGTTACCATTCAAAAATTTGACCCCTATATTAACATAGATCCGGGAACGCTTAACCCTTACGAGCATGGCGAATGTTTTGTAACGGAAGACGGCGCAGAAACAGATCTTGACCTGGGGCATTACGAAAGGTTTCTAAACGTACCGACTACGCAAGCCAACAATGTAACTACTGGCAGGATCTATCATACAGTAATCTCCAAAGAAAGAGAAGGTGCTTTTTTAGGGAAAACGGTACAAGTAGTTCCACATATTACCGATGAGCTAAAAAGGCGGTTCCAACTCCTTGGCGAAAGCGGCAAATATGATTTTGTGATCACAGAAATAGGAGGCTGTGTCGGAGATATCGAGTCGCTACCTTTTATAGAAGCCCTGAGGCAGTTCCGTTGGGAAATGGGGCTAAACGACACCCTTGTCATCCACCTGACGCTGATACCGTTTTTAAAATCTGCTGGCGAACTTAAAACCAAGCCAACACAACATTCAGTAAGGCAGCTTTCAGAAGCAGGTGTCCAAACGGATATACTTGTATGCCGTACAGAGCATCCGTTGCCATCGGATATAAGAAAGAAAATAGCGCTGTTCTGCAACGTACACATCAATTCGGTGATTGAGTCCATAGACGCAGACACCATTTATGATGTACCGCTCATGATGCGCAAAGAAAAGCTGGACGAAAGGGTACTGACCAAGCTGAAGCTACCTCACAAGCAAGAGCCTAACATTGACTCTTGGAAATACTTCCTCGGAAAATTGAAAAACCCTACTTGCGAAGTAAACATAGGTCTTATAGGGAAATATGTAGAACTGCCAGACGCTTATAAATCTATCGTAGAGTCTTTTGTACATTCCGGTGCTGAAAACGAGTGCAAGGTTAACCTAAAATACATTCAGTCAGAAAACCTTACAAAAGACAACATAGAATTTTACATGCACGGCCTTCATGGCATACTTGTTGCGCCAGGGTTTGGCGAAAGAGGTATTGAAGGAAAAATACAAGCAGTAAAATACGCCAGAGAGCACAATGTACCTTTCTTTGGCATTTGCCTAGGCATGCAATGTGCAGTTATTGAGTTTGCGAGAAACGTGCTGAACCTTCCAGAAGCGGCTTCAACAGAAATGAATGCCGAAACTCCTGATCCGGTAATCTGCATGATGGAATCGCAAAAGAACGTTACGCAAAAAGGAGGAACCATGAGACTGGGCGCCTACCCTTGCGAACTTACCAAGGGCACCAAAGCCTACAGCATTTATGGAAAATCCAAGATCAGCGAAAGGCACAGGCACAGGTATGAATTTAACAATGACTACCTAGACCGGTATAAAAATGCAGGCATGGTTGCTTCTGGCATCAACCCGGACACAGGGCTTGTGGAGATCATAGAGCTGAAAGACCACCCGCACTTTGTAGGTGTTCAGTTTCACCCTGAGTTGAAAAGTACGGTACTAAACCCACATCCGCTTTTTGTGAGATTTGTAAAAGCGGCACAAGATTGCTTAAAACTTTAATTTTTTTTAATTATAAAATAAATGGATAGAAATCAAATCATCGGATTAGTTCTTATAGCCGCGCTGATGATGGTATATGTCATTTGGTTTGGACAACAACCACCAGCAGAGGTTGAAGTCGCTCATGACACCACCACAGTAGAAAGAGCAGAAACACAGCCGGATATAACACAACCCCAACCAGAAGACACTACGCAAGTGGCCGAAGAGCTGAGACAGCAGTTTGGCGAACTGGCTATAGGTGCGCAAGGAAGTGAAGAAAGACTGGTGCTGGAAAACGAAAAAATACAGTTAAAAATAAATACCCACGGTGGCAAGATCGATAGTGTATTGCTCAAGGATTACCTCACCGACCGCAAGGACCCCCTATACCTGGTCGACGAGATCCACAGCCAAATGCAACTAATTGCTCAAACACCACAAGGGTCGGTAAATCTAAAAGACTTGTACTATGAAGCTACTAAGAATATCCAAGGCGATACTTCGAGCTTGGTGCTTCGCCTCTCTGTAGCGGAAAACAGGTACATTGAGCAAATTTACACACTTTTACCCAATGCATACCAGCTTAACTACAGCATCAATATAGTAGGACTGGACAATGTCATCCATAATGAACCGTTGCAGTTCAACTGGAATGCCAACCTACCTAGGATAGAATACGACCTGGAGCAAAGCCGTATACGTTCAACAGTCAATTACTATACGCTGGCTGGGGATTTCGATTATCTCTCAGAAACCACCACAGAACTTCAGACAGAGCAAATCAATGAGCCACTGAAATGGGTTTCCATGAAGCAGAAATTCTTTAATTCTGCCATCATTGCCCAAAACCAATTCGAAAGAGGCACAGTAAGCAGCCAAGTAGTACCTACCGACACAGTGGGAATAAAGTCCTTGGAGGCCAACCTATTGATACCTATTGGAGATGTAAAAGCCGGGGGCAGCAATTTCCAGTTTTATTTCGGCCCTAACCATTACCGCACCCTCCGTCAGGTAACCGAAGGGTTCCACAGAAATGTTTACCTAGGCTGGCCGGTAATCAACTGGATCAACAGGTTCATCGTAGTACCTGTCTTCCATTTTCTGGAACAGTTCATTCCTAATTATGGTATTATTATCATTATATTGGTCATACTGATCAAGCTGATATTGCTCCCCCTTTCCTATAAGTCATACCTAAGTATGGCAAAAATGAAAGTGTTAAAACCAGAACTTGATGAGATCAAAGCCAAATATAGTGATGACATGCAGAAAGTTCAAACGGAGCAAATGCAGTTATACCAAAAAGTAGGAATCAACCCACTGAGTGGCTGTATTCCACTACTACTGCAAATGCCGATCCTTTTGGCCATGTTCAACTTCTTCCCTAACTCTATTGAACTTCGTCAAGAGTCGTTCTTATGGGCGCATGACCTTTCGACTTATGACGCACCGATATTGTTGCCGTTTACCATTCCATTTTATGGTTCTCACGTGAGTATTTTCACCTTGCTAATGACCTTGTCTACTATAGGTATTACCTATTTCAACAACCAGACAAGCACCGTTCAAGGACCAATGAAGAGCCTATCGTACACCATGCCAGTGATATTCATGTTCGTATTGAACAGCTTCCCGGCAGGACTGAGCTTTTATTACCTCATGTCAAACATCGTAACAATGATCCAACAACAGGCAATCAAAAAGTTTGTGAACGAGGACAAAATCAAAGAAGCTTTGGAGGAGAACAGAAGAAAGATAGCCTCAGGACAGACGAAAAAATCCAAGTGGATGTTGCGCGTGGAAGAAGCCATGAAGGCCAAAGAAGAAGAAGCGAGAAAGAGGAAAAAGAAATAACCTGCACATAAAAACAGCAGCAGATCCTATAAAAGAGACTGCAAAGCTGAACCGCAAGAAACCGGAAGGGCATCAAACCCCTTCCGGTTTTTTTGTAACCGGGAAACATTACCTAAAAAAATGTCTGGATTACCCATTTAAGTCCCTAGGAAGTAATAAGTTTTTTGCTTGTGTAAAAATATGCGTTAAAGAGCCATTTCTTAAATGAGGGTAAGTAACACAGTTAGAAAATAAAGTGGCCATTGATGAAATTGCGTTAAGAACTTTATAAACATGGAGCGGCCAAAAAATTTGCTGTTTGAGCCCGACGCAAGGAGGGTGAGTTTCATCCCGATAGCTATCGGGATAGCGTAATGGTTATAAAGTTTGGCAAATTTCATCACAGGCCTTGACTTTTTTGCTTACTTTTTTTGTCTAAGAAAAAAAGTAAGGCCCTGCCGGCGAGGCAAAAAGTAACTAAGCGAACTTTCGTAAGCTAATAAAACATGAGATCCCTAAAAGGACAACTCTGAAATATTTTAAAAAAATCTTGCACTTTATTCACAACACTATGCGTTAAAAAGGGTTAAAAAAACAGGCTTTACTTGCATTAAAGCAAGATTTTATATACTTATATATTTTTACTTGCAATTTTCCACAAAGTTATCCACATTGCTTTCTGCACAAGTTGTGAATAACAAATACCCTAATCGGGGGACATAATTCAGGCAATACTTTTAAAATAAGATTATATTTGTCACACTTTTTACCTTAAACCGAAGAAGACTATGGAAGTTACTTATTATGGACATTCGTGTTTTTTGGTCGAAACCGGAAATTCCAAAATTCTTTTTGACCCTTTTATTACTGGAAATTCTTTGGCCTCTCATATCGACATCAATAAGATAGAAGCTGACTATATTTTACTTTCACACGGACATGCCGACCATGTGGGTGATGTGGAGGCGATAGCCAAAAGAACCGGCGCCATGATAGTAGGCCCTTTTGAGACTGTTTCATGGTTTGGGCAGAAAGGCCTTGAGAAAAACCATGGCATGAACCCTGGCGGAAAAGCCCGTTTTGACTTCGGCACCGTAAAAATGGTTTCTGCCATACATTCCAGCAGCATGCCTGACGGATCTTACGGAGGCGTTGCCACAGGTTTTGTCATCGAAACAGCAGAAAAAACTTTCTACTACTCTGGCGACACAGCGCTTACCACTGACATGCGCCTGATCAAAGACCGCTATAAACTGGATTTTGCTTTCCTTTGTATTGGTGATACCTTTACCATGGATATAGAAGATGCAGTGGTAGCTGCTGAATATACCGGCACTTCCAAGATAATTGGAATGCACTATAATACGTTTCCTGTAATAGAGCTAGATGCTGCCTATGCACAGCAGGTAGCCCAAAAAGCTGGAAAAGAACTTGTTTTATTTGAAATCGGACAAACCATCAAATTATAATTTTAATGGGTAAAATAATTGCCATAGCTAACCAGAAAGGTGGAGTGGGTAAAACCACTTCCGCCATTAACCTGGCAGCCAGTCTTGCGGCGCTAGAGTTTAAAACCCTCCTAGTGGACGCCGATCCTCAGGCAAATTCAACCTCAGGGCTTGGATTTGACCCTAAAACAATAGAAACCAGCATTTACGAATGTATGGTCGATGGAGATGATGCAGACGAACTGATTCTAGAAACAGAAGTTAGTTTCCTTGACCTCCTTCCATCTCATATAAACCTGGTAGGTGCTGAAGTGGAAATGATCAGCATCAGCAACAGGGAAGAAAAAATGAAAGAAGCAATGAAGAACGTAAAAGAAAATTACGACTTCATTATCATCGACTGCTCCCCTTCCCTGGGTTTGATAACTGTAAACGCACTTACCGCAGCCAACTCTGTATTGATTCCTGTACAATGTGAATACTTTGCGCTTGAAGGTTTGGGCAAATTGCTCCATACCATCAAGATCATCCAGTCAAGGCTAAACCCAGACTTGACCATAGAGGGTATTTTGCTGACTATGTACGACCAGCGTGTCAGGTTGTCCAATCAGGTAGTGGAAGAAGTCCGGTCACATTTTCAGCAACTGGTGTTTGACACCATTATTCCAAGAAACATCCGGCTTAGCGAATCTCCTAGTTTCGGACTGCCTGTCATTGCACATGATGCTGAAAGTAAAGGGGCTGTCAGCTACGTAAGCCTGGCACATGAAATTCTGGAGAAAAACGGGATACCACTGGAGAAATAAATTCGTTTGTTCTTTATTAAACGGAACAGGCACAAGATTAACGGATAATGAGCCAAAAGAAAACACAAGCAAAAAGGAATGCATTAGGAAGAGGGCTTGGAGCCCTACTACAAGACTCTGGTAATGTAGATGCAAAAGAGTCACAAAGTAAAGAAACCACTGCGCCAAGCAATATTAGCGAAATACCTCTCGACTCAATAGAGGTAAACCCTTTTCAGCCAAGAACTTTATTTGACCAAACTGCCCTCCAAGAGCTGGCAGAGTCTATTAAAGTACAAGGCATTATTCAACCTGTTACTGTCAGGCAACTGAACAGGAACAAGTACCAATTGATATCGGGCGAAAGAAGGTTTCAAGCCTCCAAACTGGCCGGTCTCACGCAAATACCTGCTTTTATACGTACTGCCGATGACCAGCAAATGCTGGAAATGGCACTTATAGAAAACATTCAGCGGGAAAACCTAAATGCCCTTGAAATTGCATTGAGTTACCAACGCCTGTTGTCTGAATGTGAACTAAAACAAGAAGAACTGGGCGACAGGGTTGGAAAGAAAAGGACAACGGTCAATAATTACCTTCGTTTGTTGAAACTGCCACCAGACATCCAGGCTGCGCTTAGAGACAATCTAATAAGCATGGGGCATGCAAGGGCATTGATCAATATTGAAAATGTAGACCTGCAACTGGCTATTTTCCGCAAGGTTGTAGACCAAGAACTTTCGGTAAGAAAAACAGAAGAGCTGGTACGTAGCTCTACGGAAAAAAAGAACGAGCCAGAAAAGAAAACCAAAGAGGAGTCTCCGCTCGCTTATGAACTACAAAATGTTCAGAGCAGGCTTTCTTCGCACTTTGGGACAAAAATCAATATCAAAGCGGACAAGAACAACAAAGGTGAAATCAAAATCCCTTTTATGTCCAGTGAAGACCTCAACAGAATACTAGACTTGCTTAATTTCTGATCAGATGTCCGCAAGGCTTTTTTTTATTCTTATACCGGTCATATTTTTCCTGACCATAACTGAAGCGTTGGCGCAAGTGCCTGAAGAGGTACCTGAAGAAGCGCCTGAGGAGGTGCCTGAGGAAATCCCAGAAGAACGTGCGCCAGAATTTAATATGGAGCTCCCCCCGGACACAGTAGTCCGGGAAGAACCTCCTGCTTCAGCAGAACCTGTACCTCCAGTCAGGGACATTGAAGAAGAAGACGTAAACCGGATCCCGCGCCAACGCGCGCTTATGTCGGCCATACTGCCAGGGCTGGGGCAAACCTTTAACAGAAAATATTGGAAACTGCCCATCCTCTACGGCGCAGGGGTCGCAATGGGCTATCTCATTAGCTATAACCATTCAGAGCTTAGGGTACACCAAGCCCTCTTGGATCAAGTCCGTGATGATCCTGCCGCGATAGACGAAATAGACAGGTACAATACCGAAGACGCCATTCGGGTACAAAGAGACTTTTACCGACGCGACCGTGATATGTTTATCGTGGTTAGTGGACTTGTCTATGCCCTAAACATAATAGACGCTTACGTAGACGCACACATGAAGACTTTTGACCTGAGCGATGATCTTAGCATGAATGTTAGACCTGCTTTATTAAATAATAATTCCTATTTTTGCCCAGGTTTATCAATCAACTTAAATTTCAAAAAATGAGAATCATGCTTATTGGCTATGGAAAAATGGGTAAAACCATTGAACAAATAGCCTTAAAAAGAGGACATACCATTCCGCACATTATAGATGTATCTAACAATGACGAGCTTAAAAACATAGATGGCTCTATGGTAGATGCAGCTATTGAATTTACACAACCTGAAAGTGCTTTTAACAATATTAAGCACTGTATCGAAAATAATATTCCTATCGTATCTGGCACCACTGGCTGGTTAGACAGAAAGTCTGAAATAGAACAGCTTTGCAAAGAAAAGAACGGTGCTTTTTTCTATGCTTCCAATTATAGCGTTGGGGTAAACCTGTTTTTCCACCTCAACAAGGTATTGGCCAAAATAATGAACAACTACCCACAGTATGATGTATCTATGGAAGAGATTCACCATACAGAGAAAAAAGATGCTCCAAGCGGAACGGCCATTACATTAGCTGAAGGATTGCTTTCTCAGTATGACAAAAAAGACCAATGGGTCAATGAAGAGAAAGGCAAAGAAAACGAGCTACCAATTGTATCCAAAAGAATTGAGAATGTACCAGGTACCCATACCGTATTTTACAATTCAGAAGTAGATTCGATTGAAATAAAACATACAGCCCACAGTAGGCATGGATTCGCCGAAGGGTCAGTAGTTGCAGCAGAGTGGATCCAAGGCAAAAAAGGCATCTTGGGTATGGAAGATATGTTAAAAATCGGATAACTGCATGAAATTTAACTTCCGAAAGAAGAAAAAAGAAGCTCCAAAAACCAAGTCCAAGGAGTGGTTAGACGCTATAGTCTTTGCCGTTATAGCGGCCACCCTTATTCGTTGGGCATTTTTAGAAGCTTTTACCATTCCTACACAGTCTATGGAAAAGTCCCTCCTCGTGGGGGATTATCTTTTTGTGAGCAAAGTACATTATGGCACCAGAACGCCCAAAACACCTTTGCAGCTCCCATTAACACATCAAACCATTTGGGGTACCAATATCCCATCTTACCTGGACTGGATTCAACTACCGCAATACAGACTTCCAGGCTTTACCTCTGTAAAAAACAATGACGTGGTCGTATTCAACTACCCCCCTGACGATTACCCCACAGACCTTAAGACCAATTATATCAAACGTTGCCTAGCCATTGCCGGCGATACTTTTGAAATCAGAAACCAAGAAGTTTTGATCAATGGCACCCCTGTGGAAGATCCTCCTCAAACACAGTTCAGCTACTATGTAGAACCCCACGGCAGGCCACTGTTCACCCGTTTCAGGACATTGCTTAGGAAATACAATGTAACAGATTTCGACGCAGCTCCTGACGGATACCGTATCTGGACTACCCCAGAAACAGCCAAGCAATTTGAAGCCGAAGAATACATCAAAAGGGTTACCCCACTTATGCAACGGCCACACGAAGGAGATGCGAGCATATTTCCCCATGATGCACGGTTCATGTGGAACCAAGACAATATGGGGCCACTATGGATACCCGCCAAAGGAGCCACTATTTCTATGACACCAGAAAATGTAGTGCTTTATGGCCATACAATTGTAAACTTTGAACACCTAGACAATGCCAGCGTGACAAATGACCAGCTTTTCATAGACAGCGAACCAGTCATGGAGTATACTTTTACCCAAGACTATTACTTTATGGTAGGCGACAACCGGCACAATTCATTAGACTCTAGGTATTGGGGCTTCGTTCCGGAAGACCACATAGTCGGAAAAGCAGCATTACTATGGCTCTCCATAGACCCAGACCCAGACAGCTTTATCAACCGAGTACGATGGAATAGGATTTTTAACATTATTAGATAAACGATGATATAAATGTAGTGCCGATTTTTTACCGCCACAGAGAGTAATAATATCATTACTTCAATTCATAATAGCCTGTCATTACTCCCCCGTCACGTCGCGAGGAGGAACGACGGTATAACCTGCCATCCCTAGGAACGAGGGATCTGTTAGACACTGGTACATATAAAATTATCCGCTGAATCAACCTACACAGCTCACCCTAAACAGATTGCCGCGGCATTGTTTCATAAGAAACTTAAAGTATTACATTTCATACCAAAGAACTTTATCAACCACTACCTTGCGCCTCGCAATGACAGGTTAGTTCTGGTTTTCTGCTAATTACAACCTATAACAACCTGTCATCCCGAGGAACGAGGGATCTGTTAGGCTTTGGCACCTACCTAATATTTGGCAATTCATACACTGCTTTACCCAAAACAGACCCCGCAACAGGTGCGGGGAGGCAGCTATGTTGTTTGTTTTTGGATTAAAACACCAGCCCAAATATAACACCCAAAGCCAGCGATAACCTCCAAACTGGTAAGAGCCCAAAAGTAGAACAAAAGGAATAGGTCAATAATAAGCAGTCCGGTAGCTGCTAAGGGCGGGCGGGGACTCTATGGCTGGCGTGGGCATATTGCGGCTTGTGGGGTGCCGGATTTTTAAAAATGCCGCCATTAAGAACTGCCTTTGACAGTGAATCGTCAGTTAAGGCATTTTTCTGGCAGGGAGGGATTGTGCGTTTAGTGCGTGGCAATATGCCTTCAGCCATAGTGTCTTTTTTTGGTTACCTTTTTTGGACAAGCAAAAAAGGTAAGAAAAAGTGGAGAAAGAGCAATAAGTTACATTAGCTCATTGGGTGAATTAAAGGATAATTATAGACCAATTATCCCCATGAACCAAACAAAACCGCTTACCCCAAACAGATTGCCGCGGCATTGTTTCATAAGGAACTTTAAGTATTAAATTTCATACCAAAGCACTCTACCAACCACCACCTTGCGCCTCGCAATGACGGTTAAATTCTGGCCTTTCTGCTATTTATCAATCATTTATTGTAAATATAAAAACCTCCCCGACAGCTATTAAGTCACCAGAAAATACCCGTCAGCGTCCACATGACCTGACGGCGTATGGAGGAACAAGGGATCTGTCAGACAATAGCGCCAACCTAATATTAGGCAACTCACGCACTGCTTTATCCCAACAGACCCCGCAACAGGTGCGGGGAGGCAGCTATGTTGTTTGTTTTTGGAGCTTAAAACACCAGCCCAAATATAACACCCAAAGCCAGCGATAACCTCCAAACTGGTAAGAGCCCAAAAGTAGAACAAAAAGAATAGGTCAATAATAAGCAGTCCGGTAGCTGCTAAGGGCGGGCGGGGACTCTATGGCTGGCGTGGGCATATTGCGGCTTGTGGGGTGCCGGATTTTTAAAAATGCCGCCATTAAGAACTGCCTTTGACAGTGAATCGTCAGTTAAGGCATTTTTCTGGCAGGGAGGGATTGTGCGTTTAGTGCGTGGCAATATGCCTTCAGCCATAGTGTCTTTTTTTGGTTACCTTTTTTGGACAAGCAAAAAAGGTAAGAAAAAGTGGAGAAAGAGCAATAAGTTACATTAGCTCATTGGGTGAATTAAAGGATAATTATAGACCAATTATCCCCATGAACCAAACAAAACCGCTTACCCCAAACAGATTGCCGCGGCATTGTTTCATAAGGAACTTTAAGTATTAAATTTCATACCAAAGCACTCTACCAACCACCACCTTGCGCCTCGCAATGACGGTTAAATTCTGGCCTTTCTGCTATTTATCAATCATTTATTGTAAATATAAAAACCTCCCCGACAGCTATTAAGTCACCAGAAAATACCCGTCAGCGTCCACATGACCTGACGGCGTATGGAGGAACAAGGGATCTGTCAGACAATAGCGCCAACCTAATATTAGGCAACTCACGCACTGCTTTATCCCAACAGACCCCGCAACAGGTGCGGGGAGGCAGCTATGTTGTTTGTTTTTGGATTAAAACACCAGCCCAAATATAACACCCAAAGCCAGCGATAACCTCCAAACTGGTAAGAGCCCAAAAGTAGAACAAAAGGAATAGGTCAATAATAAGCAGTCCGGTAGCTGCTAAGGGCGGGCGGGGACTCTATGGCTGGCGTGGGCATATTGCGGCTTGTGGGGTGCCGGATTTTTAAAAATGCCGCCATTAAGAACTGCCTTTGACAGTGAATCGTCAGTTAAGGCATTTTTCTGGCAGGGAGGGATTGTGCGTTTAGTGCGTGGCAATATGCCTTCAGCCATAGTGTCTTTTTTTGGTTACCTTTTTTGGACAAGCAAAAAAGGTAAGAAAAAGTGGAGAAAGAGCAATAAGTTACATTAGCTCATTGGGTGAATTAAAGGATAATTATAGACCAATTATCCCCATGAACCAAACAAAACCGCTTACCCCAAACAGATTGCCGCGGCATTGTTTCATAAGGAACTTTAAGTATTAAATTTCATACCAAAGCACTCTACCAACCACCACCTTGCGCCTCGCAATGACGGTTAAATTCTGGCCTTTCTGCTATTTATCAATCATTTATTGTAAATATAAAAACCTCCCCGACAGCTATTAAGTCACCAGAAAATACCCGTCAGCGTCCACATGACCTGACGGCGTATGGAGGAACAAGGGATCTGTCAGACAATAGCGCCAACCTAATATTAGGCAACTCACGCACTGCTTTATCCCAACAGACCCCGCAACAGGTGCGGGGAGGCAGCTATGTTGTTTGTTTTTGGATTAAAACACCAGCCCAAATATAACACCCAAAGCCAGCGATAACCTCCAAACTGGTAAGAGCCGAAAAGTAGAGCAAAAAGAATAGGTCAATAATAAGCAGTCCGGTAGCTGCTAAGGGCGGGCGGGGACTCTATGGCTGGCGTGGGCATATTGCGGCTTGTGGGGTGCCGGATTTTTAAAAATGCCGCCATTAAGAACTGCCTTTGACAGTGAATCGTCAGTTAAGGCATTTTTTTGGCAGGGAGGGATTGTGCGTTTAGCGCGTGGCAATATGCCTTTCAGCCATAGTGTCTTTTTTTGGTTACCTTTTTTGGACAAGCAAAAAAGGTAAGAAAAAGTGGAGAATGGGCAATAAGTCACATTAGCTCATTGGGTGAATTAAAGGATAATTATAGACCTGTCAGACACATAATCCCCCCCCTAAAAATCAACCTACACAGCTTACCCCAAACAGATTGCCGCGGCATTATTTCATAAGGAACTAAATACTTAAAATTCAATTAAAAGAACTTCACCCACCACTATCTAGTGCCTCGCAATGACGGTTAAGTTTTGGGTTTCTGCTATTAATACACCTTTACCCCTCTCCCCTACCACTCAATAGCCTCTTTCCCTACAGATTTCAAGTATTCATTGGCCTTGCTAAAATGCTTACAGCCTAGAAACCCCCTATGGGCAGAAAACGGTGAAGGGTGTGCAGCTTTTAGAGCCAAATGTTTTTCAGCATCGATCATTGCTTCTTTAGAGTGCGCATAAGCCCCCCATAAAAAGAAAACCACATTTTCCTTCTCGCTAGAAACTTTTTTAATTACGGTATCTGTAAACACCTCCCATCCTTTTTTCTGGTGCGAGCCTGGAGTCCCCGCCCGTACAGTCAACGTAGCGTTGAGCAACAGCACTCCCTGTTTGGCCCAATGTTCTAAATTGCCATTGGCTGGTATTTCCTTCCCAATATCACTTTTGAGTTCTTTAAAAATGTTTTTTAACGATGGCGGGCATTTAACGCCGTCATTGACCGAAAAGCACAGACCATTGGCTTGCCCTTCACCATGGTAGGGATCCTGTCCTATAATTACGGCTTTTACTTTGTCAAACGGACAGAAGCGAAAAGCTGAAAATATTAAATGCTGAGGAGGATATATCACATGCATTTCCTGGTCCGTTTCCACAAATGACTTTAGCTGTTGAAAATAAGACTTTTCAAATTCACCTTCTAAAACAGACTTCCAAGAAACATCAATATCTAAAAACATAATTTTTTAGGTAGGAATTTAAACAAACAGCTTGAATTTATACAAACTTATAACTAAATTGAACTACTAACATAAAAAACCTTTCGTCATGGTTACAAAAACAACACAAGGAGTTAAAGTAAGTGTAGTTACAGCTTACCAGCCAGAATACTCAAACCCTGGTCAGTTTCATTATGTGTTTACTTATAAAATAACCATTGAAAACACCAGTGACCATACGATTCAACTACTGAGAAGGCACTGGTATATCCATGATGCCAACGGACTAGTGAGAGAAGTGGAAGGTGAAGGTGTCGTAGGGCAACAACCGGTGCTAGAGCCAGGGCAGTCGCATGAATATATTTCAGGCTGCAACTTAAAGACAGAAATAGGAAAAATGAAAGGCTGTTATACCATGGAAAAAATCGTAGATGGCAGTAAATTCCCTGTCAATATTCCTGAATTTGTACTTGCAGCTCCTTTTAAAATGAATTAATGTGTATTTTTGAGGATGACAGGAACAGCAGGGATTATCCTTAGATACATACAGTTTTTATTAAAATCAGGGAATGAGCATTCGGTTCATTCCCCTTTTATTTTTGATCTCTACACAACTGTAATAACTCCAGATAAACAGTACTACGTTTTTGAAGATATAGAAGGCTTGAGAAAAAGCCTCCTTGCCCGTAAGGACTCCATACCCATTAACGACTTTGGGGCTGGCTCAAGGGTCACCCAAAGTACTTCAAGAAGGATATCCAGTATAGCCAAAAACTCAGAAAAACCGCCCAAACTGGCACAGCTCCTGTTTAAAATAACCGAAAGATTTCAACCTGACACCATTTTAGATTTAGGAACCTCACTGGGCTTAACTACACTTTATCTAAGCAAAGCTGCCCCAAAGTCCACAGTGTATACTTTTGAAGGCTGCCCGGAAACGTTGGAAGTAGCAAAAGAAAACTTCCGAAAACTAAATGCGGTAAACATCAAACCCGTTTTAGGAAACATAGACGATACTTTACCTCAAGTCCTTCAGCAAATAAAATCGGCTGACCTAGTTTTCTTTGACGCCAACCATAAATATGAAGCCACTTTAAACTACTTCAATATTTGCCTGCAAAAAGCAACGCAAGACAGCATTTTTATCTTTGATGACATATACTGGTCATCAGGCATGCAGAAAGCTTGGCAGGAAATCAAGGATAACGACCATGTCAGACTTAGTGTAGACCTTTTTTACATGGGCTTGGTCTTCTTTAGAAAAAAGCAACCTAAACAACATTTTGTATTACGTCCCTAAAAAATAAGCAAGTTGCTCCCCTTATGTTGAAACTACATAAAAAATCATAATAGTAATTATCCAGAAACATAAGCGCTATTATTCGAGTAGTCATACATGACTTTTGTAAAGGCATTCATCATTCCCAACCCAATAAAACACTTTAGGTCAAAATCATAATAATCCTAAAGCATTGCAATATTGAGGAAAAAACATAAATTTACCGCACATTCAATCATTATGAAAAAGCTTTACATTGTTATAGCATTAGTTGGTTTTACACTTGTATCTAAAGCCCAGGACTCAACAGAAACCCGGCGATTCCCCCTAATGCTTTCACTTTTTAATAATGCTACAGCCCTACCCTTTACTGGAACGGCAGGCGTAATCCACACCCCTTTACACCCAGGATTTTCCATAGGAACTTTGCACTATTGGCTAGAGCGTGAAAAGGTGAGCATCTACCAAACATTCCGTCTGGGCTACTTCTACCACCGCTTTTCTCAACATGCCGTCCAACTGTATACAGAACCTTCCTTCCGTTTTAAAATTGTTGGCGGCTTGGGACTTAATACCCGAATAGGTGCGGGTTATTTACACTCGTGGCCAGACACAGAAGTATTTGTACTTGAAAATGGGGAGTACCGTAAACAAACCAATTTAGGAAGACCGCAGATAATGGGTTCTTTCTCCTTTGGCCCTGAATATGATTTTGAAGCCCAAGGCCTAAAGGTTTTTATAGATTACCAATTTTGGGTACAAGCCCCTTTTGTGAGGCAATATGTCCCTGTTCTACCTAATTCAGCCATACATATTGGTATCGTTTACAATATTTTAAGAAAGTCATGAGGCCGCTTCATATATTAATCCTTTCTGCAATACTATTTGCAGGGTGCAAAAAAAGATTTTCAGAGACCGCTCCATGTAATGGAGAAGCATACAGCCATCCTAAAGCACAGACTTATCAGGCCTTGCTGGATCACTATGTAGAAAAAGGGATGCCCGGGATCATACTTCGCATCGAAGATGACCAAGGAATATGGGCAGGCTCTGCTGGAAAAGCCGATATAAGCCGCAACAAATCCATGCAGGTTTGCCATGTATCCAAAGCCGCCAGCCTGACAAAAACATATATGGCGACATTGGCATTTTTGCTTGCAGACGAAGGGCGCTTAGATCTTGAAGCCTTGGCCAAAGATTACTTACCTCGTGAAGTAGTTGACAACATACCTAACATAGAACAAGTCACGATTCGACAACTAATGAATCACCAAACAGGTATTTTTGACATCATCACAGACACAGAGTTTTACCTCCATGTGTTAAACCAACCTCCGCGAAAACATTCTGCCATGGACTTAATTAAGTTTGTGTACAATAAACCGGCAAATTTTACACCTGGCGCAAGTGCCCAATACTCAAATACTAATACACTGCTGCTAAGTATGGCCATAGACAAAGCGACAGGGCAAAGCCATGCCTCTTTATTAAGGGAAAAAATACTGCAACCCTATGGTCTATCTGAAACCTACTATTACTGGCACGATGCAATTCCCAACAACACAGCACAAGGTTACTTTGACCTGTACAACAACAATACCCTCATGAACCTTTCTGATTACGATGTAGGTACAGGTCATGGGTACAATGGCATTTATGCCACCGCAAGTGACCTACACAAATTTTTGCTTCTGCTGCAAAAAGATAAAGCCATACTTAGTCATGAGTCATTGGAGGAGATGAACACCTTTCACCCAAATGAAGACAGAGAGCGCTACCATGGTGCCGGAGTAATGAAAGACTTCATAGACCGTCCAGCGGAAGAGCAAGGCATAGGTCATAGAGGCAGAGACCTGGCCTATAGTGCGGACCTTTACTATTTTCCAGCCAAAGGGAAAAGTTTTTCATTGTTAGTAAACTACGGCACAGACGCCGCCAGCAACCTCCGTCCTGTTTATATGGAATTTAGGGATAAAGTTGTAGATGAGCTGATGAAGCCTTACTAGACCCAAAAACAGTAATATGTAGCGGTACGGTAAGCCTTACCGCTACATAGGGCGCAGGTCCTTCATACAAAAAAACTAATTTTTTACAGCTTTTCTAATATCAACCAGCACTTTAAGCAGGTTCTCCAGCATATCCAAAGGCAGCATATTGGCGCCATCGGATTTGGCTTCGCTTGGCACTGGATGCGTTTCAATAAAGAGACCATCCGCTCCAGTAGCAATAGCAGCTTTGGCTATAGTTGCAATCATGGCAGGACGCCCACCTGTCACCCCTGAGGACTGATTAGGCTGCTGCAGAGAATGTGTAACGTCCATCACTACCGGTACACCATGGGCCTGCATTTCAGGAATATTCCTGAAGTCTACAATTAAATCTGTATATCCAAAAGAGTTGCCACGGTCTGTCAAAATAACCCGGTCATTGTTCAAGCTTTTGATTTTCTCCACGGCAAACTGCATAGCTTGACCAGACATAAATTGCCCTTTCTTGATATTGACAACCTTGCCAGTTTCTGCCGCTGCAGCCAAAAGATCAGTTTGCCGGCACAAGAAAGCAGGTATTTGAAGCACATCTACATATTCAGCAGCCAATGCAGCTTCTTCTGGCTGGTGAATATCAGTCACCACAGGAATGTCAAAGGTATCCGAAACCTCTTTTAAAATCTTCAACGCTTTTTCATCACCAATTCCGGTAAAAGAGTCTATCCGAGAGCGGTTAGCTTTTTTGTAGGAACCTTTGAAGATATAGGGTATCTGATACTTGTCAGATAATTGTGTCACCTTTTCAGCGATAGAAAGTGCCATGTCACGCCCTTCTATGGCACATGGCCCTGCCATTAAGAAAAAGTTGCCCGAATGATCGTGTTTTAATTTATCAATCTTAAAATTCATTTTTTTGTAAGGCTTATGAATAACTCCCTGCCAGCCCGTGGAGGAATAGAGTTATAACAAGTTTCAAAAACATTAATATTAAATAAAGGACTAAAGTAGTCAATATATTCTTCCTTTGAACCACCATAAGGCGGTTTGTCTTTGTTCAGTTCATCATTAAACAACACCCCGACCAGCTTGCCACCTTTGCGAAGCAATGCATGACACTGTTCAGCATAAGCCTGACGGAGCGAAGGAGACAGCGCACAGAAAAAAGTTTGCTCGATAATTAGATCAAATGCGCCACTGTATTTAAAGAAATCAGCTTGAACCAACTGGTGGGCAGGAAATTCAGGCATGCGCGCTTGAAAGTTTTTCAAGGGTGCTTCTGCAATATCCAACAAGAACACATTTTTGAATCCTGAAGTATAAATGTACTCAGCCTCCCACGCATTACCACATCCGGGAACAAGAATAGAAATATCTTTGTTCGTAAGTTGGTCAATGTAGTTTTTAATAGGAGGAGTAGCAGCCCCTGTGTCCCAACCGGTAAGGTCGTCTGCATATCGCTTTTCCCAATATTCCTTATCATGAGTCATATAAGATGAACGTTAATTTGAAATGAAACGTTTGACAATATTAATTGATATATCTTTCATAAATATATAATTTTACGCACTTTTAAATAATTAGCTGTAAATCACGAATACTAGAATGGCTGACGAAAAAAAACAATCTGTCTCTGGAAACAAAAAAGGGCTTATCATAGCACTGGTTATAATTTTACTATCCATCAATGGCGTGTCACTGTTTTTCAATTACACACAGCGTCAAGAATTGGAAAGCAAAGAACAAGCTATTGTTGAAAAAAACCAGGAAATCATCAATACCATTAGCGACCTAGAGTCTGTAAAAAGACAATTGGAGGAAAGCAGAAGCCGTATAGCTGAACTTGGCGGAAATGTTGATGAACTTAATGCGATCATACTTGAGCTTGAAAACGACAAAGATAAGCTAAGAAAAGATGCTTCTGCGGCACAACGGATTATGCGCCAGTACAAAGAAAGAGCTGAAGGCTATAAGGAACTGTTGGAAGCTTCTGAAGAAAAAATTGCCGAATTGACTGCGCAAAGAGATGCACTTTTTGAGCAAAAGCAAGGACTGGAGCTAAAAGTAATTGCCAAAGAAGACTCTATCAGAAACTTGGCCATGTCCAAAGAAGAGTTGGCAAAGAAAGTAGCAGAAGCCTCTGTGCTAGAAGCAGAAAACATCAACATAGAAGCTATTACGCCAAAAGACAAACTTAAAGATGGCAGCGAGATAAAGGCCAAGCACATCCATATCCTACGGGTCAAGTTCAGGTTGGGAGAAAACAGAGTGGCCAAACATGAAGCCAAAGATGTCATGATGAGATTGATAGCCCCTGACGGATCTTGTTTGTTTGACCTAAATACAGGAGGTGGCACCTTTATGCATGAAGGAAAAGAAAAATTCTATACCGATAAAAAAAGTATTCTTTTTGCCAACCAGAACGAAAAAGTCAACTTTGACTATATCAAAGGCAGCCCTTGGAAACCAGGCAAGCATAAAATAGAGCTTTTTGCCGATGGTTTTAAGATAGGCGAATCTGAATTTATCGTAAAATAAACATAATAAAACTTCCTGTGCCCCTGGCCGGGAAGTTTTGATTTAAAGGCGGTAAAGTTTTTAAATTCAATATTTGGGAATAAAATCAAAAAGCAATATCTTTGCAACCCAATTAATAATTTAACCTGTTATATGGAATTAAGAAACTACGAGACGGTATTCATTTTAACTCCCGTTTTGTCTGATACACAGATGAAGGATACCGTAGAAAAATTCAGGAAGGTGCTAACAGACAATGGCGCCGAGATTGTTAATGAAGAGAACTGGGGGCTAAGAAAATTAGCTTACACAATTGATCACAAAAACACTGGTTTTTACCAACTTTTTGAGTTCAAAGGCCCAACTAACATCATTAACTCTCTAGAGATTGAATTTAAACGGGATGAGCGCATTATGAGATTCCTTACAGTTGCTCTTGACAAACATGCTGTGGAATACAACATCAAGCGTAAAAAAGGAGAATTCAGAAAATCAGCTGAAAAACAGGAGGAAAAAGTATGACACTAGTAAACGAGCCAATAAACAGAACCGAAAACAGAAAGAAATACTGCAGGTTCAAAAAAAACGGTATCAGATATATTGATTACAAGGATGCAAACTTCTTGTTAAAGTTTGTAAACGACCAGGGCAAAATACTTCCAAGAAGGCTTACCGGAACTAGTCTAAAGTTTCAAAGAAAAGTAGCCCAGGCTGTTAAAAGAGCCAGACATTTGGCACTTTTACCTTATGTAACAGATTCATTAAAATAATCGGGTATTATGGAAGTTATATTAAAAGATGATATTAAAGGACTGGGTTACAAAAACGATATCGTTAAAGTAAAACCAGGCTATGGCAGAAACTATCTGATCCCACAAGGATTTGCAATTATTGCCAATGAATCTAATAGAAAAGTTGTTGCTGAAAATCTGAAGCAAGCTGCTCACAAAGCAGAAAAAGTGAAGACTGAAGCTGAAGAAATTGCTAAGAAACTAGACGGTGTTTCTCTTGACATCCCTGCAAAAGTAGGTGAAACTGGCAAAATATTTGGTGCTATTACTACGCTTCAAATTTCTGACACACTTAAAGAAAAAGGTTTTAATGTAGACAGAAAGAAAATATCTTTCAGCTCTGAGATAAAAGAAGTAGGAGAATATACTGCCATTGTTGACCTTCATAAAGAAGTGAAGCAAGAGGTTAAGTTTAAAGTTGTTCCTGCCTAACTTTTAGCGAGATAATATTTTTGCAAAAGCCCTTTCATTCGAAAGGGCTTTTTTTGTTTATCCCCTCCCCTGGCAAGACACTAATACCATCCTAATATTTTTGACTAATCAATCACCGTGAATCAACCTACACAGCTCACCCCAACAGATTGCCGCGGCATTGTTTCATAAGGAACTAAAGGCGCAAAACTTCATACCTAAGAACTTTACCTACTGCTATCTTGTGCCTCGCAATGACGCTTAAATGTTGGTTTTCTGCTAATTAAAATCTTCATAATAACCTGTCATCCCGAGGAACGAGGGATCTGTTAGACTCTGGCACCTACCATTGTCAAGACACTCATGCTGTAACCCAAACAGACCCCGCAACAGGTGCGGGGAGGCTGCTATGTTGTTTGTTTTTCTAGTTAAAACAACCTTACCAAAGTTCATTTTACTGATAATGAAACTGACATTTTGTTTGCCATTCCCTGTAAAACAATAAGTACCACGTTGCCGGACCCGTTCCGGCATCTGTTTAAAGTTTTGCAGAGAGGTGTTATAGACGGATATTATAAAATTATGATTGTAGTGCCGTTTTTTTATCGGCATGGCTAAGATATGAGTAAAACATAGTCATGAAAACTAACAGCCAAAACTTACTATAACCTCCAAACTGATAAGAGCCGAATAGTGGACAAAAAGAATAATCCCATAATCAGCAGACCGGTAGCTACTAAGGGCGGGCGGGGATTCTATGGCTGGCGTGGGCATATTGCGGCTTGTGGGGTGCCGGATTTTTAAAAATGCCGCCATAAAATAATGCCTTTGACAATGAATCGTCAGTTAAGGCATTTTTTTGGCAGGGAGGGATTGTGCGTTTAGTGCGTAGCAATATGCCTTTCAGCCATAGTGTCTGTTTTTGGTTACCTTTTTTGGACAAGAAAAAAAGGTAAGAAAAAGTGGAGAGTGAACCATAGGTTACGTTAGCTCAATAGGTGATTAAAGGAGAATAATAGATTTGTCAGAACCCCTAAAAATCAACCTATACCGCTTACCTCAAACAGATTGCCGCGGCATTGTTTCATAAGGAACTAAAGCCTTAAAATTTCACCTCAGGAACTTTAACAACCACTACCTTACGTCTCGCAATGACGGTTAAATTCTGGTTTTCTGCTAATTAAAATCTTCATAATAACCTGTCATCCCGAGGAACGAGGGATCTGTTAGACACTGGCACCTACCATTGTCAAGACACTCATGCTGTAACCCAAACAGACCCCGCAACAGGTGCGGGGAGGCTGCTATGTTGTTTGTTTTTCTAGTTAAAACAACCTTACCAAAGTTCATTTTACTGATAATGAAACTGACATTTTGTTTGCCATTCCCTGTAAAACAATAAGTACCACGTTGCCGGACCCGTTCCGGCATCTGTTTAAAGTTTTGCAGAGAGGTGTTATAGCAAAGGACGGATATTATAAAATTATGATTGTAGTGCCGATTTTTTATCGGCGTGATTAAGGTATGAGTGAAACATAGTGCTGGAATCAACAGCCAAAACTTACTATAACCTCCAAACTGATAAGAGCCGAAAAGTAGACAAAAAAAATAACTCCATAATCAGCAGTCCGGTAGCTACTAAGGGCGGGCGGGGATTCTATGGCTGGCGTGGGCATATTGCGGCTTGTGGGCTGCCGGATTTTTAAAAATGCCGCCATAAAATAATGCCTTTGACAATGAATCGTCAGTTAAGGCATTTTTTTGGCAGGGAGGGATTGTGCGTTTAGTGCGTAGCAATATGCCTTTCAGCCATAGTGTCTTTTTTTGGTTACCTTTTTTGGACAAGAAAAAAAGTAAGAAAAAGTGGAGAATGAGCAATAGGTTATATTAGCACAATGGGTGAATTAAAGGATAATTATAAATTTGTCAGCCCCCCTAAAAATCAACCTACACCGCTCACCCCAAACAGATTGCCGCGGCATTGTTTCATAAGGAACTAAAGCCTTAAAATTTCACCTCAGGAACTTTAACAACCACTACCTTACGTCTCGCAATGACGGTTAAATTCTGGTTTTCTGCTAATTACAACCTTCATGATAACCTGTCATCCCGAGGAACGAGGGATCTGTTAGACACTGGCACCTACCATTGTCAAGACACTCATGCTGTAACCCAAACAGACCCCGCAACAGGTGCGGGGAGGCAGCTATGTTGTTTATTTTTCTAGTTAAAACAACCTTACCAAAGTTCATTTTACTGATAATGAAACTGACATTTTGTCTGCCATTCCCTGTAAAACAATAAGTACCACGTTGCCGGACCCGTTCCGGCATCTGTTTAAAGTTTTGCAGAGAGGTGTTATAGCAAAGGACGGATATTATAAAATTATGATTGTAGTGCCGTTTTTTTATCGGCATGGCTAAGATATGAGTAAAACATAGTCATGAAAACTAACAGCCAAAACTTACTATAACCTCCAAACTGATAAGAGCCGAATAGTGGACAAAAAGAATAATCCCATAATCAGCAGTCCGGTAGCTACTAAAGGCGGGCGGGGACTCTATGGCTGGCGTGGGCATATTGCGGCTTGTGGGGTGCCGGATTTTTAAAAATGCCGCCATAAAATAATGCCTTTGACAATGAATCGTCAGTTAAGGCATTTTTTTGGCAGGGAGGGATTGTGCGTTTAGTGCGTGGCAATATGCCTTTCAGCCATAGTGTCTTTTTTTGGTTACCTTTTTTGGACAAGAAAAAAAGTAAGAAAAAGTGGAGAATGAGCAATAGGTTATATTAGCACAATGGGGGGATTTAAAGGACAATTATAAATTTGTCAGCCCCCCTAAAAATCAACCTACACCGCTCACCCCAAACAGATTGCCGCGGCATTGTTTCATAAGAAACTAAAGCCTTAAAATTTCACACCAAGAACTTTAACAACCACTATCGTCGCCTCGCAATGACGGTTAAATTCTGGTTTTCTGCTAATTACAACCTTCATGATAACCTGTCATCCCGAGGAACGAGGGATCTGTTAGACTCTGGCACCTACCATTGTCAAGACACTCATGCTGTAACCCAAACAGACCCCGCAACAGGTGCGGGGAGGCAGCTATGTTGTTTATTTTTCTAGTTAAAACAACCTTACCAAAGTTCATTTTACTGATAATGAAACTGACATTTTGTTTGCCATTCCCTGTAAAACAATAAGTACCACGTTGCCGAACCCGTTCCGGCATCTGTTTAAAGTTTTGCAGAGAGGTGTTATAGCAAAGGACGGATATTATAAAATTATGATTGTAGTGCCGATTTTTTATCGGCGTGATTAAGGTATGAGTGAAACATAGTGCTGGAATCAACAGCCAAAACTTACTATAACCTCCAAACTGATAAGAGCCGAATAGTGGACAAAAAGAATAATCCCATAATCAGCAGTCCGGTAGCTACTAAGGGCGGGCGGGGCTATGGCTGGCGTGGGCATATTGCGACTTGTGGGCTGCCGGATTTTTAAAAATGCCGCCATAAAATAATGCCTTTGACAATGAATCGTCAGTTAAGGCATTTTTTTGGCAGGGAGGGATTGTGCGTTTAGTGCGTAGCAATATGCCTTTCAGCCATAGTGTCTTTTTTTGGTTACCTTTTTTGGACAAGCAAAAAAGGTAAGAAAAAGTGGAGAATGAGCAATAGGTTATATTAGCACAATGGGTGAATTAAAGGATAATTTATAGACCTGTCAAACACTAGCACATAATAATTACTCCTAAAAATCAACCTACACAGCTCTCCCCAACAGATTGCCGCGGCATTGTTTCATAAGGAACTAAAGCCTTAAAATTTCACCTCAGGAACTTTAACAACCACTACCTTGCGTCTCGCAATGACGGTTAAATTCTGGTTTTCTGCTATTAAAATCTTCATAATAACCTGTCATCCCGAGGAACGAGGGATCTGTTAGACACTGGCACCTACCATTGTCAAGACACTCATGCTGTAACCCAAACAGACCTCGCAACAGGTGCGGGGAGGCAGCTATGTTGTTTATTTTTCTAGTTAAAACAACCTTACCAAAGTTCATTTTACTGATAATGAAACTGACATTTTGTTTGCCATTCCCTGTAAAACAATAAGTACCACGTTGCCGGACCCGTTCCGGCATCTGTTTGAAGTTTTTCAGAGAGGTGTTATAGCAAAGGACGGATATTATAAAATTATGATTGTAGTGCCGATTTTTTATCGGCATGGCTAAGGTATGAGTGAAACATAGTGCTGGAATCAACAGCCAAAACTTACTATAACCTCCAAACTGATAAGAGCCGAATAGTGGACAAAAAGAATAATCCCATAATCAGCAGTCCGGTAGCTACTAAAGGCGGGCGGGGATTCTATGGCTGGCGTGGGCATATTGCGGCTTGTGGGCTGCCGGATTTTTAAAAATGCCGCCATAAAATAATGCCTTTGACAATGAATCGTCAGTTAAGGCATTTTTTTGGCAGGGCGGGATTGTGCGTTTAGTGCGTAGCAATATGCCTTTCAGCCATAGTGTCTTTTTTTGGTTACCTTTTTTGGACAAGCAAAAAAGGTAAGAAAAAGTGGAGAATGAGCAATAGGTTATATTAGCACAATGGGTGAATTAAAGGATAATTTATAGACCTGTCAAACACTAGCACATAATAATTACTCCTAAAAATCAACCTACACAGCTCACCCCGACCAGATTGCCGCGGCATTGTTTCATAAGAAACTAAAGCCTTAAAATTTCACACCTAAGAACTTTACCTGCCGCTATCTTGTGCCTCGCAATGACGGTTAAATTCTGGTTTTCTGCTAATTAAAATCTTCATAATAACCTGTCATCCCGAGGAACGAGGGATCTGTTAGACTCTGGCACCTACCATTGTCAAGACACTCATGCTGTAACCCAAACAGACCCCGCAACAGGTGCGGGGAGGCAGCTATGTTGTTTATTTTTCTAGTTAAAACAACCTTACCAAAGTTCATTTTACTGATAATGAAACTGACATTTTGTTTGCCATTCCCTGTAAAACAATAAGTACCATGTTGCCGGACCCGTTCCGGCATCTGTTTAAAGTTTTGCAGAGAGGTGTTATAGCAAAGGACGGATATTATAAAATTATGATTGTAGTGCCGATTTTTTATCGGCATGGCTAAGATATGAGTAAAACATAGTCATGAAAACTAACAGCCAAAACTTACTATAACCTCCAAACTGGTAAGAGCCGAAAAGTAGACAAAAAAAATAACTCCATAATCAGCAGACCGGTAGCTACTAAGGGCGGGCGGGGATTCTATGGCTGGCGTGGGCATATTGCGGCTTGTGGGGTGCCGGATTTTTAAAAATGCCGCCATAAAATAATGCCTTTGACAATGAATCGTCAGTTAAGGCATTTTTTGGCAGGGCGGGATTGTGCGTTTAGTGCGTGGCAATATGCCTTTCAGCCATAGTGTCTTTTTTTGGTTACCTTTTTTGGACAAGCAAAAAAGGTAAGAAAAAGTGGAGAATGAACCATAGGTTACGTTAGCTCAATAGGTGATTAAAGGATAATTTATAGACCTGTCAAACACTAGCACATAATAATTACTCCTAAAAATCAACCTACACAGCTCACCCCAACAGATTGCCGCGGCATTGTTTCATAAGGAACTAAAGCCTTAAAATTTCACCTCAGGAACTTTAACAACCACTACCTTACGTCTCGCAATGACGGTTAAATTCTGGTTTTCTGCTAATTAAAATCTTCATAATAACCTGTCATCCCGAGGAACGAGGGATCTGTTAGACTCTGGCACAACTTATTTCCTAATTTTCATATCAAGGTTTAACGCACCTCAACCACCTTATTCAAATATTTTTATTAGTTTGCGCATAGAAGCAAGTGCGTATGTTCAGAACGGAAATAAAACTACCTGTATCTACTTTACAAATCACCCATAAAACCAACATAGTAACGGCTGGTTCATGCTTTTCAAATGTGATAGGTACGCTTCTGCGCGACAACAAATTCCCAACAACAATTAACCCTTTTGGTATAATCTATAATCCGGTTTCTCTTTTTAGATTATTAAACCAAGCTACGCTGAACCAATCACCGACTGAAGATCTATTACTCGAGAGAGACGGGATCTGGTACCATTTTGACCTGCACTCTGAAATATGGGAAAGCAGCAAAGAAGCCCTTGTTAAGCGAATTTCTTCTATTACACAAATGGCTTCCAATACCATACAAAATGCAGACCTAGTTACCATAACTCCTGGTACATCTTTTGTCTATGAGCTCACCGGACAAGAACATATAGTAGCCAATTGCCATAAACTTCCGGCCAAAAACTTTAATAAGAAGCTGTTAGATCCCAGCGCCATTCTTTCTGCTTTTGACCAGTTCTATAGCAACCTAAAAAAGATTAACCCTAAAGTCAAAACCCTCTTTACTATTAGTCCTGTCAGGCATATCAAAGACACGATGGAGCTAAACTCGGTCAGCAAATCTATACTTAGGTATGCAATATATGAAATCACAAAAAGCTACAGTGACGTGTATTATTTTCCTTCGTATGAAATAATGATGGATGATCTGCGGGATTACCGCTTTTACAAAGAAGATATGATACACCCTGACCCTGTAGCCGAAAAATATATATGGGAAAAGTTTAAAGAGACTTATATGTCTGAAAAAACCCGTAAACTTATAAAAGACTGGGAGAAAGTGGTAAGAGCCATACACCATAAACCCTTTCACCCGGACTCAGTAGCACATAAAAAGTTCTTGAATGAAACATTACAAAAAATAAAAGGTTTTAAACAAGAATTTGATGTCTCTGAAGAGCTTGAAACCATTAGGAAAAAGATTTCCTGAGCAAATTTTTCTTTACTATCCATAACTTTTCTGCTTGTATGACCAATAACGAACCAAAAAAAAATCCTTCAGGCATTCAAAAGGCCAATAGACTAGTTGAAGAAAGCAGTCCTTACCTGCAACAACATGCTTATAACCCTATAGACTGGTATCCATGGGGCGATGAGGCACTGAACAAAGCAAAAGAAGAAAACAAGCCCATCCTAGTAAGTATTGGTTACTCTGCCTGCCATTGGTGCCATGTTATGGAGAAGGAGTCATTTAAAGACGAAGAGGTAGCCGAGTTGATGAATGAGCACTTTGTCAACATTAAGGTAGACAGAGAAGAACGTCCTGACATAGACCAGGTTTATATGGATGCGGTACAGGCGATGAACATTAATGGAGGCTGGCCCTTAAATGTTTTTTTAATGCCGGACACCAAGCCTTTCTATGGCGGTACTTACTTTCCTCCAGCCCATTGGACGCACTTGTTAAAACAAATCAGCAAGGCTTTTGAAAACAACAGAGAAGAACTTGAAACTTCTGCAGAAGAGTTCACCAAAGTTCTAAGACATAGTGAAGTCACCAAATACGGCCTATCCGACACTTCTGAAACTTTAGATCCGAGCGACCTTGACAAAGCTTATGAAAACTTAGCCAAAAACTTCGACGGTAAATGGGGAGGCACTGGCACAGAACCGAAGTTCCCCATGCCTTCTATCTATGGTTTTCTACTGCGTTATTACCTAAAGACAGGCAAAGAGGAGGCGCTAAGGCACCTAAAGCTCACATTAGACAAAATGGCCTATGGCGGGATATATGACCAGGCAGGCGGCGGTTTTGCCCGATACTCGACAGACGAAAACTGGCTGGTCCCCCACTTTGAGAAAATGCTCTATGACAATGGACAACTGATAAGCCTGTATTCCCAAGCTTATGCGGTAACCAAAGACAACAATTATAAAAGCATCGTGCTACAAAGCATAGAGTGGCTAAAAAAAGAAATGACCAGCGAGGAAGGCGGCTTCTACTCTGCACTTGATGCTGACAGCGAAGGCGAAGAAGGAAAGTATTATGTATGGTCGGCAGAAGAATTAAAACACATCATCCCCAATGATAGCTTTGAGTTGTTCAAGGATTATTACAACATCCAAACGAGGGGCAACTGGGAGCAAGAAAAGAACATCCTCCACAAAACCCTTTCCGATAAAGCATTTTCCAACAAACACAGCCTGTCTCCAGAGGAATTAAAAGCGCTTAAAGAAAAGTGGCTCCGGCTATTGCTTGACGTAAGAGAACAAAGGGAAAAACCAGGGACTGACGATAAAATTTTGGCCTCGTGGAATGGTATTATGCTCAAAGGCTTGATTGATGCCTACAGGTTTCTAAAACAAGACGAGCTGCTGGATTTAATCCTACAAAATGCCAATTTCATTAAGGACAAACTATCAAGAGAAGACCGAATTTCTCACACATATAAAGACGGGAAAGCTTCGCAGGAAGGGTATTTGGAAGACTATGCACTGGTCATAAAAGCCTACATAGCCCTATATCAAGCTACTGGAAAAGAAGACTGGCTACAATTGGCAGATAAGCACATGTCTTATGTCATGAAAAACTTCTTTGACCCAGTAGAAGAACTCTTCTATTTTACAGACATCGAATCAGAGAAGCTCATTGCCAGAAAAAAAGAAATATTTGACAATGTAATCCCTGCGTCAAACTCGGTAATGGCAGAAAACCTACTGTGGTTGGGTAAAATACTGGACAAAGCAGATTATATTGACCTCAGCTATAAAATGCTTTCTCGTACTAAGAATATCCTTACGACAGACCCTGACTTCCTTTCGAACTGGGCATCATTATTTGTTACACTAAGCAGCCCCATAGCGGAAGTCGTCATCGTAGGCCCTGATTTCAACAATATAAGAAAGGAAATAGACAGTGCGTTTATCCCGTCGATGGTAATATGTGGAACGAAAGAAAAAAGTACGCTACCACTGCTAAAAAACCGCATTGCTATCAACAACAAAACCACTATCTATGTGTGTGTTGACAAAACATGCAAACTACCGGTACACACTTCAGCAGAAGCACTGGAACAAATCAAAAACTTGAGATAAAAGTAAAGGCTATGCAATAACCCCCTTGCATAGCCCAAATTTTTACTAGGTTATTCTTTAGGCAAAGAATAATAATACCCTTTGCCACCCTCAGCTTTCTTCGGATCCTCAATAACAATCATCTCAGTTCTTCGGTTTTGCTGCCTCCCTTCCTCATCCTGATTGGTGGCCACCGGAAACTTTTCGCCATACCCGATCGGCACCATTCTATGTTTTTCTATACCTTTACTTACCAGGTAGTCTACCACAGAAGCAGCCCTTTTTTCCGAAAGCTCTTGATTGTAAGCTTCATTTCCTATGTTATCGGTATGGCCGGCAATTTCCACAAAAACATCTGGTTCATTTATCAGCAGCTTAGCAATACGGTCTAGTTCTGCATGAGATGAATTCTTCAGCACATACTTATCCGAATCAAAGAAAACATTTTTCAGCACAATTCTGCTCCCCTCCGAAATTGGCTCTAGGTAGAAATCTTTGACCAGTTCATGGTAATCCTCTTTTTCGGGAATGAAAATGTTTTCCGAAAAATGAAGGTATCCCGCAGCCTCAATTGACACGCCATAGTTTTTTCCTGGAGGTACAATAACAGTATATTTACCTGTATGGCTGTTGGCGTTAAATTGGTTAACTACCTCATTCGTTTCATTGTCCGTTACAGTTATATCCGCACCTACAGGCTTTGCCGTTTCTTCTGAGAACACTTTACCTTTTAAAACTATCAGAGATACTTTAGGCTTAGGCCTATGGACCACATATAAGTCTTTGTCCCCATACCCTTCTTCCCTAACCGATGAAAAATACCCACGGCTTCCGTCGGCAGACCATACAAAGAAAATATCGTCATCTGCTGTATTGATAGGGTACCCAATATTAACAGGAGCAGAAAAACTATCAGCTTCTGCAAAATACTCGGAGACAAAAATATCATATCCCCCCATGGTATTATGCCCCCTTGAGCTAAAATATAAGGTTTTTCCGTCGGGGTGGATAAAAGGCGCATCTTCATCAAACGGAGTATTGATGGTAGGTCCCAAGTTTTTAGGTGGTCCCCATGACCCGTCATCATCTTTTACAGCCATATAAATATCTGTTCCACCATGACCGCCTTTTCTATCGCTGGTAAAAAATATTGTCTTCTCATCGGCAGTAATACTGGCGCTAGGTTCCCAGCTTTTAGGCGTATTGATAATTCCGCCCATTTTCTTTGGCTTGCTCCACTCCGCCCCCTTAAGCGTACTATAATAAATGTCGCCCATACCGACATCTTTATAAATAAAAAGCATCTGCCCATCAGGCGACATCCCAATACAAGCATCATGTCCGCCAGTATTGATATTTCCACCTATATTTTGAGGCTCTCCCCATGCACCTGAAGAATCTTTATGGCTTATATAAATATCTTCAAAGTACTGGTCGGTCATAACATCTTTGCTATTTCCTGTAGTACCAGGCCTACGGGAAGTAAAAATCAGCGTCTGCTCATCGACAGAAATGACAGGGGCATACTCAGGGTACCGGCTGTTAATAACTGGTCCCAAGTTGTGGATCTCCACATTTAGAGAGTCCCTGACCAATTCTATTCCTGTCCGACACATTTGAATGTTCCGTTCGATCATGGCCACATCGCCTTCCTCTTTTTCAGGATCAAATTTGCTTAACGCCTTTTCATACAATGCGATGGCTTTTTCAAACTGATGGCTAAAATGGTAAGCTTTTGCCTGATACAAGTCCAATTCATCCCCTTTATACCCTAAACTGCGCGCTTTTTCAAAATATGCCGCAGCCTTCGTTTTGGGCGACCCAAACAAATAACAAGTACCGATCCTTGCCAGATAAAATGGGTTATCTGGCTTAAAACTATCAAGTTTTAGGTATATTTGCAGCGCATCATGATACTCTGCTAGTTTAAAAGCTTGTTTAGCTTCTTTTTTTAAACTCCGAGCAGATTGTGACAAAGCATTTTCTGAAAGAAGAAAACTAAAAGAAACCAATAAAAAAAGGCATTTCAACCACCTGTGGATCAACATTATTTAATTTTTATAAATTAAATTATTACAAATAAAACGAAAGATAAATATATTTTATTTTTCACCAAAGAACAAGTAAGCATAAGCTTAAAGGAAAACAAAACTATGATAAAAACAGCAAGATATATCTCTGGTACAACAGAATATAAAAAGTGCCCAGAACCGAATAAACCAGAGTTTGCCTTTATAGGCAGGTCCAATGTTGGAAAGTCCTCACTCATAAACATGCTGACCAACCAAAAGAAACTAGCCAAAACTTCAGGTCGTCCAGGTAAAACACAGATTATCAACCACTTTTTAATAGATGAGCAGTGGTATCTGGTAGACTTGCCAGGCTATGGATGGGCAAAAATAAGCAAAGCGAAAAGAGCAGAATGGGAGAAAATGATCAGGGCTTACCTTTTGAACCGGGAAAACCTGTTTTGTGTATTTGTACTGGTTGATTCGAGAATACCCCCACAAAACATCGACCTCGACTTTATCAGATGGCTGGGAGAACAAGGTATTCCATTGTCAATCATATTTACCAAGACAGACAAGCAGTCCAATTCAAAAACCACCAGCAATGTAAATGCTTTTTTACAGGAGATGCAGAAGGACTGGGTGGAATTTCCTGAACATTTCAGATCCTCTTCAGAAACAGGAGAAGGAAAAGAACAAATCATCTCCTATATAGTTAATGCAATACAAAGTGCATGAAAAGCATATTTTTTATAACTTTTCTTATATTTTTTATTAACTTTGGTTTTATCAACCAATATTATAGACAAACATGAAAAAAATAATCGTAGCCTGTTTCCTTTTCGCTTTATCTTTTAGTTCTTTTGCACAATCAGGTAAAGACATTCCTTCTGCAGAATATTACCCTGGAGGACAAGACTCGTTGGTCGCTTTTATTTATGAAACCATGGTTTATCCACCAATGGCCAAGAGAAATAGAGTCCAGGGCGAATGCATTGTAAACTTTGTAATTGAAGCAGACGGAACAGTAAGTAATATAAAAGTAGTTAAAAATATAGGAGGCGGCTGTGGAGATGAGGCAAAAAGGATTGTAAAAGAACTACAGTTCAATGCTCCTGGTTATAGGTTTGAAACCTCTATTCCAATTAAATTTAAACTTTGATTAAGCTAATCAAAAAAACACGTTAAAATAAATGGATCTTAAAGACATAGCTTCAGTATCCGGTAAAGGCGGACTTTTTAAAGTGGTAAAACCTACCCGTAATGGTGTTATCCTGGAAACGTTGGATGAGCAGAAAAACAAAATAATAGCAACTGCCAATAATAGGGTAAGTCTATTAAAAGAGATTTCTATTTACACAACAGATCAGGAAGGTTCTGCCCCACTTGAAGATGTATTTGCCAGTATTTATGAAAAGAAAGGCAAGAAAATAGATCTTGATCCCAAGAAAGCTTCTAACCAGGAACTGAAAGACCTTTTAGAAGAAGTTCTGCCTAATTTTGACGAAGAGCGGGTGTATGTTTCGGACATAAAAAAGCTAGTAGCTTGGTACAACATCGTTAGCGAATATCTTCCAGAAGCTTTTGAAGCTAAAAAAGAAGAAAAAGCAAAAACGGAAGACAAGCCAGCTAAAGAAGAACCAGAAGCTAAAAAAGCAGCGCCTAAAGAGAAGAAAGCTGCGGCCAAAGGCGAAAAGAAAAAGTCATCGGCAGGCAAATAATCCATTTTAGACAAACCGGTTGAGTATGCTCCTGACCGAATTGATATAACTACCGCCAAAAAGGTTTACATGAACCAATAGCGGATACAAGTTATAGATATCACTTCGGCCTTCAAATCCATACTCAACCGGATTTGTTTCTTGATAAGCTGCATAAAACCCTGGCCCAAAACCACCAAACAATTTTGTAAAAGCCAATTCTATTTCCCGGTGTCCATAATATACTGCCGGATCTATTAATGCGGCATAGCCACTGTCAGCCGTAACCACATTTCCACTCCACAAATCTCCATGTAGTAAAGCAGGTTTATCCTTTACCAATAAACTAGGCAATCGGGTGTAAAGCTTACTAAACTTATCAGCATCCTTTCCATTTAATTTACCATTAGCCAAAGCCAATCTCACTTGCGGCTGTAACCTTTTATTAATAAAAAAGCTGAACCAGTCGTCAGAAACCTCATTTTCCTGATGCAAAGAGCCAATATAGTTGTCCTTAAGAAAACCATAGAAATCACCGTGGACTTGGTGCTGTTTGGCCAAACACCGCCCAAGGTTTTCCCAATAATCCTTATTAGGCACACCAGGCACCACATACTCCATGAGAATATAAGAAAAACTACCATGCGTACCCCAAGCTATAATCTCTGGTACCTTCACCGCATTGGCTTTGCCTAGTTCCTTTACCCCTGCCGCTTCAGCCCGGAACATATCCTCTTTATCAAGATCATTTACCTTAACCACATATTTATTGCCCCCTCCATCTGCCAAGTAAACAGTATTGATACACCCGCCGCTTAAGTGGCTATACTTATATGTTTCATAAGGCTTGTTAAAAAGCGCTGACAACAATAAATTTAAATCATGCTCAGTAGCCATAGGCTTTAAAGGTTATTTTCTTTAACCACATGTTCTAAAAAGTTCCTGCAGCTTCTATCTAAAATTTCATATACCTCTGTAAACCCATCATCTCCGCCATAATAAGGATCAGGCACTTCCTCCGAGTCTTTCACAGTGTCAAACTGTCGCATCATATAAAACTTACATTTAACACCATTGCATTGGTTTTCTAAACCACGGATGTCGTTAAAATTACTTTTGTCCATAGCTACCATATAATCAAATTCTTGCAAGTCTGACGGAGTTAATTGTCTTCCTTTATGGGTAAGCTCAATACCATACCTATGAGCAGTTCCCCTCATGCGCGAATCAGGCAGTTTACCAATGTGCCAGCCAGATGTGCCAGCAGAGTCACACAAAATCTTGCCCATATACCCTCTTTGTTCCACAAGACGCTGAAAAACACCTTCTGCCATAGGAGAACGACAAATATTTCCCAAACAGACAAATAATACTTTTACCATACCATCATTATTTTTTTGATCTAAGGATATTGCTTTTATCGTTATTGACAAGTTTAACGCGAAATATGCAACAGGAACTTCTATTATGTGGCAAACCAACTTCAAAGCAGCGCTTGCTCGCATTTATTTCTTAAACCATAGGGCTACTTTGCGACATAAATGCGCTGATTGTTTGTTGTTTTGCCCCTCACCACGAACCCTATTGCATAATATGGGTTAAAATTATACAAGAATTACAAAGAATCATTATACATTTTATAAAAATTTTACTATAATTGCCATAGATTAGCACTTATAAAACTTTTTTCTGATTCATTTTAACAAATATGAACAGGCTATCATGAGCGTACCTGAAAAAAAGAACATTATTTTTTTAATAAAGATCATCGTCCTGTTCCTCGTACTAGTGCTAGGTTTTATAAACCCCAAAAACGCTGACCAAGACAGCTTTAAAAACCTGACTGGCATCAAAAAAATCAATAGTGTTTTAGCAATAAAAGCAATATTCAACATCAAATAACTTTTTTTTGACAGCCCTTTGCTTTCACAAACATCACCACCCCAAATAACCCATTACAATACAAACACTTACAAATAATTTTCTAAAAAATTACACAAAGTGAACAAATCACTTTATATTTGCCTTTAGATAATAATTATTATCACTTAGTAAGGATTATGAATGCCTCAGATAAAACATTTTCTTATAATGAGCTTAAAGAAAAACTGGCTGGTGCCGGCATCAAGGTGACACACCAAAGGATAGTTATCTATGAGGCATTGTGGCAACTTAACAATCACCCTTCTGCGGAGCAGATTTACGAATATGTCAAACCTAATAATCCGAGTATTTCTTTAGGAACGGTATATAAAACCTTAGATACTTTTGTTAATACTGGACTATGTGACAAAGTGCTATCGCCAGAAGGACAACAACGGTACGATGCCAATATGGACTATCACAACCATATATATTGCACCAATACAAAAGAAATCATAGATTTTGAAGATGCCCAATTAGACGAGATCATTCAGGCTTACTTTAAAAAGAAAAACATAAACAACTTTAACATTAAAGATATCAGGATACAGATTAGCGGTAGCAAAAATGATCCTGGCAAAGAAATAAAAATTACTTAATTCTCTTATTTTTAACTTAAAATATATTACAAATGACACTTGTAGGAAAAAAAGCCCCTTCATTTATTGCTCCAGCTGCTATTAACGGAGAAGAATGCGTGGAGGACTTCTCTCTTGAGCAATATCTTGGAAAAAAAGAAGTAGTTTTCTTCTTCTATCCTAAAGACTTTACTTTTGTTTGTCCAACTGAAATCCTTAAGTTCCAGGAGTTACTTCCAGAATTTGAAAAAAGAAATGTAGCAGTTGTTGGATGTTCTACTGACACAGAAAACTCTCACCTTGCTTGGTTAGCTACACCAAAAGACCAAGGAGGAATAGAAGGTGTTACATACCCAATTGTAGCTGACGTTGCTAAGACCATTGCTACTAACTATGGTGTTCTTGCTGGTGACTGGGATTATAATGAAGAAGGTCAACTTGTTTTCCAAGGAACTCCGGTAGCCCTAAGAGGAACATTCCTTATTGACAAGCACGGTATCGTAAGACATGAAACCATCAACGACCTGCCATTAGGTAGAAATGTTGATGAGACATTGAGAATGGTAGACGTTCTTCAGCACCACGAAAAGCATGGTGAAGTTTGTCCTGCTAACTGGGAAGAAGGCGAAGAAGCCATGGAAGCTACAAAAGAAAGTGTTTCTAAATATTTAGCTTCTAGATAAGTTACGGTTATATTAACAAAAAAAGAGCTGCATTTGATGTAGCTCTTTTTTTTTGTTTTCGCAATGAAATAAAACACCTAATTTGTTTTAAATTTACACTTACTAACTCAAGTATACCGTGTTCAAAACACTTTACGAAACATCTATTCATTTTTACACTATAGCCGTATCGGTAGCAGCCTTTTTTAATCCCAAAGCAAGACTTTGGAAAAAAGGCAGACAGGGAGTTTTTCAAAAGATTTCTCAACAACTCGCCAGTGACACCAAACGTAAAATCTGGTTCCACACCGCATCTTTGGGCGAATTTGAACAAGCAAGACCGGTACTGGAAAACATCAAAAATAACTACCCCGATACCTCCGTCATCCTCACCTTCTTTTCTCCATCAGGTTATGAGGTAAGAAAAAACTACCAGCATGCCGATTATGTGTTTTACCTGCCTGCCGACACTAGTAAAAATGCCAAACATTTCCTAGATATTGTCAACCCCTCTTTGGCTTTTTTTACTAAATATGATTTCTGGTACAACTACCTCAGAGAATTGCATAACCGCAATGTACCAGTCGTAGCCATTTCCTGCCTATTCAGACACAACCAGATTTATTTTAAAAAACTGGCCACCCCCTATAAAAAAGTATTACAACAAGTAGAAGCCCTATTTCTACAAAACCAGGAAAGTGCGGAAGTGCTTGTCCAAAACGATTTCTCAAACTTTGAAGTAACTGGCGACACCAGATACGACAGGGTAAGTCAAAATGCGGCACAGGCCACTAAGCTACCTACTATAGAAAAGTTTCGTCAAAATAAGCCGCTGCTTCTCGCTGGCAGTAGCTGGTCGGAGGACATGGAAGTACTGATCCCGTTTATCAATAACTTCAAGCACGAATTAAAACTCATTATTGCGCCACATGAGATAAAACAGGCAGAAATTAACGGCTATATTTCCCGAATAAACAAGAAGTCTATTAAGTTCTCTGAAATACAAAACCAAGAACCTACAGAAGCGGACATTCTCTTTATTGACAATATTGGTATGTTATCGTCATTGTACCAATACGCAGACTATGCCTTTATCGGCGGTGCGTTTGGTAAGGGACTTCACAATATATTGGAAGCTGCTGTATTTGGTATGCCACTGTTTTTTGGCCCTCGCTACCAAAGGTTTCCAGAGGCTGTAGATTTGAAAAAACAAGGCTTGGCGTTCCCTGTTAATTCACTAGAGGAGTTTGAACCTATTTTTAACGACCTTTACACCAATAACAACAAGAGGGTACAAATAGCTGAAGGCACCAAAGCCTTCATTAAACAACACACAGGAAGTACACAAAGAATAATGGATTACTGTAAAAAATATTTCGAAGGTATATGAAGGGGGTAATAATCAAGTCTACAGGATCGTGGTACGATGTAATGGACGAAAACCAGAACATCTATAAAGGAAGACTGAGAGGAAAACATAAAATTAAAGGGTTGAAAGTAAATAATCCACTGGCAGTAGGCGACCGGGTTGACTTTGAACAGGAAACTTCGGCCGAGTCGGTATCCATTACTGACATCCTACCTAGAGAGAATTACATACTTCGAAAATCTGTGCATAAAAAAGGGCATTCGCACATGATCGCAGCCAATATAGACCAGGCGATACTAATTGTTACCCTTTCGTTTCCACGCACCTCTTTAGGCTTTATTGACCGTTTTCTGGTTTCAGCCGAAGCTTTTCGAATTCCAGCAGTTTTGGTTTTCAACAAACAGGATATCTTAGAGGGCGAACTTAAGAACTACCAAACTGAACTGGCCCAGATGTATGAGAGTATAGGCTATAAATGCCTTTTTACTTCTACCCAAACCAGCGAAGGGATAGCAACATTTGACCAGTTCCTGGATAATAAAACCAGTCTGCTGTCCGGACATTCAGGTGTCGGAAAGTCTACTTTGGTGAACACGATAGCCCCACATTTGAGCCTGAAAACGTCTGAGGTATCAACTTTTGCAAACAAAGGAAAACACACCACCACTTTTGCAGAAATGTTCCGTCTGCGAGAAAACACCTATATTATAGACACGCCAGGGATCAAGGAAATGGGACTTGCTGAAATTGGCAATGAAGAACTATCCCATTATTTCCCAGAAATGCGCGACTTACTAGGAGCGTGCAAGTTCCACAACTGCAGACACATTAACGAACCCGGCTGCGCTGTTCGAAAGCAAGTTGAAGAAGGCGTGCTTCCCGCCACAAGATATGACAATTACCTAAGTATGTTGGAAGATTATGATAGTTATAGGTAAGGGTAAAAAAAAGTTCCATACCTTGTCACTACAGTTTATTTCAACCCAAAAACAATGCCTTTATAGACCACCACAGTAAAGAGCAGGTAGCATGCAAAACGGATAGCATGGGCAATGGTCAGTCCTTCCAGTCCCCACAACTCGGTGGCAATAAGAATCAGTACCACGTACAAAGCTGCTGATGCTGCCTGGGACCATATAAAAAGCCATGTTCGCGCTTGTGCACTTATAATGAATGAAAGGATATATGAAAGCATCTTGAAGAAATCTCCCAGCAACTGGTAATCCATTAAAAACGCGCCTTCCTTAAAGCGTGTATCAAAAAAAAGCTCTAAGATAAATTCCCTCAGGAAATAGATCACCAGCAAACCTACGGCCAATATAGGCGTCAGCACTTTCATAACATGCCTTACATAAGCGCTCAATGCGGCTTTGTCATTGATAATTTCTGAAACTTTAGGATAATAAACCGTTGAAATAATGGTAACAAAAGCCACAGAATAATAATCTGAAAACTTAGCCACTCCCTGCCACAACCCTGTTTGAAACAGCTCAAAACGATCTATTACAAAATCCCTCACAAAAAAGTCCACCGTTTTGCCAAACACCACCACGCTACCAGCCATCAAAACAAACCCCCATAAACTTTTAAAACTTTTCCACTCTGGCCTAAAGTCCCTTAAAAGCCGTAAAACAGGCTTCACTTTAATGGATAATAAAATAGCTACCCAAAACAATGAGGGAGGGCCAAAAGCATAAGCCAGCAGTACCGGTCCCGTTGCGCCGGAATAAAGTGCCGGCACCAGTATGCCCACGGCAATAACTGTACTTAGGACATTTATCCAAACATACGCCTTGAGCTTGCCAGCCGAAAGTAGCACTGACAAAAAGAAGTAGTTCAACAAGTGGAACAAAATGGCCACAAAAATAGCCATCAACCAAAAACCTTCGGACAAGCCTGCTGAAAAAAGCTCAGTAAAATAAGAGCGGAAAACCAGCACTACTAAGGCGATGACAAGAAAAGTAAGTAGGTTCAATAAAAGCGCTGCCCAGAAGATACTTCTATATCGGTGGTTATTGACCTCCTTGTCCGACAAGTGCTTTATCAGTCCACGGTTTATACCATCCGTAGGTAAAGTCAGGAATATGGACAAGAAGTTTTGAAAGTGCGCCAGCAAAGTTATGCCATCAGGCCCATAAAAGACAGCTACCAGTTTATTGATAACAAAGCTCCCTGCCGACTTCACCGCCACAGAAATACCCGACAAAAAAGACGCTTTCAGGAACTTCATATTTCAATATCCTAAACAAACAATTAAAAAAGTAGATTATTAAAGAACAGCAAACTTAGATATTCTGCACCTCAAATTGAAAGAATTGCGCATGAAATTACTATCTGAAAATAGGTTGCGGGAACTGGTCTTTGGTTTCTTCATGTGGGCAATCCTGGTTCTTTTCCAAGGATATCAGATAGGTACAGAAACCCATAGCGAGTTTTTATCCTATAGCGTCCATCTCAAAGAAAGCACTATTTTAACCAACGACCTGTTCATACAGAGCATTAAAGCCGCAGGATGGAATGAACATATGGTAAGTGCCTCTATTCTATCATTTTTTTACCCCTTTCAAGAAACCATCGTTTTAATTCTTCATATACTTGCCACTGTAGGGATAGTCATAGGCATGTTACGGTTATGCAGCCACTTCATACAAAACACCTATTTATCCTATACTGTCGTTTTGCTTACTTTATTAATAAGCTACAATGCCAATACAGGGGGCGATGAAATGTGGCGCAATAGCTTACAAGGAGCCAGCATAGCAAAAGCATTGGGTATTTGGGCAATAGTCTTGGTTCTGTCTGACAAAATAGTCAAAGGTACTGCACTGACCATGGCATCCACACTGCTGGAACCGATTATAGGGCTGCACTTATTCTTGTTATTTATCCCCGTATTTATCTATCAAGTATATGTTTCACAACGAGTACCTTTATTTGAAGCTATACTTTCCGTTTTCTTCTATGTGCTTTGCGCAGGTGTGTTTATCTGGTCGATCAGATTTTCACAAGGAGAACAAGCCTTAGCATCCATTGCCAATACTGATTATATCAGCTTAGTATATAAGTTTCGGCACCCAGAGTTTTACCATCCACTGCATTTTTCTAAACAAGGCATATTGTTGATGCTGTTCCTTATACCTATCGGCTTGGTCTATTTTCACCAAAAAGACCAACGGGTATTTGTCATGCTCATGACGATTGTGTTTGGCACATTTATTTACATAGGAGGCTTGTACCAGGACAGTATGTTAATCATTAGCTCATGGTGGTTCAGGACCATGATCTGGGCGAAGTTACTGGGATTTATCGCAGTAGCTGGTTTATTAGAAAAACATTTTCTAAAAAGGAGCATTAAAGAGAACAAAAGATTAGAGGTATTTGTCATTGGCTCCGCATGTTTAGCCGCCGGTATGTTGTTCTCCATTTTTCAAGAAGCCCTTCCAGGAGACAAACCTTACCATTTTTCTTCCAGCAACCTCCGCGCCAATCCTGAAACAGACATTGCGCTGCAAATAAGAGAGAAAACCCCAAAAAACGCTGTTTTCATCCAACCCTTAGAGTTTACAGCTTTAAAATACTACGGAAAACGTGCTTCATACGTAGATTTTCAAACATTGCCCAAGCGTAGAGACTACCTCCCTACTTGGAAGCAACGCTTAAAAGAGGTCTACAACATTCATTTAGATTTACCAGAAAAAGGGCCGCAGCTAAAAAAACCTGCCTATGCAGGCCTTATAAGCTTGGATGAAGATGGGCTCATGAGACTAAAAGCAAAAGGGGTGACCCATTTACTTACATACAAAGAACACCACCTACACTTAAGAATCGTAGCAGGAAACGATATTTATAAGGTATATGAACTATGAATTGTAAAAGGAATAGCTTTTTAAGTTTACCCATTTAAGGCCCTAGGAGGTAATAATTTTTTACTTGTATGATAATATCCTTTAAACTACCATTCCATAATGGGGGTATGTATCATTGTTAGACAATAAGGCGGCCATTGATGAAATTGCGTTAAGAACTTTATAACCATGAAGCGGCCAAAAAATTTGCTGTTTGAGCCCGACGCAAGGAGGGTGAGTTTCTAATTTTTTAGCGTAATGGTTATAAAGTTTAGCAAATTTCAGGGCCTTGACTTTTTTGCTTACTTTTTTTGTCTAAGAAAAAAAGTAAGGCCCTGCCGGCGAGGCAAAAAGTAATTAAGCGAGCCTTAGTAAGCTAATAATACACAAGACATCTAAATGGACAACCTTATATTTTTCTTAAATACTGGTTTTAAAGAAGGAATGCCCCCTGTTCGCTCTTTAAAGCGTATAAGCCCATGGTTTGGCGCCCCCTTTTCAGAGGCCATGCCATAATCCAATATTTCATAACCATGACAATGAGCGTAATTATAAAGCTCCTCCAATAGCATAATGGTTGGGCTATCTGACTTATAATCTGGGTCGGCAGCCATAAAAAAGTTATACAGAATACGGCTATTTACTCTTACACCCAAAGTTACAGCAATATATTTTTCCTTATTTTTCACATAAAAAAAAGTAAAGTCATCGGGAAACCGCTCCGGCAACCCCTTGAACTGTTCCAAAGAAAGTGTCAACGGATATCCTTTGTGTTTCCTAGCCCTGGAAATAACATCATAAACAGCTTCTAAGTCCTGTATTTGGCCGTAGTTGGAGGTATACCCTTTTTCCCTGCATTTTTTCAGCTCTTGCCGCTGGTTAAGAACAATTCTTTGCATAAAGCTTCTTGCATCGGGACAAATATGGAAATTCAGCTCATTAAACTCCAGACTATACCCACAAGCTGTAAATAAATAGTGCAACATTTGACTGTTCTCAGGCGCATAGCAAGTGGGATAAGAAACAACAGTGACAGATTTCAGCTGTTTCTGATAGGCAAGTTTATCCACTTCTTTTAAAAGCATTTCAAGATAATGAAAAGGCACACCTGAAAGGAACTCTAAAGAGCCAAAGGGTGCTCTCAATGGGCTAAAAGCGTTGTTTCCTTTCAAAAACATGGTAAAACGAGCTTCTGACAACTCGGTTTTGATATTGACTAAATCAAAAGTGTACCTTTCTGCCCCAGGCTGAGAGCAAAGGTGTTTTTCTGTATTAAACAGAAACGCCTCTCCAGCAAAAGGGTGTTCAGCGGCAGTATGCGTGATTACTTTATACTTCAAAAGCTATAAGAAAAAATGTTCTGGAGTCCTTATATAATTATCTTCTGCATAAAGTACTGAAGATATACATAGCAATATTGCATCCTTAGCCATATGAAATTCAATCCAGTGCATTTCAGGGAGCAACAACCCTTGGTCGGCGTTCGCAAGTACAAAGTGCGATGTATTACGGTCGGGTGTAGAAAGAGCGATACGCACCTCCCCCTTCAAAGCCACAATCACCTGCTCTCCCCTCCTATGTGCATGGTTCCCCCTTTGACCAGTGGCGTCATAAATCCAAAATACCCGTTGTATCTCAAAAGGCACTTGTTCACCTATTTGGGCAACAGAAATAAATCCTGTGTCATCGCTACCTATTTTTGGAATATCAATTAGCCGTGGTTTTGTCATTCGTGATTACCGTTCAGCAGCCGCCAAAGAAATAAACTGTTCCCCCGGTAAGACAATACTGCTTTCTTAATTACAAAGATAAATTTATATCCAACAATTCCTGAAACACAAACTTTTTTTGCATTTTCGCAGATGGATCATTTTAAACCTGCGACCTGTTAGCTTCCCCCAAGCAAACCGTAAGAACTTTGAATATTGCATGCTAAACCTAATCCTGACAATAGTTTTAACCTCTACGCTTTTCATTGTATTTAAAGTTTTTCACTTGTGGAGAATCAATACATTTGTAGCCATTGTCATTAACTATTTTGTTTGCGTTGTCACAGGAAGCATATACACAGCTACCTCCCCTATTGCAGTCATAGAGCAGGCCCAGCCATGGCTTTTGCCAGCTTGCATCACAGGGGCAGTATTTGTTATCACTTTTTACCTGATGGCCCTTACGGTAGAAAAAGTAAATATGACTGTAGCAAGTGTAGCCAATAAGGTTTCCTTGATTATTCCAGTAGCAGGCAGCCTTATATTTTTCGAAACACAAGCCGTTGACTATAACATCTTTAACTACATTGGCATAGCTACAGGAATCGTAGCTATTGTACTAACATCCATTAGAGAAAGCAACGATTTGCTCCCTAAGCAAGAACAAAGGCTTTCTTTTATTTTACCAATAGTTGTATTTCTATTGGGGGGCGGTATTGATTTTTATATCAATTACATCAATTACAGCTACATGACACCTGAATCTCAGCCTTATTTCCCCATGGCCACTTTTCTTGCAGCGGCATTGACCGGCGTCGTATTGATAAGCTTTCGCTTCAAAAAAGTAACATTTGCCATGAAAGACGTGGCAGGAGGTATTATGCTTGGCATTCCCAACTATTTTACCATTTACTTTTTGTTACAAGCACTCTCAGACTTCAATAATGACGGGACAATATTTTTCCCTGTGTTAAACATCGGAATTATTTTGGTGACAACTCTTTCAGCTTTCGTGTTTTTTCGTGAAAGATTGACCAAAACAAACATTTATGGAATTTTTATGTCTATTATGGCATTAATATTGATATTTTTATAACCGCAATGGCGTTACTTTCAATATGAAACTAGCTTCTCTTATCACCTTATTGTTTCTCAGTGGCATTTTAAATCATTGGGTTCAAGCCCAAACTATTATAAATGACAAAGAAATCTGCTTAAAAATCAATGCAGGCCTGGACAAAGTGTACAACCTGAAGTTTGATGAGGCAGAGGCTATATTCAAACAAGTCAAAGATAAATATCCTTCGCACCCGGCCTACTACTTTTTAAAAGCAAACACCGAGTATTGGAGAATAATGGCAGAAAACAGCTTTAAAGAACGGTCAAACAACTACTATGAAAAACTAAAGGAAGCGCTTCACTATTCCCAAAAGCTATACAATACGAATAAAAAAGACCCGGAAGCTATCTTTTTTCAGCTTGCTACCCATAGTGCCTTGTCTTATTACCACAACCTTAATGAGGACTATTTCAAAACCATGAACGAAGCAAGAAAAGCATATGCCTATATGAAAGAAGGGTTTGGCCTAAAAGAGCAATTTGCAGAGTTCTACTTTACTACGGGTCTATATAATTACTATGTAGTGCGATACCCAGAATCAAGACCGGCCGTCAAACCTTTTATGGTTTTCTTTACTTCTGGAGATATTGAAAAAGGGCTTCAACAATTACTGCATGCCAGCAAAGAGGGGATATTTACACGTATAGAAGCCCTTCAGTACCTTACAGGTATGAATCTGAAATATGAGAACAAACCCGAAGTAGCTTTAATGTATGGCCAGAAACTAGTAGACCAATATCCTGACAACCCTTTCTTTGTTACAAGATATACAGAAGCCTTGGTCATGTCAGGACATTATGAAAAAGCAGAAAAAAACAGTTTTCAGCTACGAAAGTTAGAGAACAAATATTTCGATATGGCTGGATGCATCTTTTTAGGAATGATCCATGAGAAGCATCACAAAAATATGAGCAAAGCAGAGTCCTATTACCTTCAGGCACTCAAAGTTTCTAAACAGGTAAACAATCCAACCACCGACTATAAAAGCTTTGCTTATGCTGGCCTCGGAAGGGTTTACCATAACACAGGAAATAAGAGCAAAGCTATTGATTATTATAAAAAAGCATTAAATTCAGCCCAATACCTTTCAATTAAACAAGAAGCAGAAGAATACCTGAAACAGCATGACTGACGAAGATAGATTTCTGACCATAGAAGGAGTTTCCGAGGGCTTATATAAAGAAAAAGGCAGCAAGTTCATATCCTTTGCCTTTCCGGCACATAGCGAGGAAGATGCCAAAGAGATAATAAACGAAAAGCGTAAAGAGTTTTATGATGCGCGGCATGTGTGTTTTGCGTGGATTTTTGGAAAAAACGGAGAACGTATACGTGCCAACGACGATGGCGAACCCAACCACTCAGCAGGCGACCCTATTCTAAACCAGATCCGCTCCCATAACCTTACCAATGTACTTGTAATTGTTGTCCGGTACTTTGGAGGCACTAAGCTAGGTGTCAGTGGATTGATCACAGCCTATAAAACGGCAGCCGCCGAAGCGCTGAACAAAGCAACTATAGTGGAGAAATACGAAATGGATACCATACAATTTTCCTACAGTTATGAAAACACAAGCGAAGTAATGCGTACCGTAAACGAGCTGGCAGGGGAAATAACAGATCAAGAGTTTGATGCTGAGTGTAGAATGAAGTTAGCAGTGGCAAAGTCTAAAAAAAAAGAGGCTGTGGCCAAACTGGAAATGGTAGATTCCGTGACTTTCGTTTCTTAAAAAGATACCCTTAGATGTTCAGACAGAGATTAGCTATTTTAATTTTTCCCCAATCGTCCTAAAAAGGTAAAGCTTTTTCGTATAATCCAGGTTAAAGCCTTTGCATACGAACTGCTTTTCCCTAATTTTGGTTGCAAAAATGTAAAAATTAGTAATTTCGCAGCATTAAAACATTTGCCCGAATTGAAAGAAAAAAAAGTAAATATCGGACTGGTACAGTTGTCTTGCGTAAAAGACCCTGAGGTCAACTTCGCCAAAACTGTCGAAAAAGTCAGAGAGGCGGCTGCCAAAGGCGCCAACATTATTTGTTTACAGGAACTTTTCCGCTCCCTGTACTTCTGCGATGTGGAAGACTATGAAAACTTTAAGCTCGCAGAGCAAATTCCCGGCCCTTCTACAGACCGGCTTTCTGCATTGGCCAAAGAACTAAATGTCGTAATTATCGCCTCTCTTTTCGAGAAAAGAGCTGAAGGCTTATACCATAATACAACAGCAGTACTGGATGCTGACGGTTCCTATCTGGGCAAATACAGGAAAATGCACATTCCTGACGATCCTGGGTATTACGAAAAATTCTACTTTACCCCAGGAGATACCGGTTATAGGATATTTGAAACTAAATTTGCAAAAATAGGTGTACTCATCTGTTGGGACCAGTGGTATCCTGAAGCATCTAGAATCACCGCATTGATGGGTGCAGAAATCTTATTTTACCCTACCGCCATTGGTTGGGCAGACGCTCAAGACAAAGACGTCAATGAGGAACAGTACAATGCCTGGCAGACGATTCAGCGGAGCCATGCAGTAGCCAACGGGCTTCATGTAGTCTCTGTAAACCGCACAGGAAAAGAAGGGGACATGAATTTCTGGGGCGGCTCGTTTGTGGCCAATCCCTTTGGGAGGTTACTCTACAAAGCTCCTCATGACAAAGAGGAAGTACATGTACAGGAAATTGACCTCAGCAAAACGGACAACTACAGGACACACTGGCCTTTTCTTCGCGACAGAAGAATTGATTCTTATGATGTAATTTGTAAACGTTTTATTGACTAACACAAAGAAATTGAAAAACTTACCTAAAGAACTGGGCTATTATTTTCCAGCAGAATGGGCACCACACACTGCCACTTGGCTGAGCTGGCCTCATAAAGAAGATTCTTGGCCTGGGAAAATAGCATCCATATATCCTGTCTACAGTAAATTTATCAAAGCATTGACCGCAGGTGAAATGGTGCACATCAATGTAGGCGACGATTTGATGAAAGCTAAAGCCATTAAGCACTTGCAAGATGAAGGTGTAGACCTGGAAAAGGTAAAGTTTTTTATGTTTCCTACCAATGACGCTTGGTGTCGGGACCATGGCCCTGCTTTTCTTGTAAAACCAGGTGCCGAAGTTCCCAAGGTTATTGTTGACTGGGGGTACAATGCTTGGGGCGAAAAGTACCCACCTTATGATCTGGATGATGTGATTCCTACAAAAATTGCCATCCACTATAATATACCAGTATTTCATCCAGGTATTGTCATGGAAGGTGGCTCTGTGGACTTTAATGGCAAAGGTACGGTCTTGACAACCAAAGCGTGCTTATTAAACCCTAACAGAAATCCTACTCTAAACCAATATCAAATTGAAGGTTTCCTTCGAAACTACTATGGTGTAGAGCACATACTCTGGTTAGGAGAAGGTATAGAAGGAGATGACACCGACGGACATGTGGATGACATAACCCGGTTTGTAAACGAAGACACTGTGGTAACGGTCGTGGAAGAAAATAAAGCATCAAACAATTATGCCCCTCTCCAGGAAAACCTTAAAGAGCTGCATAAAATGCGCCTTCAAGACGGTAAACAGATGAATATTATTGAGCTACCAATGCCTTCGAAACCTGTCATTTATGAAGATCAGGTCCTGCCTGCTTCTTATGCCAATTTTTATATTGGGAACGCAGCCGTAGTAGTGCCTGTTTTCAACGACAAAAATGACGAAAAGGCATTAGAAATACTTGCTCAATGCTTCCCTTCCAGAAAAGTAGTGGGCTTGGATTCTACAGACCTAATCTGGGGACTTGGTAGCTTTCACTGCCTGAGCCAGCAAGAACCTCAAGCCTTATAGGGACTTTAAACCTGAAAATTTTCTATTACGAGGATACACAGACTTGAAAAGACAAGGTTTTCTGCCCTTGCCTTTTACTTTTCTTCAGCCTCGGCTTCGGTTCTCACTATTCCTTTAACAGATAACTGCTTTAGCACTTGTGCCAATTCTTCAGTCTTTGTTGAGCTAAAAAATATCTTGTTCCCATCTTTAAGGACTAGCTGCAACCCTTTACAGCCTTTTGTGTTAGAACCGAAAGGTACTTTGATTTCAGAGCTTCCGTCGTAATGCTTTAAGCAAACGCAAGCTACCTCCTCCCAATAATAGACGTGATACCTCCGTTGGAAAGGTATGATCCTAAAAAAAAGTCCTGTTTCATCCATTCTGACCTTCATACTGATCAGAAACATCATAAGAAGTAAAGTAAAAGGCATCAAAGACACCACCACCAAGGCTGTATCTGAAAGTGGCTGCGCCCCAAAAGGTATATCATTTACAACCTGTTGATAAACTCCGGCCAATACCACTCCCAGTAAAACCAGCAGCATGGAAAGTACCAGCTTATTGATAAAATACTTTCTTTCCTCAAACAAGATCATACAAAAACAGAATTTAAAACCTCACTAAACCTCCGTAACCATCAAATTCTTTTTACCCCCTCCCTGAAGGTAATCCTTGATATATAGCTCATCGATTAAGACTTTGAACACTACCACTATAGGAGTGGCCAAAATGATACCTAATAAACCAGTGATTATCCCAAAAAAAACAATAGACATAAGCGTCATTACCGGAGAGATCGAAACAGTTTTTTTATAAATCAAAGGAACAAAAATATAGCTCTCTATAGATTGAACTACAAAAAATAAGAGCGCCACATACAGTGCATGTGCGGGACTTACCAAAAAAGCGATGAGCATTGCCGGAATGGCCGAGATAATAGGCCCAATATTAGGGATAAAATCTAACAGGAAAGCAATAAACGCCAGCCCTATAGCCATAGGAACACCCATAATAGCCAATCCGATGCCTGATAAAATACCTACCACTGCCATGGTAAAAAACTTACCCAATAACCATAAGCTTAAAAATCTATAGCTTGTATGAATTACCTCATTTAACCTTTGCCGCTGCGATGGGGGAAAAAGAGAAACGATACCATCTCTATATAAATACGGGTCTGCTGCAAAGAAAATACCTATCACAAAAATAATAAGTATATCTGCTAACACCCCCAACGTAGATGACAATATACCAGCAGCTTCTGCAATCTGCTCTTGCTCTACGGCCAATTCATCAAATGCGCCACGTAACTGCTCTAGTACCTGCTGGCCAAATTCAAAGCCTCTAAGCCACCTTTCAACTTGAGCAATAGATTCAGGAACCGCATCACGGATAGCCTGAAATTGTTCGCCTACTGTTGGGGCTATAAGAATAATGGACAGAGTAATTAAACCTATTAAAAAGAGAATAACAAAAGCCAAGCTCAACCCTGTGGGCAGAAACTTAATTTTACGGCTAAGCCAAGAAGCAATTGCCCTTAAAAAGACACCTAAAAGCATCCCTCCAAAAAGTAACAAAAAAAATGTCCTAGCATAGATAAGTATCAATGTAGCGGAAACAACCAAAACAATAATAGAAGTTGCCACCAAAACCTTACGCGCAAAAGTGTCTTTTCCTGCCATAAAATAGCTTTTAAGAAAAACAGTCAGTGCTGGAAAATGTTATCCGTAGCAACAGAAGAGTAGCGTAAGAGGGAAAAAATAATAGGGTTACCCATTTAGAAATCTCAATATTTTATTAGCTTACTAAAGTACGCCTAGTTGCTTTTTGCCTCGCCAGTAGACTTTATCAGCAGGCTTTAACATTATTTCTTATTAATATTCAAGCGGTAAAAACTTTTCCTGCCTGAACTATTTTATTTTTATATGATGATCGGAGCACATTGCAGTATAAGTGGAGGCCTTGAAAAAGCTTGTGAAGAAGCCGAAAAGCTAAACATGGACTGTATCCAAATATTCACTAAAAACCAAAGGCAGTGGAGGGAAAGGGCGGTTACAAATGAAGAGGCTGATCGTTTTAGGAAAAGTATGCAAAAAGCTGGCATAAAAAAAGCTTTTTCGCACACCACTTACCTTATAAATCTAGCTGCGCAAGATGAAGAAATTCGCAAGAAATCCATTATTTCTCTAGCAGCAGAGCTGATCAGATGCGATGCTTTAGGTCTCAGTTATACCGTACTCCATCCTGGATCAAATAAATACGTTTCCGAAGAAGAGGCTATCCAAAAAATAGCTGAAGGTTTAAAAGTTGTCATTCAACATACCGCTGGCCTGAAGTCGATGGTATTGTTAGAAAACACAGCCGGTCAAGGGGCTTTTATAGGCAGAAGTTTTGCCCAAATAAAAAAGATAATGAACCTTGCCAACGAAGAACGATTAGGCATGTGCTTTGATACCTGCCATGCTTTTGCAGCGGGGTACGATATTAGGACATTTCAAGGATGCGAAGCTACTTTTAACGAAATAGAACAAACAGTAGGGTTGCGCAATCTAAAAGCTTTTCACCTCAACGACTCGAAAGGTGCATTGGGCAGCAACTTGGACAGGCATGAAAACATAGGCCAAGGGCAGATAGGCACAGAAGCCTTTAAGTATATCATGCAACACTTCCCCGACCACCCAAAAGTAATTGAAACCCCTAAAAAAGAGGAAATGGATGCAGTAAACCTGTCTCTATTACGCAAAATGGCTTAGTATCGAATCATGTATTAAACCTGAAATATGCATTAGAACTTTCTATTACATACTTCAGGTTTAATCAATTTTCGTTTCCGCTTTTTAACTCAAGATCAAGCCCTCATTTTCACCAAAGTAACTCCGGCTCCGCCGCGGTCAGCATGTTCATCATCTATAGACACTACTTGAGGATAGGTTCTTAAACGCTCCCTTATCAGTGTGCGCAAAATGCCATCCCCTTTTCCGTGAACAATCCTAAGGTCTTTAGCTCCGAACATAATGGCACTGTCCAACAAACCATCCACTTCTGCGAGTGCTTCTTCGCCCCTTCTGCCTCTTACATCAATATCGGGAGTAAAAGCCATCATTTTTTTATTCAAACCGCTTAAGGTAGCACTGCTTTCCTTTTTCTCTGCATGGTGTTCACGATATTTCTTACGGCTGATCTTTTCTAAGCGCTGAACTTTGACATTAGATTTGAGTTCACCTATAGCCAGTTCAGCATTTTTACCTTTGAGCGCCGTAACCTTTCCCACAGCACCGCTTTCTTTTACCCGCACATAGTCACCTTCAGCTATTTCGCCCTCCTCTACTTCATAATCTGGAGCATTATACTCCTGCTCAACTTCCGTTTTTAAGGACTTATCAGAATACTGTCGCAGGTTGTCCCGCAATTTCTTCGTGGTTTCTTTCTCAGCCTTAGACTCTTTGATGTTCCGTATGGTTTCTTCAATACGTCTATTGGCATCCTTCAGCAACTCTTTGGCCTCTGCCTTAGCTTTGTTGATGTACTCCTTTTTGTTTTTATCAAGATCTTCCTTCAAAGAAGTATATTCTTTGAGATCCTTTTCCAGCTTCCTCTCCTTCTCTCTAATCCTCCTGCTGGTTTCCACAAGCTTATGCTTTTCCTTTTCCATGTCACGGATCATCCTGTCAAAATCCACCTGAGATTTTCCGGCTTTCTCCCGAGCCACAGCAATCACTTGGTGCGGCAAACCAGTTTTTTGGGCAATCTCCAAGGCATAAGAACTGCCTGGCCGCCCTATTTCCAGTTCATATAAAGGTTCCAGTCTTTTCAAGTCATAGCGCATCGAACCATTCACAAAACCTGGCAATGTACCAGCAAGAAGTTTCAGGTTTGTATAATGGGTAGTAATTACGCCCCAAACACCAAGCTGATTTAACTGCTCAAGAATTGCTTCTGCTATAGCCCCACCCATTTGCGGTTCTGTACCTGTTCCAAACTCATCTATAAGCACCAAGCTTTTCTTTGCTCCCATTTTCAAGAAAAATTTCATATTGCTCAAATGGGAACTGTAGGTGCTTAAATCATTTTCAATAGATTGCTCATCACCAATATCAATAAAGATATCTTGAAAAATACCCATTTCCGAAGATTCGTCCATAGGAACCGGCAAGCCACATTGTAGCATATACTGCAATAAGCCGACAGTTTTCAAACTTACTGATTTACCACCGGCATTAGGCCCCGATATCACCAATATCCGTTCGTCAGCATTTAAGTCAAAGTTAAGCGGAACAATCTTGCGCCCCTGGGCATGCAAGGCCAGTTCCAGCAAAGGATGCCTGGCATTGTTCCACTTCATCATAGGGTTTTTATGCACAGAAGGAACTACAGCACTTAGTTCTATTGACAATAAAGCTTTGGCCCTTATAAAATCAATAACGCCAATAAAAAAAGCAGCTTTTCGCAATTGAGGCAGATAAGGTCTCACGCTATCTGAAAGAGCAATCAATAACCTGATAACCTCTCTCCTTTCGCGATATTCCAAACTTTTGATGTTATTATTGATTTCAAGAACCTCTGCAGGCTCAATAAACACAGTTTGTCCAGAAGCCGACTCGTCATGGATAAACCCTTTCACCTTCCGTTTATACTCAGCAGCAACAGGAATAACCATACGGCCATTTCGAATGGTGGCAGATACATCTTCTGCCGAATAGCCCTCTTTTTTAATGAGCCGCAACATACGGTCAGTTTCCTTCCTAATCCGGGATTTTTCAGACAAAAGCTCTCTCCTGACCTGAAGTAATTCTGGCGAGGCGTTGTCCCTAACTTCGCCCCTATCATCTAGCACCTGCGCAATTTGCTTAGCAACAACCCTGTCCACAAATACATCTTTGGCCAAATTTTTTAAGTGGGGGTACTCCTCCTCTTCAGAATAATCTAAAAACTTGTGTATAGCATCAAGCGTTTTAAGCAAGCTGAGTATGTCTAGGAACTGCTGTCCTTCCGGGAAAGTCCCTTCTGGGCGTATTTTTTCCAAACAAGGATATATATCCAAAAAGCCAGACACTGGAAAACTTATGTCTTGCTTCAGGATAGTCAGAAACTCAGCAGTCTGCCTCAGCAATACCTGCAAATACTTATGATCACCCGAGAACTTTATTTTAGATACAAACGCCCGTCCTGGTTTACTTAAACAATAGGTCTCCAAGCGCTGCCTTATCTGATCAAATCCGAGTTTTTGTTCAACCGAATCAGGAAATAACATATAGTCTTAATCTTTTACCTTTACTTTTCCCTTGCCCTCTCTTAAGCTAAGGCTATCAACCAATCTGGCATAAATACCATCCAGCAATTTGACATTTCTTAAATAGAACCCGTAACTTTCCTCATATTGCTTACGGCTAATGTCGTGTTTTTTGAAAACATCTTGCTCCAATCTTCTATAGATAGCTTTTGCTGAATCATTAGGGAAGTTCTGTGTTTTGACCAAAGCCTCCTTAGTGTGAATATCCAGTAAGATGTCAACCATTTGGTCTTCGGTCAAGATATTCTCACCAGGTTTTTCAGGGCTTGCACATGCCGCAAGAAGCGCAGTAATTAAAATAAAAAAAGCTTTTTTCATTGTAAGCACAATTTCTTTGTAGACTTTCTTCTAAACATTAATAAAGAGAATAAGGTGCAAAGAGTTCGAACAAAGCACCATTAAACTTGGTATTCATAAAATAGGTTAGAAAAGGGGGCCATGCTCATGAAAGGTTCCTGCAAACGAGTCATAGATCAATTTTAACCCAAAAAGAAACAAAGCAGCACCAAGCCCCTTGTTCAGAAATTTAAGAAAGCCTGTGGTAAAGTACTTTTTGATCTTGTTTGCAATATAAGATTTGAGGATATCCATAGTTAACACCGTAATAACCGCTGCCGTAAAGAAAGAAAGGATTTGAACGTGATTATCCTCATACTGAACAGAAATAAAACTAACTACACCTACCCAGAAAAACAATACAGAAGGGTTAAAGATATTGAGTACAAAACCTTTAAGTATAAAGCTGGATTTTCGGGCATTTTCCTCAATAGTAGTTACAGGCAGTACCTCCTCAACTGGTTTAAAAAAATAGTAAAGTCCAAAAACACTCATAAAGATCCCTCCGAATATGCCAATAAGTTTCTGAAAAAACTCATTGTCTAAAAATCCAGCTATTCCGAAGTAGGTAATAAGGATAAAACTCACATCACTAACAGCCACGCCAATGGCAAAATATACACCAAATTTAAAACCTTTATTAATACTGGTTTGCAAAAGCCCGAAAAATACCGGGCCGAGCATAATGGTCAGCAGAAAGCCAAATCCTACACCGGAGATCAAAGAGTTAATCATCCTTTACTTTAAATTATTATTTTTCAGATACTCTTCCCACTCCTCAAACTGTCCTTTTTTCATAACCCTTGGGAATTTATTCTGCCCACCTTCTTTGCCTTTCATTTTCATAAAATTATAAAAAGCAGATACAGGAAGCACATCAACAAAGATTTCTTTCAATGCAGCCGACCTTTCTACTTTATAATCATCATTAAGCATTTTAAGCTTATTGTCAAGCAATTCCTGAACACGTGCAGCCTCGATCTTGTCATCGGTTGCAATATACCACTTATGAGCGAAAAGACTGTCATAAGGAATGCCAGCAACCGTAAATTCTCTAATATTAATATTCAATTCATCAGCCACAAGCTGTATGGCCTTGTTCATATTGTCCACAGAAAGATGCTCCCCACATAAGCTAAGGAAGTGTTTAGTCCGTCCGGTAATAATAATTTCCGCTTCTTTCACATTGGTAAACCTGATTACATCGCCGATCAAATAACGCCAAGCACCAGCACATGTGTTCAACAAAATAGCATAATCCTTACCTTCTTCCACCTGATCTATCATTAAAGTCTCAGGATTATCTACCAAATCTCCATCAGGGCCAAAGTTACTGCTGGTAAATGGAACAAACTCAAAAAATATTCCATTATTTAAAATCAACTTCATAGACTTGCTCCCTGGTTTTACCTGAAAAGCAATAAAACCTTCAGAAGCCAGGTAAGTCTCAATATATATAAGAGGTTTTCCTAAAAGCTTCTCAAACCCTTTTTTATAAGGCTCGAACGATACCCCTCCATGCACAAATACTTTAAGGTTTGGCCATACCTGATGAATGTTGTCGACTTTATAATAGTCAATGATTTTTTCCATAAGTATCTGAAGCCATGCAGGAACACCAACAATAAACCCGATATCCCATTTTTTTGCATTGACAGTAATCTCGTCAAGCTTTTTGTCCCATTCGCGATGCTGAGATATTTTTTTGCCTGGCTTATAAAAATGCTGAAACCAAAAAGGTATTTTACTCGCTTGTATCCCACTCAAATCCCCCTCAAAGTAGTGGCCGTTTTTATTGAGGTGGGTACTTCCGCCAAGCATCAAAATACCCTTCTCAAACAACTCAGGAGGCAAATCATAATTAGAAAGAGACAAAATCTGCCTTATACTGGTCCGCTTGATGGTCTTATTCATATCATCAGTAAGCGGAATATATTTACTGGCAGACTCTGATGTTCCTGAACTCAAAGCAAAGTACTTTACCAATCCCGGCCAGCACACATCCTTTTCACCTTCTTTTGCCTTTTGCCACCACTCGTTATAAATCTTGTTATAATTGTAAACAGGAACCAGCGAACGGTATTTTTCATAAAAAGCTGCTTTATTTTTGTCACCAAACACCGGGATGATTTCCTTAAAGCCATACTTTTTCCCTATCTGAGTATTTCTTGCTTTTTTTAAAAGTTTCAGAAGCTCGTTTTTCTGCAATTCTTCAGAAGGCTTGGTTTCCTGCTCTATAACCTTTGATAACTTTATCCCTTTCTTAAGTAGAGAACCTAATAATGGCATATATGTATACTTTTTTGAAATATTCCTTTTATTATTGTATATATCTTAAATAACTAAAGTTTAAGAAGGTTTCCAAATTGCACAATTTTACCAAAAATCACAAAAAAAGGCGGACCTAGGACATGAATATACAGCAGAACATAGATGTATTACAGCAGAAATTAAGCCCATATAGCTGTAAACTTATCGCCGTAAGCAAAACTTATCCAGCCGAAACTGTCATGGCAGCCTACGTGGCGGGACAAAGGGCTTTTGGAGAAAACAAAGTGCAGGAAATGACCAGCAAATATGAAGAACTTCCCAAAGATATTGAATGGCACCAGATCGGGCACTTACAAAGAAACAAAGTTAAATACATTGCTCCTTTTGTAAGCTTGATCCATTCGGTGGATTCTTTGAAGCTCCTTAAAGAAATAAACAAAGAAGCTAAAAAAAACGACCGCGTCATCGATTGCCTTTTTCAAATGCATATTGCCAAAGAAGAGTCAAAGTTCGGTTTATCGGAAGAGGAAGTACTTGAAATCCTAAATTCACAAGAATTTCAGGAAATGAAACATATCCGCATAACTGGCCTAATGGGCATGGCAACCAATACTGATAACGAACAAGTTATTCGTGGTGAATTCAGTATGCTGAAAAAGCTTTTTGATACATTAAAAACTGATTATAAGAATTTGCTACCTGCCTTTCAGGAACTATCTATGGGAATGAGCAGTGACTATAAAATAGCTGCAGAAGAAGGTAGCACCATGGTGAGAATAGGTAGTGCTATATTTGGGAAAAGAGTATATCAAAACTAAACAAACGGACTTTAAACTATGCAGAAAATCTTTTTAATAGCAGCCAGTATCTCTGGTGCCCTTGCGGTAATGATAGGTGCTTTTGGCGCACATGCTTTACGTGCCACTCTAGAAGCGGCAGGAAGAACAGAGACTTTTGAAACAGCAGTAAAATACCAGTTTTACCACTCACTGGCATTACTTGCTGCGGGAATCATTTGCAGTTTCTACCAAAGTCGCCTTTTAGATTATGCAGGTTACTGCTTTATTGGCGGTATCTTGATATTTTGCGGATCGCTTTACATACTTATTCTTTCCGGTGTTACTAAATGGGGCGCAGTGACACCTATTGGAGGTTTGCTGTTTATAGCGGGTTGGATCCTGATGTGCATCTCCTTTTTCAAAATGCAAGGGTAAGAAAAAAATGCCTTCCGATGGTTTATCCACGAAAGGCATTTTTTTCAGATGGCTTAGCAGGTTATGTTATGTACAGGCATAACACCTAAGCCGTAAGAATAAGTTTCTGAAAGTTCTTATTTATTTTAACGGTCACTAAACTTTCCTCTACATCAAACTCCACACCTTCTCCATCACACTCAATTGCCGATGGTTCAAAAGGAAGGCCGTGAAAAACAACTTCATAATGCTGATATCTAGGTTCAAATGTCCCATTGGTCCCTTGTAGCACAGAAAATGATCCCTCAGCGCCACTGGTTTTAAAAGATTTGATTACACATTCCCCCTTCTCGTATCCATAACCATCACCATCATCCTCATACAAAGTACTTTTATGGCTCTTGTTGGTATAGTAAACATGCAGTGTCAGTGCTTCAAGTTCGAATTCACCAACATATTGCATAACAGGGTAGTGAGGAATGACAGCGCCAGCTTTAATATAAATAGGCACTTTATCGATTGGAGCTTCAGCCCAAACTTCCGTACCTCCGTTGACCAACTCATCAGTCCAATAGTAAAACCACTTCCCTGCTGGCAGGTACAACCATCTTCCATCGGCTTTTTCTTGGTATACAGGACAGGCAAGCAGATTGTCGCCTAAAGCAAATTCATCCTGACGGAAGTGGGTTTCTGTATCCTGCTGATCGGTAAACACAATAGGCCGCAACATAGGCGTACCATATTTGTGGTATTGCCAAAAAGTCGTATAAACATAAGGCAACAACTGATACCTTAGACCAATAAATTTCTTTGCTAATTTTTCATACTCCGGCCCATAAGACCACGGTTCCTGGTCGCCATGGTCACCCGATGAGTGCGTACGGAAAAACGGGTGGAATACCCCTAATTGTAGCCACCGTATGTACATTTCCCCAGAAGGAGTCTCTATGAAACCACCTATATCAGAGCCACAAAACGAAATACCAGAAACACTCAACCGTTGACACTGAACATTGGCAAGCCACAAATGCTCCCACGTAGCAACATTGTCCCCTGTCCATACAGAAGAATAACGTTGAACACCAGCATATCCCGACCTGGTAATAACAAAAGGACGGTCAGGGTTCATATACTTTTTCACCCCTTCATAAGTAGCTCTGGCCATTTGCATGCCATAAACATTGTGTGCTTTCCTATGGCTACAAGGATTCCCGTCATAATCATGCCTAACATCGTATGGGAAAGTTTCAATCTCAAAAACCGCCGGTTCGTTCATATCATTCCATACCCCCTTTACACCGGTTTCCATTAAACCTTTAAACAAATCAGCCCACCACTGTCGCACTTCAGGGTTGGTAAAATCAGGAAAATTGCATTCGCCCGGCCATACAGAACCTTTCATCAGTGGGCCATCCATACGTTTGCAAAAGTAATCTTTCTCCAATCCTTCCTTATAAACCCAGTAATCCTTATCTACCTTAATTCCAGGATCTATAATCACCACTGTTTTAAATCCACTTTTTGAAAGATCGGAAACCATACCTTTCGGATCAGGGAAGTACTCCTTGCTCCAGGTAAAGCACCTGAACCCTTCCATATAGTCTATGTCAAGGTAAATAGCATCGCAGGGAATCTCTTTTTCCCGAAACTGACGGCATATATCCCTTACCTGTTTTTCTGGGTAATAGCTCCACTTACACTGATGGTAGCCCAACGACCACAAAGGCGGCATTTCAGGGGTGCCAGTCATCAATGTATAAGTCTCTACCACTTCCAACAAACTGGGGCCATATATAAAATAGTAGTTCATTTCCCCGCCTTGGGCCCAATAGCTATATACATTTTTCCGCTCGTGCCCAAAATCAAAAAAGCTCCTAAAAGAATTATCAAAGAAAACCCCAGAACCTACCTTGTGATGGAGGCTGAGAAAAAACGGGATGTTTTTATAAAGCGGATCGGAGTGCTTCATATATCCGTAGGTATCTTTGCCCCAGAGTTCAAACCTGCTTCCCCGAAGGTCAAAATCAGAAGCTTTATCGCCTAAACCAAAGAAGTGCTCTCCACTCTGAACCTTCTTACTGGTCATCACAATATTTCCGCCGTATTTTTTATGCTCCTCCCAATGATAACCTTTTTCGTCCTCTTGAAGCACCCTGCCCTCTTTGTCGAGAATTTTGGTGGTAAGCCCCTTTTTAGTTATAATACACTCTAGAAAACTAGTGATGATAATAAAGTGATCCTCTTCTTCAACAAAGTCAAGAGACTTGACCTTGCCTTTATAGGTATAGGCACCAGAGTATGAAAAGTCATTTGGGAATCCATCTTCGGTAGCAAACCGAAATCTTAAAACTTTGTCAGAAACAACTGATACTTTCAGAACTGCTTTAGTACAATAGAAATAAAAATCATTGTCTTCCCTATCCCACTTTTGTACATAATCAGGAAATTGTTGAACTGTTACCTGATTATGGTTAATATTCATGTAATTCTCCATATACTCACAAAAAAACTATAAAAATTGCTTTTATCTTAATATAAAGCCTAAAATATTAATTTTTACCTCAAAGCTAAACCTCCTCTATCTTTTTTACACCAAACCCGGCAAAATGTTCATTTCATCCGTATAATATAAACAAACGTTAAAAAAAGGGGTTTGGGCGAATAGATGCCAATAATTGTACTTTTTCTAGAACATATTCCCTAAATTATCCTAAATTTATAAATAAAAATATTTCTTTAAACCATTCGCAGGGTTTACAGTTAAGGTAAGTACGAAATCAAGGCACCCTGCAGAGTGAATTGCTTTTAATAATTTTTTCCATTGCTCAAAAATTTCAGTTTATGAAAAGACCACGGATTTTAATGCTTGGCTGGGAATTTCCTCCTATAATAAATGGAGGTCTTGGAGTTGCCTGCCTAGGACTTTGCAAAGCCTTATCAAGGTATGCAGACTTAACCATGATCATTCCAAAATCCGACCCTTCCTTTATGGTTGAGAATGTGGAGCTGATAGGTCTCAACAATGTTGACATAGAAAACTTAAAGAAGGTTGAAACCGGCAGACATTATAAAGAATTCGCCCGTGAAGTAGAAACTATTGAGGCTGAAATACTTCCTTATGGAAGATCTATAAAACAAGGGGAAATAGAAAAAGAAACGTCTACTGACAAATATCAGGAATCCTACCATGAACGCTTTGACACTGAGTTTAATGTTTTTCAGTTTGGCGAACTTTATGGTGAAGATGTAGCTTGGAAAGTTTCTGAATATGCCAAATATGCTTTAAGACTATCTGCCGACAAAGACTTTGATATCATTCATTGCCATGACTGGATGACTTTTATAGCAGGCATGGAAATTAAACAAAGGACGGGAAAACCACTTGTGCTTCACATCCACTCATTAGAGTATGACCGCAGTGGCCCAGAAGCTCAAAATTGGATTTTTGACCTCGAAAAACAAGCCATGCAGTTTGCAGACAGTGTCATACCTGTAAGCTATTATACAGGCTCTATTGCTAAAAACCATTACGGCATAGACCCTAAAAAAATCCATCCGGTACACAATGGCGCAGACCCAGTACATGTGTACCATGACATCAAGGATTTTCCTGAAAAACTCATCCTTTTCCTAGGGAGGGTAACAGGACAAAAAGGCCCCCAATATTTTCTGGACATAGCATCTAAAGTAACAAGCCATGTGCCTAACGTCAGGTTTGTAATGGCAGGTACAGGCGACCGCTTACGAGGGCTCATTGAAACCGGTGCGTATAAACAAATAGGCAACAAGCTCCACTTCACTGGCTTTTTGGACAAAGAAAAAGTACACAAGCTACTGGCTATAGCTGATGTCTACTGCATGCCTTCTGTTTCAGAACCTTTTGGCCTATCGGCTCTAGAGGCTGCACAGTTTGGTGTTCCTTGTGTTATTTCTAAACAATCTGGGGTTTCTGAAGTTCTTAACGGAGCACTCAAAGCAGACTATTGGGACATCGACAGAATGTCTGCCCATATAATCTCTTTATTGCAAAACGATGCCCTTAGAAAAACTGTCATACAAGATGCATTTGAAGATTTGAACGAATGCAGTTGGGAAAATGCTGCCGAAAAAGTAAGTAATATTTATAACAACTTTATATAAACCTTAACTAACATATGTCATCTATTTGCTTATACTTCCAGGTACATCAACCTTACAGGCTAAAGCAGTATTCCTTCTTTAGCATTGGTAATGATCATCAGTATGAAGACGAAAACCTTAACAGGGAAATACTGAACAAGGTTGCTGACAAATGTTATATTCCTGCCAACAAAAAAATGTTGGAACTGATCAAAAGGCACGGTAAAAAATTCAAACTATCATTTTCCATCAGTGGGGTAGCTATAGAGCAGTTTGAAAAATACCGTCCAGATGTACTTGATTCTTTTAAAGAATTGGCAAATACTGGCTGTGTTGAGTTTTTGGCCGAAACTTATTACCACTCATTGTGCTATATGTACTCAAAAGATGAGTTTGTAAGGCAAGTAGATAAACATGGGGCAAAAATACAGCAGCATTTTAACCAGAAACCAAAAGTATTTAGAAATACCGAACTGATATACAACAATGAAATGGCCGACTTTGTACAGCGCATGGGCTACAAGGCCATTTTAGCAGAAGGCGTAGATCGGCTGCTGCATGGGAGAACTCCTAATATCCTTTACTCTCCACCAAACAACAAAAAGATCAAGTGCCTGTTGAAAAACCACAAACTGTCTGATGATGTAGCTTTCAGGTTTTCTGACACCAATTGGTCAGAGTATCCTTTAACAGCTCAAAAATACGCCGACTGGCTAAAAATAAATAGCTACCAAGCTGATACCATTAACTTGTTCATGGATTATGAAACCTTTGGCGAACACCAATGGGAAGGAACTGGCATATTCCGTTTTCTGGACCACTTACCAGAAGAAGTACTAAAAATGGAAGGCTTCAGCTTCAACACCCCTTCTGAAGTCGTTGACCTATACGATGCCAAAGGGTTGTATGACGCACACCACTATACATCATGGGCAGACACAGAAAGAGACCTTTCTGCATGGTTGAGCAACCCTATGCAGTCAGAAACCCTATCGAAGCTATATGCCCTTGAAGAAGATGTAAAAAGACTAAAAAACCCTCATATTTTGGAAAAATGGTCTAAACTCCAGATCTCGGATCATTTTTATTATATGTGCACAAAAAATTGGGGTGACGGAATGGTGCATAACTACTTTAGCCCATATAACTCACCTTATGATTCCTATATATACTTTATTAATGCACTTTCTGATTTTGAACTGGTGCTAAGAAAGGCCATTCAAAAGAAAAAGTCAGAACCCGTAAAGGTTTTTGTAAACAGAGGACCAGCAAGGCCAACAAGCGAGTTAAATGCAGAACTAGAAGAAGAAGTTTAGTAAATACAGGTGTCTTTTTGACTATAAGCAGGGACTAGGAAAAGTTCCTGCTTTTTTTTGTCCTAAATTATGCGAAGATTTCGTCATAAAGAGCAAAACAACAATAAATTAGTGTTTTAATACCGAAAAGCTTAGCGGCGCTATGGTTAATACATACATGTGAGCCGACTGATTTGAAGTTATTTTGTTATATAATAGAAAGCTTTACTGCATTTTCCAGGTTTATTCTACTCCCCCCAAAAAAACATTCTGCACCAGGTAAAGATATAAGAGGGCTGCTAAAAAAGCCACCAATAGGCAAGGTACGCTGCCTTCCAAAAAACTTTACTCTTATCAATAAAAGCCGCGACTGTCTACAATACAAGTTTTCTACCCTACTTCACACCATGCATCCACCTTTTTAATTGAGGTGCTAGGAAAATAAGGAAGATCCCTGTTACAATAGAAATCCATGCTATGTGGCCAAAAACTTCCGTATACACTGAAAGGCTTGCTTGTAGCGGAATTTCCACATCACCTTCTTCTTGTGGCAAAGAAGTGAGCTTAGCTATTTCAGCCCCGATTAAATGCGCAAAAGAGGAAGATAAAAACCATATACCCATTACAAAAGCTACAATTTTAGTCGCAGACAATTTGGTTACCAACGAGAGCCCAATTGGTGATATACATAATTCCCCTGTCGTATGAAGCAGGTATGCTAAAATAAGAAAAACTAAAGGCACAAGTGCATTTTCACCGGCAAACTGAGCCCCTAATACCAACGCTCCAAAACCTAGCCCTAACTGGATCAAACTTGTAGAGAACTTTAAAGGAGCAGACGGTTCTTTTCCGCGTTTGCCCAAAAAAGACCAGAGCGCTGCAAAAGCAGGTGCAAGCAAAATTATAAATAAAGGGTTTACACTTTGAAATATACTGGCAGGCAAAGGGAACCCTAGCACTTCCCTATCCACGTTTCTATCGGTAAACAACATAAGAGAACTTCCTGCCAACTCGAAGAAGGTCCAAAACATGGTGGTAAAAAAGAAAAGGATCAAAATAACGAACAACCTTTCCTTTGCCACTTTTTCTTCTTTTAAAGCCAAAACAAAAAGGTAGATAATCATAGATGCGCCTACCACCATAAGTATCCGGCTACTTATTTCATTCTGATTTACCAGTACAGCAAAAAGCGGAACAGACAAAAAAGAAAGTATATATATCAACTGCTCCCTTGAAAATACCTTTAATACTTTTTTATGGATTTCTCCCTCCAAGGGCGGAAGGCCCTGCATTCCAAAAGCTCCCGAGCGGTTGCCGTAAATAAAAATGACAAGCCCCAGAACCATCCCAATTCCAGCCAATCCAAAACCATAATGCCACCCGAAAATCTCTCCAACAGCACCACAAGTCAATGGCGCAAGAAAAGCCCCGGTATTGATACCCATATAGAACAAAGTAAATGCACTATCTTTTTTAGGATCACCTTCTGGATACAAACGCCCCACAAGGCTTGAAATATTAGGTTTAAAAAAGCCATTCCCTATAATCAAGAAACCTAAAGCCAGGAAAAATACATACTCATACTCAAAAGCCAGTGCAAAATGCCCAAATGCCATGAGAATAGCGCCTAATAAAATAGACTTCCTATAACCTAGAAACTTATCTGCTATTATCCCTCCCAAAACGGGTGTAGCATAGACCAAAGCACCATAAGCTCCGTAAATCCCATAAGCAGGGTCATCTCTATATGCTAAGTGATTAATCATATAAAGCACCAATAAGGATCGCATTCCATAGTAACTAAACCTTTCCCAGAGTTCTACTATAAAAAGAATGAACAGTGCCCGCGGGTGTATATTCCGTTGGGTATAAATCACAGAACCTATCCAAACAATTACGAATATCCAGGCTGCGATCATTATAACAATAGACAAACTCATAATAAAAATCTCCTAAAAATCACTTTTCGAAAAACTTCTTTTGCAACAGCTATGCTCTTATAAACAAGCTATGAAACATTGAAATGCTATAATAATAAAAACTAGGGTAAAAAATCTATGCTTTTACCTATCTATTTTAACAAAGATACCAAGAGAAGGTTAATCAACTATAACTATTTTACAAAGAGCAAAAACATTTATGTGGAATATAATAGTAGTCGTACTATTGAACGGTTTGGCTGTATGGCTGGGAGCTAAATACTTAAAAGGAATATCTGTAAAAAGCTATGGACATGCCATATGGACAGGTATTCTAATTTCAGTTCTAAATGGAACGTTGGGTTGGGTCCTGAACATATTGGCACTCCCATTGACATGGATAACCTTTGGCTTATTCAGCTTTGTCATTTCTGGTTTAATTATTCTACTGGTTGATAAACTGGTGCTAGGGTTTAAAGTCGCAAACTTTTTTTGGGCATTTATTTTTGCCATTATTATGGCGGTGGCAAACGGTCTTGTACAAACCTTGATCTATGGTCCTTTTTAGCAAGACTTTATAAAGCTACTATAACTTATAGTAGCTTTTCTGCTTGTTAGCAAAACTACTGTTTAATCAGCTTCCTTACCTTTCTTAAGCCTCCGGTCTCTAAATATACAAAATAAAGGCCACTAGCTAAACCTGCAATATTTACCCGTTCCTCTACTTTGGCCTTTATAGTTTGTGACTTTTTCAGTACACCTTCAGAAGTGTATATAGACAAATTATAAGCATGCTCTCCTGGCACATACACTTTAAAGAAGGCAGACGCAGGCATTGGCCATAGCCGCACCTCATCCTCCTCGCCTTCCTCAATACTGCTCACATAATCACAACTTTGCATCTTTCCATAGATATGATTTCTCATCTCCCCTAACATATGAGCGACAGAATCACCAGGGCATAAAGTATGGCTAGTGTTAAAAGCGCTCGTATCAGTACTGCCACACCCTTGCCGATGACCAGCCACCACCTGAAGCCACCTGTCAGGATTACTGATAGGGTGTTGCGAAGAACTAAAAGGGCTAAGGCTTTCCTTCCGAAGCTTCCATGATATCAAGCCATATAAAGATTCTGCCATTTCAAAAGAAGGCCTGACTGCGCTAAAAGTACCCATCAGGCAAACCCCCATAGTATTGCTGTTTTTTGCACAAAAGTGAGCGCCCAAAACATTGTCGGGGTCAAACAGACCTTGGTCATCCCTACCTTGAAATATCGATCCATCATTACCGATCAGGTAGTTATAAGCAATATCATTAAACCCTCTCCCTCCTTCTGATGGTGGCTTAGTATGAAAAAGGTAAATATTTCTAACTACATCTACAGCACTACTATAATTGTTTGCCCCCGCCGAATGGTGCACCACCACATGCTTTACCTGAGTTTCACTAGGTGGCGCAACTGGCCCTTCCAAGCCATCACGCCAGATTTCAGGAGTAACTATGTCTATTCCTTCACAAACTGTTGTGCTTCCTGATTTTAATATATTTTTATCCTTTCCCTTTGGAGTAGTGCCAAAAGCTGGCAAATGATTTACATGCAAAGTCAGTTCAATATCAGAAACAGGGTTAAGTATTTTAAATTTGTCAACAGGTTTGTCAAAAATAATAAGCTCCGAAAGTTGACCTTCTCCGTCTTGAGGATGCAAAAGTGGCATTACAGAAAAAGAGTCCCTTCCAATCACCACTTGAAACCCTAACACAAACCCATTTTCCGCGAATTCAACACTCATCGATGACACCTTTTGGGGAAATATAAAAGTTTGCAAGGAAGAATCCAGTTTTGCACTATAGCTACTATACAGGTCACTACCTCCGTCAATCCTATTTAAATTTTGCGCAGTTAATCCATATTCCAAATGCAGGAAAAGAATTAATAAAACAAATAAACTTTTCATAATTCCCTTGAATATACGGATTTTGAATCATGCGCATAGAAATTATAGCAAAAATTTTAAGATGCAACCACCATCTTCTTAACAATCACCTGACTCTCCTGTTATTTAAAATAAAAAGCTTATAGAACATGAAAAAACTCACACTTAAAGCGATAACTTTAGCAGCAATGACAACTTTTGCAAGTTTCAATGTAGAGGCTGCAAGTACAAAAGATGGAACCCCTGCTACCACAGAAGTGGTCTCTAAAGAAGATCAGCTAATGGAAAGATTGCAGGAGATTGATGAAATGGACAAGAGTGAGCTCAACAGAAAAGAAAAGAAAGAGCTGCGAAAAGAAGTCAGAGGTATTAAAAAAGAACTTAAAGCTGAACAAAGAGGCCCAGGGTTGTATATTTCTGGTGGTGCACTACTTTTAGCTATTGTACTACTTCTTGTTCTTCTATAAGAAAGGGCAGGCATGCAATTCAAAGCTATTTTGCATAAAAGCAACAATAAATCAGCCGCTTTACCAACAATGGCGTGCTGATTTATTGTTCTTTTATACTTAATTATATCCAGGATAAAACGGCTGTTTCACAAATCGAGAAACAGCCATTTGACTTTTATACCATTCTGCAAGCAACTGAACAAAGTTGCTCTGGCGGGACAACTTCCTCTACCACCTGAAGCTTTTTTAAAGTTTTCATCACCTCACTTAAGGTATTTAATGAAACCTGTGGTCCCGTTGCCCATTCAGTACCAGCAATCCAAGTCTCCACATCCTCCTTTCTAAGACTATATCTTTTAGCTATTTTACTAACATTGTCGGAATCTTGCATAAAAACCTTGCACTGCTCTCTCAACACTGACAACAAGCTCCGAATTTCCTCAAGCTTATCCTCAATAAATGCATTTCTGGCAGCCAACACAAAACATGGCCATGGCGTGGGCCTTTCCCCGACTATTCGGAACTCGCCATTATCTACATATGGCTTAGTCGTAAACTTTTCCCAAAAAAACACCTCGGCAGCCCCTGTCTTCAATGCTTCTCTGGCCCCGTTTAGATTCCCTACCTCTTTGAAGGTTAAGGCTGAAGCATCCCATTTTCTTTTATCAGCGTCGACAAAAGCCATTAAGTGAGATCCGGAACCTGGCCTGCTGATAGCGTATACTCGGTCTTTGATATCTTCAACCTCTTTTATATCAGATTTTGCAGGAACATGAATACCCCAGCGTAAAGGTGAAACAACATAAAACCCAAGAATTGAAGCAGGGTTTCCTTTGATCACATCAGCAATAAATCCTTCTGTAAGAATAACTGCTACATCAATTTCATTTTCCCGAAGTGCTTTGTTCATAGCCCCCGTACCACCTGGAAAGTCAGTCCACCGAACCTCCAGGCCTTTTTCCCGGAATTTTCCCTGCTCTATAGCTTCATGCCATGGCATGTTAAAATGCTCAGGCACCCCTCCTACTCTTATAATAGTATTACTCATATAGGTATGTTTTTTTCAAATTTAGGCTTATATTAAAAAAAGTGCCAGATTACCAATAAAAAAACCATTTCCATGATCACTTTGTTGATAATTTTAAGAATATATGCTAGAAGAAAAAAAACGTTTATTTAAAAGCCTCATACCAGGGACATTGATAGTCGCTATTGCGGCATTAGTATATCTACTGGATCGAGAACTTTCTTTAAACTTTTACAAATTAGGCATTTATCCAAGAAACATCAAAGGTTTGCCAGGGTTGATCACTTCCCCATTTATTCACAGCAGCACATCGCACCTTTATTCTAATGCCATACCCATTATATTGCTCACGACAGCCATTAGGTTCTTTTACTATGACATCTTCTATAAGATATTGTTCTTAATCTGGGCCATTACCAACCTGTGGATCTGGTGCCTTGCCAGGGAATCGTTTCACATCGGGGCAAGTGGTTTGTTATACGGTTTCGCTTTCTTCCTTTTTTTCGGGGGAATATTTAGAAAAGATAGGCCTTCCATAGCACTTTCTTTGCTTATTGCCTTTCTCTATGGAAGCCTTTTTTGGGGGCTATTTCCATTCAACATGCACATTTCATGGGAAGCCCACCTAATGGGAGCACTTTCTGGACTGCTCGTGGCTTGGCACTTTAGGTCATGGAACCTTCCAATCAAAGAGCCCGAGTATGAATGGATGAATGAAGATCATGATAAAGAAGAAGAGTACCCCTACTGGCTAGAAGGAACAGACCAAGAGGTAAAAGAAAAGAAAGATGGAGAAGACAAACCTTCGCCACCTGACCAAAGCCACACATCAGAAAATAAAACTTTAAACTTTCAATACGTGTATGTTTCTAAAAAAGAACAGAAAAAAACTCGATAACAAAAAACAGACAAGAGCTTTCTAAGCACACCTCCTTCTCATTCTTGTACGCCTGTAATACCTTCCCCTTTCAGTAAAAGTCCTATTGGTAAGGTTATTTCTACTTGTCATATATCTACCAGCTTTTCCAATCCGTCCTAGCGAACTGACACCATTGCCAACATCATCAGAAGCAATAAGATTTCTCCCATCCTTTGGCTTGAGATCCACATCCTCAGGAAGCATAGTAGATCTATTTCTTTTTGCAGGGCTTACAGCCTTTACCCATTTGGCTGCAACTTTATCTAATACATCCATCATTTTTTTCATAATCATCCTCCTCTATATAAAAGAACGGCAAAAACCAAGCTGGTGTTATTAACTATGTGTCTTTGTCAAAAAAATTAAATACAACCGCTTTACTTATTCTGCTCCCTACCTAGGCCAGCCGATGACTTTACAACTGATAACCTATTGATCATTTTCAACTATAACAATTCAATTTAGAGCCGAAAAAATGAACTGTATGTGGATGCATCATGTTCATGGATTCAAGAAAAAATGTATTTTTTTTCCGTTTTGAATTTAAAAATTATAATTTCGTGTCCTCACGGCAACATTAAAGCAATGAAAATCAGAGCCTATTTAATCTGTCTAGCATTTATACCTGTTTCGTTTGCAGGTTTTGCGCAAAAAAAACAAGGAAAAGTTAATTCTAAGAAAATGACACAACAAAGTACTCTCAGTTCAGAGAAAGACTCCATCAGCTATAGTCTTGGCATCAACATTGGCCAAAATTTAATGGCACAGGGATTTGAAGATATTAATCTTGAAATGCTTAACAAAGCTTTCCAGGATGTTTATAAAGGCGAAGACCTGCAAATAAGCCAAGAAAAAGCCAACGAGATTCTGACAGCTTATATGCAAGAGCAACAGACAAGGAAAATGGAAAAGAACCTTGCTGAAGGAAAAAAGTTCTTGGAAGAAAATAAGAAAAAAGAAGGTGTAGTAGAACTTCCGAGTGGACTACAATATGAGATAATAAAAGAAGGCGATGGCCCTAAGCCTAAAGAAACTGACAAAGTAACTACCCATTACCACGGCACATTAATAGATGGCAGTGTTTTTGACAGTTCTGTAGAACGCGGACAGCCTGCGACCTTCCCTGTCAACGGTGTTATCCAAGGATGGGTTGAAGCTTTACAACTGATGCCTGTTGGTTCAAAATGGAAACTATACGTTCCTTCAGATCTGGCATACGGTGAAAGAGGCTCTGGCGGAAAAATAGGACCTAACACCACGCTTATCTTTGAGGTAGAACTTATTTCTATCGATCAATAAAAAATAGCACCCCAACATTACAGCCGGATTTCAAAGGAAACACTCCTTAAAATCCGGCTTTTTTATTTCTATCCCGAGTATAGCATTAACTTCTGCTACATTTCCAACATCTTCTTTTTGCTTTTTTCTGCCCTCACCTCAACCTGTACACTTCGAACAAATTTAACAACCCAAGGTTTTTTTAATAATCTTACCATCTCAATAGATTATGAAAAAAATCAATGGCATATTACTAATAGATGATGACGGAACCACCAATTTGGTAAACCGCAGACTAATTGAAAGAAAACTTCCTGTTGAAAAACTTCTAGTAGCTGTAAATGGAGAACAGGCTTTAAATATACTTCAAAACTACATAGAAACACACAACCAAAAAGCTCCCGAACTCATTGTACTTGACCTGAACATGCCTTTTATGGATGGGTTTGAGTTTCTGGAATACTTTAAAAGAAAGAACTTCTGCAACAAAACCCAGGTAAGACTAATAATTCTTACCAATTCTACTTATGAGAAAGACAAAGAACAGTTTGACAAAATAAGGGAAGACAAGTGGTTTTTTATGCAAAAACCGTTAACGGAAGACAAACTAAAAAAGGCGCTGGATTACAGGGAAATGTATGTCTAAAACAAGCTTTGTGTAATATAACAACAACAATTAACACATTTTAAAGGTTATTTATAGCAAGAACATATTAATTTCCGTACAGAGCTTAGTTATTATCAACATATTTTTAACATTATTGATTTAGACTTGCGGAATACATTAAAAGAGTATACCTTTATATCAATGTAAGTAAAAATCAATTTTTAATCTTTTAAAAAAGAAAAATATGAGAAGACACAGAGCAAAAGCAACCTTTATATTTGCGAGAAGAAAGTTTAACAGATCTTTAAAAAATGTTAGGCCTGCGGGCAACAGGATCGAGTTTTCCAAAGAAGAAGTTTTATTAAACAAGCTGGAATCAAAGCTAGGGAAGCCAAAAGAGGAAGTAAAAACCCTGATCAGCAACGACCTAATGAACCTTTTAACAATGGTACCTTTTTCTACAAAAGAAAAATAATATGAGAACTGCAACAAAAAATCCCCATCTCTGATCATAGTTAGAAATGGGGATTTTTTTTGGCGACTACTTGCCTCTTATGGCATACTTCTATCTTTTCTTGACATTATTTTGGGAAATAAAGCTTAAAAGTACTCCCCTCTCCTAGTTCACTATCTACTTCAATTTTACCCCCGGAGTTGTCCATTATTCTTTTAACTATATATAACCCAAGACCTGTACCTTCCACATGGTCGTGAAGCCTTTTAAACATATCAAATACTTTAGCTTTTTTCTCCGGTTCAATTCCTAAACCATTATCCCGTATCATCAAAACATTAAAGTCGCCCTCCTCCCAAATATCTATATCAATTACAGGGGCCACCTTTGGCTTTCGATATTTAATCCCATTGGTTATAAAGTTATAAAGGATGCTTTGAAAATTCTTCTTCGAAAATTTTATAGACTTGCACGATGGCTGACAGAGCAAATTAATTTTTGCATTATTCTCTTCTATTATCTCAGGAATAACCATTTTAATTTCCTTAAGCACATCTTCCACATTTATAAAGTCATATTCATTCTCCAGGTTTTTCTGCACTTTAGAGATCTCAGTCAAATCCTTGATGGTGTTTTTGAAACGCTCTATAGAAGTTTTTATCAAATCCAACATTTCAAGGATATGCTCATTTTTATTCTCCGCTAATTCGCCTTCGAGTGAATACACAAGTCCTTCGATATTGGAAATTGGAGCTTTCAAGTCATGCGATGCAGTATAAATAAAGTTGTCAAGATCATTATTGATCTTGACTAGATTCTCATTAGTTTCGTTGAGTTCTTCTTGTGTTTGTTTCAGGTCTGAAAGATCTATCATAGAGCCAACCATGCGGTAAGGCATTTCATATTCATTTTTGAGGACATAGCCACGAGAAAACAGATAAGCAATAGAACCATCGGCTTTTTTAAATTTAAAATCATCACCCCATACACTATCGCCAGTATTTAAAGACTTATTTATCCCTTTAATTACCTTTTCGCGGTCATCTTCATGTATATTATCATAAAAAGTCTCAATGCCGATACTGCTGTCTTCTGCATTATCTATACCAAAATAATCATTCAACCCTTCACTCCACCATACTTGGTTAGAAAGTATGTCCCAATCCCAAATAACATCATTGGTAGCTTTGACCGCCAGCCTAAAACGTTCTTCATTATCACGCAGTTCCTTAGTCCGCTCCTCGATCCTAACCTCAAGCTCTTCATTCAGTTTTCGTAGCTTCTCTTCAGTATTTTTAAGGTTTTTTATTGCAAGACTGGTATTTTCTTCACTTTTCTTTTTCTCAGTGATATCGGACATGCTCAGAGCGATACCTCCTTCAATGCGCACAGCAGAGGTCAATAACCATATTTTATGATTGTTTATCATCATGAAATGTTCTAGACGTAAAGGTATTCCTGTTTCAGAAACCTTCCTGAGCTTATCAAACAAACCTTGACTTTTAAAAACAGGAATAACCTCTAGCATTTTGTGCCCAGCAATATCTTCCTCTTCAAAACCAATCATAGAATTAGCCGCCCTATTAGACAGAACAAACCTATAGTCAATTAACTCTCCATCAGCATTTCTTTCTTCAGTAAAAGCCATAATACCATTTACAGAACTAGAAAGCACTCCACCAAACAAGTTGTTTAATGATTTAACTCGGGTAATATCCACAAAGGTCATAACCGCTCCATTATAACCGCCAGCCTGAGTAATATATGGAACAACCCTCATCTGAAAAAACTTACCCTCTTTCAGCCCAATTTCTTTTTCAACGATAGTATGGTGCTTAACCACCTGTTCTACGTCTTCCTGAAGTTCTTGATATTGAATATTATTAGAAATATGGTTTAATGGCCTGCCGATATCTGCTTCGATCAAATTGACCAACTTGGTAGCAGCAGGAGTAAACTTCTTAACCCTCATGGCCTCATCGACAAACACCTGACCAATGTCAGTACTTCGAAAGTAGTTATCAAGGTCATCATTTAACTCTATCAGCTCTTTAATCTTCTGCTGATGCTCACTATTTACAGTATGCAGTTCTTCGTTCAAGGATTGCAGTTCCTCGTTGGTACTTTGCAGTTCTTCATTAGCAGAAAGCAGTTCTTCTATAGTAGATTGCAGTTCTTCATTAGAAGTTTCTAACTCTTCTACTGTACTTTGCAGGTTAGCCTTGGTTTCTTTCAATTCACCCTCAAGTTCCTCATAATGAACCCTCATCTCATTATCATCAACCTCTGCGCTATCAGCTCTCTCTGCAACAGAAAAGTCATACTCCTTTCCAAAAAGAATGAATGCGGTTTTAGGCTTATCTTCTACGGGTCTCACTACCAAACTAATAACCCTTATATTTTCGCCATCCCTAATTTTAACTCCTTTCTTAACAACTTTCTCCCGTCTTTTTAAAACTTGACGAACCAAGCTCGAAAGCGTCACAACCAAATCTGGATGCACCATTTTCTGTAGGTTCATGGTAAGCTTCTTTTCAGGAAGACTTAAATACTTTTTAAAATCCCCTACAGCCTGTTTAACATCTAAACTATCATTGACAAACACACCAGCATAATGAAAATCTTCTGACACTGAACTACAAAACAGTTCATTAATATCTTCACCTTTTCTACTTTGAACCTTCTCAAAATGCTCTTTGCTGGCAAAGCTATTGTAAACAGAAGCCGACGATACTTGCCCCCTATCACTCAATGCGCCAGCATGTTTATTCTTTTTATAAATCTTCCATTTAGAGTGCAATGTGGAAAGGTACTCTTTTGCAACTCCTGGATTTTCGCTTGGCCCAAGAAACAGTACTCCATCTGGATTTAGTGAAAAATGGAAAGTGGCCAAAACCTTTTTTTGGAGCTCCGGCTGAAAATAAATAAGTAAGTTTCTACAAGAAATAAGATCCGTCTTGCTAAAAGGGGCGTCTTTTATAATATTATGTTGGGCAAAGATAACCATTCTCCTAATAGATTGGTTAATTTGATAACCACCTCCTACTTTAGAAAAATAACGGCCCAACCTTATTGAACTTACCTCCCCCTCTATACTATGAGGGTACACGCCTTTACTGGCAACATCAATGGCGTCTTTGTCCAGATCTGTGGCAAAAATTTTAACATCGAAATTTTTATCCTTCATTTCCATATATTCCATAATTAGAATAGCAATGGAATAGGCCTCCTGCCCTGTACTGCACCCTGCCACCCAGATTTTAACTATATCACCCCCATCTTTTTTATCTAAAATTTCTGGTAAAACCGTGGTCCCCAAAATATGAAACGCCTCATTGTCCCTAAAGAAACGAGTAACAGTGATTAGAAACTCTTGGTAAAGAAGATGAACCTCTTCTGGGTTCTCTTTTAAATAACGAAGATATTTTTCCGGAGAACTAATTTCAAGTTGGGCTATCCTCTTTAAAAGCCTCCTAACTATGGTAGGTTTCTTGTATAAGTTAAAGTCAAAAGATGTTTCTCGTCCTACAATATCCAAAATTTTTCCCAACACATCTCTTTGCTGATCAGACACTTTCTCTACATATGATTTACGTTTTGGCTTGTTAGAAGTAAGTTTAATAATTTCTTCAGCAATAAACTCCGGTGCCACCACCACATCGGCAACCCCAGCCGATATAGCGCTATTAGGCATTCCGTCAAACTTAGCAGACAATGGATCCTGAACAATGACATTCCCTCCGTTTTCCTTTACCACCTTGGCGCCTTTTGTTCCATCAGAACCTGTTCCTGATAAAATAATAGAAATAGCCTTATCTTTTTGATCAAAAGCCAGAGATTCGAAGAATTTATCAATAGCAACATTAGGTGCTTTAGCCACCTCTTTCTCAGACACCTTAAGCCTTCCAAATCTTATAGTAAGGTATTTTTTTACAGGAATAACATATACACAGTTAGGCCGCACCAGCATATTATCTTCAGCCTCGATCACCTTCATTTCAGTATGCTTGGCCAAAAGCTCAGCAATCAAACTTTTATAGTCAGGAGATAGATGTTGGACTAAAATAAAAGCACAGCCTGCATCAGGAGGTACATTATCAAACATTTCATTGATAGCTTCCAGACCACCTGCCGAAGCCCCTATCCCCACCACATAGTTTAGTTGATTATTAGGATCTACCTGTGTATCCATTATTTCTTGGCAATTTTAAACATTCACTAATTTCTCAAGAATTGCAACCCTCAGTTTTTCTGCAATTTCAATTTCCCGGGAACTCCAAGGCTCAGAGGTATGCTTTACAGTTTCTTGCCACACAGAAAAAGAAGAGCGGGGATGGTAGTTTATGCCATCTTTTTCCATTTGAACCCTCTCTTCTGGATTTCCTCCCCAACGTACATTCTGTACAACTTCGGGTCTAAAACCTAAGATATAGCTACCGTCGCGCAAAGATATAGGTATAGCTAATAAACCACTAGCAATGTCAGCATAATCGATGCTTTCATAATGATACTCTACTAAACTAGAGGTTGTAAACACTTTATCAATATTTTCTCGCTGCAACCAATGTACAACCCCATTAATATCCTTTTGCCCTGGCACATTCCCAACAGCAGACGTCACCCCTTCTATAACTATAGCTACCCCATCCAAACCAAAAAGATTCAGTATATCAGTATCTTCATTAAGCAAAGCAGAGGCAATATTATCAACTGAGTAAAGTTTCTCTATTATACCTGCCAGCTTCTCGCTCATTATAGCCATTTGCGAGAGTTCTTTTTCTTTTTCTATTGCAGAAATCTGAGACGACAGAATATCCGCTAACAGTTCAAAAACCGCCCTCATTTCATAACTCAACTCACAAGCTGTTTGATGGTGACAAGAAATAAGTCCCCACAACTTCCCGTTGACAATTATTGGCAAAGACATAGATGCCTGCACATTCATATTCTTCAGATATTCTAAGTGCACCGCAACGACACCTCTCAAATTACAGTCGGATATATCTGTAAATGAGTTAATCAATGGGTTGACTACAGGCATTAGTTTAGAAGGGCGGAAACCCCGGTCAGGAATCAGACGATATGGGTTTCTCAAGTAAAGCTCCCTGGCAGGTCTAGGCACATCCGAAGCGGGAAACCATAGGTAAAGGTAAGACTCTAGGCTATCAATTTTATCTTCTGCTAAGACAAACCCATTCCAATTTTCATCAAATTGATAAATCATCACTTTGTCTAGCCCCGCAAATTTTCTTATTTCTCGGGCAGCAATGGCGGTAAGTTCTTCCAAATCCTTACCTTTTTTTAGTGATGAAAGGATATATTTCAAATCACGGTGAACATCACTAAAGCTTTTATTATTTACTTCAGAATCAGGTTCTATTTCAAGCAGGAAATATTTTTCTTTAAAATGAATAGTCATGTTACATATAAACCCTGACCCATCATTGCCATTTAAAGAAGTTTTGAAAGGGATACTATCATTAGATCCGCGCTGCTCAATCTTGGTATAAAACTCCTTGAAAGCCCCTTCACTAAAAAGCTTTTCAATTGGCTTACCCAATATTCCATCAATATCTACATTTAAAAACTCACTACTGTTTTCACTACATTGAACAACTTTGAACTCCTTATAATCTAGGACAAGCAAAAAGCCATAGGATTGTACATGGTTTACTAAATGCAACGGAAGACTACCACAAACTTCAGAATCGTAGTCCTTGTTAATAGGTAATTTCATTGAGGCAAATTAAAGCATATAAGGAAAAATACACCTACTTAACAACCCGAAAAGAGGAATAAAGTTGCTAAGTTTATAAAAAACTACAAATAATCATATTATAAACCAGCCATTCGCAAGATAATGCAAAGTAAAAGTAGACTTATTAGCCTACCCTTAGTTAATCAGTCTAAAATCAAACCATTTTTTGCCATCGGTTAAGTAGAGCCTCTTGATGCACCATAATTTTTCTGTCAGCATCTGCTTCGTGATCTGTAACATAAAACCTCAAAAGCACCCTATGAAAAGTTTCGTCAACATCCACAATTTCGTAAAGCCTTCTTTCGCTAGGGTTCCGAACCACATCTTTTGGCTTTATGTCACTAAAATCAGTAATAAGCTTAAATTCCATTTTCACTTTTCTTAATAAGATTACTATACAGAAGCGCCAGAAGAAAAGTTGCGCGCTTTGTCTGATGTAAACTCAATTTATGCTATAGAGTTCTCCATTTGTGCAAAATCCACTTTAACACTTCCCAGTAAATAACAAGAATCTAGCCATAAGGAGAAAAAAAACAAAACATCTGACATAAAGACACTCCCTTTCAGAAGTACTACTGTTTCAGCTTTACACGCAATAAAACGTTCTTTTACGTAGCAAAATATCTTCAAGTCAGCCGCTTCCCTTATATATATACCTTTACCACAGCGCTTCTGCGCTTTGCGCCCTAAAAGTGCTAAATTATTTTTTAGTCTCAAGATGAGATCTATCAGCATAATTCATGTTTAACAAAACAAACTACAGGTCTGTTAAACAATAAAAGGGGATAATATTATGAAAGTACATTTGTATCTGGCAATGATAGCAGGCTTGTTATTAACAGCCTCTTGTGGAGACCCCTCAAGACCAGCAGCAAGAGAGGCAGCAGAACTTGAGGAGGGAAGGATTATAGAACATCCAAGAGAAGGAGCTGATACTACCATAAACAAAACCGCTGGTGGCGGCACCGGCGTCCGAATTTATGAATCAGACTCTATCATAGAAAGGAATAGACCAGATGAACCAGAAGCGAGAATCAGGAATTAACAAATCTAATAAAACCGCAGAGACACCCAAAGACAACCTCTGCGGTTTTTTACTTTTGCTCATATATTTCGTAAGAGAGTTTAGAAAGTCCTTGTTTGAGAAGGCTAACTTGAGCCTCTAATTGATCAAGCATATTAGCCCGATTCGTCAAGTCATCTGCCGAGTATTTTCCTCCTTTGCCAAAGTAAAGCGCCACCTGTCTTTTGTGTTCTTTTTTATCCTCTGACGCCAATTGTTCCAAGCCTATCCACTTGTCGATTATTTGCTCCCGAATAGTCACTTCACTATCCGTTCTCACAGAGTTTAGATACGCCCATATAAAAGGAGGATATAAGTCAGAAGACTTAGGCCCATACCAAATTTCCCGAAGATGATTCTGCTGATGCCAAAAATCTACTTTTTTACTTAAAAGAAGCAACCGAATACCAATGAGCACTTCTGCAATACCCCCAACGATGCCTATTCCATCTACCGCAGGTGCATCAGGCCGTCTGGAATATACAATACCTGAAGCTATGGCTGTAACCGCACCTATCGTAATAGCTGCTACAGTAAGATGTTGCTGCGCTTTATTTTGTTGATGCAATAAATAGCTAGCCACTTGATCTGCTCTTTCATCTTCACATTCCAATACTGAAGCGAGCGCAGACACCTGTAAAGAAGCATGAGATATGTGATGATCAATTTGTTGACGAACCTCATTCAGCTCTAACCTAGCACTTAAACTATATCCTCGCTTAATTTCTTCTTCTGCCAAATACAAGCGCTCCAATTTCTTTTTTAACCCTGTAATATGGGCAATAAACAAAGCATCTTCAGAAAATCTATCGAGCAGTTTACTATCTGGGACAAAATTACTATCAGGGGCATATTTACCTTCGGGTAGAGGGCTGTAAAAACAGTTACTGTTAATCAATCTATTACTGACCGGAAGCGTTTTGGTTCCTGAGCAGGAGGCTAAGCTGCCCATAAAAACAATGGCAATAAAGCATACCAGCAACTTATAAATACTGAAAAAACATGGGTTTATTGACACCATAATGTTTTATAAATCATGTCATACTGTAATACAGCAACACTTAGCGCAACCATCATTACACAAAGGTACATCAAGGATCCTGCTCCAGAAATATAGTCAAATATACAAAAAGCTTCTGGTATTGCATTGACTGAATGCCTGCAATTTAAAACAACCCCAAACTACGGATCAACCTTGCAAAGGTTGTCAAAAAACAGACTGATGTAAGAAAAAACAGCACCTTGTTCTATACAAATTTGGATTATTAAAAGGATATATATAGTTTTGCTAATTAAGTTAAAACCATTTAACCTATGAATTTTACCGAAAACAAAGGAAGAATTTTACCAACAAAAGATTCCGAACTTAATGAATGGCTGGATAATTTCACAAGGGAGTTTTCATCGCTAAAACAGGAATTTGGTATTGATGATTCTGAACTTTCACATTTAAACCACCTAATATCCCAAATGAAAAGGGAAATTAGAAAAAGTGAAATAGGAATTGAAATGGACTATGTTTATAAAGGCTTGGTAAAAAACGAACTGCACCATAACCTAAAACAGGTTATCACCAACATTGAATCTAGTCCTTCTTATACAAGAAAACATTACGCAAAAAAGCTTAAGTTAAAGTAACTACCGCACACTTTAGTATTAAAAAAGGCAGGTTTATCCTGTCTTTTTTAATATTACCTTATTTCTCCCATCACAGTACATAATACGCATCCCAAAATTATCAGCTATATATTGAAAGGTCTTTTCCTGATAGAAAGCGACATGAGTAAAGTCTCTTCTGTAATGCCACTGGTCAAAACTGGTTAATCCAGGAAAAAAGGATGTCATAACCAATAACACACCTCCAGGCTTTAGCAATGAGATAATTTTTTCACATTCACGCCTAGGAGAAAAGAAATGCTCAAAGACTTCCGTTGAAAATATAAAATCATACTTACTATCAAGTGGGATATCTCTAAAAAAAGGATCATAAGCATCACAAGAAAGCCCTTTACCCTTTAGAAGCTCAGCCAACACAGGTGCAGGACCACAACCATAGTCTAAGCCTTTCATTTCAGCATTAAGGTAAGGTAGCGCTGGCACTATGATAGATTGAAGAAAGTCCACATAGCCTGAATCTTCAATGCTATTTCGATGCTGCAAATACCTCCCCTTCTCTTGTTCGGCAGAAGGCAACACCCCGCTACCTACAAAAACCAATGCACATGTATGGCATAAATAATACGCCCGAACATTGATTGTTACTTGAACCTTAGAAACATTGTTAGACAAACATAGCGGACAACACACGCTCATTAGACAGGGGAAAAAGTAGGATACCGTTGTTATGCATTATTTCAACATAAACGGTACAAACACTTCAAATAAACTATATGTATTTTTTAAAAGTGGGACCTGAGGGATTCGAACCCACGACCTCTGCCCTGTCAAGGCAGCGCTCTAAACCAACTGAGCTAAGGTCCCTGGAAAAGGAATGCGAACTTAAACCTTTTTTTATTAAAATCAAACAGAATTTGTTTCCACCTGACGTACTTCGCCTACCTTACTCTTAGAAACCCTGCGCACGCGCCATAGGAAATATAGCCCTGCAAAGAAAAATAGCAGCAAAGCTAAAATACTGTTTCTCATACTCCCTGTAACATCAGTAACTACTGCAAAAACTGCGGTACCAAGTACAATTCCCGTTTTCTCGGTAAACTCATAAAAGCTAAAATATGAAGCAGTATCTTTTGTCTCAGGCAGCATTTTAGAATAGGTAGAGCGCGACAGGCTTTGCAATCCACCCATTACAAGCCCTACCAATACCGCAAGCGCATAAAACTGTACATCTGTTTGAATAAACCAAGCAGCCACACATATGCCCACACAAAGGATCAAAGCATAGAACAAGGTCATGATATTCCCAATACGTTCAGACATTGCCGCAAACATATAGGCACCCCCTATCGCTACCAATTGAATAATTAAAATTGTTACTATCAACCCTGTTTGAGGAAGCTTCAGTTCGTCCGCCCCAAAAATGCTCGCCAAATACATAATGGTCTGAAAACCCATGCTGTAAAAAAAGAAAGCGGCAAGGAACAGCATCAGCATCGGGTAACGCTTCAAGCTTTTGAATACAGAATTAATCTCTTTAAACCCTTTATTAATTTGATCTAAGTTGACCTTTTTGGTTTTGTCATCTGCTGGCAAATAATAAAAAGAATAAAAAGAGAACAACAGCCACCAAGCGCCTACCGAAAGAAAAGAAATTCGAGCGGGAAGTGTTGTACCTGCTGCCATACCAAACCAATGGGGCATTTCCAACATAAGAATATTAAGGATTAGCAGTATTACACTGCCAATGTACCCCATGGAAAACCCCTTAGCACTTAACCTGTCATGACGATCAGGAGTGGCTATTTCCGGCAAATAGGCATTATAAAAAACTATACTACCGGCAAAACCTACTGCCCCCAGAATAAAACATACAATTCCCAGGTTAATGGTATGGCTGTCAAAAAAGAAAAGCAAAGCACAAGATACCGAACCCAAATAGACGAAAAACTTCATAAAAGCCTTTTTACGCCCACCTGAATCTGCAATACCAGACAAAATGGGTGAAAGAAAAGCAATAATTAAAAAAGCAATGGACACTGACCAGGTAAAAACCACAGAACTGTGCTTAACAGTACCCAAAAACGGGATATAAGGAGACCCGTCTTCGCCTTTAGCCACTAAATTAAAGTAAACCGGAAAAATGGCTGTGGTAATGGTCAGTGCAAAAACGGAATTGGCCCAGTCATACATACACCAGGCATTCATTACTTTTTTATTGTTCTTCTGTATCACAACGTTAAGATTTCATATTGGTAAACTGAAGCGCCAGTTCATAATTTTTACTTTTCAGCAACGCAATCACGCTTTGGAGATCATCAATTTTCTTTCCAGTAACCCGCAATGTATCATCCATAATTGCTGCAGAAACCTTCAACTTAGAGTCCTTAATATCTTTTACCATTTTTTTGGCAGTCTCTTTGTCAATCCCTGTCTTCACTTTAATATCTTTTTTAATCATGGAACCAGACGCATATTCATCTTTTCCTCTATCCAAAGACCTGGCATCAAGACCTTGCTTGGCCATGCGGGTAACGATTGCATCTATAATGGCATCCATCCGCATGGTGTTTTCAGTGACAATGTGAATAACATTACTTTTTTTGTCCAAGTCGACCGAACTCTTAGAATCACGAAAATCGAAGCGGTTTAAAATTTCTTTTTTTGCCACATTAATAGCATTATCCAAGGTCTGAGGGTCAAGTTTACTTACTACATCAAACGAAGCCATAGTTATAAAATTTTTATTAATTTCTTAAAAATATTGACAATCAATCAAAAACACTAAAAACAGTTACTTTTTCAAACTGTTTTATTATAAAAGTTCATTTTTATGTCAACCACTAATGTCTTAAATTACGTTCAATATTAATAATATATATTTTTTTTAAATCTCTGACTATGGCAAAAGCGAAAAAGGATAAAAAGATTTTTGTACTAGACACCTCTGTAATTCTACATGATCATAATTCTGTTAAAAGCTTTAAGGAGCATGATGTAGCCATTCCGATAACTGTGCTAGAGGAGCTGGACAACTTTAAAAAAGGCAATGATATAATCAATTTTGAAGCTAGGGAATTCATACGTTTTCTGGATGAGCTATCAGGAGACTACTCTCTTCAAGAATGGATCCCTATCGGCAAAGGCAAAGGAAAGCTAAAAGTGGTCATGTTTACAGACACTGATAGCAAAACAAACGCAGAGAAAATATTTTCCGACAAAAAGGCAGACCATCGAATACTAAATGCAGCCTTAAACATTCAAAATGAAGTGAAGGATGCAAAGGTAATAATGGTTACCAAGGACATAAATCTGCGCCTGAAAGCCAAATCATTAAACCTGCCAGCCGAGGACTATTCAACAGGGAAAGTAAAAAATGTTGACACCCTTTTTACAGGCAAAACAACTTTAGAAAACATTCCTGCAGAGGTTATCAATGAAATTTATGAAAAAGGGTCATGTTCTCCCGACTTTCTTGGCAAAGAAATAGTTTCTGAAAACCACTTTTACATACTCAAAAGTGACAAAAGTTCAGCACTTAGTTATTACAATCCAGACTCGAAGCTTCTGGAGCATGTGGAGAAAAAAACAGTGTACGGCATTAAACCCAGAAACGCTGAACAAACCTTCGCTATTCATGCCATTATGAACCCTGACATAAAACTGGTAACCATTCAAGGAGTAGCAGGTACAGGGAAAACTCTTTTAGCACTAGCAGGTACTCTAGAACAAAGAAAGCTGTTTAAACAAATATATCTAGCAAGACCTGTAGTACCATTGAGCAATAAAGACATAGGCTACTTACCTGGCGATATTAAGTCTAAGCTCAACCCTTATATGGAGCCGTTGTATGACAATTTGAAATTTATACAAAACCAGTTTAACGAAGGTGATTCTGACTATCAAAGAATTACAGATATGCTTAATAAGGAAAAGCTGGTGATAACTCCATTGGCCTACATTAGAGGGCGTAGTCTTTCAAATATATGTTTTATCGTAGATGAAGCACAAAACCTGACACCTCATGAGGTAAAAACAATTATTTCCCGAGCCGGTGAAAACACCAAAATAATTTTTACTGGAGATGTATACCAAATAGATTCCCCATACTTAGACTCCCAAAGTAATGGTCTTTCTTACCTCATAGATAGGTTAAAGAACCACAAGCTTTATGCGCATATTACACTAGAAAAGGGAGAACGCTCAGAGCTTGCCAATTTAGCTAACGATTTATTATAATTCACTACTTTACAAAGCCAGGGCAAAACACCTGGCTTTTTTTCTCAAAAGAAAAACTTAGTAACCGCACTTCTTTTTTCATCACTTACCGTGCACATAGTTACCTTGAGATTTCATAACCATATTTTAATTTTACATAAAGCCGGTAAAGAGGAAAGATATTTATCTTCAACTTGGCTATCACAAACAAAGGTGCATACCAAAATACTGACCGATCAAGGCACTTTAACAAGCTCCAATATTTCAAGGCATACATATGATCATTTATAAAGACACAATAGCGTAAGTTATATTTAATAAATTTAGCCAAGGCTTTGTGCTCTTTTGGGGTCTTGTTCAACCAGAAGGCCTTCATACATACCCTAAAAGTGGATATATTCTTAGCATGCAAAGCTGTTTTACTGTGAGAACCTGCTACGATCCGCCATTCCGTCAATACCTGTTTAAGAAAATAAAATTTATATTTCCGGGCAACCCGGAGACAAATATCAAAATCCTCATAACTCAACCGCTCGTCATATCCTCCCAAAGCTCGTACAACATGAGTGCGAAACATTAGTGTAGGCGTGCAAATAATACCATTATTGCTCAAAATACTTTTATAAATATCTCCGCAAGGAACAGAAGGGTACTGTTCTGCCCTATAATGATACTTGAGAAAACCAGCATGTTCATCTATATAAGCTGCATTGGTAAATACAGCAGCATAATCATCAGATAACCTTTCAAATGCTGCAACTTGCTTTTCTACCCTTTCCGGGTGCATAACATCATCAGTTGCAAAATCTATGATATATTCACCCGATGCGATATCTAAGGCTTTGTTAAAAGAACGACAGTTTCCTAAATTTTGACCATTAGGAATAAGTTTGATAGAAGGATTCTGTTTTACATAATGCGCTATTACTTCTCTGCTATCGTCTGTACTAGCATCATCTACCACAATAACTTCAATATTGGAATATGTCTGCCCCAAAACAGAATCAAGCGCTTCAGCAAGAAAGCCCTGGTGATTATAACTTAAACAAACTACTGTAACAAGTGGCTTCATGTAAGAAGGAAAATGCTAACCCTGAAATATGCGATAAAACTTTTTATTACGTAAGCGAACAACTTCAAATCAGCCGCTTCGCTCACATTTGTGTCTTAAACATAGTACCGCTATGCCTTTTGACCCAAAAGGTCTGATTTAAAATATCCCTCACGGCAAAATCTAACATATAATTCAGGCTAAAATAACACCATGTTTATCTGAAACAAAAATATAGAACAAGGGTTTTCATGACTAAACCAACTAACTAAAGATGGCAGAACAGGTTTTAGTAGTTATTCTTGCACTGCTGACAGCATTGGCAATAACGGTTATATTTACCAGCGTTCTTAAAATAAAGCTACCCAAGAGAGGGTTTTGGTTTCTGCTGGTATTAATATTCTTGGTAACTTTGGCTGCTAATTGGTGGGTTAGACCTTTAGGTACGCCGGTTTACGGCTTTTACTGGCTACCAGGCCTTTTAGCGGGAGTCATTGTGGCTTTTATTATAGCCGCCACCATGCACCGTGACAACAAGAAAATCAGGTCTTCTACAAAATCCAAAATTTACGACCTTGACAAAACGCCTGAAGATGATATCAAAAAAGAGTACCCTTTGGCAATGGGCTTATTCTTCTGGCTCGCAGTAGCATTACTCATATTTATCATTGTCGCCGCTATCTATTATTAACATGAGCTGTATCGGCCTTTTTCCTTATGAAATAGCAGCCAATACCTAATCCAGCTAGTACAAAGAACATACTATAGCCCGGTGCGCCTACAGGAATAGCAGGCGGATCAGCATCCATAGGTACCGACGGCATTGCAGGTGGCATACCAAATACAGAAAAACCCTTGTTGCTAGGATTTTGAGACCTCCCAAATGCGGAAGATGAAAATCCTGTCTCAGACCTACCTAATGTCCCTGTAGGGTTAGGGCTTTGCCCAAAGCCTCTTCTACCCTTAAAAGAATCTTCATTGTCTGCATGAACATTGGTATCAAAAAACATAAATACTGCTAAAAAAAATAACAAATTCCTCATAGTAAAAATATATCATGGAGCGAAAACCAGCCACTCACTTCTTAACAACTTAAGAACCAACCAGTACAACTTTATTACTATAAAAATGTTTACCTACTAAAACCTTAACCAAATATATACCTTCTTTTAGCCCCGGATTGATTATGTGTTTTTGCTCCTTGTTATTAGGTAGTTTTGTATAGAAGCGCTGAACGCCAGAAACGTCATAGATAGACACTTCCATTTCAGAAGAATTAAACCCTTCGCTGTCCACTACAATTTCCCTTTCAAAAGCGTAAACATTAAGATTTCTATCACTTATATGCTCTGCACTTAAAGTTGAATGCTTATTATAAAAGTGTAGCACAAATCTATTGTCTACAATATCACTTTTTGAAGTAAAAGTATAAATGGAGTCTCTCAACAAGTCAATTCGTTTACCATCCTGCTTATCTTCCAACACCACATCAAAATGGTCTTGCAAAAGCGCATAAGAATCGAGCTGCAGAACAAACTCCCCATCCTCTGGAAAAAAAGCAGTTAAAGGCACACGTATAGTGTCATTGCCATATTCCAATGTATTTACCGACAACTTCTTATCATCAACTACCGAGTATATAGAAGTCAAACCAGCAGAGTTTAAAAATTTATACGAATCTAGTTCCGAGTCAAAACCATTAGTCGCATCATCAGAAAAACGTATTAACGTCTCGTCCCGAAAACCTCCCTCCTTTTTCCCTGCAGCCAACTTTAAAAAAGGTACAGATACTCCCCGTCTTAACACGGGCGGATTTTCATGAACAATCCTGGCCTGGCGCGGTATCCTAAACCGACCATTTCCCCCCTCTGCAGTAACCTTGATCCAGAACCCTTGCATAGACCCTATGTACCGACTACCTCCGTTTAGGCTTCCACCTCCCCTGACGTAGGTATTCCAGTATCCATCTCCCTCTTCATACCAATCCTCTTCCGTAGGTACCGTATAGATGTAAATCGTTTTACCGATATTATCTAAGGTCCAGGCATCAGACTCAAAATCTATAGCAGAAGGATATGGATTCCCTACCAAATGCCATCCATCGGCATCAGGGTTTCCAGACGGCGTATTAGGCAGAACAGCTTCTGCATGCTCTAAAGCATGATCATAATTACCCCAAAAAATGAGTTCTTGAGGCTTTTGTAAATACAAAGCATACCCTTGGCCTGAATTTAGCTCAGTACTAAAATCTGAAACAGGAGTCCACCCCACTTCTTTATCAGGGTCAGGAATAGTTTCGTCATAATAATAAAAATTAGCAGCAGGACCTGAACCTATTCCTACATTTTCGTGCACTTGCTGCAACATTATCCCTGGAAGTGGTGCAGAAAAATAAAAATAGTGCCCCCTGCCGATACCTTTTCGTAACGTCACCCCTCCGTTCATATTACCTTTGCCCGCGCCGCTGATAGCACCAGAACTTAAATCAACAACCAGCATTCCATCAGTAGATAACCTGCCCGTTTTTAAGGTCAATACGCCACTAACCAAGAAAGAGTCTGTTAAAACTACCCCTTCTATATTATCTATTACTACATCACTACCATACACTGGGCCATTAACATACTGCCTTTTATTTCCACAAAAAGACAATACCCCGTCAAACACACATGAGCCTTCTGTATGCAAATTGCCCTCAACAAAAGTCATGTAATTACTAAAATGTAATGAAGCGCCCGTAACCACCAAGTCTCCTTTTACCCTCAGAGAATCCTGGATAAACTTTTCTCCTTCACCGCTAAATTGTAATGTCTGGTAATTTAAAGCTTGGTTCACATACTGGTTTTCATTGGAAGCGTAAGAAACTATACTCCCAGGAAGCAAGTCAAAGACATTGTTAATTTCCGAGAAATCTAAAAATGGATTGTCAGCACTTGTTAGCTCAAGAATACCAGAGTTTTCTACGGTCAAGCTAGCGCCAGCCGGTCCACTAGGGGCACAGCCAAGCTTATGGCACCTTACAATACCGTTTTCTTCCACCCTTATTTCTGTTGGCTGCGTATCATTGTTGTTTGACAAAAACACAGTCCCATTTGATTCAAGTGCACCATGCACGGCAATGCGCCCGCCTCTTTCACCACTGGCACCTCCGGCAATACCATCTATTGAAATATCCCCTGCCGAAAAAACCTTTGCCCCCCTCTCAACCGTTACATCAAAATAGCTATCTAGAGCAGCTCGGTCATTGAACAAAGCAGCCGAAGAAGACCACCACAACTTAACATCAGCCTGTATTCTCAAAGAAGACACCCCATTCCCTGACCTTCTGTTGTTCTTTCTAATTCTTGCGCAATTAAAACTACCTTCTCCCTTAATATTATGGGTTCCATCTTCAATCCCAAACGAGATCGCATCAAATTGCTCTTCATGCCCTATCGTTCCACGACATATAATGTCTCCAAAAATATTGACATAAATAGGGATATTGCTTTCCCGTTCGGTCAAAAAGTGGCCACCTTCTTCAACAACAAGGTCTTTCATGTCAAAATCGGAGCTCCTATGCACCACCTTGTGACCATTTTTAACCACAAAATCAACATAAGGGCTTCCAAAAAAATATGGCAATCCTTCCCCCTCTTCACTCGAAGTCCACAATTGAGTATTAGTAGCAGGGTTTGATGTTTGCAGACCAGAGTTTGCAGAATAAAGTCTTTCAGCACAAGAAGGTCCTGAACATTCCGGATCGTGTGCAGTGTGCATAAAGGCTGGATTACCAGCCACTTGATTGATCCGGTATTTTATATAAGGACCATAATTATTATATTCATACACCCTTACCCAATAATGCTTATACTGTTCAAGCCCTTCAATGGTCACCTTGTCCCCTCCGCCATTGTAAACCACCTGCTGTCCACTACCTCTATACACAGGATCAGCCGCAGGATCCTCTCCGTCTACAGGCTCAGAAAAAGCGTTTTCAGTGTTAACAACCACGATCCGTCCTTCTCCATTACCACTTGTCCATGAAACCTGCATGGACTGGTGCGTGATTTCGGAGAATGTAATTGAAGAAGCTTGACTTCTAGGCGCCGGTAAATGCTCATCCGTTTCTGACCTTAGCGTCCCTTTAACAATTATTTCCGAAAAAGTGAAGATTCCAGAAGCGCTCTCTGCATCCCAAGCGGTAAACCGAAACTTCACTTGATTATTAGCAATCAAATTATTCAAAGGGAAAGCAGCATGGTAATCTGTTAAATCACCACAAGCTGAAACAGGAACATCCTGTGTACTGTTCTGGTAACTCCATGTTTCCCCATCATCTAGACTATAAGACAGGATAGACTTTTCAGGCCCAGTGCCAGACCTACGCAAATGGGTAACTGATAGTTCTGCAAGTACAAGATATTGCCCATCGTCCGGCACTAATGAAAACTCAACATATCCCCCACCACCAGAAGCCTCTTCTAATGAGGAATAGTTAAACCTCGTTCGGTGAAACCTTACATGAGAGCATGACGAAGAAGATCCTGTAGCTCCATAATCAAGACCAGAGGCGTTTAAAGCTTCTTCCTCTTTATGGATAAGGTGCTCACCAGAAAATCCAGAGGCCTCATACCTAACAAGTTCCTGCCCCTGAGTTTTGAAATAAGCAAAACAAAATGTCAAAAAAAGTTTAAAAAAAGTTATCCTGAACATATCTAAAAAAATTTATGGCTCAGAAAAAAACAAGTTAAACCAATAAGGCTATTGGCTTTTGCTATACTCGGAGTATGAAGTAAGTATCCGACAAAAAAACAACCCTTCGCGAGCAGAACTGTAACTATGTAATGACATAGTGTAACTTACTACATAAACCGAAGAAGCATTTCTAAAAAATCGACACAAACATAAACAGTTTAAAACATACAAACAAGACAATCAATATTTTAAAGTATATTTTCTTTGACAAATACAAAATTTTCATTAAATTAGCCAATAAACCCGACTACATCTAGCAACACTGAAACACAAACACTTACAAAACATAAAATTAAACGGTTATAAAAAAATTAATTTAATATAGGTTTATTCTAAAATAATAAAGTTTTACTTTTGCGTGTATTAAGTACACATAGCACTTTTTCAAATGGACCAGCGATATTCAGAAGCCCTCCGATATATAAAAAGAAAATACAATGCCACTCCTGACACAGGTATAATACTGGGCACAGGTTTAGGAGGCCTTGTCAAGGATTTAAATGTTGAGCTAGAAATTCCTTATTCAAGCATCCCGCACTTTCCCCTTAGTACAGTAGAACATCATGCAGGTAAATTGATTTTTGGAACGTTAGGCAACAAAGTAGTGATGGCCATGCAGGGCCGCTTCCATTTTTATGAAGGATACAGTATGTTCCAAATCACCTTTCCTGTAAGGATAATGAAATTAATGGGAGTTGAAAACTTATTCATTTCCAATGTTTCTGGCGGTATATCTAACCACATGAAAAAAGGAGATTTGGTAATTATAGATGACCATATTAACCTCCAGACAGCAAACCCACTAACAGGGAACAACGAAAACAGCTTTGGGCCACGTTTTCCGGACATGAGCGAACCATACGACCAAAGCTTGATAGAAAAAGCCCTTCAGATTTGTACGGAAGAAGGAATTGTGGCACACAAAGGAGTTTATGCAGCCGTGAATGGCCCAAACTTGGAGACAAGGGCAGAGTATCGTTTTTTAGGAAGAATAGGTGCAGATATAGTAGGTATGTCTACCGTGCCTGAGGTTATCGTAGCAAAACACATGAGCATGAAAGTTTTTGCTATCTCACTAATAACCGATGAGTGTGATCCAGAAAATCTTCACCCTGTAAGCATAGATGAAATAGTGGAAATTGCTACCGCTTCAGAACCTAAGCTTACCAAAGTCATTAACAAACTAATAAAATCAATTTGAGCCACATGCAAAGTAAGCAATAGGACTTTTACAAAAACAGGAAAATGTTTGACAATAAAAGCCCTATTGCATGTTTTATGCTTAAGGATATACCCTATCGGCATTATCGGGATTCTCAGCCACCTCTCTTTCCTCTTTCACAGGTTGTCCGTTTTTCCCAGCAAGCAAAAATGCTCCCAAAGCAGCTCCCGCCAAAACTGTTCCCGCCAAAATTTTCTTTCCAATTCCATTTTTCTCTTGCTCTTCTTTATTGTTTTGCCAGCCCCCACTTACTTGAGCATATTGTCTCATAGGTTCATACAGGTTACCTTTTGAAGGTTCTGACGCATGTTCGTTAAAATGATTTTTAAAAATAACCTTCCGGTATTGCTTATCATAAACATTAGGGACAAGTGTTTTCAGTACACCTGAAACTTTAGACACAGCACCTACAGAAACTTCTTTTCTTGGGAAAATGGCTAAGCTCACAATAGCTTCAGCAACCTCCTTAGCATCCATGGCAGGACCAGGAGCCTTAACAGCCCTTCCCATATAGTTGGCTGCTTGGTTAAAAATCGGGGTATCAATTACTCCTGGATACACAGTGCACACATGAATATCTTTTTCATCGGACAGCTCTTGCTCAAGGCTCAGGCTAAATCCTCTAATGGCAAATTTACTAGTAGTGTAGCCCATAGAGAAAGGCTGCCCAGTGATACTTACTGCAGAAGACACATTAATAAGGGTACCTTTTTTCCGCTGCCTGAAATGTGGCAGGACAGCCTTAGCCCCATTAATATAGCCAAAGAGGTTTATATCCATTACACGTTTCATGTCTTCTGTTGGCATATCCTCAAACGGCCCCATTAAAGAAACGGCTGCATTGTTCACCCAAACATCAATATGGCCAAATTCATGGATAGCCCTACTTGCCATATTTTTGACATCATTTTCATAGGTAACGTCAAGTGCTACAGCCATAGCTTTTCCCCCAAGGGATCTACACTCTTCTGCAACTTGCTCCAAAGCATCACCACGACGGGCAGCAAGTACCACAGAAGCTCCTTGCTTGGCAAACTCTAAAGCTGTCGCACGACCTATACCACTGGAAGCGCCAGTTATCACGATCACTTTCTTGTCAAATCTTTTCATAATGGGATTTTTTCCGTTTTTTCACTTAATTCCTATAACCATTACCCGTTTTTATTGTTATAAAAAAAACGAACAGGTATTTATGATCCTGAAACATTTATCGAAGAAATCAGAAATCGGCTTAAATTACTTGCTTTATTTACCAGATGGATATTCAGAACATACCCCTGGGGAGTTTCCTATAATTTTTTTCCTTCATGGCGCTGGTGAAAGGGGCAACAATCTTGAACTGTTAACTACACAAGGCTTACCGGCAATAATAGAATCACAAAGCAGTTTCCCTTTTATAGTGGTTTCGCCTCAATGTCCTTCTGGCACTTACTGGTCAGTAACGATACTGAAAAGTTTTATAGATGAAGTACTACACGACCTTAAGCCTGACCTAAACAGGGTTTATATAACAGGTATTAGCATGGGAGGTTATGGCACATGGACATTGGCCATAAACTATCCAGAGATTTTTGCGGCTGCCATCCCAATTTGCGGTGGAGGGGATCCGGAATCAGCCCATAAAATCAAAAGCCTTCCTGTATGGGCATTTCATGGTGCAAAAGACAACATTGTCCCGCCATGGGAAACCGAAAACATGGTCAAGGCACTCCAAGAAGCAGGAGGAAACGTAAAGCTTACAATATATCCTGATGAAGCTCACGATTCATGGACTAAGACATATGCGAACCCGGAGGTTTACGAATGGTTATTATCTCATGAGAAAAAAAATTAATAAGCTTAAGGAACTTTTTATATAAATAAGCAAAAAACACTTGAAAAAGAACTTTACAACAGATACATAGGTTTTACCAATACATTATCAATTTCCCTAGGCATGCGTATCCATAAAGTGGTAGACATCATTTCTACTTCCTACCAAAGTTTTACTGATGCAGCTCAAAATGCTTTGACAGTAGCTGCTGAAAAAGGCAACATTAAAAACATTCAATTAAACGAACTAAATGATAATACCTTAGACGGACAGACAATATCCTATGAAGTGAGTATCAAGGTTACTTTCCAATAAAACATAATCGGACTCTATTATTGGAGTACACCTGCAAGCTGAAAGTAGCTTTGGCAGAGTTTTGCTCCTTCGGGAAAAGCACTAGAACTACCTTGCTAAGACCCATGTTAAAGAATAAAGGATGGTTTAACTAAAACAGTTGTCTGATATGAGTATAGTAAAAGTGGTAGAAGTAATAGCGACCTCGGACAAAAGTTTCTCTGATGCGGCCCAAAACGCAGTGAATGAAGCAGCAAGAACAGGAGGTCAGGTAAAGTCTGTTTACATTCAGGAAATGAACGGAAAAGTAACCGATAATAAAATAACTTCTTTTGGTGTCAATGCAAAAATTACATTTCACGAAGAAGAGTTAGTAGAATAACAATCACAAAGCGAACTTCAAAAGGGGTTCGCTTTTATTTTACCCAAGAGGCATACTATCTGGCTATTTTTTCTTCAAACCTTCTGCCACTCCTTTCAATCTTTTAGTTATAGCACTCAACTGATCACAGGAAAGCTTCTTCCTTTTCCTACTGTCTTCTGCCTTGCTTTTTTCAAGTTCTTGAAACCAGTCCCCTGGACTAGGCAAGTCATTAAGTCTTCTAGGAATAACATGTAAATGCAAATGAGGGACGGTTTGCCCAGCTGCTTCCTTCTCTTGGATAGTCCAGTCAAAAGCGTCTGTATTCAGCTCATAAGACAGTATTTTAGCCACATCTCGACCCAGTTTCATAAACTCCCCAAGCTCATCATCACTTAACTCAAACAAGCTTTCTTTATGTTTACGAGGAATGATCAGAGAGTGCCCTGGAAGGATAGGTGCCAAATTATAAATTGCCAAAAAATTAGAGCTGCTAAAAAAAGCATCATTTTCAGAAACATTACAAAAAGGACAAGAAACCATAGGTGAATAGAAAAAAGAACTTTTAAAAAACTTAGATCAAACAAAGAATGTTTAAACTAGCTATAAAACAGAAAAAGCTCCTAATTTTAGGAGCTTTTCTTTTTTGAGGTTCCGAGCGGATTCGAACCGCTGTAAAAGGTTTTGCAGACCTCTGCCTAGCCACTCGGCCACGGAACCCTTTTGCGATTGCAAAGTTATAAAAAAATAAATAAAGTCCCCAAAAAGGGGACTTTATTTTTCAAATTATTTATTCAGCGCTTTCGCCACCTTCTTTTTTGTCTTTGGTTTCCTTTTTAGCTCCACCTTCCATTTGCTCTTTAAGCGCAGAAAGTGCTTCTATGTCACCAAGAGTAGACTTCTCAGCTTCAGGCTGTTTTGCAGCGCCACCCTTACCACCAGATTTTTTCTTAGGAGCTGCTGCCGCTGCTGCCTCTTCTTTAGTTTCAGAGTGAACCTTAGTGTGAGATAAAAGAATCTTCTTCTCATCTTTAGAGAACTCCAATACTTTGAAGTCTAAAGTTTCACCAGCATCTGCATTGCTACCATCTTCTTTCTGTAGATGCTTGCTTGCTGCAAAACCTTCGATTCCATAAGGAAGCTCAAGAACAGCACCTTTATCATTTTTAGAAATGATGGTACACTTATGAACAGATCCTGGAGTAAAGATAGTTTCAAAAGTATTCCAAGGATTCTCCTCAAGTTGTTTGTGTCCTAAAGCAAGTCTTCTGTTTTCTACATCTAGCTCAAGAACTACTACTTCAAGCTCCTCTCCTACTTTGATAAACTCAGAAGGGTGCTTGATCTTCTTGGTCCAGCTAAGGTCAGATACGTGTACAAGGCCGTCTATACCTTCTTCAAGTTCAATAAACAGACCAAAGTTAGTTAGGTTTCTAACGATACCTTTATGCTTAGTACCAACCGCATATTTAGTAAGTACATTTTGCTTCGTCCATGGATCTTCAGTAAGCTGCTTGATACCTAGAGACATTTTTCTTTCATCTCTATCGATAGTAAGAACAACAGCTTCCAGTTCATCATCAACATTGATGAAATCCTGAGGATTTCTTAAATGTTGAGACCAAGACATTTCAGAAACGTGGATCAAACCTTCAACACCTGGTAAAATCTCAAGGAATGCGCCATAATCAGCAACATTCACAATCTTACCTTTAACCTTAGACCCAATCTGAATATCTTCAGAAAGAGAATCCCAAGGATGAGGAGTAAGCTGTTTCATGCCAAGAGATATTCTCTTCTTCTCATCGTCAAAGTCAAGAACAACAACGTGAACCTTCTGGTCAAGTTGAAGCACTTCTTCAGGATGATTGATTCTACCCCAAGAAATATCAGTAATGTGAAGCAAGCCATCAACACCACCAAGATCGATGAACACACCGAAGTTAGTCATGTTCTTAATAACACCTTCAAGAACCTGTCCTTTTTCAAGGTTATTAAGAATAACAGCTTTCTGCTTCTCAATATCTTTCTCAATAAGTACTTTGTGAGAAACAACCACGTTGTCATTGCTGTAGTTGATTTTCACCACTTTAACTTCCATTTTATTACCTACAAAAACATCAAAGTCTCTGATAGGCTTAACATCTATCTGAGAACCTGGAAGGAAAGCCTCAACACCATAAATGTCAACAATAAGACCACCTTTGGTTCTTCTTTTAACAAAACCTTCAATAATCTCATCATTATCAAGCGCACCTTGGATAAGCTCCCAAGCTTTAACGATCTTAGCTTTTCTTCTTGAAAGAACCAACTGACCGTTAGTATCTTCTCTGTCTTCAACGAAAACTTCGATCTCATCACCGCGCTTAAGGTCTTCAATGTCACGGAATTCAGACAAAGGAACTAAACCATCAGACTTAAATCCAATGTTTAAGATTACATCTTTGTCAGTAATACCTACGACAGTACCTTTAACAACCTCTTTTTCATTAACCTGAGTCAGTGTGTCAGCATACATTTGCTCCATCTGACTTTTTTCCTTTTCGGAATAATTTGAGCCAAAGCCTTTGTTATCGGCCAAATCCCAATCAAAATTATCTGTCATTATAACAGCTCTTTAATACATCAACAGTAGAGCTATCCTGCTGAAATTTACGTGGTTAAACAATAAAATTTTTAGAAATAATCGCAATCCGCCAAAGACGGAGCGCAAAGGTATAAAATATTCCTGAAAAATAGAACACTTTCCTTAAGAAAGATAACTTCCCAGTCTCCCTTAAAGTTCAGGTTATTAGTCTGGCAAAACGCGCTTGATGGAATGTAAAAGATGTGTGTAATTCTTGCCTCTTTTCAATGAAATTCCTTTAGAGTCGACAAAATCGACGCGAACCTCACCGGATGCATGGATAATTTTATCATGTTCAAGAATTATCCCGACATGTATCACCTCGCCATGCTCATCAGCAAAAAAAGCATAATCGCCAGGTTTGGCACTCCCAGGGAAAACCACTTGCCCTTCCTTGGCTTGCTGCCAGGCATCCCGAGGCATCTTTATTCCACAAATTCTTGAAACCTGCTGAATAAAGCCTGAACAATCGATACCAAAGTGTGTCTTTCCGCCCCATAAGTAAGGAGCAGACAGGTAATAACAAGCCACTGTTTTCATATATTGAAAATTGGCCACTTTGATCGGGTAGTTTACGTCTCCTTGAAACCGAAAGGCTTCTGTTTCTATAGAAGTAATATTATTGTTTAGCACGGGCAGGCTGCTTCCGTAAAGTACAGGCGTTACCCTATGAGCTCCATGCAAAAGCCCTACCAAGTCTTTACAAAAAGGCCACTGCATGGAATGGAGTATTTTAAAAAAATCCTCAGAAATAACTTTAAACTGTTTGGCATCAATCCAACCGGTATAATTGTCCCATGCAATGTGGATATACAGCCATTTCCCATCTTTTGAAGCGTCTAAAATGACAAAGCCGTCACCAAATAATAATTGGGTGGTTATTTCACTCTTATCAGATGGCTCTTTTCGGACAGAAACCACACTTAAATGGCAAATCCCGTACTTTGTTGGCTTATTGCTATCTGCAGATGAGAACCCCATACGACTCAATATTTCATTCTGTCCATTTCCCTCTTTATATCTTTTTGCTTTATATCTTCCCGCTTATCGTAAAGTTTTTTACCCTTGGCCAATGCAATTTCCAACTTTGCTAATCCTCGATCATTAATAAACAAACGCACAAGAATAATGGTCAGGCCCTTTTCCTGAGACTTTTCAAAAAGCTTTCTTAACTCTTTTTTCTTTAGGAGAAGTTTTCTCTCGCGTAATGGATCATGGTTAAAATGCGTACCTTCTTCATATTTAGAAATATGCATATTTTTCACATATAACTCTTCTCCTTTAAAGTAACAAAAACCATCTTGGATGTTTACTTTCCCCTGCCTAATGGACTTTATCTCTGTTCCAGTAAGGGCTATACCCGCTACATAAACATCCACAAAGTGATATTCAAATGAAGCTTTTTTATTCCTGATATTTACCGTTTTTTGGATTTTCTTATCCCCGGCCATTCTTGTCCTCCTTTTTCTATGTCAAAAAATACTGCATTATTCTTAACAAATCTATAGTATATTTTCTTTTATTTCTAAAAAGTAACATTTAAAATGAAAAAATTCCTACTGTTAATAGGTTTAATTTGTTCTATAACTAGCATTCAGGCACAAAGTTTGACAAGAGGGAGCATATTATCTGATATAGGAGTTGGCTACGGTAGCTACAGGTGGTTTTCTGAAGACGCACCTTCAGCAAATGATTCTTGGCAGGTACCCGTTCGGCTCACTTACAACATTCATGAGAAGGTAGGTATTACAAGCTTTTTTCAATACAACAGGATTAGCAACCGCCTTCCCTACAGAGTTCAGGCACTAAATGTTGGAATTGGTTCTACCCTACACCTCTTTAGTACAGACATTTACACACTATCCACCTCATTTGTAGTAGGCTACAGCAACTTGTCTATGAGAAATGGAGAGGATCCTGATTTGGCATCAAGTGCGCCTGGCGTCAGCTTTATAGGAGCTGTGGAAAACCGCTTTTGGCTAACCCACCGCTTGGCTTTACTGGCAAGTATAGGATACGGCGGATATCATTATGCAAATAACGTTCCCCAAATTGACCAGTTCCCTTTCAGAGTCACAGGTATGCAAGGAACTATTGGGGTAACAGTAAAAGCTTTTTAACCGTTACGCCTAGGAAGCGAGATAGCAAAAGCCTCAGAATTACAAAATCCTAAGGCTCTGAAATGGAGTCATAAATTAACCACATGCTCAAATCTTCATTCGTGGCTCAGGACAAACCTCTTGATCAGTAAAAAGTTTCTTTTGGTATTTAAAATGTGCAGCCATAGCAATCATAGCAGCATTGTCTGTGCAATATTCAAAGCGTGGTATGAATATATCCCACCCTCTTTTAGCAGCTTCCTCCTCTAATGCTTTACGCAAACCAGAATTAGCAGAGACACCTCCAGCAATAGCAATGTTTGTAATGCCAGTTTCTTTAGACGCTTTTACAAGTTTCTTTAGCAAAATCCGAATTAAAGTAAATTGGATACTGGCACAAATGTCAGGCAAGTTCTGAGCTATAAAGTCAGGGTTTTCTTTCTGTTTATCCCTTAAAAAATAAAGGATAGCGGTTTTAATCCCGGAGAATGAATATGTCAAACCAGGCATATCAACATCTGGAAAAGGAAAAGCTTTAGGGTTTCCTTCTTTGGCATATTTATCAATTAAAGGCCCTCCGGGATAGGGTAATCCTAAAAGTTTAGCCGATTTATCAAAAGCTTCGCCCACTGCATCGTCCTGCGTTTCACCTAGTACAGTCATTGACAAATGGTCATCGACCCTAACAATTTGTGTATGTCCCCCACTTACCGTTAAGCACAAAAAAGGGAAAGAGGGCTTAGGGTCTTCTATGAAATGTGCAAGGATATGGGCTTCCATATGATTTACTTCGATTAGCGGCAATCCAAGCCCCAAAGCAAATGATTTAGCGAAAGAAACACCTACCAGCAAGCTACCTAAAAGTCCAGGACCTTTGGTAAATGCTACGGCATTTAACATAAATTTTGTTATATTTGCTTTGTTCAGAGCCTCTGCTACAGCAGGGACTATATTTTGTTGATGCGCCCTTGAGGCAAGCTCAGGGACAATACCCCCATATTTTTCATGTATGGACTGGGTAGCCACAACATTGGCAAGAATATTGCCGTTTTTAATTATAGCAACAGAGGTTTCATCGCAAGACGACTCTATAGCCAAGATTGTTAAATCCATAGGAATTCAATTTGACCCAAATTAAACACTTTTTGGTAAAATTCTTAAAAGGTTTCTTCAAAACAACCTTAATAATACTACTTTTCCTATTTTTTCTGTTGGTTTCAGCAATCATTGCCATACAATTTCCGGCCGTTCAAACCAAAGCGGTAAAAAAAGTAACAAACTATTTATCAAAAGAATTAGGCCACCCTGTCAATATCAATTCGGTAGACATTTCTTGGTTTGATCAAATCAAAATCAAAGGCCTAAGCGTAGAAGATCGCTTTTTAAATCAAATGATTTTTGCCGAAGAAGCACTTATAGACTTTGAACTAGGAACTTTGGCAAACTTGGACTTCCGTCTGCAAGAGGTTACACTTAAAAACGGCTCGGTGAAGGTTATTCGCTTCGCTCCTGAAGGAGAAGTAAATATTACTGAATTTCTTGAATCTATAAGGCAACTAGGGGGCGAAGTCCAAGATCCGGAAAACACCATCCCTTTTATAGTTGACCGTGTCAAACTGGAAAATATGCAGTTTACTTATTTTGACCAAAGGAAGATCCTTGACAAAGTAGGTTTTGACTATAATCACTTCACCATTGACAGCATCTATGGGGATATCAATAATTTAAAAGTACACCAAGACACATTTGCAATAAAAGTTAACTCGCTCAAAGGTTTTGAGACACAGTCTAAAATGAGAATTCACAACCTCAAGTCAGACTATCTTATCACCAAATCCAAAATGGAGTTTGCTGCCCTCGATGCCAAAATAGGCAAAAGCCACTTAAAAGACTACCTGCTATTTGAATATGATGATATTCTAGACCTGGCAGACTTTAACGAGCTAATCGACATTACGGCACATGCAGGAAATAGCAAGATATCGCTGGATGACTTGGCGAATTTCATTCCTCTCCTGGAGCATTACAAAGAAAACGCTATAGTTTCAGGAAACTTCAACGGTAGGGTAAACAGGTTTACGGTCAAAGATCTTGATTTGGCATTTGGCAATAATAGCATCATTAGAGGTAGAGGAAGCTTTGATGGTCTGCCTGATACAGACGAAACCTTTATTGATTTCAAATTCAAAAAGTCTAATATAGAAACAAGCGACTTACGTCAATACTTTGATAAAAAGACATTCCATGTACTCACAAAATTCGGCAATATTTCCGGGGACGGCGAATTTGTAGGTTTCCCTTATGATTTTGTCGCAAGCGGGAATTTTGACTCGGATCTGGGACGGGTAATATCAGACATCAATTTAAAGTTTCCCGACAAACCCGACCAATTGACTACCTATAGTGGCAAAATTCAAACAGAAGACTTCAATTTAGGAGAATTGCTGGAAACGCCTCACACAGGCAAAATAGATATGGAGGGAGAAATCAAAGGGAAAGGCTTTGCTTTGACAGATGCTGAGGTAGACGTAAATGCCCAAATATCCAAAATAGACCTATATAATTATAACTACAAAAACATTACGACCAAAGCCACTTTAACCAATCGTTTATTTAATGGTGACATTTCTGTTAAGGATACGAACCTTGTTTTTAATGCAACAGGAAAAGTAGACTTGCGAGACAACAATGATATTGTAAATATTAAAGCAGCATTTGACAAAGCCAACTTAAAACCATTAGGGTTAAGCAAAGTAGAAACTTTAGTAAAAACCAACCTTGACCTTAACTTCAAAGGTCTCAACCTAGATGATTTAATCGGCAGTATCCAATTTACGGATACATACCTCCTATACCTGGAAAACAAAGAGGTTTTCATTGATTACTTATATGCACAAAGCCTCAAAAGTGATGAAGGGCGTTCTTTAAATGTTTTTTCAGACCTATTAACAGTTCAAGCAAAAGGTAATTTCGAGTTTACCAGACTAATGTCTGATGTCGAAACGCTATACAAAGAGTACCTACTTGACCTTCAAAATGACCAAAAAGCAATATCTGAGTATTACAAAACCAAAGATACAACATCGCTATCTGAATACTCGCTTAATTTTGACGTAAACATAAAAAGGCTCAATGCCTTATTTTCTATTTATGTACCAGGCTTACATTTAAGCAAGAACTTGAAAATCAACGGACATTTTACTTCTGGTCAAACATCTATACTCAACCTCCATACTGAGTTTGATACAATTCACTACAAAGAAAATGAGCTCTACAATGCTTACCTGGACCTCTCTACATCAAAAGTAGCAGATAGCTCTGCCGTACTAGGCATTTTCTACTTAAACAGCAAGAACCAGCAATTTGCAAAAGCTCCGAAGACCCGGGACCTACAGCTTGAAGGAATATGGGACAACAGAAACATAAAGTTCTTTAACAGGATATACCAAGAGAACAGCAACAACAATATTTTACTAAATGGGAATCTCTCATTGGAAAAAGACAACACCATGTCTTTGACAATGGAAAACTCCTCTTTTACCCTATTGGAGAAAACATGGACTATTTCCGACCATACAGAAATTCTTTATAACAACAAAGATATCACCTTTAACAACTTCAGCATATTTAATGGTTTACAAGCCCTATCTTTAAATGGCACATTCTCTGATCGCGATGCTCAGAAAAGCGCAACTTTGACTGTAGGAAACTTCCAACTTGAAACAGTTAACCCGCTTATAGAAGGCTTTAATATAAAAGGCGTTTTAGATGGTAAAGTAGTTTTCAAAGATATCTTCAGCAACCTTAATATAAACAGCAATACTTATATCAAGGATTTGGTATTGGAAAACATAAGCATAGGCAACGTTTCAGGATTTACAGCTTATGATCAGAAAAAAGGGCACCTCTCACTGGACATTGATGTAGAACGGGTTGCCAAAACAGTCGTAAACCTTAAAGGCTATATTAAAGAAGGCAAAGGAGAAGAAGAGCACGAGGCCAACCTAACAGCATACCTGAACAACACAGACTTGCAACTGTTAAACCCTATATTAAAAGGCTTTGCCTCTGATATTTCGGGTAAAGTAACTGGCACATTCAAGATTACAGGGCCACTGAGCAGCATGAAATACAATGGAAAAGCAGATGTGCACCAAGGGCAATTCAAAGTAGATTATTTGGGTACCACATACTTTTTTGATGATTTCATTTATTTTGATGACAACCTTATAGGCTTTAAAAGCCTGAAGCTAAAAGACGAAAAAGACAATATCTCTTATCTGGATGGCGGCTTATTTCATGACAACTTTAACAACTTTGTGGTTAACCTAAAATCAAGCCTCAACCAGTTTCAAGTTTTCAATCTCAATGAAGACCAAAACGACATGTTTTACGGTACGGCTTTTATGACAGGAAACTTGGAAATGCTAGGCACATTTGACGACTTGGAAATAAATGCCAACGCCACGACTAACAAAGGTTCCAGAATACATATTCCTCTCCATCATACAAGTAGTTATGAAAAGCAAGAGTTTATAAGTTTCAAAAGTAAAAAAGATAAAGAAGAAGCACAGGATAGCACGTCTAAAGAAGTTGACCTTTCAGGAATTAGACTCGATTTCAACCTCGATGTGACACCTGATGCGTACATGGAAATTATATTTGACAAGCGTGCAGGAGATATCATCAGAGGCAATGGTGAAGGAAATATAAAAATGGACATAGATACAAGAGGAGACTTTCACTTGTATGGCAACTATCGTATTACCAAGGGAGCATATAATTTCACCCTTGCAGGATTAATAAACAAAGAGTTTACCATACACCCAGGAAGCTCCATAACCTGGACAGGGGATCCTTATGGTGGAATTTTAGACATAACGGCCAGCTATGATCAATATGTCTCCTTACGGAACATTCTGGTTAACCTAGACGAGGAAACAGCAAAAACAGAAGGTGCCAGAAAATATCCAGTAAAAACTATACTAGATGTTACAGGGAATCTGGAAGCTCCTGACATTGGTCTCGATATAAAAATAAGTGGCTACCCAAACAACCTCGCCCAAGATGTAACTGCATTTGAATCTGAGATACAAGCTAATGAAAATGAGTTAAACAGGCAGGTATTCAGCTTGCTTATGTTAAGGAACTTCTCACCCAAAAACAGCTTTACAGGCCGGCCATCTTATGGCGAGGGGAATTTAAGCGAGCTACTTATGCACCAATTAAGCGCATGGATTTCCCAAGTTGATGAAAACTTGCAAATTGACCTAGACTTGAACAGTATGAGCTTAGACGAGCTTAATACTTTTCAGTTAAGAATGTCCTATACAATGCTGGACGGAAGATTGAGAATTAGTAGAGATGGCAATGTTAACCAACAGCAGCCTGAAACAGAACACGCCATAAACAATATTTCTAACATTGCTGGCGAATGGACAATAGAGTACCTGATCAGTGAAGATGGTAAGTTTCGTTTGAAAATGTACAATCGAAACAACACTAACCAGCTACTCACCTCTTTGACCAACACCCATGTGACCACTGCTGGTGCTAGTGTCCTTCATACTCAAAGCTTTGACAACCTCAATGATTTATTAATGAACAGAAAGAGGCGGAGTAAAAATGTATCAAAAGATTCAGAAACGGAGTTCTTAGAAAAACTGAACGAATTCCAACATAGATTAGAAAAAGCCCAAGAAAAGGAAGAAAAACTTGAATCTCCTGATGAAGGAAGTTCATCTGAAGAAAGGCAAGACAGCAAACAGAACAACTCATTAGAGCTTGACTATATTCCTGTAAAGAAAGAGGAAGAAGAAGAGGGCAATAACGAAGAAGAGGAAGAAGAAGATGATGATGATGATGATGACGAGAGGGAGAATGAGGAGAGCAAAGTCCCACAGAAACGTAAGAGAAAAAAATAACTCTATATCAATAGGCTTGTTGTGTACAGAGAGACTCAGCAAAAAAATATGAAAATAAACATCTTTTGGCTTAGGCGGGATTTAAGAGTTAAAGATAATCACGGGCTGCTCAAAGCTTTGAAAGGCAACAATCCTGTTTTACTACTTTTTATCTTCGACACTAATATCGTGGCCAACCTAGATAAAAACGATCCTCGTATTACCTTCATTTACGACGCGCTCTCCAACATACACAATGAAGTTTTAAAACATAAAAGTTCTTTGCTAGTAGAACACGGCACTCCTGAAAATGTATTCTCCAAACTATTGGATCAATACCAAATTGAAAAAGTATATGCAAACAGCGACTATGAGCCATATGCAGTAAACAGAGACAAACAGATCTCTCTACTGCTTAAAGAAAAAGGAGCCACCTTAAACCTGCATAAAGATCAGGTAATATTTGAAAAAGAAGAAGTTTTAACCCAATCAGGCAGCCCATACAAAGTATTTACAGCTTACAAGAATCAATGGAAAAAACAATTTTCAGACAAAAGCCCCCAAGCATACCCCTCAGAAGCTTTCCTTCATAACCTAAAGAGACACGAGCAGAACCTTCCTTCCCTATCCCATTTCGGGTTTGTGCGTTCATCAATGACTTTTCCCCCTAGTCAACCAGACAATAAAATCATCAGACACTATGATGAAACCAGAGACAATCCAAGTCTCCCAACAACACAAATAGGAGTACATCTACGCTTTGGAACTGCCAGCACAAGGGCTATGGTCAAAAAAGCGGCTAAACTAAATGACACATGGTTAAATGAGCTTATATGGCGAGAATTCTATATGCAACTTCTCTATCATTTCCCTAAATCAGAACATGAAGCATTTAACCCAAACTTAAACAACCTGCCATGGCGATACAGTGACGCTGAATTTGAAAGATGGTGCGAAGGAACCACCGGTTACCCTCTTGTAGATGCGGGAATGCGGCAGCTCAACGAAACCGGCTTCATGCATAACCGGGTACGCATGGTAGTTGCAAGTTTTCTCACAAAACACCTGCTGCTCAATTGGACATTAGGAGAAAGGTATTTTGCCAATAAACTCCTTGACTTTGATTTAGCCGCAAATGTTGGAAACTGGCAATGGGTAGCTGGCACTGGAGCCGATGCGCAACCCTTTATAAGAATTTTTAATCCAACACTCCAACAAAAACGCTTCGACCCAAAATTTGATTACATTAAAAAATGGGTACCAGAATATGAAACAGGCAAATACCCTACCCCTATCATTGACCATAAACAAGCAACTGAAAGAGCAAAAAATGCTTTTGAAAGCTTAAAGTAGCTAACCTCCAACCTTATCTTTTAAATTCTGTATAAGATTATTCCAGAGCTCCTCCATATCTTTACTATCCTCAAATTCCGAATAATCAATTATTTTCAAAAAAGAGGTTTGTGTCAATTCATTGGTATCAAGTTGAAACTCAAGATATGCAGCATCTTTACCGTCTTCGTTTTTTGTATCGGGAAACTCAAACTTTACCAGCTGATTCATTTTTTGGGATACTTTTTTTGCTTTGTGCCTAGCACCGTCCCACTCGAAATAAAAAATCTTATCTTCCTCAAAATCTACCTTGTCAGCAAACCACTCAGCTAAGCCTTGGGCTGTATTAATATAAGGGTAAAGCATTTTTTGTGATGCATTCAACTCAAACTCAATTACAAACTTATTCTTATCCATCTATTCTATATGTTTAAATTTTAGTCAATATGAAAAAAAATACGGTTCAAATCTAATTATTCTTTAAAAAAATTTGCTTTATTCAAAATTACAGCTACCTTTGCACACCTAATTCAACGGCGAGGTAGCTCAGGTGGTTAGAGCGCAGGATTCATAACCCTGAGGTCGGGGGTTCAATTCCCCCCCTCGCTACTTTTTTTCCTTTCTTTTTTATAGACTTCATCAACTTCCTTATTACAAAATCAGGGCACATTACTACCTTGTTTAATTATACAACATATAATTTTAACCCTCAATATATAGAATTCATTATAAATTTGAGGTATTTTTATGTATTCATTAAATGCTAAAAAACAACATCCTGTCTTTCTATTTATAAATCAATCAAATATGAAAACTAGGCTTACTTTACAAGTTCTATTTCTTATTTTATTCATTCATCATATAAACTATGGGCAAAATATGCAAATAGGAATAGTGGCAGGAGGATCTTTTTCGACCGCGAGAGGAGACCTAGGGAGGTATCTAGATATTAAAGGGGTGCCAGGTTTTTTGTCCGGTGTACAAATTGAAAAGTCGCTCAATGATAAGTTTTCTATTCAACCTGAACTACTGATATCTTACAGAGGGTACAGGTTTGCCAGTGATATGTATAATACTTATACAAGAAACAGTTTATTATACATTGACATTCCTGTTTTACTGAAGTATAAATTTGTTGAAAACCTATCCTTTGAAGGAGGTATTCAATTAAGTCATTTACTTACAACAAATTTAAATATCAACGAACAAAACCTTTACAACTTCTCACTAGTAGCTGGTGTTAGCAGTATGCTAAATGAAAAAATCGAAGTTGGCGCTAGATATGTTTTTGGATTAACCAATTTGTATAGCCAAATAGACATTAGCCATTACTACACAGACTTCCCAATGCGTAGTAGGGAAATTTCAACTTCCCCAGAACGTTTCTTAATGTTTTTTGTAAGATATAACTTCCTTTCTATAGAATGATCAAGTTTTTTCCTAAAATTCAATTTGCCTGCAATACATTCATAGAAGCTTTTTGGGTCTATATGATTTACTGTGGAAAGGTGATATAATGTAGTTATTTTTACAAAATGAACAGTATCGAAATATTTCAATTGGCTTTGCAGTTAACAAAGCCTTGGTCGGTAACCGATGTTAGGTTTCAGGAAGCATCCAATGGTAAACAAGAACTTCATATAACCATTAGCTTTGAGCGTGGTTTCGTATTTGAACCAGAAAGTAAAGTTCATGATACTCAATATAGGACTTGGCGTCACCTCAATTTTTTTGAACATGAATGTTATCTTCATTGCAAAGTCCCTCGAATCAAAACAACGGATGGAAAGGTAAAAACCGTGGAAGTGCCGTGGGCTAGAAAAGGAAGTGGTTTTACTTTGTTGTTTGAGGCTTTTAGCATGGCTTTGATTGAGCGAGAGATGCCCGTGAACAAAGCAGCTGATTTAGTGAATGAGTACCCACAGCGCATATGGAATATATTTAACTACTGGATACAAATTGCCTATCGGGCAGATGATCAAAGCTCGGTGACCCAATTGGGTATTGATGAGACTTCTGTAAGAAAAGGACATGATTATGTGACCGTAGCAGCAGATTTGGCTACTCGCCGTGTGATTCATGTTACTCCAGGCAAGGATCGGCACACTATCGGAAGAATTAAAGACCATTTAAAAGCAAAGGGTGTTGAACATCTGTCAATTACCGACGCATGCATTGATATGTCTACAGGTTTTATCGCAGGCATGCTCGAACATTTTCCTAACACCTCGGTAACATTTGATAAATTTCATGTAGTCAAACTGCTTAATGAAGCTATGGACGATGTACGTAAGCGAGAAGTCCGAGAACACTCAATACTTAAAGGACACAAATACACGCTATTAAAGTCCACACACAAACTTAGCGCTAAACAGAAGCAGGACCGGCAGGTACTTATTGAACTGTTACCAACTATTGGGAAGGCTTATCGGTTAAAGACCTTATTTCAGAGCTTTTGGGAGTTTAAAACAAAAGAAGAGGGCTCTGCTTTCTTGGCTTACTGGTGTGACCTTGTTGAAGAGGAAGGCTTGTATGCCTTCAAGAAGTTTGTAAACACAATAAAGTCCCACTGGCAAGGAATTACCAATTATGTCGAGTCCCAGATTGCCAATGGTGTCATGGAAGGGATTAACAGCAAAATACAACTAGCTAAAAGAAGAGCTCGTGGATATCGGAATATTACAAATTTTATCAACATGATTTACTTTATTTCCTCTAAATTGAAATTCAATTACCCACAGTATTCCACATAGGGCCAGCTTTTTCATTAATATAGCAATGGTCTTTATCAGCTTTATAGGAATAAATTTCCCAACCATAGGCTAAACAACATAAAGAAAATAGAAATTCTCTGATTTCATGTGCACTATTGTTGTGGCTTGGGAAATTTTCACTAAAAGTAGTATGTAACACACCTATAAGAAACACAACAACCAAAGTAATGACCGTACTCATTGCCAGTTTTAGTTCTTTTACTAAAACACTTCTCAAAAGCAATATACCTAAAGGAATGTAAGTCAAATAAAAGTAATCAAAGCCACTTGTCCTATACTGATGGTAAAATGGAGTAATTGCAAAGGCCAAAATTATAAAATAAGAAGGGACGGGTATACCAAAGAAGTCCCTGTAGCCAAAAGACAAAAGAACAGCAGTAACAAAGACAAAAGCAATTGTACCTCTATCTACCAACCTATCAAAAAAGGATTTATTAATATTATGGATATTTGTTTCATCCTGATCATTAATTTCTTTCCAGGACTCAGCGGTTTCCCAATCAAAAATACGTTGCCCCCAACTAATCTCTTCACCTGCAGCCCATAAAAAAACAACTCCCATAACAATCAAAGCTATTTTCCTTACTTGACTTTTAGATGACTTCGCCCCACCAAAAAGCAACAAAAGGCCACATCCAAATAAAGACAAGGCAGTAAGGTTTTCTACAAAACTATCCTCAAGTGAGATCCTGTCATACATTACTGGATGAAAAACCAGAATAACAGCGTATGCCGCTAAACCCATCAAAAAGAAAACAAAGAAAATAAATGGTACCCGATGTGTTGTTTTATAATCAATCATCCCAATAATAATGAAGCCTATATAAGCTAGTGAAGCTACAAAAATAAGAAAGAATTAAAACATAAAACGTTAAACAAAAGGTATTTTAGTACAACCACAATCGATATACCTATAGATGCTTAAACTCTTGATAAGACACAAAAAAACTGCACGTCCACACTATCAAGTAGTGCAGCTAATGATTTAACTCCAAAAACAACTGTCCCAAACTCCTTCTCCGTAATCGTATTCAGGTCAGCTTGTTATATTTTGTACAATTTATAAAGTTTATATACATACATGTAAAGCAGAAATATTGAAACAACCCTACTAAGTTAGCGTCAGCGAATAATATAAACGCAGCGTGGTATTGAAAATGCTAGCAGAGGTACTGTTGCAGGTTTTGTTTGTTTGCGATACCACCCAGTCAAATTTGTTAAACAGAACACCTTACCCTCCCACATTTCGAATCTCGTACGGCAAAAGGAATAATACATGTAGGATAATATTAATACAACAGGGACAACCAACACACCGCTATTCTGGAAGCACCTTGTTTGGCTAAAGAATAAAAGAACAGAAATAGGCACTAGGTTAGTAAACGCATATAGTATGTTTAAGAGGTTTATTTGCTGATTGATAATGTTTCGAGCAGCTCTTACTCCTCTTAAGATACTGCCAGTGTTCAAAAAAAACTTTTCAAGATGACGTTAAGGGGGAGTGAGAATAACCCACTGTTGGTGGTTTAGACTAGCTTGTACAGTTAATTTATTCTTCCTGTCTACGGAACACAATTGTCAAACTTGAAACTATCGGACATAGCAGACACAACAGTATCCTCTCTAATGGTAAAGGGGCATGAAAGCCACACCTCCAAGGTTTTAGTGGACCTTGGAGGTGTGGAGGAAGAACCTAGATAGGGATTTGCAGGAAAAAGTCCAGGGAAACTTAGTAAAAGCAAGTTTCGCACTTAGCCTACTACTTAACTTTCGCAAAATACCAGGTGATCCGATTGAAAATCGGCTCTACATACATAAAAAAAAGCCTTGCCGTTTACACGACAAGGCTTGTACAAAACTGGCAACGACTTACTCTTCCACGTTTTACCGCAGTACCATCAGCGCGACGGGGCTTAACTTCTCTGTTCGGAATGGGAAGAGGTGGACACCCGTGCAATAGTCACCATTAAGATCTTTAAGGTTACCACCCTTTTGGCGGACACCTGTGCTACCCCGATAGCTATCGGGATCACCATTAAGTTTTTTTTCGGTGTACCGCTATACTTGCGGTCACCTTGTTGGCCGTCCCCTACATTTGGGGAAGCTCTAATATTTTTAACATGTGAAAAGCAGACTAATAGAAATTGGCAGCGCAAAAAAGAAAGTCTCCGGGTAATTAGTATTGCTCAGCTTTGACATTTCTGCCTTTACACTTGCAACCTATCGACGTCATAGTCTCTGACGACCCTGTATAGAAGCCTCATCTTGAGGCGAGTTTCGCACTTAGATGCTTTCAGTGCTTATCTCGTCCGAACGTAGCTACTCTGCAATGCACCTGGCGGCACAACAGATACACCAGAGGTTCGTCCAACCCGGTCCTCTCGTACTAAGGTCAGCTCCTCTCAAGCTTCTTACGCCCACAACAGATAGGGACCGAACTGTCTCACGACGTTCTGAACCCAGCTCGCGTGCCACTTTAATCGGCGAACAGCCGAACCCTTGGGACCTTCTCCAGCCCCAGGATGTGACGAGCCGACATCGAGGTGCCAAACCTCCCCGTCGATGTGAGCTCTTGGGGGAGATCAGCCTGTTATCCCCAGAGTACCTTTTATCCTTTGAGCGATGGCCCTTCCATGCGGAACCACCGGATCACTATATCCGTCTTTCGACCCTGATCGGCTTGTTGGCCTCACAGTCAAGCACCCTTTTGCTATTGCACTCTGCGCACGGTTACCAAGCGTGCTGAGGGTACCTTTGAAAGCCTCCGTTACTCTTTTGGAGGCGACCACCCCAGTCAAACTACCCACCATACAATGTCTCCCGATAGATATCGGGATTAGACTCCAGATAAGGAAAGGGCCGTATTTCAAGGACGGCTCCGCGATGCCTGGCGACACCGCTTCATAGCCTCCGGCCTATCCTACACATCCCTTACCCAAAGTCAATGTAAAGCTATAGTAAAGGTTCATGGGGTCTTTCCGTCCCGTTGCGGGTAAGCGGCATCTTCACCGCTACTACAATTTCACCGAGCTCATGGCTGAGACAGTGCCCAGATCGTTACACCATTCGTGCAGGTCGGAACTTACCCGACAAGGAATTTCGCTACCTTAGGACCGTTATAGTTACGGCCGCCGTTTACCGGGGCTTCAGTTCAACGCTTTGGGTCGCCCCTAACGTCCCCCCTTAACCTTCCGGCACCGGGCAGGTGTCAGTCCTTATACTTCATCTTTCGATTTCGCAAAGACATGTGTTTTTGTTAAACAGTCGCCTGGGCCTTTTCACTGCGGCCTCCCATTGCTGGGTAGGCGCCCCTTCTCCCGAAGTTACAGGGCCATTTTGCCGAGTTCCTTAGCCATGACTCACTCGAGCACCTCAGGATTCTCTCCTTGACTACCTGTGTCGGTTTACGGTACGGGCGGCAATACGGATTAACGCTTAGAGGATTTTCTTGGAAGTCTGGTTAGGGCCATTATCTCATTGGCCGAAGCCGCTGAGTACTTTCGCAGTTCAGCAAGGCCGGCGGATTTGCCTACCGGCCCTATACCTAATTGCTTAAACGCACTATTCCGTCAGTGCGCAGGCCTTTCACTACTCCGTCTCCCCATCACTCCATATCGCCGGTACTGGAATATTAACCAGTTGTCCATCGAATGCCCCTTTCGGGTTCTCCTTAGGTCCCGACTAACTCCCGGCTGATTAGCATGGCCGGGAAAACCTTAGTCTATCGGTGTGCGGGTTTCTCGCCCGCATTATCGTTACTTATGCCTACATTTGCTTTTCCAAACGCTCCAGAAAACCTTACAGTTCCCCTTCGCCGCTGTTTGGAATGCTCCCCTACCACTTGTACACAAATGCACAAATCCAAAGCTTCGGTACCACGCTTGATGCCCGTTTATTATCGATGCCCTGCCGCTCGACCAGTGAGCTGTTACGCACTCTTTAAATGAATGGCTGCTTCCAAGCCAACATCCTGGCTGTCTCGGCAGCTGGACCACCTTAGTTCAACTTAGCGTAGATTTGGGGACCTTAGCTGTTGGTCCGGGTTCTTTCCCTCTCGGACTGGGACCTTAGCACCCCAGCCCTCACTCCCGAGTATATCTATGAGCATTCGGAGTTCGTCTGGATTTGGTAGGATGTGACTCCCCCTAGTCCAATCGGTAGCTCTACCTCTCATAGACTCGACCTCGAGGCTGTTCCTAAAAACATTTCGGGGAGTACGAGCTATTTCTCAGTTTGATTAGCCTTTCACCCCTACCCACAGCTCA